>JASJLI010000070.1:0-6650 GCA_037620805.1 Akkermansiaceae bacterium
GACCTGAATGGGATAATTCTTCGTGCTGTGAGAAGCATGTGGATGAGCTGAACCCCAAACGACCACCGTTTGGTCGAGCATGTTGCTATCGCCTTCGGGAGTGTTTTTCAATCGATTCAAAAAGTAAGCATGTTGCTTCGCACGCCAGTTATCCCATTGCCCGGACTCCGTCGGACGCTTATGTGCGATGTCATGCGTGGCACCTTTGTAGCCCAGGACATAATTGGCATAGTTCCACATCTCACTAGCACTCGAATGCTCACTCTCCAGCATCAAGGTCGCAAAGCGCGTCAAATCAGTTTGGAAAGCGAGGAAAAGAAGGTCATACATACACCTCGTATATTCCTCGGGATCTTTGTGAGACACCTCAATATTCAGCCCCTTCGTATCAACATTCGGGAGCGGCTTGTGCGTCCACTCGCTGGTGCGTTCAACCCGTTTTTCCAAAGCCCGGATCGAATCCAAATACTCCTCCACTTTCTGTTGATCTTCTTTACCCAGTCGCCCCTGAAGCCGCTTGGAATCATCCATCATGAGATCGAGCACACTGGCCTCGCGCTTGAGGTCCGCACGGACTTGCTCGACCCCTTTTCCGGCGTAGGGATTGAAGAGACGATTGAAAATCTCCTGCGGACGATGCATCGAGGGAATCGGCTTACCCGGCCCATAATGCGAGAGCGTCTTGGCACTGCCATACGAGCCAGTGCCACCCTCCGTGCCCAGCACCAGCGAGGCGTAGCGAGTCTTGTGACCGTTGATCTTTGCGGCAAGCTGATCGACAGAGATGTTGTTCGTTTTTTCAAGCCCCGACATGTTAGCTCCAGTGGCAAAAACATCACCACTACTGTGGCCACCCATCCCCACTCCACCGGCATGATCGAGACCGCGCAAGTAGCTCACGGAGTCCTTCAGCGAGGCAAAAGGAGCTGCCGATTTATTAAAACTAAGCGAGCCTGCCTCTTTGCACGGCCACCAGTTCCAATCGTGGTGTGAGCCGTCTTTATTCTTCGATTCGTAAACACCGTAGGCGATGTAGCTGACCACCATGCGTTTGGGCAGTGCCTTGCCAGCGGTCTTGCCCCACGACATTCCTTGAAGAAATGGTAAGGCCAATGCCGCGCCGCCGCCTCGAATAAATTCACGTCGATTGAGATGCCAGGATTTTTGTGTCATAGGATTATTATTTTTTGGGTTTAGTTCCTGTGAAGGTGGGGCTTTGGCAAACGGAAACGATCATATCCTGCAGCTGATAGCGATTTTCCTCTGCTTGCTTGAGTAATTCCTCAACCGCAAATCGGTCGCGATAGGTCAGCTCTCGACCGATGCTGTAAGTCATCAATCTGCGAATCACGTTCTTCGTGATCTCATCCTTTCGTTCCTTGAGCAGATATTTTTTGAGCTTCTCCATGCCGTCCACTTCAGGCCCGTGAGGCACGCGTGCGGTGGCATCGGCCTTCTCGGTGTAAACCGTTTTCAAATACTCTTGATAGCCAGCAAGGGTTTTATCTTCTTTGATGCTAAAGCCTCGAACTCGCACTTTTTCTTTCGGCACCAGAGGCTGGAATTTCCCAATCGCACTGTATTGCTCGAAGGGAATGCCCCACGGATCAAGACGCACGTGGCAATCATAGCAGCTCTCCTTTTTTCGATGAAGAGCGAGAAGGTCTTTGATCGAAACCGCTTCCTCCGCCGATTCACCGGCGGAGTCGGACAAAGCGGGCACGTCAGCTGGAGGCGGCTTCACCTCATCTCCCAAAATTGCCTCACGCAGCCACACCGCACGATAGATTGGATGAGGTGCCGAACCAGTCGAGTTCCCGATTAATACGGAGCCATGTGTTGGCAGCCCGCCGAGACGATTTTCGGGCTTGATGGGAACAGCGCGGAACTTCAGCCCCTTCACGCCATCCACTCCGTAATGCACCGCAAGTGGCTCGTTGAGGTAGGCGAAGTCCGAATCGATGATGCTCATGACGCTCGCATTTTTTCGAATCAACTCGCCAACAAATCCAACCGTCTCCTCAAGCATGTAGTCACGGATGGTCGGGCGGAAAAGCTGCTCCTGCCCACGCCGCTCACCGAGATGAACGGTGTAGAGAAATCGCGGGAAAAGATCACGATTGATGTTCACCGTTTTCATCTTGGTGATGCTCAGCCATTGCGTGGTGAAATTTTTGACAAATCCCGCCGCCCGTTCATCTGCGAGGAGTCGACGTGTCTGAGCCTCGATCACTGCGGGGTCATTCAGTTTGCCCGAGGCCGCGAGATCAAAGAGCTCCTCGTCAGGCATACTCCCCCAGAGGAAATAGGAAAGGCGCGAGGCGAGTTCATACTGCTTCGTCGCCGCGGCGTTATCGATCACTGTGTGATAGAGGAACTGAGGAGAAATCAACACCATCGCCAACGTCTCGCGCATGGCCTGCTCCAGCGTCTCGAATTCCTTATCGTAGATTTTATAAATCAAAAAGTAATGATCCACTTCATCCCTTACAACGGGTCGGCGGAAGGCTCTGGTCATGAACTTCCTGATCACTTCGTAGGCGTATTCGGCTGGCTTCGTTTCACGCAGTGGAGAATCAAAAAGGATACGCGCATGGTGCTCCGGCGGCCAGACATCGGTCACGGGAGCCTCGAATTCCAGCGACTCAAGAACCACACGGGGAGCTTCCACACTCCATGACGAATCGAAGCCGCTCTTGCGGTGGTCATTAAGTTCACCGTTGTCGAAAATATTCTGCGCCGTGATGATGATGCTGGGCGGGATGACTTTATTCCGATGTGCCTGGGCTGGCTGAACGGGAATATTCTCAATGCGCCCGCGCAGCTCAAACTCCTCAGGCTTGTCTGGCGTGTTTGTCAGATGGATCGTTCCCAGCTCGTGATAAACTCCCGATCCTGAGTCATGGCGCAGGCTTGTGCCCATCACCAAGCGGAGCGGCACTTCCTTAAATTCTAATCCCGGTGCAAAATTACCCGATGCTTTGACGCGGATTCTGAACTCCCCGGTTTTCGGCCAGCTCTTCACACCTGTTACTTTACTGCCAACTCCTGGCCCGTGATAAACACCGATCTCCGCCTGCGTCAGCCCGCCCTTACCCGCCTTGCCATGCTCCCACTTCGGGTTCGTCCGATGAACTTCTGGCTTCCCCGGATCTACGATCGCACTCGTCATGGCTTTGATCGCGGCCTCCTTATAGCGAACCAGCTGATCCGGCCCGATCATCATGAATTTTGCAGTGTTATTAAAATGGTAAGGCTTATCCGGATCGACAGGCAGATCCTTGGCCAACTCCAATTCGAAACCTAACAAATCACGCATCGTGTTTTGATACTCGAAGTTCGTCAGCCGACGCGTTGTTGTCGCGGTCGCGACTTTGCTCTGCTTTTTCACATAATCGCGCAGACCGGATTCGATCCACTTGACCACGGCAGCGCGATCGGCCGCACTGGGTTGATCCTCTTCCTCGGGTGGCATGTCCTCGTGCGCAAGGGCATCGAGTATGTGCTCCCAACGTTCAAGTTCCTGACCGGCAGCGAGATTGCCAGCCAGACTGTGCACCGTAATTTCACCTTTGCTCTTATCCGGGCCGTGGCACTTAACGCAATTCGCCTTGAAAAAGGGTTTGATATGAGACTCGAAGCCAGCTTTTCCTTGCTGGATCTTTTTCCCGGCTGATTTCGGCTCAGCGGTATCGGCATCGGGCTTATTTTCTGCAATCAGGATACCGGCAAGTAGCGTAAAAATCCCAGCGATCAACGCTAGGGTAGCAAAGTGAGGCCGATGTTTCTTAAATCTCATATTCGGGATGGACGGGCGGTATAGGCGCTATTCGGCTCGGTCTACGCAAATACGCAAATACGCAGAATTTTCAATGGATTGTGCATTGAGCAGACCCTTATCCACAGAATAGCTTCGCTGATTCACGACACCTTAAGGGGTGAGTCTAAAATATAAGTCCGCACCGTTGGCGATTTTCTCGGCAGCAGCATCCGGATTCCCCATTGGAAGTGCGAGCGCACAAAACCCCATTAAATAGTAACGGTTTTTCAGTAAACTTATTTCCATTTTTGCAGTATATTTTGAAATGTTATTTCTCTGTTGAGACTTCAAGTTCCGCCAGAATTTTCTCTGAGATCTGCTCAGCCAGCTTTGAGTAAACCGCTCCAGAGAAATGCACATCATTTCCTCCCTTCCATTCAGCGTATCCCTCCCACTTCGTCACTACGCTGTGCAGGTCGTTGATCGGGATTCCGTGCTTCTTCATCACCTTGGCGGCCGCGGCATTGTAGATGAGTTCGTCGCCCTCGGGATTATGAGGAGCATTGGCCGGGATCGGGGTGATGTTGGCCCAAATGACCTTGGCTCTATTAGTTTTCAACAAGGTCCCTATCCTGGCCAGATCCTTGGCGTATTGATCGACCGGGTTGTGCCAGGCTCCGTTCCGGCCGCGAAAGATATCGTTCAGGCCAAAGTTGAAATAGATCACATCATATGGGGTGTCTTCCAAATGCTTCCCGAAACGTTCGAAATCCACGATGCAGGCCTTGGCACTGCCAAAATCCAGATACTTTGCCTCCCCCCGTGAATGCCAAAACGTTTCCTTCTGAATCCGGTATCCCGCCACCGCACCCAGCTTGGTCACCTCCGCCTTACCCTCCAGGAGCTTGATCAGGGGCTTACTATAGCCACCGGAGATCGAATCACCAATGATCAACACCTTGGGAATCGAATCCGCCTGTGTTCCTTTTTGATGTCTCGACGGACCTAACTGTTGTTTCGAGAGAAACGCTTTAGTTCGGTTGGCCGCGTCGTCGAACAACTTCATATCGTTGTTGATATGCCCATGCACACCTCCGCGCTCAAGCACCAGCTCGCAGACGTTTTTGCTGTCTTGCATCTTCTTGTAGAACGCCATGAGCGTAGGATATGGAGCAACACTGTCCTTGTCGCCGTGGAAGATCAGCGTGGGCGGCATCTTGGGAAGGATCTGGTGCAGTGGGGAAATCGTTCGCCATTCGGCACCGATCACCTTGTTCCCGTATCCTTTGGGTGAGGTGTCGAGGACAGAGAAGAGAAGAACCAGGGCATTGGGCTTGCAGGACACACTCAGGTCTTCATCGACGTGTTCGACGGTGTCGAAAAGCGCCGTTCCTAACGCCACATGTCCACCGGCCGAACCACCGCCGACCGAGATCCGGTCTGGGTCGATTCCCAGGTCTTTGGCATGGCGCCGAATATAGCGTATCGCCGCTCGGCCGTCTTTGACACAGTCAAAGACCGTGGTGGCGCGGCCAGTCAACCTGTACTCCACGCTGATCCCGACAAAGCCGTCCGGCACCAGGCTGGCGGCGTAGGGGTAGAAGCGACGGGGAGTTCCGCTACGCCAGCCGCCGCCATGGAAAACCACGTATGCCGGTCGCTGGTCGCTGGCCTTGAAGCCTTCGGGATGGAAGATGTGGAGGTTCAGCTTCCTCTGTCCGATCGTCTTGTATGTGAGCACCTTGTTCGGCTCCAAGCTCTTCTGCATTGACCCAAACGAACGGGTGCTTACAGGGGGCCGCTCAACAAGTGCTGCGGTAGTCTTCTTGGCGTGCTTCATGATGAAGTCGGCCATGGCCTGATCCTCAAAGAAGCCGGTCCAGTAATTGTGGCCCTGGCCTTCGAAGATCGTCACTGTCATCTGTCCGCCCATAGACTTGTAGCGCTTCTCCACGAGAAAGGAGTTGTCCTTCGGCGGCACCAGGGTGTCGACGTCCCCGGTGTTATGATAAATCGGCACCTTCGCCTTGGCGAGAGGTGCGAGGCGGTCGATGGGATTATGCTTTTTGAGTTCTCTGGCGAATACCTCTTGCGACATCCCATACTTGCCTGCAGCGGATTTCATCCCCGGATAACTCGCCAGGTTGCAGACCGGATAGATGCCTGCGAGGCAAGCCACCGACTCAGGATGCTCGGCGGCCCAGTTGTACATCTGGGTGCCACCGTAGCTCCGCGCCAGCATGCAAACCTTCCTGGTCAAGCCATGCTTCTCGGTAAGCTCCTTGTGAAACGCGGTGAAAATCTTTCGCCCGGCCGGCGTTCCAAAATCCCCCTTTACATCAATCCCGGCGACCGCGATGCCATTGTCCAGGCACTGCTTCATCATCCACTGCTCAAGCTTCCCAGGCAGCTTGTAGTCGGACGGACAATACCAGAGCCACGGTGTTTTCTTCCCGACGTCCACTCCCTCGGGCAGGGCCAAATACGCGTCGTGCCCCGCAACCCGGAGGAACTTGGAATTGGGCGGGAAGACCTTCCCGCTTCCCTTCTTGCTGCTGAGCCCGCCGGGCACCGCTTTCGACGGAGAGGAATCCTGCGCAAACAATGGGCTTACAAAGCCCAAGCTGATCGCCCAGACACTCAAGGTATAAAAGATGTTCTTCATGACGCTCTAGCGTTGCACCTTCAACCGTGCCGATTGATCGCTGAGCTGCAATTTTTCGATGGTGAGAAGGCCAGCTTCATCCGCCTTTGCCGCTCCGGACTGCAGGGTTTTCCCCTCCCGACTAAGGGACCATTGGTAGGATTGCCCCGCCTCGGTCTTGAAACTCTGGAGGCGTCGAAAACTCACGGCAGTGTGCGCGGTAATCGGAAGGTCGACTCCCTCACT
>JASJLI010000071.1:0-31951 GCA_037620805.1 Akkermansiaceae bacterium
GAGAGGTATCGCGCTCAACATGCATCCTACGCTGCGGCCTCCGGCCTTCGCTCCGGAAGCATGTTGACAGAGCATTGGAATCGTCTATCAATTGGTTCAGATCCTCTCACTCTAAGTGGACCATAAAATGGAAGGGTGCCACTCCCACATAGACTGAAGGGGGATTGAATGCCAAAGATGCAATGCAGACCGAGTCTAACACATAACTAAAAAATACCGTTTTTCGGTATAAAATATGCAACCATGTGCCATTTTATGCCACTTTGTCACACGAGGATATCACGCTCAGAATTTTAACTCGCTTGTTTTAAGCGAGTTAAGAGGTGCTCCCAGCAGGATTCGAACCTGCGACCTACGGTTTAGAAAACCGGTGCTCTATCCAACTGAGCTATAGGAGCTTTTACAAATGTATCGTACGACGCGGGGACGGTGTAATAGCCGTACGGAGGTTCGTCAAGCGATAGAAACAAGAATCCAGACAGCAGGCTTGCCTGAGGGAGATCAAGCGTGTTGACCTATTTACCTACTGACTTAATTACGTCAGCACGCCTACACCTAACCATTAGGCAGATTTTTCTGCTCTTCCTCAATTCTCTCGGCCAGCCATTGTTTCATCATCGACTGGTAGTTGAGGTAGCGTGAGCGGGCTAGGCGCTTGATGCGTGCTAGCATGCGGGGATCGAATCTGAGTGTGATCGTGGTTGATTCACGGGTGTCCGGCTTGTGCACCGAAGATGCCATTAGTTTGGGGGCGAGTTCGTGCTCGAGCCAGAATGCGGCTTCGGATTCGTCGTCAGCAAAAGGTGGAATGTCAGACCAGGATTGGATGGTGTTCATCAGAGTAAAATGGGGAAAGTGTTTAGAGTGTAATACTTCGAGAGGGTTTCGAGAGGCTTTATTTGATTTCTCCGTAGCTGCGTTGGTAGAAGCGTAGTTCACCATCGGTCATCTCACGAGCTGCGTAAACGCTGGCTTTTTTTCCATCGGTCGAGAAGGAGAGGAAGAGGTGACGATCCTGTACTGTGCGGCCGAGCATATAAAAACGCGATTCGCCGTCGGCACGATCTGCGTCTGGGAGAAGCCGGATGGCGAAGGGATCTTCAAAAATCTCCTCTAGCTCGCGTGGCATAGTGGCTTTGAGGTCGATGGGTGAGTCTGTTAGTTCGAGTTCCATAAGATGATCTTGAGTTTAGGTGGGGGCTGTGGGGCATTCAACCACAGGAGAAGGCATTTGAATACGGTTTTTTTAAGCTGTTTTTAGTAATTACAATGCGATGTGGCGTAGCAAAGCTTTGGCATCTAGTGGGTGGATTTTTGGATGAACAGAGAGGATACGGGCGAGCATGGCCGTGACTCGGGGGGCTGCAAAGCTACTACCGAAAACCTCCTTGTGTTCACCATTCAGCCAGGCGGCTGATTTTTCACGTCCGCAGATCCCAAACTCAACCAAGCTTCCCCGATTGAGTTGGAGTGTTTCCACATCGTTAGCATCGGCTCCTACGGCAATGACGGTGGGGAAGTGGGCTGGCCACTCGGCGGTGTGAAAGCCGGTGTTACTACCGGCTGCAACTACGTGTAATTCGCGCAGGTATAGCGCATCCAACCAACCTTTGTAAATGGCGGCATCCTGCGCTCGAGCGGGGGCTCCGAAGCTGCACTGGATAATGTCGTAACCTCTCAAGGCTGCAGCGCGAACACCTTCGCGGATTACGGTAGCGCGAGATTCTTTAAAATGGCCGAGCACACGGAATGAGCCAATTTCGGCTTCCGGAGCATGCCTGTGGATGATGTCTGCGACAGCGGTGCCGTGGCCAAACACGTCCTGACCATCTCCTTCGATGGGTTCGATCTGGCCACCACGTGAATGGATCACAATATCATCACTTAGTTGTAAACCTGCTAGAGCCGGGTGATCGATTTCAATGCCGGAATCAAGAATAGCAATACGCACATCTTTACCCGTTCCGCTTGAAATAGCTTCACGCGCTTGATCGGGAGATATCCAGGTTTTCTCGGCCATGGGTAGAATAGAGCTATGCCAGCATAAATCGGGTGAAAATCCGAGGAAATTTGCCCTGCTTTGGTATTTGGAGTTTGAAACTTGGAGTTTAAGGCCCGTGGCTCTTAGACTTGGTTTCTCTTTAAAATCGATGCTTTGAGGGGATCGCTGGAGGTAAGGTGGGCGATGGCGATAGCAATCGCATCAGCGGCATCGTGAGGTGGATTTTCCTTGAGCCCCAGTAAGGTGCGAACCATAAATGAGACCTGCTGTTTATCGGCGGCGCCGTTTCCTGTGACCACTTGTTTGACTTTACGCGGTGCGTATTCGTAGATTTTCAGACCTGCCTCGGCGGCTGCGATCAGAGTTGCGGCTCGTGCGGCACCCATGGTGATGGCTGTGCGATGAGACTGGACATAAATGATGCCTTCCACCGCAGCTTCATCTGGTTCCCACTTTTTAATCAGGTTGGCAACACCCGTGTGGATGGCTGCCAGGGCACCTGACTGAGGGGTTTTTGCCGGAATGGAGATAACTCCGAAGTCGTGGACTTTCTGCTCGTAATGATCACCCTCTAACACCGCATAGCCGGTATTTCGAATAGCGGGGTCAATGGCGAGTACTTTCATTTAGAAAAGGGATCAGTGCGAGCTGATCAGTGATCCGTGGTTACTTTCGTCTCCTGCGCGGTGCTGGTCGGCGTTTTTTGCGGACTGAGCGGGCGGGGGATTCGTCGAGAAGGGCTGTGTAAGTGTAATCGAAGTTCTCTAACTTCCGACGCTCGATTTTTTTATCGATGAAATTCTCCACGGATTTGGCAAAGTCGATTTCGTCGGCTGTGAGGATGGTAAAGGCGTCTCCTTCTGACTCGGCACGACCTGTCCGGCCGATGCGGTGCACGTAGTCTTCTGAGTTTTCAGGCACCCGGTAGTTAATGACGTGGGTGACGGTTGAGATATCAATTCCGCGGGCAGCAACATCGGTGGCTACTAAAATGTTATATGTGCCGTCTTTAAATCCAGCCAGGGCTTTTAAGCGGTCGGTTTGTTTGACATCGGAGTGCATGGCGACGACTTCCTCGTGACCGGTGCCTTTGATGAGGCCGGTGAGGGTGTCGGCTTCTTTGCGGGTCCGAGTAAAGATCATCACCGAGTGGAAGTCCGTGCGTTCCAGGAGCGCAAGCAAGAGGTCATCACGCTGGTCCATGGAAACTGGGTAGAAGGCGTGGTTGACGGTGTCGGGCACGGCGGCGCGAGCAATTTCAACCGACTCGGGCTCATGCAAACACCACTGGGCGAAGCCTTGGATAGCTGGCGGCATTGTCGCGGAGAAAAAGAGTGTCTGGCGCGAAGTCTCATCGGTAGTCCATGGACAGAAATTGACGATCTTGCGAACGATGGGAAGGAATCCCATATCGAGCATGCGGTCGACCTCATCGAGGATGAGGATTTTGATTTCTCCAAATCGCATGGTTCCACGGTAGAAGTGATCGACGAGTCGGCCGGGTGTGGCGACAACGATATCGGCGACAGCCATTTGCTCGTCCTGTTTTCCGTAGCCCATGCCACCGTAAATCAGAGCGACTTTGCAGCCGGTGTGTTTGCCGTAGTGTTCAAACTGCTCAGCCACCTGATGGGCAAGCTCACGGGTTGGTTCCAGAACGAGGATCTGAGGTTTTCCGAGTGGTTTGATTTGTGAAAGTGAAGGAAGAGCGAAAGCGGCGGTTTTGCCGGTGCCCGTCTGAGATGCGCCAATGACATCCTTGCCCTCGAGTATGAGGGGGATGGCCCTGGCTTGAATAGGCGTGGGGTTTTCGTAGCCGGATTCAGTAACGGCGGAGAGAACGGCTTCGGAGAGTCCGAGATCGGCAAAAGACATGCAAGGGGCGTAGATGCATAACTTGCTTGTGTAAAGGTTAATGCGCGGTTGCTCAAGTAGGGCGAGATTGCATCTTGCCGACGGCATGAGTCGTCCGGGCTCCTTAGTTAGGAATGGCAGGCGATTGAATCAAAAGGCAGCCTTCTAATAATGGCTGCAGGATCTGAAGATGGATGTCGCTTTCATCTTCAAGAGTTTTTCCAAACCGCTCTTCAGCCTGTCGCAGAGCGTAGTCGAGATCGGAGCGTAGAATAGCATTGGAAGATCCATGAACGATCGCTGCGAGTATGCAGTGTGTGCCTTTTCGGATCATGAGATTACGGTTGTTTTCCCACTTGATCAGGCCTTCGTTTTCCTGATCCTTTTCAGCTGTTTTAGCGGCTATTTTTTTGACCGTAATCTCAACTTTTTTAGGTTTGGCATGGCGAGATGGGTCATGACTCGCGTAGGATATCAATGAGCGTGTTTGTGGGCGAAGCAGATATATTTCTTCAACCTGATAACGCTTGGTGTGATTGAATACGATATCCTCGTAGGTGCGGCTTCCTATGAGGGCCCGCATTTTCCAAGCAAGTTTATCCCATCCCGATACCTCGCGGAACGGGCTGGCGTCCTCCATCTGCTCGGCAATGGCGCGTCGAACAGTGCTGCGAAGCATGGGCTCCAAGTAGGTGTGGATTCCTTGTGTCGGTGTGTAGAGGAATTTATCGACAGTAGGTTCGATGAAAGGACGCAGAGCTTCGTGAAAGTCTTGATCCGTATACTCCGGTGTTTTTTGAGAAGCTGCTTCAGGAGTCGCTGATTCGGATTGTTCGGGAGGGCGACTTCTCTTTTGTTTCGCCGGTTTCTCTGGTTCTTCTGTTGGGGCAGCAGATGAAGCCCTCGGGGCAGGTGTCGCCACTGACTTCTCAGTCCTGGCTGGCTGATTTACGGGTTCCTCAGCAGTGATGAACTGATCTCGAACAAGCGGTATCGATAATTCCGGCGCGGCCATGGTCGGCATCGCGGATAATTCTTCAGCTTCTTCAGCTTCTTCAGCTTCTTCAGCAAGAGGAGTTTCAGGATTTAGCGCCGCAAAATCTGTTTCCGTCGGATAGATCTCAATTTCTGGAATACGTGGAATATCCAGAGATGGCTTTATAGGTTGTCCGAGTGTGGGTTTTTGATCGTTTCCTAAATCGAAAATTGATGGCTCTGAAGAGAGAATGTTCTGATCTATTCCATCGCTACTCGGCGGTGGGGTGTCAGCGATAGGGGTTGCTGCAATGGGGCCAATCGAGTGAGGCTGTTTTTCCTCAAGCAGCTCGGCGTGTGCTTCCATGGCGAGAGTTGCTTTGCTTGCCATGGCACCCATGGCTGGAAGATCGGGAAGATGATTTTGCTCCAGACGTTTTTTGTCGGACCCTGTGCCGACCACGCTGGTGGCGTCAGGAATCAACGGAATACTCTGAACTTTGTTACTCCACCCTTTCCTCAGTGTTGAAAGGTCGGGCACGGGAATACTTCCCACACTGCTGACACTGCTGACGGCAGATGTTTTCTCTCCACTCGAATCGTGAGTGGGTTGAGCGGGTAAAGAGCTGGTAAACTTGCTAGACACGGTAAGGGGAGGGGTGTCGGAGAAAAGCTAGGGTGATTAGGAGGTGTAATTGTCGGTTGGCATGGCGAAGACATCCAGACTGCTTAGGTTAGGTGTTTCGGGGGGATTGTCAGGGGGATTGCCAAATGAAGACGAAGGGGTAGTAGTCGGTGTGTTTGGAGGGACAGCGTCTCCCATCGCAGCACTGGCAATGCGAGCCAGACGCGTGGTGAGTTCCTGTCGATCCACCTTGCCCTCTGTGAGTGTTGAAATTTGGCCATCCATCCGGCTTTTCCACTGTTGGATCTCACGGTGCATGTGCTCCATAATCTGCCGTGAGTGAGCATCGATACGCGATGCCATTTCCGAACTTAGGTTATCAATTTGCTTGGAAATGTCCTCGTTACGGCCTGTGTCAACACTGAGAAGCTGCTGGGATGTTTGATTCATCCGATTTGCTGCTGCGTCGATTTTTTGGGCTAATTCGTTGATTTGTTGCCCTCGCGTAACAGTTTCCTGTTGGATTTGCTGACGGATGTGGGCAGTGATTGATTGGAGGCTCTCTTGCGAGGCCTGCTGCTGCTTTTCAGCTCTGCGCAGTTGCTCACCTACCTGACGACTGACGTCGGAGGATTGGTTTTGAACCGAGGTTTCGAGTTGTTGGATACGACCGTTGACGAGTTCAATGTCTCGCCCAATGAGTATTTCACGTATCCGCTCAACCTGTTCGGCGGGGTTAATTTGATCAGCAGAATTCATGGTAATTGGAAGGAGTAAGGGTGGTATGTAAGGAGAGGTGGGTGCGAATTTGTCCCATAAATTACAGATAATATAGGCAATCCGTTGATTTGCTGAAAAAATTCCACGGATAGTAGGGTCTAATTGAAGTGCATGTAAATGGATTTTCGTAAGCTTCGCTTTCCTTGATAATTGAGTATAAATAAGAAAACATGATCTATAGCGATAATTGCTGATGGATTGGGGGCAAACCTATGGTATAGAAACAGCACAATGGCAGACAACGAGAAGGAAATCGCGAAGAAAGATGCAAAGATGGCATCAGCTTATGCGCACACCCGTAAGAGCTTGATCGCTAAGCTCGACAACTGGGAGGACCAACGCACCTGGGATGAATTCTATAAAACATATTGGAAATTGATCTATGCTGTTGGCCTGAAAGCCGGCTTGAGATCAGACGAGGCCTTTGATGTTGTTCAGGAGACGATCCTTTCCATCGCCAAGCAGAGTAAGAAAAATATGTATGATCCTGAGAAGGGCTCATTTAAGTCATGGCTGATGAATATGACCCGATGGCGGATCAACGATCAGTTTAGAAAACGAAAAAAGGACACCGCGATGAGTATCGGTGAGTGGGATGATGATGGCCGCAAGACCTCGATCATCGAGCGTGTGGAAGACCCTCGCGCTGGCACCCTCGAACGACTCTGGGATGTAGAGTGGAAAAAGAACCTCGCCGATGCAGCTCTAGCTAGAGTGAAGTCGCAGGTTTCTCCTAAGCAGTATCAGATTTTCGACTGTTATGTGATCCGTGAATGGGATGCCACGAAGGTCCAGGATCGATTAGGTGTCAGCATGTCACAAGTTTATCTGGCAAAACATCGGGTCGGGAAAATTCTCAAAAAGGAATTAATGAAACTGCAAGACGATGCGGGGTAGGGTACGACCAGCGCCGGTGATTCCGGATCATGAAGTGCTGCGCAAAATTGGCGGCGGCTCATACGGTGAAGTATGGTTAGCTCGTGGGGTAACCGGCGCGATGCGTGCCGTGAAACTAGTACGCCGTGAGGACTTTGAAGATGAGATCGGCTTTGAACGCGAGTTTGAAGGCATTCTTAAATACGAGCCTATCTCACGTGACCACCCTGGGCTGGTAAACATCCTGCACGTTGGACGTAGTGAGGATGAGGACGAAGGTGAGTTCTACTACTATGTGATGGAACTCGGTGAGGACATCAACAAGGGGAGAGAGGTCAATCCAGTTGAATACGAGCCACGCAACCTGAGGACGGACCTGATCAAGGCAGATGGCACACCCATCGATCCCGATATTGTGATCGATGTTGGATTACGCCTTGCCGAGGCTCTGGATCACCTGCATGGGAAAGGCTTGGCTCACCGGGATATTAAGCCTTCTAACATTATTTTTGTGGATGGAAAGGCAAAGCTGGCAGACATCGGTCTGGTGGCGGCGCGTGGACAGCGGACCTTTGTTGGCACCGAGGGATTTGTTCCGCCCGAAGGGCCCGGATCGGCCCAGGCTGATGTCTATGGTTTGGGGAAGGTGCTTTATGAAATGGCGTCTGGTAAAGATCGACTCCAGTTCCCCGAACTACCTGAAGATCTGCCTGCTGATGCACACAGAAAACGTTGGCTAGCACTGAATCAGGTGATCTGTGATATATGCGAGCCAAGGGTATCAAAGCGGACCATTAAAACGGCCGGCGTTTTAGCCGAAGGATTGAGGCGTTTGCAGCATGGCAAACGAGTCAAACGGCGTAGGCGTGGAGCGTTGCTCACTTCGATACCTATTTTGGCCTGTCTGCTGTTAGCCGGTTGGGTATTTCGAGACCGTATCCCATGGCCAAATGATGTTCCGTCATCGATCGAGGATAACCCTACCGTGGCAGCCATCCAGTATGGTTTTGTCAAAGTCTTGAGCGATCCTGAAGGTGCTGAGGTGTATGACTACGAAGGGAATTTTCTAGATATCTCACCTTTGAAAAATATCCGCATGGAAGCGGGCACTAGCTTTGAATTTGAATTTCGCCTTGAAGGATACCGCACAGAACGCAGTCGGCCTGGGATTATCAAAGCGAATGAGACCGTCATTGTTGAACAAGTGATGTCGATCTACGCCCCCCCCGTAGCGGGACAAGAATGGGTGGATAATTTTGGTATTCACTATCAACCGATGGACGGGTATCACATTAGTGCAGGTTATGTTAGGGATTACCAGTGGCGTCGATACGAAAAGGAAATCGGCAAAAAATTTAAACCCGAAGTGATCAAGCACAGTGAGAGTGGAGTAAACCGCCGTATCGTTCTTGTCCGTCGCGAGCAAGCGGCTGCGTATTGCCAGTGGCAAAGTAAAAAAGCTCTGGATGAAGGTTATTTGAATGAAGTGCAATATGTTTCTCCTCTGGTGGCAACGAACTTCAACCCGCCCTCCCTAACGCAGAGGTCAATCAAAGAGGAATTGCGACCATTTCAATGTCTGGTGAAAAATATACCATTCGCACGCCTGGAGGTGTACAGTGTTCCGGAGGGAGCGATCGTCCAGATTGACGGTGAGTATATGGGGACGACACCCCTGTATCTGGGTAGAGTGAAACCTGGGTCGATAGAACTCAGTCTCTTGCTGGAGGGGTATCGACGTAACACCCGATCGATGGAACTAAAGGATCGTGCCAATGAGAAGGTAAGTATCAATCTCCAGAAGGACAACAGTGTCGTGTTTGGCGAAAAGTGGGAGAATAGTCTGAACATGCAATTGGTTCCTGTAGGTGATGACTTGTTGGTCTCATCATGGGAAACTCGAGTGGTGGATTACGAAACCTATTTAAAGGAATCGAAAGCAGTGAAAAATCCAAACTCTGAATTCATACAGGGGCCGAAACATCCCGTCATGAACGTATCACGCAATGATGCTGTAGCATTTTGTGAGTGGCTAACCGCCAGGGAGCTTCGGATGGAACGTATTTCCGAGGATGATGGTTATCGATTGCTTACAGATCTAGAATGGAGCCAGGTAGCCGGACTCGAAGACAATCCTGATCACTGGCCATGGCGTAGGGAACTCAGAGTGGATAAAATATTTGCATGGGGGCGCGTGTGGCCCCCGCAGGACACTGGATTCCTCGTTGGCAATATAGCCGATAAAACAGCAGCTCAGGCTGCGGATGTGCGTGTGGATCGTACTCTAATAGATTATAACGATGGCTTTGAAAAAACATCGCCAGTAGGATCGTTTGAACCCAATCAGCTAGGTATCTACGACCTTGCTGGAAATGCCTATGAGTGGGTCGCGGATGATTATGCCCAGAATGGACTGTATGGAGTGTTGAGGGGAGGGTGCTGGAGTAGTTATTTGCAAAAGGATCTTTATGTCACCAATCGAAACGCAGTAAGACCTACCAAAACTAGTAACCTCTACGGCTTCCGTGTGGCCTTGGCTAAGAAAAAGAAAATCATCACTTCAGACATTGTTGAAGAACCAGAAGAATCTCCCGAAAATCCATAGTCTCTATAAAATCAACCACAATACACCATGGTAGAAATTAAAATTAACTACGAGGGCGACCTCCACTGCAATAATACTCACGAGCCATCCAAGAGCGAGTTTGCAACCGACGCTCCGGTCGATAACAATGGTCGGGGAGAATCCTTTTCACCCACCGATTTGTTAGCCACAGCTCTCGGCAGTTGCATGGCGACGATCATGGGTATTGTAGCCCAGCGGAAAGATCTCGATTTAACAGGGATGAATATTACGGTGGGTAAACATATGTCGGATACTCAGCCTCGTAGAGTTTCCCAACTCGATGTACGTATCGAGATGCCATTGCTCGAAGATCATCCAGATCGTAAAGTGTTAGAAAGCTCAGCTTTAAGCTGCCCAGTGCATCAGAGTATCCACCCCGAAATTAAAGTCCCAATAGACTGGGTCTGGCGCACCCGCGCTACGCGCGCGATGGCCGATGATTGACCCCTGACCCCCGACTCCAGACTCCCGACTCCCGACTAAACTGCGGACTCAATGCTTTTGGAAAATTCTACAAGGCGCTCCAGACAAGCGTCAGGATAGCTTTGGAAAATAAGGTGAGGCGACTCGATCCAGTGTATACGTGCATTCGGGTAGCACGCCTCCAGTTTCCTCTGTGCCTCCCACGGAATCAAGTTGTCGTTACTTGCCTGGAGTATCAGCATGGGGAGATCCGGTAGCTGTGGGTTATCCTGTTCCATGAGTTGGAGGATGGTTCGCACTCGTTTACTGAGAGTCGAAGCTGGGATGGATTGGATGATTGATCTAAGTTCAGCTACTTTGGCCTCGCTGGCGTCCTCTCCGATAAGGAAATGCCGCAGAGCTTTAAGAGGCGGTTTAACCATAAATAAAGGACGTAACGGGAGAAGTGCGAAACCTGGGTTGAGAGGGGCATCACAAAAAGTTGCAGCGAGAACGATGCCTGCAATTTCATCTGGTCGCTTGTTAGTTAGTCGAATCGCAAGTGGTCCCGAAAATGATTCAGCAATGATGATTCGTTTTTTCCCTTTAGGCAATTCGTTATCCAGCCACTCAAATAGGGATTGGTAATCCTGTTTTCCGGAAGAGGGGAGATTGATGAACTCGGCCAGTGTTCCCGCTGGGAGTCTCTCACGCACAGATCCATAGAGTTCCTCCGTCCCATGCAGGCCGGGGAGAAACGTCCAGATTACGGGATCTGTGTTGTGTTCATCCATCATCAGAGATGATTACTTCGATAGTTCGGCATATCTTCCAGAAATGATCGTTGTGTGGGCGATAGGAAGCCGCGTCAATCTACGTATGCTACTTACAATGAATGTAGCGAATACAGTAACCATGGCTCTTGGCTTCCTGATGGGAGTATGGATGCCTTCCGGCATGGCTAAAGAAGCCCCCCTCGAAAGTAATTTTCCCAAAGTTCTTATCATGGGAGATTCAATCTCGATAGGTTACACTCCTTATGTCAAGAAACTCCTGCAGGGGAAAGCCGAGGTGATTCATCACAAGGGGAATGCAGGGCCGACGATTCGAGGTCTTAAGCATATCGATCAATGGTTAGGATCTGAAAAATGGGACCTCATCCATTTTAACTTTGGATTGTGGGACATGTATGGCTGGGAATACGTCAAAGAGGACCTCTCTCCTGCGATGTATGAAAATCGACTAGAAACCTTGGTTCTACGATTGCAAAAAACTGGAGCCAAACTGATCTGGGCAACGACCACTCCGTCGTGCCCTAAACCGGAAGTATCGATGCGGAAACGTTTTAACAGTGAGACCGTCATCGCTCCTGCCCTCGAACGAGAGTATCTCGATGCGGCATTACGGGTGATGAAGAAACACCAAATTCCCCTGAATGATCTTCACGCACTCATACTTCCCAATTTAAAACTACATGCAGTAGCTCCCGATAATGTCCATTTTAAACCAACAGGACGTAAGATACTGGCGAAGCAAGTAGCGCTGACTATTGAGGCGGCCTTGGGTGAGAAGAACAGCAAAGGCAAAGGTCTAACCGTATTTTCTGATGGTCAAAAGATTGGAAGTTCGGAGAGACTTTCAAAAGTCACAGGGATGTTAGTTGTCTCCGAGGAACCATTGATCGTTGCTCACCGTGGTGCGTCGCGACAGGCTCCTGAAAATACGCTGCCAGCTTTTAAACTCGCGTGGAAGCAAGAAGCCGATGCCATTGAAGGAGACTTTCTGCTGACGGGTGATGGGCAGATCGTGTGTATTCATGATAAGGATACAAGGCGGGTCGCGGGTAAAAAACTTGTTGTCGCAAAATCAACCTTGGCAGAATTGCGCCAGCTGGATGTAGGTTCTTACCGTGGAGCTGCATTTAAGGGGACGCGTATTCCCACCATCGCGGAGGTGTTTGCGACCGTACCTAAAAACAAGAAGATCTACATCGAAATCAAATGTGGCACCGAAATCATCCCGGCTTTACTCAAAAGCATCAAAAAATCAGGCCTCAAAAACGATCAGATTGTAGTCATTTGTTTCCAGCATAAGGTGATCCAAGCATTGAAGGCCAAAGCACCTCAATTCAAGGCGAATTGGTTGTCGAGTATTAAGAAAGACAGGTCTGGGAAATTAATCCCATCGCTCGAGTCCATATTCGCCACCTTAAATCAAATTAAAGCCGATGGGTTTAGCTCAAGCAAGAATCTGATCGATGAGACTACGATTAGGGCGATTATGGACAAAGGGTATGAACACCACGTCTGGACAGTTGATGATGAAAGGACAGCAAAGCGGTTTATGCAATGGGGCACCAAATCCATTACCACCAATGTCCCGGGGAGCTTGAGGAGCAGCCTCTTCAAGACCAGGGAAAAAGTTCCATTGGTGAAGCCGTAATCAAAAAAAAACGCCAACCCTAAAAAGGAGAGGCGTTTGTAAATCAGTTATATCTTATCAAAGATTAGCGGCGGCAGCGGATGAAGATTGCGATGCCCGCTAGGCCAATCAGCGCCGATGTCGAGGGCTCGGGGATGGCTGTGACGGTGTAACCTGCCAAAATGGCACCACTGGAGCCGCCGCCTGTGCCGCCGAAGGTCAGCGTCAAATCATCACTGGCACCTGTCGTCGTAACATTAATATCATAGGTGAATTCTGCACCAGTTGTGCCATAAGCAGCAACGGTGCTACCAAGACCACTGATGGCACCGGTAGTCGTCGTGAATGGCGTGATACCAGTTCCTGTTGTGTCGATGGTGTTGATGAGAGTGGTTGATTTCATGACAAGAGACTGTGTATATTACGTTAAGACGTGACTGAGTGCCACACATTGAATGAAAAAACACCATGAGAAGAGTCTTTTTACATGCCTCTAGGCAGGTGTTGCCTCATTGAAGCGGACACCGGATCGAACTAGACCGAACCTAAGGGACAGCCACCACTGTTGAATAAGGTGAGTGGGTGATGAAAACAACCGCAAGAAATTACTGCTGGCATACGTAGTAGCTGATTCTAAATAAGCTCATAATCTCAATGACTATAACACCATATTTCATCCACTTGATTCTACTTGTTTTATTATGTGCCACGGAAGCATCTCATGCTCAACAGAGTAAGCCTGAAAAGAAACCAATTGAAAGTTACGTGATCACGAAGTGGGCCAGTGACCCCGCCATTGCGAGGGGCGTTGCTATTTCCGTGAGTGATGATGGATCTGCTTTTGTAACAACAGCTTTTCGGCGAAAACAATCAAGTCTTGATATTCGTAGGATTCAAAATTGGGTTAAGACGGATTTGTCGTTTAGCTCGGTGCAGGATAGACGCGCACATTACCGGGCAAATCTCAGCGATCTCAGTAGGGTAGTTGACCGAGATCGGAACGGAGTGCGCGATTGGAAAGATCTCACCGTGCAAAAAGACGGGGTGGTTCAAGTCGCTGACAAGGATGGCAATGGTACAGCTGATCAGTTTAAGGTCGTTGACGAATACAGCAGTGAAGTGACCGGGATTCCTGCAGGTGTTCTGGCAGTGGGGAAGGACCTATTTGTTGCCGCAGAGCCGGAATTTTTCCGCTACGTTGATCAAGATGGCGATGGATTGCCGGAGACACGCCAGAAGATATCAGGTGGATTGCAGGTGCATATCGGTCAAGGTGGACATAATCTAAGTGGATTAACTTTAGGTCCAGATGGACGGGTGTATATTTCCTTAGCTGACAAAGGGCATTCTCTCACAACAAAAGAGGGCAAGACATACCATGAGCCTAACGCCGGAGCCATATTTCGCTGCGAGTTAGATGGTTCAAAATTCGAGCGTTATTCGATCGGGCAGCGCAATGCGCAGGAGCTTGCGTTTGATGCCTATGGAAATCTTTTTAGTATGGATAATGATGGCGATTATCCCGGTGAGAAAGAGCGTGCACTCTATATTACCGAGGGAAGTGATCATGGATGGCGTATTAACTGGCAGTGGCTTGGAAAGCAGGATTTTGTCCGGATTAGTGGAACGAAACCTTACAACCCGTGGATGAGCGAAAAGCTATTCCTGCCTGATCACAAAAGCCACGCTGCCTACTTAACACCGACGATAGGGAATTTTGGCCCTGGCCCCTGTGGGTTTACCGCGAATCCAGGAACAGCACTCAGCGAAGCACTCTCTGACAAGTTCTTCATGACCAATAACAAAAATGAAGTCCGGGTGTTTTCCTTCACGCCCAAGGGGGCTTCATTCGCATTTTCAGAACATGAAAAAATCCCGGGAGGTAACGCAAACACTGGGCTAGCCATCGGGCCCGATGGTGCGCTCTACTCGGCCAGCTACAAGGGCGACAAGGTCAAAAGGGGAGACGTTGGCGCGATTTATCGATTTGATGTGGTAAAGAAGAATCGGCATCCTCTGCGGGAGGAAACAAAAACCATCCTGCAAAAAAGCGTAATTGATGTCTCAACTGAAATTCTCTCCAGCTGGTTAGGTCATGCCGATCAGAGAGTGCGGCTTAAGGCTCAGTTCGAGCTGGTGCGCCGGGGTGACGCGGGCATGTCTGTATTTGCCAATCAGGCAGAACAAGGCAAGGCGCTGCTCGTCAAACTACACGCGGTTTGGGGCATCGGGCAAGCTGCGAGGAAACAGCCGGCGTTACTGAAGCACTTGGCAGGTTTTTGGAAATCATCCGATCCCGAAGTGCTCTGCCAGCTCGCTAAAGTGACGGGTGACGTCGGATCCAACTCCGCACTTTTCAGAAACGAACTCCGAGCAGGTCTAAAAAACACATCGATACGTGTGAAATTTTTCTCCGCGATTGCTTTGGGGGAATGTGGCGAGAAGTCGGCTGCGTCAGGTTTGGTGGCTCTACTCGGCAGTGACGCTGCGGCATCCGATACGTATTTACGCCATGCAGTATCCATGGGACTGGGTGGAACGATGTTGCCTGCCGAGTTGGCGGCACTTGCGAAACATGAAAATACTTTTGTCAGGCTTGGCGCCATTGTCGCCCTACGGAGAATGAAAGCGCCGGAAGTGCGTGCATTCCTGAATGATGATGATGAGCTCGTCTTGCTCGAGGCTGCCCGTGCTATACACGACGATCTATCGATTCCCGCGGCATTGCCTGATCTGGCAAAAGTCCTCACGCGCTCTGGCCTGAAGAGCGAGGCTCTTCTGCGACGTGCCGCCAATGCCGCTCTGCGTAGTGGTACTGATGAGGAACTGAAAATCTTATCAAGTTTCCTAGAGTCTAACAAGGATGCGCCTTCCGATATCCGTGCAATCGCCCTCGCATCGATCCTCTGGTGGTCTGCTCCTCCCGTTCTTGATGCTGTGACTGGGCGGTATAGGAAAATGAAGCCACGCGATTCTGCTGTAGCGGATGCTGTGATAACGCGATTACGTACAATTATTTTGAATGAAGAAAAACTGACGCAAGTCCTTCTCAGAGCTGTTATTCGCTTAGGAAACGATCAATGGCTCAAGGGCAGTCATCAGAAATTTGCAAACTGGTCTCCTGAGGCACAGTCTCTATTTTTAAAGGCTCTGGAAAAAGTGGATGATTCAGAATTTAAGTCCTATGTAAAATTGGGACTCTCATCGAAGCATTCTAGCGTTCGAGAAACAGCACGAGGATACGCAAAAAAAGCAGGTGTGCCCGTTGTTGATTTGTTGCTCGCCATTCTTGATGACCCTAAATCAGGTGGGCAGGGGGAAGCAGTCATTGAATTGGCTAAACTAACAGGCGAGGTGAAAGCAACGACTCGTTTCAAGGCCTTGCTGGTAAAATATCAAGCAGGGAAAATACCGAAGGAATGGCAGTTCGAAATGTGGCAAGCCGCGAAAATTCGGGGAGTCAAGCTACCGGCCATACCGAGCAGGTTGGAGTTTGGAGGTAATGCAAAAAACGGGAAAAAACTCATCAACACCCACGCGGCGGCCCAATGCATCCGCTGTCATCAGATTGAGAAAAGCCCCAATGTCGGTATTGGTCCAAACTTAACAAAAATTGGCAAGACTCGTGATCGTTCTCATCTCGTAGATTCGCTTCTTAACCCAAACAGTGATATTTCAGAAGGCTATGGTAATGTAATATTGGAAACTAAATCAGGTGAAAATATTTCGGGTGTCCTTGAGAAAAAGAATGCCACTGTGTGGGTGGTCGGACTCCCTGATACAACAAAAAAGAAAGTGCGCGTGAACCAGATTAAATCACACTCACTAATTTCCTCGATGCCGCCTATGGGGCTGATTTTAAAAGAGCACGAGATAAGAGATATTATCAGCTATCTGGTGACTCTTAAATGACCCTGATTATCTAATAGCTCTTGGCGCTCTCGGAGCTCTTGGGTTTTCTGCCTGTGTGGAAGTTTCGCTTTCGAATCTATGGAGCGGGTAAAATAAAGGTTCTGGATGCTTCATGCTGGAGAGTTTTAATCATGCGGTCGAGCCGTTCGGGCTCGTCTTGACTACGGTCGATTTGTTCAGCGGGGTCGTTGGCGAGATTGTAGAGGTGCCACTTTGTTTTATCTTTTACCAAACTATTACGAGCGATGACTTTTTGGCCAACCAGTTTCCAATCACCCTCAAGAAGTGCGGCATTTCGCTCGTGCTCGAATACTAGTGACCGCAGTGGAGTCTCTTTGCCCTTGATCGCAGGAAGTAGGCTTTGCCCTTCCAAGGGGAGGATCGTGTTGCCACGGAACTTCTTCGGGTAATCCACACCAGCAACGTCGACGCAGGTCGCCATGATATCCATGATGTGGGTGACTTGATTGCGGAGTTCGCCTCCCTTGGCAATCTGGGCCGGCCAGTGAACGATCATGGGGGTGCGTATGCCACCCTCATGTGCATAGTGCTTGTAGAGCCAAAGGGGAGTGTTAGAGAGGTTTGCCCATGCGGAACCGTAACTGAATAAGCTACCTGGGCCCCCCATGGCGGATAGCTCGTCGCCTGTGTGAAGATGGTTTGGTTTACCGGGAGTGTAACTGTTGATGCCGCGGCCTGGCTGGTTGTTCTTTTTACGAGCTGAGCCAAGATCGAAACCAAATGGTTCCCACTCAGCACAGGCACCATTATCGCTTAGGAAAATGATGAGTGTGTTCTCCATTTCCCCATTCTTGCGCAGGGATGCTAGCAATCGTCCAATATTGGCGTCCATACCTTCGACCATCGCAGCGTAAACTGCCATTCGGCGGGCTAGGTCGGCTCGTCGATCGGCGGGAAGGCTATCCCACGCAGGATTGTGGCCATCCTTGGTGAGCGAACCTTTTTTAGCGGCTACCTTCAGGTCGTCGATCGGACTCCGTGGCGGCAATGAGAGGTTGGCTGGAATAATACCAAGCTCCTTCATCTTTTTGAGACGTTTCAAACGAAGCTTATCCCAGCCTTGCTGATAGATTTTTTCGTAGGTCGCACTGAGCTCGGGCGGAGCCTGAATTGGAAAATGGGGTGCCTGATAGGCGGTGTAGAGTAGCCACGGTTGGCCGGTTTTTCGAGCCGTATCGAGGAACTCTAACGCGTGGTCGGAAATCGCGTCGGTGGCGAAGTAATTACCGGCTGGATAGATTTTGGCTTTCCTTCCCTCAGGCAGGCGAATCATCATGGAAGGATCCCACGAATCGACCGCGTAACCGTGGACGAATCCGTAGAACTCACGAAACCCTCTCTTGGTAGGTGATGGGTCGTTGACATGCCACTTGCCGGAGGCATAGGTCGCGTAACCGGAGGGTTCGAGCACTTCAGCGAGAGTCACGCAGCGTTCCGTGAGTCTACCTCGGTAGCCGGGAAGCTTGCCATTGCCAACAAAGCGACCGATGCCTGCCTGATGGGGATAGAGGCCGGTAAGTAGACTGGCTCTTGACGGGCAGCAGCGGCTCGAATTGTAACTGCGGGTGAAACGAAGACCATTTTTGGCCAATGAATCAAGGTTCGGAGTTCGAATCTCTCCTCCATAGCAACCAAGATCTGAATAGCCGAGGTCATCGGCAAGGATGATCAGGATGTTTGGACGTTGCACCTCTTCCTTGGCGGTTTCGGCCATCGATGTAGAAAGAGCCGAGAATGTTAGTAAAGATAGAATTATGCGGATCATATGAAGAGATCAGCATTTGTAATGGTTCACGACTCCCAGGCAAGGAATATGTATACAGGAGTGGATTTCTGTTAAGCGACAGGAGAGATGGGGAATTATAAATGAATGCCTGCATGGCCCGAATATAGGGGGCTAGCTTTGCTCTGAGTGAGTGTCGGTTCACATAGACTGTTCAAGTAAGTCTAATCTCTTGTCACTTATGGAAAATAAGTGGATAAAAAACAAATGGTACACCCGAAGGGATTCGAACCCCTGGCCTCCTGATTCGTAGTCAGGCGCTCTATCCAGCTGAGCTACGGGTGCACTGTTTGTCGCCAAATGGCGTGCGCGGAAAAAGCCACAAAGCGACGCTTTCGTCAAGTCAACGCGTGAAAAAAGACGACTTTTTTACGATTTCACCCTGTTGTTGCCTTTCTCAACGCTTTGTCGGATTGGATACGGGGCTCTGATCGGGGTAGTAAAACTGTTTTCCCTCGTAATTGCGAAGGGTAATGGCTCCATCTTCGTGTTTGACCACGTAATCTGGGTTAATGGGGATTTTACCACCACCTCCGGGGCCATCGATGACGTATTGGGGAATTGCGTAGCCGCTGGTGTGGCCTCGTAGTCCCTCGATAATACTGATACCTTTGTCGATGCTTGTCCTTAAGTGGGCAGAGCCTTCGATCAGGTCACACTGATAGAGGTAATAAGGGCGAACTCGGCACATCAGTAGTTTATGAAGGAGTTCCTTCTGAACTTCGACGCTGTCGTTGACGCCATTGAGCAGGACCGATTGGTTACCCATTGGAATACCCGCGTCGGCGAGTCGCCCAAGCGCGTCTTTCACTTCGCTGGTCAACTCTCGTGGGTGGTTGGCATGGATGGATATAAAGAGGGGGTGATACTTTTTCAGCATCTCACAGAGCTCGGGAGTAATTCTCTGAGGAAGGAAAATAGGGATGCGGGTGCCGATACGCACATACTGGATGTGTGGGATGGCGTGGAGTCTCTTCAGGAGCTTTTCGAGTCGGGCATCCGAGAAGAGCAGGGGGTCACCACCGGAAAGCAGCACATCACGGATAGCGGGTGTGTTTTCTAGATATTCAAAGGCTGCTTCCCATTGAGTTTCGAGTTTTTGATCGGAGACACCGGAAACCACACGACTGCGGGTGCAGTAGCGGCAGTAGGCGGCACAGCGGTCGGTGACAAGAAATAGAACACGGTCAGGATAACGGTGAACAAGCCCCGGGACTGGCATATGGCTGTCTTCGCCGCAAGGATCGCTCATTTCCGACGGATCAGTGAGGGTTTCCTCGATACGAGGGATCATTTGTCGGCGGATCGGACAGCCAGGGTCGTCTTTATCAATGAGATTGAAAAAGTGTGGAGTGATCGCCATGGCTAGCTTGTTTCCAGAGAGAAGGACTCCTGCACGTTCTTCTTCGGAAAGGTTCAGATACTTTTCTAGGGCTGCGAGCGAAGTGATCCGGTTCTTGAGCTGCCATGTGTGACTATTCCAGTTCTCGCTCGAGTTCTCTCTGGTAGGGTCTTCGTTAGACCAGTAACCAGGAGCGTGGGATTGAAAGGTGATGGGGGGGATGTCGGACATCTTTGCAGAGTTTACGGGTAAATTGCTTTTTGTCAAAAATTGTCACCTACATTATTATGCGTATTGCATCATTATAGAATGGATTATGTCATTTTTGGAGGAATTTCCTCATTTGGAGTTTGGAATTTGGAGTTTGGAACTTAGAATGTCGTCGATGTTTCCCGAAGCGCTACGCGATATTTCCCGACCAAGCTGTCTTGGTATCATCGGAGAATTAAAACGCTCGGGTGGTTTGGCTATTCCTGAACTAGCAAAGCTGTTGGATATGAGCTACATGGGCGTGAAACAGCACTGTGTCAGGCTTGAGGAGCAAGGTTACCTCAAAGTCTGGCGAGTTCCGCGGGTGAAAGTAGGGCGACCCCAGAAGCTCTACAAACTGACCCATAAATGCGACTCTCTCTTTCCGTGTGGTGGTGCTGAGCTAGTCCTGCAGCTTCTTGAGGGGGTGAAGGTGACCTTTGGGGAAACCGCTCCGGAGAAGCTACTGTATCATTATTTTGAAAAAGAGCGCGACGAGTGGATAAAGTCAGTGCGTCCGGGTAAGTCTTTGGTTGAGAAAGCGACCCGATTTGCTGATGCCCGTATGAAATCTGGGCACTTCTGCCATTGCCACTACTCCGCGAACTCAGGTTTTATCATCGAGGAATACCACCATCCACTGCACCGAGTTTTTAAGCTATATCCAGGGCTTCTGGTCATGGAAATAAGAATGATCGAACAGGTTTTAGGGACTCGGGTTGTTCGCTCGGAGAGCAAGGGGAGCCAGGGCGTGAAGTGCACGGTTTATCAAATCAGCACTTTGGGTTAGGGTACGATGATTGATGATTGAATTTACATGTGGTTTTACGTGTGTTGTTACGTGTGGTTTTGCATCTTATCGAGAGATACCATATTTTACAGCTTGGTTAAGTGTCGTGTTTTTTACGGCTTAAACTGAGGGGGCGAAATATTCACCTTCGTTAAGAGTCACTGGTGGTGATTGTTTGAGTAGGTGTGATCAATGCTGCGTAACTTCCTAAGCTATAGGCTATGCAGTTTTTTTAACTGTTAGTGGGTAAGGGAAAACAAAGGGTGGTCAATAATTGAGATGCTTAAACATGCCGTCAGTGACGATTACTAGGGGGTTTTAACTAAGTCGAAAAAGCTGTCGCATGTGACGTTTCTGATTAGATTAACGACGAAATCTTTCCAGCGCAGTCAGCGCGGTTACAAGCCTCTCTGACCCGCCGATTCGCAGCCACCCTGCCGATCCGGCAACGCTATTTTGGTTTTCATTTTACTTAGTTGTTTGAATACACCTCGTTGCTACGTACATGGCGACGGGGTGTTTTCTTTTACGCTTTAATCAGGGGTCTGACGATGCCACATGACAAAGTCATGATACACCTTACGTGTGATTACAGCCTGCCACTTCATACTGTAGTTTTACATACTAAAAGTAAGACTGTGAAGTATGGTTTTTCGATCATGGATGGATGCTGGAATTATTCCTCTCCAAGCGGGGATTCCCTCTTTACCTACTCAATATCACGGCTAAAGTAAGCAGGTCAGACCACTATTTCAGCCGTGACAGGGTGTATGCCCCGTGTCGGTTATTGCACCCGACGATGCCTGCGCTAACAACCACCAACAACGGCCGGAAAGAAGCCCGACTCGACACCCTGCAGAGCATTGAGCTTGCCGAGGGGGTGGAGATCCATCTGCGTATGGCAGGGCCTTATGTCCGGGTGTTAGCTTATCTGTTGGATTTGTTAATCCGCTGGGGGATCTTGATTGCTGGTGGGCTTGTGCTCGGTTTGATCGGCATGCTCGTGGGTGATCAGGTTTCGGATGGTTTGCAGGGGTTGATGGGCTTTTTTGTGATGTTCTTCTACTATATTGTCTTTGAAGCTGGGAAGCGAGGAGCTTCCCCAGGAAAGAGGGCGATGGGTTTGCGGGTGGTGGATACCTCAGGTGCTCCTATTACCTATGGCCAGGCGTTTTTGAGAAACATGCTTCGATTAGCTGATGGGATGCCAATCATAGGTTATGGATTCGGTCTTCTATGCACCTTGATGACACAACGGTTTCAACGATTGGGCGATTTGTTAGCCAATACAGTGGTTGTTTATGATCGTCTACCGAGCATGCACATGGTGACCTTGCCTCCAGTATTGAATTCGGTGGCTCCCGGAGTACCATTATCACGGGAGGAGCAGGCAGCCTTGGCTGGTTTTAAAGAGCGAGGAGGGATGTGGTCGGAGGCACGTCGGATAGAGTTGGCAGATCATGCCAAAGAATTAACTGGTGCCTCGGGGCAGGCAGGAATGACGCGTCTGCTGGGCATGGCGCATTGGTTAGGAGAAAAACACTAAACCCTAAGAGGGCGTCACGATGCAGGGAAAGGAATTTGAAGAAAAGAACGCGCAGCGTTGGGCTGAGTATGAGCAAACCGTCAATGCTCTTGAGAAAAACACCGAAGGTCTGGATGTTTCACGAGTGCCGAACATGTTTCGTGAGATTTGCACGGATCTGGCACTAGCCAGACACCGGATGTATGGCATGCCGATGAATGAGCGGCTTAACGTGCTGGTAATCCGTGGGCACAAAATCATCCATCGTAGGGCGGGGGGGACGTGGGCAAAGCTGTTTAGATTAATTGCCGTGGATTTTCCAGTGGCTGTCAGGGCTGAGTGGCGCTTGTTAATTGTGGCCACGTTGAGCTTTATTTTACCTTTGATCGGGGTCGCGATGGCCGGGTTTTACTGGTCGGATTTCTCTTGGGTAGAAGCTGTGTTAGGCGCGGGTATGATGACTCAATTGGATCTCATGTACGGCAGTAGTAGGGAGCAGATATCAAACATGCGAGAGGAGTATGGTTCAAATTTCAGGATGTTTTGTCACTATATTGCCCATAACATTGGGATTGATTTTCGTATTTTTGCAGGAGGAATCCTAGCATGTCTGGGGACTTTGTTTTTCCTGATTTACAATGGTGTTTTTTTTGGTGCGGTGATTGCCTATATTCATGTCGCCTGCGACAAGGAGGCGTTTTACACCTTTGTGGCCGGGCACTCGTCATTCGAGCTGATCGCCATGGTGATCGCAGGTATGGCGGGATTACGCATTGGTCTTGGAATCCTCCATGTAGGAAGGAAAACGATGAGCCGATCACTTTTGGATGCCGGTAGAAAAGCGCTGCCGTTGATTTATGGCGCAGCTCTGATGACGTTCGTGGCCGCTGCAATTGAAGGTTTCTGGTCGGCAAGAGATCTGCCTCCGATGGTGAAATACACGACGGGAATCACACTATGGGTGGTCGTCATTCTTTATCTCGTATTTTCGGGTAGAAGGGCGGGTCGGGTTATGAATCAACAGCAGGAAAGGGGTAAAGATGCGGCTTGAAGACGTGACGGCTGAAATTCGACCGCGTGTTCCGTGGGAGTCGATCGACCTTGGCTGCGCACTAGCACGTAAGCATATCGGCGTGTTATGGAAAAGCTGGGCAATGACGGTAGTACCACTCTGGATCTTGTTGGCTGTGCTACTAAGAAACCATCCCGTGTGGTTTATGCTGATCACTTGGTGGCTGAAGCCGATTTATGATCGTGTGCCTCTGCTCGTGGTGAGTCGGGCTCTTTTTGGGGCAGTACCGAGTATGAAGGAGGTGCTAAAATCCTGGCCTAAACTTATGGTGCACCGACTTTGGTTCGCTCTGGTAGTAGGAAGGTTTTCTCCCGCCCGTGGATTGAGTATGCCGGTGTCTGAACTCGAAGGGCTTCGTGGCGCCTCATATAGGCAGCGAGTAAATTTGCTTGAACGCAATGGTGGTGAGGGGGCTACGATGGCGACGCTGGCTGGTCTGCTCCTAGAATGTGTTGCCGCCTTTGGCATGGTCATGTTGGTTGTTCTCATGGTCCCCAGCAGCGTGAGTATGCAGTGGGGGCAAGGTATAATTAATTTTTTCGATTACAGCGAATTTGATGAGGTTTCCGATAGTTTGTTATGGACCGCTGCTGTTGTAAGGCTGTTCTCGTTTACTTTAATGGAGCCATTTTACGTGTCGGCTGGATTTGCGCTTTATATAAATAGCCGAACTCTCACTGAAGGTTGGGATATCGAACTCGCATTTAAACGATTGGGCGCTCGGCTCGAGAATATGCGTAAAGGTGGCGGGGTGATGCTTCTTGCGCTTATGGGTGTATTAGGGGCTTTGTGGATGACGAGTCCGACTGTGATGGCAGAGGATTCATCCAAACAGGAAATTAGAGAGGTTCTGGACGATGAGGATTTTACAGTTCATTACCGTATTGAGGAAGTTCCCGTGGACGATACCGGTGCATCATCCGGGAGCGGGAGTGGTGGAGGCTATGGGATGCCTGCACTTTTTGGCAATGTTCTGTTTTTTGTCATTTTGGCTGCTGTCGTAGCAGGCTTGGCGTATCTCATCTATGCGAACCGACATATTTTCATGTCAGACAGCTTAGCACCCATAGAAGATCGGGGGGCAAGGACACGCGAAGTGATGGGGATGAGTGTCACCCCTGAATCCTTACCTGACGATGTAGTAGCGGCTGCCCGTAAGGCATGGCATGCTGGTGAACATCAACTGGCATTAAGCTATCTCTACCGAGGGTCTATCACATGGCTAGTGCATCGAGCTGATGTGCCAATCGCTGAGAGTGATACTGAAGCCGATTGCCTTCGCCGCGTGGATGCCATGCAGGATACACGTGTAGCACCTTATTTTTCTTTTCTAACCAGCTCTTGGGTGGGCATGGCCTATGGAAAGCAAAAACCGGATGATGATGTGATGGATCAGCTATGCGATACATGGCCGTTTAGTGAATCAGGAAGGAGTGCTCGGTGAAGACCGTTCCTATACTATATAGGCTTCTCGGTGGATTGACGCTTTGTTTGTTATTTGTTTCTTGTGATGAAACCGAACAGAAACGTCGTACCGTGGGATACAAAGGCGAGGCTAGATCCAACGGCTTCCTTGCGACCCAAAGAATGCTAGCGAATCAAGGGAGAGATGTTATTTCTCAAAATAGTGTTGGAGACCTCGACTATTTTACCTCGACGATATTTTTGTCGCCATCCTCTTTAAATACCGTGGGGCGCACCAAGCGTATTATCGATTGGGTTGATAACGGTGGGCATCTGATCGTGATGTTATCGTCAGGTGAGAAACGAGGGAACGACTTTCGGATGGAAGAGGAATACTCAACCTATTTTCTTGAAGGTGGAACTCCAGGTCTGGAATACCTGTTGGAGCAATTGGATGTTGTGCCGGTCGATTGGAATCATGAGTCTGACGTAACGGCCCCTACAAGTCTGGAGCGAGATGATTGGGAGGCCATGAAGGAAGATGAACGGGTTTTATTAGGTTCTGAGAAAATCGAGTATTCCTTAGGAGGTAAGAAAATGGCGATTCATCATCGAGCCGACAAGGGGCTCAAGTATGACTTGCAATTCGGTAGTGGTTACCAATCCGGTAGTGATTACGGAACGGCTAAGGCCGCAGATAAAGACAAACATCGATACCTGAGTCTCTACTACGGAAATGGTCGTGTCAGCTTACTGACGGATGCGAGTCCATTGAGAAACCGCTACATTGGCTATGGTGATCACGCTCGATTTGTTTCTGAACTCGTCGATCTCTCACGTGACGGTAAAATTATATTTACTGATGGAGGTGGCGATAACTTCTTCAGTATGGTCTGGCGGTTTTTTTGGATGGCTGTGCTAGGTCTGGCCGTTACGGTTATTTTCTGGCTCTGGAAAAACTTACCAAGCTTCGGCCCATCGCAAGATTTACCCGATAGTCAGGTGCGCGAGTATTTAGGACAGGTGCGAGGAATCGGCCGATTCCTCTGGCGTCATAAACGCGACGATACCATGCTGGCGTCTTTGCGTAGAACCGTAAACCGTAGGCTTTCGCTAGGAGAGGAAGGAACGCATGAAGGCGTGTTCGAGCAGCTTGCTGAGCGGACGGGTCTGCCGGTTGAATCTGTCATTGAAGCTATGACCCGAAGTCAAGTGCGTGAACCAGGAGTGATGGTTCGCGTGGTCAAAAATCTCCAACACATTCTCAAAAAAATCCACTAACCCAAATACCATTATGAACGAATATCAAGAACCAACAGATCCCGCTGCCGTGCCAGAACAAGGGGAACAAGGGGGGCAGGGCGGACAAGCCGCTGCTCTTTGTCAGCAAATATATGGCGAACTACGCAAAGTCTTTTTTGGTCAAGACCAGGTGGTTAGTCAGGTGCTTGCAGCTCTACTTGCCGGTGGTCATGTCCTATTAGAAGGTAAACCCGGTTTGGGGAAAACCCACTTGGTGCTTGCCCTGGCAAATACCTTTGGCGGGCAGTTTGGCCGGATTCAGTTCACTCCAGACCTCATGCCGTCAGATGTTACGGGCTTCACTTTGTTTGACATGAAGAGCCAGACATTCCAGATGCGTCGCGGACCCGTGTTTACTAATCTATTACTGGCTGATGAGATTAACCGGGCGCCTGCAAAAACTCAAGCAGCTTTGTTAGAAGTGATGCAGGAGCAGCAGGTGACGATCGATGGCGAAAGCATTAAACTCGATGCTCCATTCATGACCCTGGCAACACAGAATCCGATCGAACAAGAGGGCACCTATCCACTACCCGAAGCCCAGCTCGATCGATTCTTGATGAAGGTAGTGATCGATTACCCGGATCAAGCTAGCGAGGAACAAGTAGTGGGGCAGGTGACGTCAAAGGCCTCCGCAAAAGGGCTTGATGCCCGTGCCGTTTCTCAAGTTTGTGCACAGGAAGAAATTCTCCAAGCACAGCAGGAATGTGCCGGTATCCGTGCTGTTCCAGAAGTTGTTCGATACGCAGTCAATATCTGCCGCGCTACCCGCGAAGCTCAGGGGATTAGTCTGGGTGCAGGAACACGTGGTGCCATTAGTTTGATTCAAGTAGGTAAGGCCTACGCGCTGATGAGTGGGCGCGATTTTGTGACTCCAGACGATGTTAAATCTGCGGCTCTTCCCGTGCTTCGTCACCGAGTCCAACTCGCACCCGAGCTTGCGATCAGTGGTCAGAATATCGATGACGCCGTAGCCAACATCGTCAACGCCGTCGAAGCTCCTCGCATTTAACACTGATTACTGCGCCCTGATCACGGATCACTTTAAAAAATGCAACCAACCTCTCATATTATTCTGATCACCGGATGCTGGGCATTGCTCGGTTTTGGTGCCAGTTTGATTCCCTCCATGGAAGCCTACTGGCTCTGGGGTGGTGCGGTTGCGTTGGTCTTTATCGTTATCGATTTCATAGCGGGCCTATTATTGAAAACACCTGAGGTCGAACGCAGCCTGCCTGGTCGTTTTGCCATTGGAGTAGAACAGCTAGTTCCCATCACGTTGCGCAATAGGGCGACCATGCCAATGCGCGTGCTGTGTTACGATGGTATACCCGGCGATGCCGAGAGCAAAGAAATGCCGTGGCAGGGACGTATTAGCGCAAAAGGCTATACCAAGGTCAATTATCCAGTCACGATTTCTGAACGAGGACTGAAGGAGTTTACTCCCGCGCATCTGCGTCTATTTTCTCCTCTAGGATTATGGTCGAGAAAATGCCGTGGCGGTGAAACCCAGACAGCACGCGTTTATCCAAACTACGAGCCCGTGCTACGCTACGCTCTGTTAGCGATGGATAATCGTGCGAGCCAGATGGGGATTGTTAAAAAAAATCGTAAAGGCATTAGTCGCGAGTTCCACCAGCTACGTGATTACCAGTTAGGTGATATGCTTTCTCAGGTCGATTGGAAAGCCACCTCGAAACGTCTTTGCCTCGTTAGCCGTGAATACCAGGAACAGCGCGACCAGACCGTGATTCTGGCTGTTGATTGCGGTCGGCGAATGCGTGCGCTCGATGGTGGTGTGCCACAGTTTGATCACTGTCTTAATGCCATGCTGCTACTCGCCTACACGGCACTACGCCAGGGGGATCACGTCGGTATTCTTGGAGTTGGTGGCTCGGATCGATGGCTGGCTCCTGTCAAAGGTGTGCAGTCGATGACAACGATTCTAAATCACCTCTACGATTACGAGACGACGGCATCTCCCAGTGATTTTACCGAGGCGGCACAAACATTAATGACTCGGCAACAGCGCCGTGCCTTGGTCGTGATGCTTACCAATGTCCGGGGCGAGGACGGTCACCAGCTGATCGAGCCTCTGCGGATGATTCGCCGACGCCACGTCACCATCCTGGCCAACCTCAAAGAGGCATCTGTGATGAAACGAATGGAAACACCATCAAGGTCATTGGATGAGGCTCTGGAAGTCGGGGCTACATCGATTTATCTCGAGGAGAGAGAGCGCGTTCTTGGCGAACTTAGAGCGCACGGCGTGTATACGGTGGATACCCTGGCGAAGGAATTACCCGTGGCGATGGCAAATGCTTACCTCGGTGCGCGCGAGATGGTGTGATTTGAATTGATAATGGAGAATTGATAATGGAGAATGCCCTAGCCGATGAATACCTTTTATAATGCTTTCGACACCGAACGACTTTCCGATTGGGAAGCGGGTGATGATTTTCGTACACCTTTCCAAGTTGACCGTGACCGCGTGCTGCATACGCCTGCCTTCCGTAGGATGCAGAGCAAGACACAAGTTTTTTGGAGTGGAGAGTATGATTTTTACCGCACTCGTCTGACTCACTCGCTGGAAGTGGCACAAATTGGGCGGTCGATTTGCCATTGGCTTAAACAAAGCTCAGACCTGCTTAGTGATGATCACTTCATCGACTCTGAGTTGGTTGAGGTAGTTTGTTTGTCACATGATCTCGGTCATCCACCATTCGGGCATGCCGGCGAGCGGAGCCTCAATTACTTGATGAAGGATTACGGTGGATTCGAGGGGAATGCTCAGACGCTGAGACTTCTCACGGAACGGATTTTCTCAGTCAAACGATCTGGGATGGATCCCACTCGAGCATTTCTCGATGGAATTCTGAAATACAAAACGCTCTGGACCGAGTTGCATACAGAGACTGACGCACCAGAGAATCACTTTATCTACGATCAACAGGTTAACTACCTCGACTGGGCGATGGGAGGTATTGATTTTCCCATCGAGATGACACCAGGAAAAGCACGCGATAATTTTAAATCCATCGAGTGCCAGGTGATGGACTGGGCTGATGACACGGCCTATTCACTCAATGATCTAGCCGACAGTGTAAGGGCCGGGTTTTTATCCATTGCCCGCATCGAACGTTGGGCAGAAAAAACGGGTGAGCCGACAGGCGAGGGGACTCCACTCGGCGATCTGATTAAAGCTATTCGCGGTAATCGTGTGGAACCGTTTGCAGGGAAACGCATCGGTAAATACATACAGGCCGCTACCTTACGCGAGGATACTAACTGTATGAGCGCGCTGACGAATCGATATAAATATATCGTCGATGTCGATGAAGAAACCCGCCGTGAGTCCGAAGTTTTCAAGCGCCTCGCCTTTGAGTGTGTTTTCCTGTCACCTGCGCTAAAGCAACTTGAACACAAAGGTAACTATATGCTGGATCGACTCTGGGGTGTATTAAAAACACGCTACATTGATGGTGAGTGTATTTCAGGGCAAGATTTTCAACTCCTCCCAGAAGAGGATGCTGATGAAATTGAAGCCACCGAAGACCGCGACGCCCGCGCTCGTCTCATTTGCGATTTCCTCGCTGGTATGACCGACGGCTACGCAGCCCGACTTTACAAACGCCTCTTTATTCCCGATTTCGGTTCAATTGGTGACTTAGTCAGTTAATCAATAATTCCGATGAAATATCTCCTTATGATTCTAACGATAGGTCTCGCATCTTGTGCTAATGGCGTGAAAGACTGGGGCTCGCCGGATCCTAACGATTCGTCTATGATGGCGGGGGATATCATGGAACCTCGCCACTACACTTCAGGCTCCATTGGTTTCGAACGTAAGACGATGACCGACCGTGAAATGCGCGACTTGACGCGAGATAAAGACAATGGCGTCAAGTTCAGTGGCGAACTAAGTCTCGAGTTTGGAGCGAAGCTTTAAGGGGGGGCGTGAAAATTGTAGCGCGACATTAGATCTCAGAGTTCATCTTGCCCTCACGCTGGATATTACGGAATGTATTTCTTCTGATTTGCCAGTTGTTGCCCCCGTGCACATCCAGTCCACCAGTGTAGTAATAGCTACCCATGTCATGCATAATCGAGTTATCTTTAAACTCGATGAGTGAGTCTTCCAGAATACAATCATCGGTCCAGTAGAGTGGCTTTCCTCCGTTAGAGTTAACCTTGATCAGTTGTTGGCCACAGTCGTAGATATGGATGTTACCCATGACGACGTTCCTGATATTGTCTTCTTTCGCAGGTGAGATGTGAATTCCATGATCTTTGGTATGGCAAATACTGATATCTGAAATCGTTACGTTCGAGGCCTTAATGGCAACAATTTCATTAATACAGTGCTCGCGTTTGAGTTGTCCTGTTCCCTTTTTCCCATCGAGAATGACTAGGTCACGCTTACCTGATTCCGAGCGTATCCAGACACCCTTTTTTCGGAAAACTAAGGGGCTACTTAGTTTGTAAATACCGTCTTTCAGGATAATAGTTGTCCCAGGTTGTGCTGAATCGACCATGCTTGCGAGATCATCCTTTGTTGAAACTTTTAGAATCTTTGCAGGTGGATCAGCTTTGACAGCGGCTGGCAAAAAGATGATCGCAGCTTGGCCGATCACGATCAATTGGAGGTTAAGACGAGGCATGATGCCTCAAATTAGGAAGATCTTAGTCTCCCAGCCAGCTCTATGTCATTTTACAGCCTTCAATATCTCCTTCACCAGCGGGGGGCCGTGGTAAATGAAACCAGTGTAAATCTGTATAAGCTTGGCACCTGCCTTGAGTTTTTCTTGAGCATCTTCGGCCGTCATAATTCCACCAACCCCAATGATGGGGACCTTGTTGCCTAGGTGGCTATAGAAGTCGGCAATAACATCGGTGGATCGAGATGTGAGGGGCTTGCCTGAGAGTCCTCCTGCCTGAGTGGAAAAGTCGCAGCCCTCTACTTCAGTTCGGGAAATGGTTGTATTGGTGGCGACGAGACAATCAAGTCCACTGTCGAGGAAGACCTTGGCAAGGTCAGCAATGTGTTGAGCTTCAAGATCGGGCGCGACTTTGAGTGCGATCGGGACTCTCCGACCACTCGAAGTGGTGAGTTTCTCTTGCTCAATCTTTAGAGCCTCGATCAGTTTAGCCGTTTCATCGGCTGCCTGAAGATCGCGTAGACCGGGGGTGTTAGGAGAGGAAAGGTTGACGGTGATGTAGTCGGCCACATCCCATGCTCCACGTAGGCAGGCTAGGTAGTCGTCGGTGGCTTGCTCGTTCGGAGTGACCTTGTTTTTTCCAATGTTGAATCCTACGATACCTCCATTTTTACGGAATGTGGAGGACGATGCTACATTGGTAGCACCTACTTCGATTCCCGAGTTGTTAAAGCCCATGCGATTGATAATCGCTTCTTTATCGATGATTCGGAACAGTCGGGGCTGGGGGTTGCCGGGCTGTGGGCGGGGCGTGATGGTGCCAATTTCCACATGACCGAATCCGAGTCGGCCGAGGGCGTCGATGCAGTTTCCTTCTTTATCGAGGCCCGCGGCGAGGCCGACGCAGTTTGGGAAGGTGAGTCCCATGCACTCTACGGGTTTAGCCTTTGGTGCCTTCGGGGTAACTAGCCCGAGGATACGCAGCTTTTCGAGTCTGCGCAGGTTATCAAGCGAAACGTGGTGAGCGATCTCCGCATCGAGGCGGAAGAGAAGATTACGGGCGAAGCGGTACTGTTTGCGAGTCACAACAAAAAATGGGTCTACGCGCATCTACCTCATGCGGGCGTATAAGTAAAGATTAACGCGTGAGCGGCAGTCCTGATCCACCGATTCCTGATTCCTGAGCCTTGGCTAATAAAGCGTCTTCGTCGGCTTGTCTTTTTCTTCCTCGTCATCTTCTTGCATCAGCTCGAAGTCGCCTTCCTCGCAACAACGGACGAATCCTTCAGCGTAACTTTTGAGTTTGTCCCAGCACAGGCGAATTTCTTCGGC
>JASJLI010000072.1:0-9953 GCA_037620805.1 Akkermansiaceae bacterium
CACGGTGTCGGTCCCGCAAGCGAGCAGACCGCGGCAAGCACCGTCTCGGGTGCGAGCGTCGTCGCTCTGGAGAAGCTTCACGAAGCGTGGTACGATTTCCTTTTCACCGGCCTGGAAGCGTTTACCAAGTTCGCCCATAAAGATTCTGCGTGCTTTGGGTTTGAAAATGTTGATGAGTTTAAAAAGCTCGTCGGTGGTGCGTTCTTGCCACGGTGTGCCATCGATTTTCTCGAGCCACGGGTCGTTGAACTGAGCTCTGGCGCTGGTCATGAGTTGCATCATTTCCTGCTCGTTCGGGTAGAGATCCTCGTCGGGGTCCTTGCCGGTGATGAGGGTCTGTTTGAGGTAGACCGCCTGGTGAAGGATCTCGGTGGCGGTGGGGTCGCGCAAGGTCTTGTATTCCCACGTAGGCGAATGATAGACGAAGCTGCCGTCGAACATCCGGCAGAGCGTGCGGCGCCAGCGGAAATTGCGTTCGTTGTAGGTGCGCACTTTCGGGCCGCACATGGTGGCTGCCCAGGACGACCAGTTTCCATGGTAATCGGCGGCATGTCCTCCGCGTCGGGTGAAGGCACAGTGGCTCGACATCATGGCGAAGTACTGGGCGCCATACTTGTCGCCGAGAAGTTTCATCGAGAAGGCGATGCCGGTGTTCTTGCCGTTGCTGTCGTCGGTGGCTGCGGCGCCAAAATCGCCATAAGGAATGGCACCTTGGTCGACGTAGGAGCCGAAGTATTTGTGGGCACGTTTGACCGCTTGGTCGATCTCGGGATGTTCGATGCCGAGTTTTTGGGCCAAGGTGATGAGGAGGAAACAACGGTTACCGGCGGCGTTCAGCGCACCGTATCCGGGGTTCATGCGGTGGAACTCACCGCCATTGAATGATGGATAGGCAAAGGTATGACCCCAGCTACCGCCGCCGCTCTGGCCTAGGGCGGTATCAATGGCAAACTTGCGCAGGGCGGGCAGGACAAACTTGTCACCGGTAGCCTCGTAGTAGAGGGCGCAGTTGAGTCCGGTGAATCCGTGGTGCCAGCTCTGGTAACCTTTACCACCTTGGTAGCCCGGCTCAAACATCGCGCCAGCGGGGACGGTGGGCGGGTGCCATTGCCTGCCGTTCTTACTGCGCACCCAGTCGTGGACGATCTTGCGGTGCTCGGGTTTTCCGGAGGCAACCAGGGCGATGGCTTCTAACATACCTCCCCTACCACTACGTGGCTTTTTCGGGTCGACGACAAATCTTTTTTCCAATACCTTCCACGCCTCCTCAAGGATCTGTGCGGTCTTCGGGCAGTCGTAGGGCGCGGTGTCACTGTAGTCGGGAAAGACGCGCAGGGTCAGCTCGGCTTCCAGGGTGCTGGGGATGATGGGAAATTCGCCAAACCCTTGGGATTCTTTCGTGCGGGCTTCTTCCGGTTTCCACTCGTAGAGAGTATTATCGTTCCGTGCTTTGTCGAATAGATCATCGATATCGACGCCTTTAATGTCTTTTTTGCCGGTGCGCTTAATATAGTTTTTATCGCGCCAGACTTGAAAACTGATCTTTCCAGCATTTTTCTCGCGTTCGGCTTCAATGATCGCCTTACCGATGAGGTGACCGAGGTGTCCCCCAGCGACGAACTTTTTGCCATTGATTCCGGTGATGACATCACCCCTTTGTAATTTTCCATCGGCGGGTGAGCCTTTGATGGTCGCCAGCACCTGGAACTGGTCGCCGGTGAACCTACCAGCCCACATCCCGACGATCCCAGTCGGCCCTAGTGTCCACGGTCTGTCTGTCGTCTTCGGTAGTAGCTCGCCCTTGGTGAGGTCAATGAGGTTGCCGGGACGTTTGGTCTCCTCAACGAGTTCGCCGCCCTTGGCCAGTGCTTCAATTTGTTCGGGCGTGTGCGTCCGCTCTTCAGCGGAAACAGGCAGAGTAAAAAAGCCCAAGATGAGGGCTGAGGTGAGAAATTGAATCGTTTTCATGAGTTGAATGTTTGGTAGAGAGATTAGGTGGGGTCTATGAGGCAACCTTTCAGGCTGCTTGGTTGTTTTGGCATCCTACCCAGGGCGTTGGCCTGGGCTAGTATGGGCGAACCCGTTGGGCTCGGGTTGTGGGCTCGGGTTGTGGGCTCGTTCTAGGGCATTGCTCTTGGCTGGTATGGGCGAATCCGTTGGGCTAGGGTAATGGGTTTGCTCTAAGGGGGTTCTCCGAGCTAACTGAGCCTGAGCGCAAGCCTGCTTGGGATGAATGTGATTGATGACGGCGTCTATTACACGCTGTAACAAATTGCGAAATATGTCGGATTGGAGGTCGTCACTTTTTGCGAGCTTGCTTGGTTTTTGAAGCCCAACGGGTTTATCCATACTAGCCCGGGGCAAGGCCGCCCAAGCGGTCGCCGCCCTGGGTAGATGACGCCACCCTAGCGCAGGCTGAAGGCCTGCTTCATAGGCTTGGTTTATCAATGGATTAATCCCAAACATAGCGTTCGTCATATTCGATTTGATATTTATTAAGAAACTCGCGAAATTCATCTTGGAAGCTTACCGTTTGGTGATGTTTTTCCTGATTTTCAATATAGCCGATCAGTTGATCCAATTGGGACGGGGCAACCGAAAAATTTCCATACCCGGCTTGCCAGTAGAAGTTTTCATACTTGGCTCCCTGTTTTTTAATCCAGACGGAAGATTCCTTTTTGGTGATTTCAAAGAGTTTCGAGATGGTTACCGTTCTAGGCAGGGTGCATGCGATGTGGACGTGGTCAGCCACTCCGCCGACGCGGTAAGGGTGCGATTGAGGAGGTGAGATATTGCGGAGTATGGTGGCAATGTAAGCGTGGAGGTGGGGGCGGATTTCGGGGTCAATCAACGGTAGGCGATCCTTGGTGCTGAACACCATGTGGAGGATGACTTTGTTGAGAGATTGGGGCATTTTTGAGGAGGGGCTATGAGGCAACCTTTCAGGCTGCTTGGTTGTTTTGGCATCCTACCCAGGGCGTTGCCCTGGGCTAGTATGGACGAACCCGTTGGGCTCGGGTACTGGAGTCTGGATTCTAGGTTCGTAATTTTTGTTAACGTTTTCAGTTAGAACGCTGAGTTTGAATCAGGCGTGTTGGCCTAGGAATTTAGGAAGAGGGAGAATCCGGTGGCTTTGGCTAGGAGGGCGATTTTTTGTTTTTGGACTTCCGGCATTGGGGTTTTGAGTGCCCAGACGAGGTGCACACTCTGTCGGACTCGGGCTCGGGTTTCCTTGCGTTTGGCGAGTAGTTCCAAAAATCGTTCTATCAGTTGCTCGGACCGGTCGGCGGAATCGACAACAATTGAGCTACGACCAAACCAAACGGTTTCGAAGATGAAGTCGTCGTCAATTGTCCCCTGCTCGCTGTCGGAGCGCAAGACATCGACTCGTGGCCGCGTGATTGATAAGCGGGAAAAAGACTCAGGGATCTTGGCGGCGGACTCTTTGCTATCGGTGAGGTAGACAAACGAATCCCCTCTCTTGGCGAGTACGGCGAGATCGGCGGGAGTGGTTCCTTCGACGATCGGAGGCAGAGGTGTAAGAATATTGATCCAGGCACTTGGCAGCGGCAGTGAGAACGACGCCTTGCCATCGATGTTAGCACGTTTCAAATAATCGATGATCACCATCACGATTCCGAGGAAGATCAGGAAGTAGATGGTTTTCAGGTTCAGGGCGTCTAGACGATGCGCCATGGCTAAATCCTTCTCAAGCATCACCAAGGGAACGGCTTCCTCCATATTGTCGATTACTTCCGAGTCGGCGGCTTCGATGGCATTTCCACCACCCACTGCGGCCTCGATGCTACCGTCATCGGCCCCATCTGTGCTACGGCCTTTTTTGCCTTTTTTCCACTCTGGAGTGCCCGTTTGATCGGGTTTGTCTACGTATTTCAGGTCATCTTGTTTCACTCCTGCGCGGTCGAGAGAATCGTTTGCAGTGTCTTCGGCGAAGCGGACATCGGAAACATCCCTACCCGGCATATCCTCAAGCGCCTTGCGGCTTGCTTCCTCACGCGCCTGTTGGGCGGCGATCTCTTCGGTGCGGTCGGGTTGGATCAGGTTGACGTAGTTTTTCGAGTTATACTTAGCCAAAAACAAAGCCGCGATGGCTAGGATAAGGGCGATCGGGCACAGCCAGCGGCGTGGTCCGGCGATGGCGTAGACTACCCACAGTATGGGCACCATCACCCAGAGTAGGACGCTGATGTATCCAGCTTGATTAAAGTAATCTGAAGTCATTTTTTAATTTTTGAAATGGCGTCGTTCCACTGGTTGAACGAGTAGTAGAGTAGGTTGACACCGAGGTTGATGGAGGCATCGCGCATCTCGGGGCTAACATCGGTGTAGTTCTGTGATTTCCAGGCGTCGTTCATATCACCGGGGTGATAGAAGGCAATCCAGCGGCCGTCGTGTTTGATTCCGAGGGCGCGTCGGCCACCGTGGTGCCAGAATGCGGGTGCTCCTTCGGGAAACCCGTTAGGTAGCTGGTAGAGCATATCATCATCCGGGATATCAATCAGCGTTTTGTCAGGGAAAACCTTACGCATGAACTGGATAAACGAGTGGTGGAAATTGCGGTGCCCGGCATCGCCGATAAGCATGCCGCCATTGATGCAGTAGTCGCGGAGGATTTTGACATCCGCTGTGCTGACACGGCCCATGTTCCCGTTTCCGGTCATGTAAACAAAGGGAGGGAATCCGTCCTTCGGGTATTTTTTAAGCAGTGCGATGGGGTGACTCTCCCCCTTGCGGGCGATTTTCTTGAACCCGGTGGCGTGGGAGAAAGCGCGCAGGAAATTGATGTCGGCTCCAGTCTGGTTCATGCCGTCGTCCCATCCAGCGCCACCGTGTTCGAGACGGATGAAGCGGATCTTGTAATTTTCCATCCCCTCGGGCCAGCCACCTTTGGTGCCGCCACCTTTGCCCATTTTGCCAGCCTTACTGTTTTGTGCGGAATAGGTTAGCGTGGTTTTTTCTTCGAGTTGTTGGTCGACTTCGGTGTTATCGAGATCTGGCTGGTCGAAAATAATGGCTGAGTTAGGTCGTAGGCTGAGAGTTTTTTTCTTTTTCTTTTTCGGTTTCACCACCTTGACCATAGCGACCACTGGGTTACCGCTGCCTTTGGGCACGCGGTAGGGTTCAACATTTCCACAATGGGTGAGGAGGTAAGGGATGATGACGATAATCATCAGGTGGGTCAGAGTGCTGGCGTAGATGCTGCGGCGGTGACGTGGGTCGCGACCGTGTGTGCGGACGTCCTCGAGCAAGCGGTCGCCTGCCATCGATTTTCCAGACACACGGGTGAATGCCGCGTAAACCGACCGACTACGAATCATCGCATGAAGCCAGCCAGCATAGAGAGCGGTCGCGAGTGCCGGCCAGCAGGCCTTCCACCAGAGTTTAAAGATTGTGGCGCCGTCTTGTTTGGCTCCATCAATTTCCAAACCTGCGTCGAGGATTGAAGATACCCCCTGCCAAAACACATACACATAACACGCAACAGACGCATAAATGACATACATGGTGATGCGCAGCAGCTGGTATGTCACACGGTTTCTAAAAAAGCTCAACAAACCCGTTAGACCGCAAAAACAACTGGTTATAAAAAACAGTCGAAAACAAAACCCGAGTGCGGCGGAGGTTTTGTTCGTTTCCCATAGCTCAAAGACCGCCAAGTTTGGAGATTCAAAAATCTTGATTGATCCAACTAGTGAAGCGCCCACCAAGATGGACAATAATCCCCACATGACGACAGCAAACGCAAATCCAACGAGCATGAACGTGGCCACGCTGACGGTGCGCGCCTTGAAGACAGACGCGCTGGTTGGAATTTCGTCGATCCACTCTTCGGGGATCTTGCTATGGTTCGTTTGGCTCATTCTCGGAATCTTTTTACTCGGGGAAGTTCGTATCAGAGAGGCTTACTTAAAGAGGTCTTCCTCGTCGTCCTCGGGATTGGGCACGGTTGGCCCGGTTGCCTTTTTATCGAGTTCCTTCTCGATGGAAGATTTCGGGTCCTCGGCTTCGGTGCCGGGATCATCTTGGGTGCCTTTGGCATCACTATCCGGTGTGGTCGCCTTGGGTGCCTTGGGGGCGCCGCCTGCGAGTTGGCTACTGAGGTCCTGAGGTTTCAAGCCATGTTCCTCGGCGATCTCACGCAGGGCAACTGTGGCTTCACGCATCGCTGCCTCGGTCCGCTCTTTTTCGCTCATCTTGGAATTATCCTCCCCGACAACGGTTTTATAGAGGTAGGGAAAACTGCTCCCTGCCAGCAGGACGGCGTGGACGATCAGAGTAAAAATGATGATCGACTTCAGGCTACTGCCTTGGAAGTGCTTCATCAGCTGATCCGGTGTTACTTCTTCTTTCTGTGTATCTGTCATTGTTGTTAGTTTTTGATTTTAAAATTGGTTAGTTTGCTTAGCAAATAATCGTTTTATTACTCTAGTTCACCGACGGCTTCGATGATGCCCCCTGCGGCGGCAATGGCCTTGATAACGGGTTCGAACGTTTCCTTCGGTAGTGAGCTATCACACTTGAATTGAACGTGCCGTTGGTCATCGGAAATAGTGTTGGTGAGCAGTGCCCTGACACCCCACTCGACGTCTTTGGCGTTATCGACGCGGGTGCCATCGAAATAGATTTCGCCATTTTCGTCCACGGCAATACGGGCCACGACGATGACCTTCATCTGTTTGACGTGTTCGGAGAGTGGCAGTACGACGGCCATGTTTTTATCCTTCGCCACCTCACTACAGACCATGAAGAAAATGATCAGTAGGAACGCGATGTCGCCCATACTCGCAATGGGCACGGGTACGGTTCGGCGTTTCTTACTTTGGAGTCGTTTCTTCATGATTTATTTATCGTCCTCAACGATGGCTACAACCCCCTGGTTCGCGCTAATGGCGGCGAGGGCCTGGAAGTAATTTTCGTAGGGGGTTCCCTTGGTAGATTCCAGCATGATCACGCGTTTTGCGGGATCCTTTTCAGCTAACTTCAGCGCCGCGAGGCGTTCGTTGAGCAGATCGACACTTACTTTTTTATCGTTAAAAAAGATATCAACGCCGCGCAGGTTCACGATCGGGGTTTTATCCGATTGGCTTTTAGTTGCTTTTTCGCCTGACGGCAAATCGGCAGCGATCGACTTCACCTTCACCAAGGTGGTGGCCACCAGGAAGTAGATAATCAGAAGGAACGCAATATCAGAGAAGGAACCGGTCGGGATTTCCCCCGTGCGGTGTTTCTTCTCCTTGCTGTATTTTTTTCTCATGAATTTAGGGGTCGGGGGTCAGGCATCAGGAGTCAGTAAGAACTTCTGAGGACTGTTTAACATTGCGCCCAACATCTTTCCAATTTCACGGTTAAGGTCAGTAAGTTCTTTGTGTTTTTCCTCCGTGATATATCCACAATCTCTGGCAAAATCCAAAGTTGTGTCCGTCTCTGAGTTCTCACCATCACAATCGGTCAACTTGCTAATAAAATGGGCTTCATAACGTCGTTTCGCCCAAGCTTCACGCAAATTCATGGAAACAGAACGGGAAGATCTTCTTCCCTGACTTGTCATTGCATAACGCTCTTCTGCTGGAAAATTTTTACTCAGCTCATAGAACTCCATCGCAAGCCTGTAAGACTTCTGATAGACAACCAATTCTTTTATACTGTTTACTGCCATTTCTGATTTCTGATTTCTGATTCCTGACGCCTGATCCCTGATTAGTGATGTGTGAGGATAAACTCGACTACTTCGCTGGTGCCTTCCTCGATTTCGAGTTCGATTTCGTCGCTCCAGCGGTTGAATACACTTTGGGGAATAACGGCCAAGAGGGCGATGATCAGTCCGACGGCGGTGGTGACCATGGCTTCGGCGATTCCGTTAGCTACGGCACCTCCGCTACCACCGACACTTCCCGCATCGGCGAGGCCGGCAAAGGAGGCGATCATACCGGTGACGGTTCCGGTCATACCTAGAAGAGGTGCGGCTGTGCCGATGGTGGTCAGGACGTCGAGACGTTTGTTGACCACGCTCATGGCTTGGGCGCTGTAGTCTTCCATCACCTGACCGACAACTAGACGCATGGTCTCAGAGCTTTCCCCTTTGCCGTGAAGGTGAGAGTATGAGCGAAGGCCTGCGAGTAGTACAGAGGCGATGGGACCATGGGATGATTCACACTCAGTAATAGCACCTTGGATATTGTTATTGCGCAAGTGAGTGAGCACCTTCGAACGAAGTGATCTGGTGTCAACCTTACGGTTCATGCGGAAGGCCATCCAGCGGTCAAAGACCACAGCCAGGCTGATCAGGCTGCAAATAACCAATGGGATCATGATTGGCCCGCCTTTTAAGATATTTTCTAACATAGTTCAGTAATTAGTATTTAGTTTTTTGTTTCGGATTTGAGAAATTTGAGGACGCGAAGGGCGTCGCGAGGAGATAGAGCGCAGCGGTTATATTGCAGTGACTCGGCGGGTTCAATCACGAGTTCACCGGTGGAGTGATTATAGTGAGTTGCTTGACTAACGGCAAGCGGTAGGCGCTCGAAGTAGCGGCGGCGTGAAACGGAGAGCAGCACCAGTTCGTCCTCCATGACACAAAGCCAGAGGGGAGTTTTTCGCCACCAGCGACCGGTGTCGATCCGCGTTTTTGTGCGCAGTTGGAGCCGGGGGGCGGCAGCGCCTGCTTTGTCGCGGAGGAGTTGTTGTTCGAGATTGTTCATGGAGTTAATGAATGGAGGGTGTCAATGCAGGCACGCTTTGGTGTCAGTTTTTGGAGGCCAAGGGTCTCATTCATACTAGCCCAGGGCAGCGCCCTGGGTATTGGGAGCAAACACCTGTGCAGGCTGAAAGTCTGCCTCATAGCTTCGTTTAACCCGCGGCCTATGAAGCAGGCCTTCAGCCTGCGGATCATCCACGGTGCCTTACCCAGGGCGATGCCCTGGGCTAGTATGAGTAAACCCGTTGGGCTTAAGATTGCGCATTGAAACCTCCTCGAGGCTAGTATGGGGAAAGCCGCCTGGCTACCAGACGAAGGAATACACGACTCATGCCGCACACACCCCGAAACAAAGGAAAGAAATTCCCCAGTATTGGATTTAAGATAATGTAATAATAATATATTCACTTAATAATCGGTTTTACTGATTAGCTTCCAACGCCTCGATCATTCTTTCGTTCATTATGGCTTCTTTTTCGATGATTACCTCAAAAACGGGGTCGGCGAGGCGGCCGCGGGAGTATTTTGCCCATTTGCTATCGGGGAAGTCAAAGGTGACGCGGCGGTAGATCTGGTAAGCTGACATCATCGCCTCACCGCGAGATTTGTAACCGCCACCGGGGATCCGTTCGTGACTGAGTCCGCACCAGTAGAGTGCTTGAGCGCGGATGTCTCCATCGTCGTATTCCTCGTTATTGATGCAGATTTCGAATCCAGCGATTGCCTTTTTGTATTGGTGGGCACGCATGTAGTTTTGAGCGGCGCTGAGTCCAGCGAGTCCGGCGAGTGGGTTATCCGGGAAACGTTGTTGCAGTTTGGAGTAGACCATAGCGGCTTTGAGAAATTCTGGGTAGGAAAGTTCATCGAGACGCAGGACTTCGGCTTTGGATTCGACGTCTTCTTTTTCGCGCAGTAGGTCGGCTTGTTTTTTAAACGACATACCCTTTTTCTTAAAGTATCCGCCGAGGCGAGACATCACAGTCGGGATCAGTTCGTCGTCGGGGTATTTGTAGGCGAGTTTGACATACTCCTCGACGGAGTTTTCGATCTCTCCCATTTTTTCGTAAACGAGGGCGGTCTTGAACTGCGCCTTGGCGGCGAACTCGGTGTCGGGGTAATCGGTAGGAATTTTTGAGAATCGCGCTAGCGCATCTTGATAGAGTGGCAGTTTGGCTTCCTCATTTTTCGAGAGGTCAGCGTATTCCTGGGCGAGGTTGCCGAGCAGGTATTCGGCGTG
>JASJLI010000073.1:0-10052 GCA_037620805.1 Akkermansiaceae bacterium
GTTTGAAGTCCATTCCGGCTAGCGTTAACACCTTTTTCTTCGGTGACACGACCTTGATCAATTGAGTCCTGCACGCTGGCAATCACGAGGCGGGCACCAATTTTTTCAACAAACTGATCACGAAACACGATTGTTTCAGGAAAATTATGACCCGTATCAACGTGCATTAATACGAACGGAATCTTCGCTGGCCAAAATGCCTTATAAGCGAGATGCGCCATCACGATGGAGTCCTTACCTCCGGAAAAAAGGAGCACTGGATTTTCAAACTGCGCTGCAGTTTCGCGGAGAATATAAACAGCTTCGGACTCTAGGTGGTCCAGATGGCTAAGGGAATAGTTAGACATAAAACAAATAATTAGACTGAAGTTTTTTCTCGGATGGCTTCTAGAAGTGTAAAGACGCTGTCTTCGACAGATTGGCCTTCTGTATCGATAATGAGATCTGGTGCGACGGGTTCTTCGAACGCGCTGTCCTTGCCAGTGAAGTTTTTAATTTCACCGAGAGCCGCCTTTGCGTAGAGCCCTTTGACATCGCGTTCTTCGCATAGCGCATAGCTAGCATTAACAAATACCTCGAAGTAATCATCGCCGATGGTATCACGGGCCAGATCACGAAGTTCGTGACGTGGTGTAATGACTGATACAAACGTGATAATTCCCTGATTAGAAAAAATGCGGGCCACGTGCGCAGCGCGGCGGATGTTTTCTCTACGATCATCGTCAGAGAAACCAAGATTCTTATTCACTCCCGTGCGAAGATTGTCGCCATCCAGGATGGTGGTCATGCGACCCTGCTTGTGGAGAACCTTCTCCGCAGCATTGGCGATGGTTGATTTCCCTGAGCCTGAGATACCATAGAGCCAGATGACAAGCCCCTTTTGCCCGAGGAGCTTTTCCTTGCTCTCTCTGGAAACCTGTCGGTCAAATTCCGGGTGGATGTTGTTTTCTTCCTTACTCATTATCTCACTGTGTGTTTTAGACAAGCTGCCCAGCTACAATTAGGTGCGCGGCAGCGAGATGCACTAGACACGCAAGGTGAGCAAGAGAATAATCATTGCTAAGTTGATAAACTTACTAAGGTTACCGCTTTTTTCTGCTTAGATACAACGATCATCGTTGATATTTTTTTCACTGGTTACGCTACCGCCCTTGGTCGATTAGCCTATTATTGACTAAAACCATGCTTATATATGAAAAAAAGTATGAGCCTTGGTGTTAAAACGGTTAAAAACCCACCTGCGACTGCTGAGAACAGACCACAGAATGGGGTGTTTGTTCAATAAAAAATGAACAAATAAATATTCCTAAGCGATTTACTTCGCAATTGGCTTCGTAATTCTGCCTAGCGAATCGAAGAAAACTTACGATCAATGGCTTCGATGACCACCTCCTCGAGACGCTCGTTGCGCATGCGCTCGACGGCTTCGACAGAGAAACCTTTGGCGATTAGGCGACGTGCCTGTTGAGGACCGATACCCCTTGCTTGGAGGTAAAAAATCTCGTCGTCACTAATACTTGCTGCAGTACTACCGTGTGAGCACTTGACCTGATCAGCATTGATTTCCAGCCCTGGCATGGAGTTGGCCTCGGTCGTATCCTCCATCATGAGGTTACGGCAAGTCTGGTAGGCATCGGTGTAGTGAGCGCCCTCATCAACTAGAATGAGACCTGAGAACACCGTTTTGGATGTTCCGAAAAGAGTATTTTTGTAAAGCAGGTCACTGTTGGTGTGCGGTGCTGCGTGATGCTGGTAAGTTCGCTGATCGTACTGCTGGGTTCCAGCCGGGATCGAGCATGACAGCATATCGGAATGAGCTCCTTCTGCATTGAGCAAGCTGAGTGACTCATTACGTGCCCACTGCGATCCGGTGTTCAGAGTAAATGCAACAGCATGAGCATCGCGGCCAACGGTCGTGGCATTCACCTGGATCATACGACTATTCAAATTCAACTCCTGCACGGCGCAGTAGGTAAGCTTGGAGCCGTCACCAGCGATGAGATCGTTAAATGCGATGCAGAGGCCGGCATCATCTTCATTGGCACTGGAAAAACGATCCAGCACACTAACTTCGGAATTTTTACCGGTGATGATTAGAGTGTGAGGAAAAATGGCTTCTTTATTCCCTGCAATCACGTGACTGACTTCGATGGGTTTCTCAACACGCACTCCATCGGGAACATAAACAAAAAGGCCGCTCTTCACGCGCGCTTTGTGAAGCGCCGCAAATTTTGCAGAACCAAGTCTCGCCTCGGCCTTCATAAAGTGCTCCTTAACCAGATCACCGTGTTGCTTTAGAGCCTCGGCAAAAGGAAGACAGATCACACCCTCGGGGAGAGTTGGAATCGAGTATTTGATTTCAGTGTTTTTCTCATCACTGAAGCCATCAAAATCAAGCTGCTTCAGGTTACCAAAACGCCAAACCTCGTCTTTACGACTAGGCATGGGTGCGTTGAGGAATTCTTGCCATGCCTGCTGCTGTAAAGCTACAAACCACTCTGGTAAGTCAGATGCAGTTTGTGGCTGCGTTTCGAGGATGTTCATTTGCGCAATCGTTGTGCTCATTGAGTAAAAATAGTTAGAAAAGGATTAAAAAAGAATGACTACCCGACAGATCCCTCCATCTCAAGTTCGATCAAGCGTTTCAGCTCGACGCTGTATTCCATCGGGAACTCACTGACGAGGTCGTTGATGAAACCGTTGACAGCCAAACTCATCGCAGCTGCCTCAGAAATACCACGTTGCTGCATGTAGAAAAGCATCTCTTGGCTCACCTGACTTACGCTGGCTTCGTGCTGGGTAACGTGCTGGTTACCCCGGACGGTAATCGCAGGGTAGGTATCGGTTTTGCTGGTAGCGTTGATCATCAACGCGTCACACTCGGTATTGTTTTTGCAGCCCTTGAGGTGCTTGGGAATGAGAACCTGACCACGGTATGTGGCACGCCCCTCACCCACGGAAATGGATTTGGAAACAACGTTTGACGTTGTGTTGTTCGCCGCGTGAATCATCTTGGCTCCGGTGTCCTGATGCTGACCACTGTTAGCAAGAGCGATGGAGATCACCTCACCTCGGGCGCGTTCGCCTTTCATGACTACACCAGGGTATTTCATGGTTAGACGTGAGCCGATGTTACAGTCGATCCAACGCACCTCAGCGTCCTCGTGAGCGATGCCACGCTTGGTGACTAAGTTAAAGACGTTAGAACTCCAGTTCTGCACGGTGACATACTGAATTTTGGCGCCTTTCATGGCAACCAATTCAACCACAGCGGAGTGCAATGTGGTGGATTCAAACTTAGGCGCAGTGCAGCCTTCCATGTACATCACCTCGGCTCCTTCATCAGCAATGATGAGAGTTCTTTCGAACTGACCGAAATTCTCTGAGTTGATACGGAAGTATGCCTGTAGCGGGTGTTTCACCTTCAAACCCTTGGGGATGTAGATAAATGATCCACCGGAAAATACGGCACTGTTGAGAGCTGAAAACTTGTTGTCACCTGTTGGGATAACTTTGCCAAACCATGGGCGGAAAACTTCCTCGTGCTCCTTGAGACCCTCGGTTGAGTTCACAAAGATCACGCCATCCTTTTCGAGTTCTTCTTTGACGCTTGAATAAGCCGTCTCCGAATCATACTGGGCTTCCACCCCGGCCAGAAATGCGCGCTCTTGTTCGGGTACACCGAGACGTTCAAATGTTTCCAATACTTCAGGAGGTACGTCCTCCCAGTTCCGCATTGGTTTTTGGCCATCTGCGAGGTAGTAGCGGATTTTATCAAAGTGGATATTGTTCAGATCCTCCGTTGCCCAATTGGTAGGCATCGGCTTACTGAGAAATGTCTCGTATGCCTTGAGGCGAAACGCACGCACCCAGTCAGGGTCATTCTTGACGTCACTGATGTAGTTGATCGTGTCCTCGGACAGGCCTACTCCGGCATCGTACTTGTGTTTCTCAGGATAGCTGAAATCTCCTTTGGTGCGATCGATATCGATTGCTTCCTGGGTTTCCTGATCAATCGTGTCGATTGTAGTGTCGTAGCTCATGGCTCTGGTGTGTGGGGGGGAGGTATTTATGTTAGGCGTTGGTCAATTCACCCTCTTTAAGGAAATCGTAACCGCTTTCTTCAAGTTCGAGTGCTAGTTCCTTGCCACCGGACTTAACGATCTGGCCATCGGACATCACGTGCACGTAGTCAGGCTCAATGTAGTCGAGAAGACGCTGATAGTGGGTGATTACGAGGAATCCACGATCAGGGGAGCGCATCGCGTTTACACCCTTGGCAACAACCTTAAGGGCGTCAATATCGAGACCGGAATCGGTTTCATCGAGGATGCAGAACTTAGGCTCAAGCATCATCATTTGGAGAATTTCGTTACGCTTTTTCTCACCACCGGAAAATCCTTCGTTGACGGCGCGGGCTGTGAACTTGCGGTCCATTTCCAGAACATCCATTTTCGAGTAGAGGTTCTTGTAGTAGGCGACGGCGTCCATTTCCTCACCCTTGGGAAGACGGGCTTGGAGTGCGGCACGGATGAAATTGGCGTTAGAGACACCGGGGACTTCGGCAGGATACTGGAAGGCGAGAAATACACCTTCGCGGCTGCGCTCATCGACGTCCATATCGAGAAGATCTTCACCGTCCATGGTGACGGACCCTGATTTCACGGCGTAGTCGTCGTGTCCGGCGATCACTTTGGAAAGTGTGGATTTACCGGATCCGTTAGGTCCCATAATGGCGTGAATTTCACCTTTGGGGATTTCAAGATTGAGTCCCTTGAGGATAGGAGTGTCTTCTACGTTGGCGTGCAGGTCTTTGATAACTAGGCTCATTGGTATGATATTAGTGATTTGTAGTTTGTGATGAATTGTTAGAAATTTTTCCTCGGAGGGTAATTTCGAGGTTATCGATCTGGGCTCCTTCTGGGAGATCGAGTAGGTCGGAAAGTTTGGCTCCCTTTTTAAGAGGTATATCGATGATGGTGCCGGAGTTTTCATCGTGAAAATGGCCGTGCTCGGTGAGATTCGGACAATAACGTGAGGATTCGCGCTCGAAATTCACCTGGCGGACGGCTCCGTGCTGAACGAGGGCTTCAAGGCAGTTGTAGACGGTAGCCAGCGAGATTCCTACCATATTGTTTTTCGCCCGCTCGTAAACCTCCCCTGCTGTTGGGTGATCTCGATGATCCAAAAGCACCTTATAGACCTCACAACGCTGACGCGTCATGCGTAACCCCTTTACCTTGGGGTTATTGCTGTGATCACAGTCTGTAAGTTTGCTTTCCATGCGCTGATTGGCGGCGAATCGTCGGAATCGTCGTCGGACACGGCAAACTAGCTCGGATCGTGCGGCTGACAAGTCTAAATTTAGAATGATTCTAATGTGCAATAATGCCGTGATAACCACGATTTATCCACTCTTACTCCATTTTTCAGGTCTCATTCTGTCGGCAGAAACGACTGATTTAGATGAAATACCTAGCCATTTCCAGCCTTTGTCAGCCATTTCCTCGTCCAAACTCTCTACCACCAGAGGATGGCACAAACAAGTATGGCGATGCCATAACCTAAACCGCCCAAGGTAGCGAGTTTATAGCGGCTATCCGTTTTGGTCACCCAGGTGATCGCATCACGCATTACGAATGGCATACCGACCCAGAACAGCCCTTTGAAGATCAGCACATAGGCAAAAATGGGGATCAACAGACGACTCGCGGGAGGCTCAAGATAGGCGGCGTAAAGAAGTGGCGCCGCAGCCATCAAGGCCAGCAGACCAATCGCCCTTACCGTGAGAAACTCCTTCACATGCATGATCATTCCAGCTGCCGCAACAGGCACGAGAATGCGCATGATGTTCTTGGCCTGATTAAACTCGCCGAGATCCATCTGGAGTTTACTAAATATCCCGAGTTTGTCGGGTGCAATCAAAAGCCAGAACCAGAGCATTCCAGCCCCCATCAGCCATGGGCCTAACGTTTTGTTACGTGGCAGCTTGATAAAGAAATTCTTACTCTCAATAGGCTTCAACAGCATCCAAAGGTGCAGAGCGATCAACCACGCAGCCAGTATATAGCCAACCGTGTTCAGGGGAATGTTCTCGTAGGGATGCATAGTAGCAGAAGTTGGACGGATGTTATGGGGAAATCGGTCGGTGAAAAGGCTTATTTCACCGCTTCATTCATCACTGCGGTGCCGTAGAGGGAGAAGCCGGTAGTATCCTCGATCAGGACATCAAAAATCTGGCCCGTCATTCGCTCGGCATCACCGTCGAAAATAACGATTTTGTTCTGACTGGTGCGCCCCATCAGGCGGGCCTTGTTTGTCTTTGATGGCCCCGTGCAGAGGATCTGCTGACGAGTGCCCACAAAGGCCTCGTTTTTCTTGATGGCGAGCTCATTGACGACGGTGAGTAGTCGCTGATTGCGCTCTTCCTTGACACGCTCAGAAAGCTGACCATCCATCTCCGCAGCGGGTGTGTTGCGGCGTTTCGAGTAACGGAAAACAAAGGCGTTATCAAATTCCAGCTGTTTGACGGTATCAATGGTCGCTTGGAAATCCTCTTCGGTCTCACCAGGAAATCCAACGATAATGTCGGTGGTGATAGAGATGTCGGGTCGGGCAGCTTTCATGTTTTCGCAGATCTCAACAAACTTCGCGTGTTTGTAAGGTCGGCGCATTTGTTTCAAAATGGAGTCTGAGCCTGACTGCATCGGGAAATGAATGTGGCTACAGAGCTTGGGAAGATAGGTGAAGGCCTTGACCAAATCAGCGCGGTAGCCGATTGGGTGAGGAGAGATGAAGCGAATTCTCTCCAGTCCCTCGATCTCATGCACAGCTTCAAGCAACTGGACGAATGGTGATTTACCATCGACCTTGGGGAATTCCGTTCTGCCGTAGAGATTGACGATCTGGCCTAACAAAGTAACTTCTTTGACTCCTTTAGCGACAAGCCCTTTGCACTCCTCAACGATGTCAGCGATCGGGCGTCCTCGCTCTTTTCCACGGGTATCCGGAACGATGCAGAACGAGCAACGCATGTTACAGCCCTGCATGATGGAGACAAATGCGGTGGTTTGATCTACCTTTGTAACGTGATCTCGAATTGTATTCTGGCTGTCCTTCTCTTCCTCAACATCACAGATGCTTGTTCCAGTCAGTGAGAGGGAAGGGTCATCCATGCGCATTTCCATCCGCTTCTTCAGGATGTTATCGACGTATTCGAAAACCTTGTGATATTTCTGTGTTCCCACCACTACATCGAGGTGGGGAATGTTCTTAAAGAGCTCTTTTCCTCGGCTCTGTGCCATGCAGCCCATGTATCCGTAGACGAGGTGCGGTCGGGTATCGCGGTACTTCCCCATGATGCCCATTTTCCCTAAGGCTTTCTGTTCTGCCTGATCGCGAACACTACAGGTATTCACAAGGATTGCATCTGCAGCCTTTTCATCGGGAGTGACGGTATAACCACCTTCCACGAACATACGAGCAACCTGCTCGGAGTCGCGTTCGTTCATCTGTCATCCGTATGTCTTGATAAATACCTTGGGCATCGGGGGCCCGCTGCGCGGGAATGTTGAATATTGAATGTTGAGTTGTGAATTTCAGAACTCAGCGGGGGCAGGAAGGTGTAAGGGGAAGACGGTAACAATCAAGACTTTATCTTACGAATGAGGAGGCATCGACACATAGATCACCACTCGCTTCGTGCCGCATTGAGAAGCAGCTGGAATCGAGGATTAGCCAACAAGGAATCAGTAATTTGGCGGGCAAGGAGCCTGCCAGCCTCGGTATCACTTGGGTAGTGTAGTCCACCTACTTCACGATTTTGAGCAATACGTAGAGCATCCTTTCGGTAGGTTTCTGCATTCTTCGGGTCGAGTTCTTGGAGGATGTAAGCAATGGTGAATGCTTCTGTAGCATGACCGCTCGGATAGGCGGGATGGCCGGGTATGGCGACCACGGTATCGATATTCGTCCCGATTTTCTTTGCCAACGTGGAGGGCCTGACTCGGTTAAAGTGCTGTTTAAAGACAAAACATACAATCCCCATATCTCGATGAGCGGCCATGAGCAGCTTACTGGTATTCTTAAATCCTTCACCCTCCGTTAAGCCTTTATAGGTAAATCCCCCCCCAACGGAACTGAGCGACCAGCACCTCAGCCTCAATTTCTTTTTGTTGATCACCACGTTTGGGAATCAGCTTTACAAGATATTCAAGCTCAGCCTTGGTACGTGCAGATGAATTCGCTGGAGGTGCGGAAAGGGAGACGCTCTTTTTCCAATCGGTTTTCAGATAGCGTGTTTGCCACTTGGTGTAACCCAGATACTCACGATCCCAATGGAGCGTATTGGTAAACGATAAGGCGTCCACTTGCCTATTCTTACCAGCACCCGACAGGTGGGAAAAATCGTCTGCCGCCAGAGATGTTTGAAATATAAAAACGAATACAGGAACAAGATTACGCAATCGAGGCATTATCAATGATGACACTTTCATGTTAGGAAACAAGTACAGTAGATGAGCTACTTGGCCCATTGATAGACCCTCACGTAGTCGATCAGTAGTGTCTGTGGAAATTCCGCATCCTTGAGAAGGTTGGAGTTCTGCTTGGTTCCCTCGAAAAACCGACCGTCCACGGCCATGTTGATGATCAGATGGAAGGGGTGATCAAATGGTGCAGTGGCATTGTCAGGTGCTTTTTCAGAGCGCCATTGCTCCTTTTTGATCGTCTGAAAAACATGTCCGTCCAGCGCCCAAGTGATCTGATCTTTATTCCACTCCACCACGTAGGTATGAAAATCCTCCGCCGCATTTTTCTTGGGAAACTTGTAACTGGTGGTGAGGTGGGTATTGCGTGGCCATGGCCCGCCGAAGTGAAGCGAGCCCACCGCTTCTTCCACCTTGCTACCGCGCGACTCGATGATGTCGATTTCACCCGATGACGCCCAGCCACCGTAGGGAGATTCGGTCGGCAGCATCCAAACAGCGGGCCAAATCCCCTGTCCACTGGGCATCTTGGCACGGATCTCAAAACGACCGTATTTCCACTCACCTCGGTGAATGGTACGAATACGTGCCGAGGTGTAAGGCTGAATTTTACCGTCCACAGTCGTGTGTGGATCACGGTAAACGGAGACATTGAGCATACCATTTTTGGTATGAGCATATTTCTGATCTGTGCTGTAGAATTGGCGCTCGTTATTGCCGCCACCATAACCGTTTTCTTCACGTGCCCATTTGCTGGGGTCAAGTTTTTCACCATTAAATTCATCCTTCCACACCATCACCCACTGCTTGGTGAGTTTCCGAAACTGGTAGACGGCCTTGGGATCACTGACGTCTATTTGAACATCTTTCCCATTACCTTCAATGGGTGAGCCAAGCGGAATCCACTCCTTGGCTCCTGCTTTTTTCTGCTCTAGTTGATAAAAAGCTCCCTTTTCCGCTTTAAAATCTACCTTATAGGCTATTTTTGGCTGAAGAGTTTCTGCAGCTTGTGCACTCACAGCCGACAAAGGAAAAAAACAAAGGACGAGGGAGTAAAGGCGGATCATTTATAACCCCTTCGGATGACGAACATAGTAATCTTTGGCTCCACGTCGCTCAGGTTTCCAGCGTGGGCCCGTGGAGTTCCAGGTGCCACCGGTATCAAAGCGCAGCCCGGCGATGACGAGAAACACATGGCCTTTTCGAACGTAGACGGTAACCCAGTCGCCATAGCCTTTTTTCCCGTAATCAAAGAAGTTTTGAGACACGAGGGGCTTATCGAGTTTCCCGCCTGCATGAAGGACATAGGAAGTCGCACCTGAGCAGTCATAGCCGCTGTCGTTGAAACTTCGGTGGCCACCGCCGTAAACATAGGGTTTATTGGTTAGCTCATTGGCTGCGGCAATCATCCGTTTGACTCGACGGGGCGCACGCGGGGGAGCCGTGGCTTTTCCATCGGGGCCAACGTAGGCGGTCTTACCGTAGTCAAACTTATGCGTGATATACCGTTCCTTCGCTCTTAACTGTGAGGAACAAGAAGTCAGTATGGTGGATGCTGTAGCAACC
>JASJLI010000074.1:0-4937 GCA_037620805.1 Akkermansiaceae bacterium
TAAGACATACATGGCCTATCACTTTGATAGTAACAAGGCGGTGACCCGTCTGAGTTTCCGTGAGATGCATCGGCAGACGATTGCTCAGTATGCCGAGGAAGAACGCACCCAGATGGCCCGCCGTGCACGGGCTGAAAAATCGCGTTTGCAAGCGTTACTTCGCACCATGGCCCGCGAAGATCTTGCACCCATGGAAAATCTTGTTAGGCTCCGCAACGGCCTCGGCCGCATCCACAAAAGCAAGGTATTTGAAAACTGTCAAACAGTGGGCGAGCTCACCAAGCTGCACATTGAATACATGCTCTTCGATCCGCAGTTTTCCTACAACAGGAAGAAGCAGATATTGGGGTAGTTTCTTTACGTCGTTATTCCGGTGACTTCGTGGCCTTCCCTCCTGTTGTGGAGATGGGAAGATACTGTTTTGTGAGTCCTCGGTGCATGAAATGAAAGAAATGTGCCAAAAACTTTCATTTGGGGCGAGTGAATGAAAGGAGCCTTCTATAGGAAGCGTTGAGTGGGCTTGGGCTGTGTGTTCACTTAGGTTGTCGGCAACTTTCAAAGTCGCCCTACCGACACCTCGATAAAATCGTCAGGGTGTAGCCGGTGCCGTAGGCGTAGTGGTAGTTATAGAGGGGGTAGTCCCACCAAGAACCGTTCTTTTCCTGTCGGTCGATCATCAGTTTCGCGAGTCGGCCTTGATATTGGCCGCGCTCTTTTTCAGGAAGGATGTGAATGCACTCGGAGGCGTAGTAGTGGCCGTAGTAGTAAAAGTATCCAGCGACGGCGGCGGGCGCTTCGTGGGGGATGGGGCGTTTACGGCCGTGGTCGAGCCAGCCTTGGCGATCGAACAAGCGCTGGAGCCAGGTGTGGAGGACTTTGTCGGTCACGGTTTCGTCGCCGAACTTTCTGAGAGCAGCATTACATGCTTGCGAGCGACCAAGCGATCCGGCGGGTCGGTTAATCAGGCTGCGCGGCTTCCAGCGGTGTCCGTAGGAGTAGGCGTAGGTGAAGTCTGGGTTACGCATCATCTGAAGAACCTTGACGCCACGTTTGAGGATTCGCGGTGGCAGCGTGATACCCATGGTTGCCGAAGCATCATGCATGCTGAGCATGCAGGTGGCGGTGGTGAAGCTCATGATGAGGCCAGAGGGTTTGGCCGTCTTGAGGTCATCGAAGTCATAGTATCCCCAGCCGCGATTGATATCTTCTTGGCCTACCAGCTTGGCGATCTGGAGTTCGGCTTGACGTTTGTATTCGGATCGTTTCGCCGGATCATTGTGGTGGCGGTAGAGCGAGGCGAGGGCACGGAGGCCGTAGGCGTGCGCCCAGACGTTGATGGTGGCACTCCGGTGGTAATTTTTTGTGTTAGGCAGGGTTTTTAACAACCAGACCTCTCCATTTTCAATCGCCTTGAGCGTGCCGGGGCGTGTGTCGCGACTTTCTAACAACCCATGCAGGGCGAGAGCCGAGCTGCCCATGAGAAATGCCTGGTGTGCATCGGGCAGGGGGGCGTAAATATTCAGACCTTTGGTGCGTTGTGCGGTGCCAAAGGAGCCGTCCTTATTCTGGTGGCCGATGAGAAAATCAACCCCGCGCGTGATGGCCGCCTCTATCTCAGCTTTGCTAGCCACCTTCGCATCCTGAGCGAAAGTGGATAGTGTTAGAAGGCCGAGTATGACGAATGGGCGGAGCACCAATTTGGTATTTGGAGTTTAAAACTTGGAGTTTACTTCACAATCACCTGACCCTTTTCAAGTCCCTTGGTAATCACCACCCACTCCTTGTTAGAAACGGTGGCGATGACTGCGCGTTCGGCCGTTTTGCCATCGGCGAGTTTGACCTTTACCGTGTATGAGCCGTCGTTGGCTCTGGTCATATATCCGATTGGGATCTTGAGAGCATCATCTATCTTGTGGGACACAATGCGGGTGGTGGCTTTCATGCCCGGGACTACTTTAAGTTTGCCTGTGATGGTTGGTTTGAGGGTGGTGTGGTAGGTGCCATCGGTCTCTGGGTAGCTGGCGACGGTGCTCAGGCTTACGGGGAAGATTTTGTAGGGATCAAGGTTGGTGATGGCGTATCCGGTGGCACCTTTGTTGAGAGCAGAGAGATTGTTTTCTGCCACGAAGGCGGAGAGTGTGAGTGGTGTTTTGGCAGCGATAAAGGTCATCAGTATTATGCTGCTGGGGAGTTTCCCTCCTTGGCGTAGCACCTTGACCGCCCCGGCTGGACTCCAGCGCCCGTTTTTCATTTCACCGTAGTAGACCACGCCGTCGGCTGGTGCGATGATGTTCATCATGGCGCGATCGGCTTTGAGCTTAGCGAGTTTTTTGGCTGTTTCAGAATCGTTGTGAACAGCCTTGGCTGTAGCGATACGTTTTAGCTCAAGCGCGCGTGGCAGGTCGACCTTGGCGGCCGTGTTTGCGGTGCGTGCATTCTCGGCAGCAAGCTGCGTGGCTTTGAGTTTGCGTGGGATGCTGGTTATGAGCTGGTAGTCGGAATCTTGTTTGGCGGATTTAAGAGCAAACTCGGAGCGCTCCACGGCGTTGCGAGTGCGCTTGAGGATGATTTCCTCGGTTTCCTCGGTTTTGTTGTCTTCACCATACATCTTGAGCAGTTGCTTGAGTTCCTCTTTTTGGTATTCGAGGGAGAGCTCAGATCTTTTGACGTTTCGCTTGGCAACCTCGGTATCCTTGGGGTGGCCAATTTCGGTGTACCATGTGAGGTTCTCGCCGGCTTGCTTATCACCACGCTCAAACGCTTCCAAACTGCGGGGGGTGGTGAGCTCGAGTTGGGCAAGGTCGTGTTTCGCTTGGGCGAGCGTAAGTGCGTCACTCTTGCGGGCTTTTTCGGCAGCGGCGATGTGTTTATCCAGCGCTCGGGTGTCGATACCGATCAAGACATCACCTTTTTTGACCGAAGCACCTTGGGAAACGAGAGAGGTGATGGTGAAATCCGTCCAGACTTCCGGTTTAAGCATGATGGACTGCGACTCGGTTGGTAGAAATACCGCGTTGAGGGTGGTTTCGATTTTAAACGGCTTGGGCTCGACGGTGTATTCGTCCGCAGTGCAGAGCTGGGTGATGAGAGCCAGAGGGATAAGGAGAGAATAGCGCATGGTGATATGGGGATTAGGAAACAGGGATTAGGAAAGGGGTGATAGGCGGCTCTTGGGAGCCGGGAGATTAGTAAGTTTTCTTTCGAGCGAGCCAAATGGTGTGGTTGCGGCGTTTGGCTCCTTTATGGGCGGCGGCAACGACGTTTTCACTGACGTCAAAGCCTGCTTTGCCGAGGGTTTTCGTAAATGCCTTGTCTGGGCGTGCAGACCATACGGCAAGAAGTCCGCCACCTTTCAATGCGTGCTGGATCTCGCGTAGGCCCTGGAGGGTGTAGAGGTTGTTGTTTTTCTTGCCGTGAAAGGCAGACGGGCCGTTATCCACATCGAGCAGGATGGCATGATAATCCCCACTAGCTTGTCGGATCAGCTTCTGCACGGGTTGGATTTTGACCGTGATTCGTTCGTCGTCGAGCAGCCCTGGGTTCAGGTGTGCGAGGTGGGTGCGGTTCCACTTTTCAATGGTAGCGGTCAGCTCGGCACAAATAAACTGGGCACGCTTGCTGGATAAGGCCTTGGCTGCAGCGGCGAGCGTGTAGCCCATTCCGAGCCCGCCAACAAGGATCTTTGGTTGATTGACGGGACGAAATGGTGAGCATGCGAGCTCGGCGAGAGTTTCCTCGGAGCCATGCGAGTAGCTGGTCATGAGCTGTTCACCGTTAGAGCAAATCATGTAGGTGCCATCGTGTTCGATGAGCTCGAGGGATTCCCCCTCGGGTGTCTTTGTTTCGTCGATTTTGATATAAGGTTTCATGAATATTGATTCAGAAAAGAGTTGTCAGGTTTGGGGCTTGCGGTGCCTACGGTCGAAATGCTATAAAGTAGTTATGTCAGACGAGCAACAACAACAACCCGAAGCATCACCTGAAACTCCTGATCAAGTAGCCGATCAGGAAGCACCACCCGCTGCACCTGAAGGTGGCCCCCTTCCCGGAGCCGATAAAAAAATGCTAGCCGGTATACTCGGTATTTTAATCGGATCTCTTGGTATTCATAAATTCGTTCTGGGCTACCAGAAAGAAGGTCTCATCATGCTTCTCGTAACCGTTCTTACCTGTGGATTTGGTGGAATGGTTATAGGAATTATCGGCCTGATTGAGGGAATCATGTATCTCACGAAAACCGATGAGGAGTTTGTAAACACTTACATCACCAACCAAAAACCTTGGTTTTAAGAGGGGTTCTAAGAAATTAAGATTATTACATTATTTAACAAAAAACCCCGCTGGTAGAACCGGCGGGGTTTTTTTATGAGTTGGTAAATGTGCGTTAGATGGCTGCGATGCGACGGCAGACTTCCTCAACATTGGCTCGGGTATTAAACGAGGAAATGCGGAAGTAGCCTTCACCTGCAGCACCAAATCCGGAACCTGGGGTGATGACAACCTGAGCTTCTTCGAGCATTTTATCGAACATACCCCAGGAGTCGACGCCTTCAGGGCACTGGACCCAGACGTAGGGGGCGTTTTCACCACCAAAGACGGTGAGACCGATCTCTTGGCAGGTTTTTCTGAGTAGTGCTGCATTACCCATGTAGTGCTCGATGAGTGCAGAGACCTGGGCTTTTCCTTCGGGGGAAAAAACGGCAGCCGCACCACGCTGGACAGGGTAGGATGCGCCGTTGAACTTCGTGGCGTGGCGTCGATTCCACAGGGAGTGGAGAGAGACCTCTTCGCCAGTGGATGTCGGGAAGACCAGAGTCTTGGGGATCACGGTGTAGGCGCAGCGCACGCCGGTGAAGCCACCATTTTTGGAGAATGAGCGGAACTCGATCGCACAGGTGTTAGCACCTTCGATCTCGAAGATGGAACGTGGCACAGAG
>JASJLI010000075.1:0-11877 GCA_037620805.1 Akkermansiaceae bacterium
TTTCCTAAAATATCATTTGCTATCCAAGCCGTTCATTGTGTAGAATTTTCTCGAAATTACCGATTTCTGGTTTGAGTTGTTCTGAGCAAGTCTGCATCCTCAAATAAATAGAAAAATGAAGTTATATTGCACTAATCTTCATTCTGAGACATTACCTATATATGGGACGCTAATTAGTAATCCCACAGTGCTAAGTAAGAACACAACGATTATAATAATATGAAAAGCAAACTAATTACATGCGCGGTTGTAGCTGCGTTGACAGCGGTTTCTCAAGCTGCCACGACCGTCGTCTTTGACGATTCATTCACTGGTTTCTCAAATAGTGGTCTTAGTGAACAAGGTAACTGGAAAAGTCAAACTGCCTTCACGGTAGCCAGCGAAACCGCTATTGCCACCAGCGGTGGAGCATTTGCCCGTGCACAGCGGTTCGGCGCATTCCGTACCGAAGTAGGCGATCAGGTGCGTATTACGGTGAGCGGATTCTCAATCACCGGTGCTGTCGGTAACAACTCCGAGGACTTCCGGCTTGGAATTGCAGCCACACCTGAGCATACGGGGGCACAGACCCCCCAGGTGGCTGCGTCTCTGGTACACGATGGGGGCAGCACTTCCCTGACCATTGGAGGAGCCACAGATACCGCTTACAATGTGGGTGATGAGCTTCTCGTCGCACTTACCTTGACGAGAACCGCTGCTGACGCATGGTCCCTTGATTCCAGTATCACGAACGTCACTGATGGCGGTCCAGCGTTTACCGGTTCTGCTACCCCGATCAATTTAGATGGTGCCGCAGGTGCCAGTATCGGTCTTACCCTTGGCGAGTATCTTGATGCGGCTCCTGGTAACAACGCCTTGTTCGGCATGCGCCTTGTGGGAAATAACACAGGATCAACATTCAATATCGGTGGTGTTAAACTCGAGACAATCGCTGTTCCTGAGCCTTCTTCATCAGCCTTACTCGGACTAAGCGGACTTCTCGTGCTAGCACGTCGCCGCCGTTCATAAATTCAACCACACACATCCGCTTTAACAAGCGGCCCCCGACCTCCTTCATTGGAGGTCGGGGTTTTTTTGTGATTATTTTCTACAACTTATAATACTGCTCCCAGCCTTTGCGAGGTGCTGGATTTAACAAGGCATTGGCAGCAGCATTGTTGGTGATCTGCTTTGTCTTGCTGTCGAATTTGATCTCACCACCGAAGCGTTGGGCCAGCACACCGATATTAAATACCTGGGTGAGCAATCCGGAAACGGCGAAGTGTGAGCGGGCTTCTTCCTCACCTTTGCAGGCGAGTAGGAAATTGGCATAATGGTTCGAGTTTTTCTGCGGGAACTTGGGAAGCTTAGCAGCCATCTCGATGTGTTTTTTACGTGATGTAATCCGCAATGGTGAACCATGTGATCCGCCTTGGAAAGCGATGTCCTTGCCATAAATAACTTTACCAGGAGAGTTGAGTGGCTTGTCCTTTCCTTCATCGGTGTACTTACCTTCAAGTTTAGGGGCATTTTTGACACCGTCAAACCAGTTGACAGTGCAAGCTGGCAGGCCAGCTCCCCGCTCGGGAAATTCAAATCGGATGGTGGACGACTGCGGGTAAACAAGATCGCTTTTATTCACTCCGTCACGGTAATCGGCAACGACTGTTTCAGGAAGACCCAGCTTGAGAAAACGGTGGCAGGTATCAAGAATGTGCGGGCCCCAATCGCCAAAACATCCGCTACCATGGTCATACCATGAGCGCCATTCCTGGGGGTGGAGTCTTTTACTGAACGGGTGCACGTGACTGACGCTATCGCGCCACTGGTCCCAATTCATTCCATCAGGCAGTGCATCTTTCGGGTATTCTGAAACTGTCGTTCCCCATTTATGCCAGCGGCGTGGTTTGTTCATGTGGGCGGTGACTCGGGTGATATCTTTCATCATACCAGCCTCGGCAAATGCTTTGAACTGGAAGTAGTTGGCACCGGAGTGACCTTGATTACCCATCTGGGTGGCGAGTTTCGGGTTTTTGGCAGCCATCTGCATCAAAATTTCAGCTTGCTCGAAAGTATGAGTGAGAGGTTTTTCAACATAGACGTGCTTGCCAAGTGACATAGCAAGTGCTGTCGCAGCAAAGTGCGCGTGATCCGGCGTGGCAATCAGCACGGCATCGATCTGATCGGCCATGGCATCGAACATTTTTCGGAAGTCCGTAAACGTCTTGGCTTTAGGAAACTCTTTAAGCGATTTTTGAGTATGTCTTCCCTTCAGATCGACATCACAGAGCGCGACAACATTGCAATGGCCTGAGCCATAAAGCATTTTGAGGTCGCTGCCACCTTGATTGCCTATCCCGATGACGGCGAGGTTCACCTTATCGCCTGGGGCTCGTCCGTTTGAGGAATTCTGCCCAAAAACTAAGTTGGAAGGGAGAATCGTTAAGCCACCAAAGATGGCAGATTTCTTGATAAAATCACGTCTGGAAAATTGGGAATTGGAATTGGAATTGATCATCGTATTGAGTGTTACTCTACACAGTGAACGATTCTTTCGCCAATCAGAAAATGCACGGATGGCACAACTAAATACCTAAGGAACGGTGCCTAAGCTTCTTCAATGATATTGAGCATCTTGACCGTCGCCTTAATGGCGGCCTCGGTCTGATCGGCGTCAAGACCTCTCGTCTTGAATTTTTTCCCATTTAAATCCCAGAGAATGGTGGCTTCCACAAGGGCATCGGTATGTCCTCCCGGAGGGATGGTGACCGAGTAATCCTCGAGGGTGGGATGTGCCTTATCCAAACGGGTGTAGATCTTCCACAAAGCTTTTACAAAAGCATTATACTGACCGTCGCCGACGCTTGTCTCCTGATAGAATTCACCTTTGATGCTGAGGCGGACGGTGGCTACAGGTTTAAGACCCTGTGTTAGAGAAAGGTGGTAGTTTACGATTTCGATATCGTTACTCTTGATGACCTGACCTAGTACATCTGCAATAATATAAGGAAGATCCTCTTTGGTGACGCGCTCTTTTTTATCACCCAGCTCGATGATCCTATTTGTCACACGCTTCATATCGTCGTGACCCAGGCTGATCCCGAGTTCCTCAAGATTCTTCTGGATGTTTGCTTTTCCTGAAGTCTTTCCGAGAGCGTATTCACGGGTCCGACCAAACCGTTCCGGCAGGAGGTCGTTATAGTAGAGATTGTCCTTGGAATCGCCGTCAGCATGAATGCCAGCAGTCTGGGTGAAAACAAACTCACCAATGATGGGTTTATTTGCAGGAACCCTAACACCTGAGTAAGTTTCCACGATCCGGCTCACCTTGTTGACAAAAGATTCATCGAGGTTGGTCGTTTGTTTCAACTGGTCATGGATCACACCGATGACGCTGGAGAGTGGCACGTTACCTGCACGTTCCCCCATGCCGTTAACGGTAGCGTGGATACCATGCACCTTGGCCTTAACCGCACTATAAACGTTCGCGGCTGCGAGATCGTAATCGTTGTGGGCATGGAAATCGAAACGTAGGTCTGGGTAGCGAGTGACCATCTCATGGCAAAAATCGTAGGCCTGATCCGGGTTTAAAATCCCCAGAGTATCGGGAAGCATGAACCGTTTGATGGATGTATCTTTAAGTCCATCCACCATAAAGTAGACGTAGTCGGGAGAGTTGATCATTCCATTCGACCAATCTTCTAGGTAGATATTTACATCCACATTTTGGGAATCGGCATAAGCGATTAATTCCCTAATATCGCTAAGATGCTCCTCCGGTGTTTTGCGAAGCTGAAGCTCCACGTGTCGCTGAGAACCTTTGGCAAGAAGGTTGATGACGCGGCCGCCAGCCTTCGTAATCCAATCGACAGATACTTTACCATCCACAAAACCTAATACTTCGATCGTATCGAGCTGATCGTTTTCCTTGGCCCATGAAGTGATGGCTTTAACACACTCGAACTCACCCTCGGAGACCCTGGCGGATGCTACCTCGAGGCGATCGACCTTCACATTCGTGAGAAGGATCTTGGCCAGACTTAGTTTTTCATGCGCAGAGAATGAGACTCCGGAGGTTTGTTCACCATCCCGTAGGGTGGTATCCATGATTTCTATACGCATGATTTGTCGGCTTAGTTGTTAGTAGAAGCTGGTTTTTTCCCAGGCTTCGATTTTGTCTTTGTTGCTCATGAGGTAGTCGATGTCATCGTAACCGTTGAGCATGCAATTTTTCTTATACGGATTGATCTCGAAGCCTTCGGAATCTCCCGTGGCATCGAGGGTGATCGTTTGGTCAGGAAGGTTCACAGTGACGGCAGTCTTGGGATCAGCCTCGATCGCTTTGAAAAGCTTTGCGAGGAAGTCTTCTGAAACTTGCACTGGGAGAACTCCATTGTTGAGGGCGTTTCCTTTGAAGATATCAGCAAAGAAGCTGGAAACAACGACACGGAGTCCGTAGCCAGCAATCGCCCAAGCGGCGTGCTCACGGCTGGAACCACTACCGAAGTTTTTGCCTCCGACGAAGATTTCGCCACTGTAAGTGGGATCGTTCAGAACGAAGTCTGCTTTGGGTTGGTCTTGGCCATCGTAGCGCCAGTCGCGGAAGAGGTTATCGCCAAACCCTTCCTTCGTCGTTGCCTTCAGGAAACGGGCCGGGATGATTTGATCAGTGTCCACATTTTCAATGGGCAATGGGATACAGGTGGATGTGACGGTTGAAAATTTTTCGTTTGCCATGGTATTATGAGTTAGATGGTAAAATAGAACGAGTGGTTAGAGCATGGTGCGTGGGTCAGTCACTTCACCAGTGACGGCAGCGGCCGCAGCAGTGAGCACACTGGCTAGTAATGTTCTAGCTCCAGGACCTTGGCGACCCTCGAAGTTACGGTTTGATGTGGAAACACTGTAGAGACCAGCGGGGACTTTATCGTCGTTCATCGCAAGACAGGCTGAACAACCAGGCTGGCGCATGACAAAACCTGCATCGGTCATGATCTTGATAAGACCTTCCTCAATCGCTTGTTTCTCAACGCGTCGACTACCGGGAACGATCCAAGCCGTAACGTGATCGGCTTTTTTCTTACCTTTGATGAAGTCACAGAATGTTCTGAAGTCTTCGATGCGGCCGTTGGTACAAGATCCGACGAATACGTAATCGATTTTTTTACCGATCATTTGATCCCCTGGCTGGAATCCCATGTATGCCATCGACTGCTTGAATGATGCCTGACCCGCCTCATCGATTTCATCGAGAGTTGGGATAGAACCGGTAATTCCAACACCCATTCCAGGGTTGGTTCCGTAGGTGATCTGCGGTTCGATTTCAGATGCGTTGAAGTTGAAAGTTTTATCAAACTCTGCACCGTCGTCTGTTGTCAGGGTAGACCAGTAGGCAAGAGCCTTGTCCCAGTCTTCCCCCTTAGGAGCAAATTCACGGCCCTCGATGTAGTCAAAGGTCGTCTGGTCCGGTGCGATCAGTCCGCCGCGGGCACCCATTTCGATACTCATATTACAGAGCGTCATGCGGGCTTCCATGGAGAGGGATGTAATGGCAGATCCGGCAAACTCGACAAAGTATCCGGTAGCACCTCCTGTGGAGAGCTGGGAGATGACGTAGAGGATGATGTCTTTGGATGCTACGCCTTGGTCGAGCTCACCATCGATGTTGATGAGCATACGTTTGGGACGTGGCTGGAGGATGCACTGGCTGGCGAGCACCATTTCCACTTCACTAGTTCCGATACCGAAAGCAATGGTTCCGAATGCTCCGTGAGTCGATGTGTGGCTATCACCACAGACGATGGTCATTCCGGGAAGCGTGTAGCCATTTTCAGGGCCAACAACGTGCACAATGCCGTTTTTGTTATTACCGAGCCCGTAGAGAGTGATACCAAATTCCTCACAGTTCTTGGTGAGCGTCTCAACCTGAAACTTGGAAATAGGATCTGTAAGTGGTTTGTCCTGATCCCATGTGGGGATGTTGTGGTCGGGGGTAGCCGTGGTTTTGCTGGGTCGGAGCACACTTAAGCCTCGCTCCCTGATGCCATTAAAGGCCTGGGGTGAGGTTACTTCGTGAGCAAACTGGCGATCGATGTACAGCTGAGTAGGTCCGTCGGTGACCTCGGATACAGCGTGAGCATCCCAAATTTTATCGAATAAAGTCTTAGCCATATTAAGATAGATTGTTAATGAAAAACGAGCAACTCCCTTGAGTTACGGGCGCGCATCTAATGTGAGATCGGCTCTAGGTGCGATCACAAAGTTGAGAAATACTGGCATACACATGCCCTTGGGCTGAAGGGCAGCCTAGTCTTCTTCCTAGTCCTCTTCCTTATAGGGGAGAATCCGTCCTACCTCGGCGCTTTCTGAAAGCCAGTTCAGCAGCTTGTCCACATCGGTACTATCACCGCGAATGGTCTCGAGGGCAGCCCAGTCGATATGTGGACGGGACTTGGCCGTTGCCACACGGGTGACATCCAGTTTTTCCATCAAAGCCTCCGTTTCACGAGGGTGGGCGTTGATGATATGGGCCGGACGAGGAAGTTCGTCGAGGATTTCAGCGGTCAGGCCAAAGGTGGTCACACCGATGCCGAAGGTAGAGCATAGTCGGCGGATCGCCTCGGCAAGCGCTTCGTCTTCAATCGGAGCTGCGTAGATCAACTCACCACCTTGCGTCCAAACAGAGGAGCTCAGGGTTTGGAAGAAGTCTTCACGGAAACTGTGGAGGGCTGGAAGAATACGGAGACGTGCCGCGTGGATACGGAAGGGTGGCAGACCGAGTTGCGACTTGAGCTTCAGCAATGGACGGGAGTGCTCGTCGCCGTCGCCGCTTTCCCAATCAACTAACAACATTTCTGGAAATTTCCAAAGGTTCCCGATAGGAGCATCAGCGCGGAATGGCTCACGGAAGGCAAAGGGGAAACGTGCGTTCACATCACACCACTTGTTAACGATGGCACGGAACTTCCTGATGCGCATCATCGCGTGATCCATCTCGTTATGGTCTCCTTCCATGTCATCAAGTCGACCTTGATACTGGGAGAAAATTTCCTGGGCAGACGATAGCGCCGGCACGGGTGCGGTGCGGCGATAATATCCCTGACCTTTTTCCACCTTAGCAATCGGCGAAGTGGGATCGCAGGACATAATCGAAAAGTGGTAACGCAGGGATGCGTCCGAGTAGTTGCCCTCGAGTTTTAATCTGAGCAGACGGATCAGCTCGGTGCCCTTGATAGCCTCCTTAGGATTGGCTGGTAAATAGTCCGGTAATACGTCGGTGAGTTGCTTGCGTAGGCTCATGGTTTAAATTTGGGGAAGACCGATTGAAGTATGGGGAAACAATCTGTGCTTATCCAATCCCCTTGAACGCTTCTTCTCAAGCATCATTTTAAAATTTCACGGTAAAAACATCATTTTGTGAATAACTCTTTTATTATTGTCGTCTATCAAGGTATGAAGTGTTATTTTTCCATGATGAAGCCGAATCTCTCAAAATCTTTCTTCAAAGTTCTTTTTGCCACTCTGATGGCGAGTTTCACAATTACCTTTTCACCATCAGCCAGAGCCGATGCTGCCGCCGAAAAGTTACTGGAAGGCGTGCGCCTCGGGGCAACGCTGCACCATGGCAAGCTCGATGGGCACATTCGTAAAAAAGGAAAACGCACTCCTCTGTTACTCACGATGAAGGGGCAGGATATCACGTTTCAGTACTTTACAGATAAAAAATGGAGCGGTTTCCACATGCAACTGAAACAAGGCCAGGCAAAACTTTTTGAAACTGTGCAAGGAAAGGCTACCCCCTTGCCTTCCAAAAAAATTGGTGCTGCCATCATCGGCAGTGATGTCACCTACGAAGACCTTTCCCTTCGTTTCCTCTACTGGAAAGATGCCAAAATAGAAGGCGCTGAAAAAATCAAGATGCAACAGTGCCATAAGATCCGTCTCAATAATCCAGGAAATGATGGACGCTACAAAACCGTCTACATCTGGGTTCACCAGAAATTTGGCGCTCTCATGTCAGTGGCCGGATACGATGCCAAAGGACAACTCTTGAAACGCTTCCACGTCACCGACCTGATGACCGTTGGAAAGGACAAGGTCCAGACACTTAAAAAAATGAATGTCGAGACCTACAAACCCGGCACCAACAAGGTGATCGGCATTACCTACCTCGAGTTCAAGGAGCCCAAGAAAGCGATCCGTCAAGGACTGTAGTCAAACCTATCACTCTCCTGCTATCACTTTCTGATACCCTAGGTGAGTATGGGAAAGGATCGAGTGGATGCGCTCTTTTTCACGGCTACTTAGTGTCGGAAAGCCTGGTAAATCTTCCTTCCCTGTCACGAGACGGTGTAATTTCCCCAAGACTGGAATCCTAATCTCATCGGGAAGTTGATCAAAAGCCTTACTGTGAATCATGAAGCTACAGCGGTATTTGAACAGCCGCTTTTCTAATCGTAGCTCCCTCAGGGAATGGCCGTCGTGGCTCAAGCCCTGTTCAGTAAAATCATTCTGATAGGTTTTTGAACCCGTAATCCCATCTTCAGGAAGCCTAATCTCATCAGCAAACGTGAGTGATTTTAAAATCGAATCCACATAGCCCTTCACCATCTTTCGAGCGGCAGGTGAGTTGGTGTTATATTTCCCATCGTTGATAGCCCTACCTAAATAAACGCGGCGCTGGTATCCCATCTTTGCCGCAGCCATCGAATTATGCACCTGTATCTGGTGCTCCATAATCATCAGTGCCAAGATATCGCTGGTGTCGGTGAGATGTTTGCCGGTATCGAAATATTCGGAAAGGTCCGTGACGTTCTGACCGTGATTCTTGTTATACGACTCCCGACCAGACTCGGATATAGTCACCCATTTGTTGCCGGCGTGTCGACTTTGACCATGGGTGCCGCTGACGTACCAGCCGCCCCAGCGATCCGATACCGGGGTGGCGGGTGTTGTTAGTGACGAACCCCAGGAGAGAACTGTCTGGCCGTCTTTCTCGGTAAAAACAGAACGGACCAAGAGGCCGGGAACACCCATCGTATTCTGAGTGGCGTGGCAGGTCATACATTCCTGATTTCGCTCAAACCTACGATTTTTCACCGGTTTGTTCAGATCAAAACTATAGAACATCATTCCCGTGGGATCATCGCAGGCCACAACTTCAATCATCCCTCCTGGCACCCAGCCGATATAGAAATCGCTGTTAAAATAAACGGCGCGCGGATTAGCAGGTGAAATGAACTCGCGCTGAAGGCTGGTTTTTGAAAATACCAACATTTGCGACGAAACAGGAATTTTCAACTCATCGAGCAGCGCCTTGAGAACTTGCTTCGCCGTGCTACCTGGCAGGGTCAGCTTTTTCTCGTCGATCGCGGCCTGAAGTCGGGTGATGGTATTGCTGTCTTTTGAAGTCGTATACTTTACCGGAGCCAGATCATAGTCGGGCCTCGATTGGGCATGTATCAGTTGGCTATGCGCCATGAGCACGACAGCTAAAGCGGCACGAGTAAGGTTCTTTAAATGGGTCAATTTCATCGGACAAAGTTATACACGTGTATTACACACTTTTATTTCTTTAATTTTATTTATCTCATCTGACCCCACTAATCAATGAGAGAATTTCGGTATTTGGAGCGTAATTACACGCTGAACCCAAATAAAGACAATGAGAACAATAATCACATGCTTTGGCCTCGGAATACTCGTAATTTCATCCGCAAATGCCGTAGAGACGGTCAAAGTATTCATCCTCGCAGGCCAGTCCAATATGGAAGGCAAGGCGCAGAACAAGCTGCTTGAGCATCAAGCTACCGACCCTAAAACGGCCAAACTTTTCTCCCACCTTCGTAAAGATAGAAAGTGGATCACCCGCGAAGATGTGCACATCAAGTATCTGAAGCGACACGGTGGCCTCACCATGGGCTATGGCTCCCCGAACCGAACAGGAGTTGAGCTCGAGTTCGGCCATGTCATGGGGAACCATTTTAAAGAACCTGTTTTGCTGATCAAGACATGCTAAGGTGGCCACTCGCTGGTTCAAAAATTCCGATCCCCTTCTGCAGGGCTTCCCGCGAATAAACTCCTACAGAAAGAACTGGAGAATGCGGTCAAGCGCACCAAACAGAATAATGAGAAGCGTAAACGCACCGATCCCCTGCCCACAATGGAGACGATCAAAGCCGCCTACGGAACATCCTACCGAATGATGATGGAGGAGATCGACACCACCTTCAAAAACTACGAGACACTTTTCCCAACGCTAAAAGGCAAGAAACTCGAGATCGCCGGCTTCGTCTGGTTTCAAGGATGGAATGACATGTATAATGGCGCGGAAAAAGAATACGTATCTAATATGAAGCACATCATCAAGGATGTGCGCAAAGATCTGAAGTCACCCAAGATGCCCTTTGTTATTGGTGTGATGGGACAGAACGGATCAAAACCTGCCAAGGGCGCCATGGTAGTTGTCAAAGAAGCACAGGCGTCGATGGAGTCGGTCGCCGAATTCAAAGGAAACGTTAAGGCTGTGCAAACAGATGTGTTAATCGATAAGGCCGCCGGACTCACAACGATCGACAACCAGTCTCCCCGATCATTCTGGCTTGCTGGAAAAGACAAAAAGTGGCTACCCGCCACGGCCAAAATCAAGGGCAACACCATCGTGCTTATAAACGATCAAATCTCTCAACCACTCTTTGTTCGCTACGCATTTGTGGGCGTTGCAAATACCAATCTAGTGAATGCAGCCAAGCTACCCGCTCTCCCTTTCCGCACAGATAGCTTTAAACCTTGAAAGGGGTCACGGTAGTCTTGGTAAAAAGGAAGATCTAAAAGTCTAACTCCCCCAGTCAATCACGCGAGGTGATTGGGGAAATCCTGCACTTTTTCACAAGCAATCTGCTCCATCACTTGCTGCAACTGTTGTTTCAACATTGTCAGTGTGTGATCACCTCCATTCGCTCCGAGTGCTCCGACACCATACATCGGAGTACGGCCCATGAATGTAAAGGCGGCTCCAGTGGCTAAGGCAGCGGCGATGTCAGGGCCACTTTGGATACCTGAATCCATCATGATGGTGATCTGATCTTTATACTTCTCCACAAGTTTGGAAAGCGGCACGATGGTGGACTCTCCGGAATCGAGCTGTCGGCCACCGTGGTTAGAAACGATGATACCATTGATCCCCAGACGGATGGCTTTTTCGCAATCCTCTGGGTTGACGATGCCTTTGATGACGATCTTGCCCTTCCATCTCTCGCGGATGGCTTTGATCTTATCTTCAGTGAGTCGACCGGAAAACGTTTTATTCATGAACATTCCTAGGTGCTTCATATTAAGCCCTTTCGGAATATACTGCTTCATCGTTTGAAACTCGGGGGCGCCGGCAAAGAGTTGACTAAACGACCATGTAGGATGCGTGCACATTTGAAACACATTACGCAGTGTCATTCGCGGCGGAATAGATAAGCCGTTTTTAATTTCCTTGGGTCGATAGGCAAAGGTTGGAGTGTCGGCAAGAAGGACTAACACCTTATAGCCTGATGCTTCCGCGCGCTCCAGAAGTTTGTCACGCAGGTCGTTCTCCGCGGGATGATAAAGTTGAAACCATGCGTCACCTTCGGTAATTTCGGCGATGGTTTCGAGACTGGCAGTACCTACAGTACTCAGCACAAACGGAACGTTGTGCGCCTTCGCCGCTGCTGCGAGAATTTCACAAGATTTCGGCCACATCAGACCTTGCAGACCGACGGGTGCAATACCAAACGGAGCATCATAGGTTTTACCGAATAACTCTGTTTGTTGGGATGCTCCCGCATAGTCCCGAAGGTAGTACGGCTTCAGCTGAACTTCACGGATATCGCTCGTGTTGCGGCGAAGATTCACTTCTGAGAAACAGCC
>JASJLI010000076.1:0-5019 GCA_037620805.1 Akkermansiaceae bacterium
ACCGGCACCGAGCAGTTTGGTAAGTGGAAGAAAAGGAATGAGGATGAGTAGGTAGAACCTACGTAGGGGCATCTTCTTGATGACAAAGTCGCAAAAAAGCAGCTGAGTGTCCCAAGGAATCAGGGTTTGATCGAGATCGAATAGGGCGTATCCCTTGATTCCGATGGGGGTGCTGGTGGGGGGTTCCCCAGTATATGTCTTGGATTGCTCCACGCCGAGAGCCTTGCTGGTGAAATTACGGATTGCAAGCCTGCATAGCATGGGGCATCTATTTCCCCGATGAAAACCCTGATTTTTGCTACAAGTATGCTCTCGGCCATGGTAGGCGAGACACTTCATGCTCAGATATACGCTGATATTAAGGTTTCACACCCTGGCATCCCCGCTGGAACCCCCGCTGGAACCCCCGCAGGAACAGGTACTTTCCGTGTGCGTCTGGACTACGACAAAGCTCCTAGGACATGTGCTAATTTCATCGGCCTAGCAACGGGGCAAAGGGCATGGTTAGATACGACTACGGGTAAGGTGATCACAGGGATAAATTATTACGAAGGATTGACCTTTCACCGACTCGACTATGGATTTGTTCTGCAGGGTGGTGATCCACGAGGTAATGGTAGTGGTGGACCAGGTTATGTTTTTCAAGATGAATTCCATCCAAGTCTGAGGCATGCTAATAAGTATATGTTATCCATGGCTAACTCGGGAGTATGCACGAATGGCTCTCAGTTCTTTATCACCTTGGTTGATGACCACCTAGCGCTTCCAAATCTGGACGATAAGCATTCCATCTTTGGTGAGGTGGTCGATGATACGATTCTGGCTGGTAGTCGAGCACTCATTGATGGGTTTCGAAACGCGACCGATTTTCCAACTACAGGAACGACACCTGATACACCGATTACCATTGATAAGGTAACTTTCTCAGGCCCTGACTATGCAGGCTTTGATGTCAATGCGCAGTCTCTGTTACTGCCCACCGTCAACGGGGTAAATACCAGTATCGCCTATGATCCTGATACTGATGAGTATAAGATGACTTGGGATCGGAAACAAAAGGCAGAATATCTTTCAGCGCTTTCTTCTAATCTAACATCTTGGGGTTTTACTACTAATCGCTACCTCCTCAGTTTGAGCTCCGTCCCTGACTGGACATATACTATTACGGGTGTAGCTGAAGAAAAGTTTTTCTCAAGAGTTACCGAGGTGGATTATTCCTTACTTCCTAGCGCCCCTGCTGATGTCGTAACTAGCGGAAAGAGTATGGCCATCAACATCAAGGCCGGCGAAGTGGTGGCAATGACTTTTGATGGTGCCGGTGGTGGCACATGGGTGCACTCGGACACAAGCTCTGGTAATCTAAGCGGCGTGAGTTGGACAGACTCAGCTCCATCCGCAGGTGTTTTTGGGGCTGCAGTTCCTCAAGCAAAATTCATTCCGCTTGGACAACTGGAGGTGACTTTTGATAGCCCAGTAGGCTCGGAAAACTGGCAATCCGTTGATGTGAGATTAAGCTACCACACGGAAACGAGTGGCTGGGTTGATGGTGTAGTCAATGTTACTGGGCCAGGAGGGCTTGGAACTGCTTCTGAAATGCTGCGAGTGCCATTTACATATACACCCTAACAAATTTTCATATTGTCGTGAAAGAGTTATTAGTCGTAATGAGTGTGTTGTGTCTTGGTTTTGGAGCCAAGACCCGCGCTGCCCTCATAGCAGAAGTGCGAACGAATGTGGGGAATTTTAGTATTGATCTTAATTACGATGGAGCGCCCAGGACAGTTTCCCATTTCTACCGACTCGCAGCGGGCTTGCAACCGTGGCTAGATGAGAAAACTGGAGTAATTAGAACCGGGGTCAAATTTTACGATGGCTTGAGATTCTACAAGAAAGTGGAGCATGGCCCACCATTTCATCCCGTGTTCCAAAAGTACATCCAGGCCGGTATACGTTATCCTGGTGACCCATTTGTATTTATCCCCGATGCCCAGCAGGGTGCGGGTTACATGCTCAGAGATGAGATTAAGAGTAACGGATCTGGAGGCATAGCCGTGCCACACGGGCTTTACACCGTATCGATGGCGAATAACGGTCCGAATAGTAGCTCCAGCCAGTTTTTTATTAATATCCTCGATGACTCGTCTTGGGACGGACGAAACAGCGCGTTCGGAACTGTGCTTGCACAGTTTACTGAATACGACCAGGCGGGGCTACCCGTGGCTGTGTCCAATGGGCGCGCCGTGGTGAATGCAATTTCAGCAACTTCGCAGACGGTAACAATCTATAGTATCAGATTCCGCATCACCAACAATTCACCGCTTGTTTACGATTCTACTGAGTTTGCCGGTGAGTTGCCAATAATCATTAAGCGTCAGATCACCTCAGTCACACATAATGCTACCAGTGTGGTGTTAGGCTATGGCCCGTCGTATTACGGTAATGAGATGAGGCAGATGGTTTCTCTGGATTTATTTACCTGGCAACCATCACCTGCACAGACTCAATACGTGCCGGCGAATATCAGCTCGACGGTCAGCATTGCTCACGGTGGCACTCCACGGGCGTTTTTTAGAACAACCTCCGCCCTCTATCCTGTTACCACGGTGCCGAACAATCTCAGGGGGAAGGATATTAGAATCGCGTTGTACATACCCAATTTCAACCCGATACCAAATCTCTTGCAGCTCTATTTTGATGTCGACGGAATTACCAATACCTATTTTCAATACTCAGATCTTTCGGTAGGCACATTTACCTACACTTTTACGCCTAGCGGGCCATACCATGCTGATCTTGAGATCACTCCAGCTGGTTTTGCTAGTAAAACTTATCGACTCTACTTTGGTGGCATGGAGGACGATGTCGATGTCGCTGCAAACGAGGAGAGGCACGCATTGATCGATCCTAATATAAATCCGCCGATAGAGGCTCGCTGGTGGTATAACTAACCCTTGATGCCGTTGTGCTCGGCTAGTTGCCAAAGGGCTGCGATGCTTGGGCGAGTCAAATTCTTGCGGGTGGTACACAGCCCAACAATATAGGGGTCAAGTATTGGAGCTCCTTCGATTTTTTTGACATCTTTCCGGAAAGGGCTGCGCTCTAACACTAGTTCGGGAACCATTCCGATGCCGCACCCCATCCGCACCATGGCGAGGATTCCTTCGTTGCCCGATACCTCAGTGATTATGTTAGGGGTGGTGTGGTGTTTTTTTAGCCATTGGTCGAGTCGGCGTCTTGATAGGCCACTACGGGGGAGCACGAGCGGTGCACGGGTCAGGTCGAGTTTGTCTTTGAGCATCGGAACGTCCTTGGTATTGGCATTGCGAGGAGCTACAAAGACAAGATTCGTCTGAGTCAGTGGCATAAACGCCAGACGTGAGTGTTGTTGATCCGGGAGTGCCGCAACGGATAGATCGATCTCCCCGTCGAGCACCTGCTGGATAGATTCCTCTGCCGATCCTGTCCGAAGCTCAAGCTGGACATCGGGGTAAGTCGTTCGGTAGGCCTCCAGTAAATCCGGTAGTAGGCTATAAACCGCCGTGACTGAAGCGTAAATGGAGAGCGATCCCGTTACAGTTCCGTCGTCGTTTATATCCTCACAAAATGTTTCCCAGTTACGGATCGCCGAGACGGCGTAGCTGCGGAATTTTTCCCCGGCAGGGGTGAGTGAAACCGTCCGGTTATCACGGAGGAACAATGTTTGGCCAATTGATTCTTCGATCCTCTGAATGCTCCGGGTCAGCGCAGACGGACTGAGGTTACACGCCTGGCTGGCACGCCCAAAATGCAGCTTGTCAGCGAGTATAAGGAAGTTTTTGATCTCGTGAAGGTTCAAATCGACAATAGCCTATCGACATTTTCTCTAATCGCAATCAAACATAGCCCCAGCGCATAAACACCATGAAAAATTCCAGCTCCACTATCATCACCTTGGAAGGCCTATCCAGCTCTTCAGGTCACTCTTCTGGTGGAATTGTAGGAGTGGAAAAATTCACCATTCAGTCGGGGCAGAGCTGGGGAGTGATCGGTGGTAATGGATCGGGGAAGTCTACTTTCGCCAATATCTTAGTCGGTGCAGTGGATCTATCAGATCAACAACGCCAAACGGATTTTCAAAAAATCCTCAAAGTATCCTTCGAGGATGAGCGGGGTTTGTTAGAACGCGAGATTTACGAAGATGATAGCGAATACCTAGATAAGGTGGATCAAGGTCGCAGCACCTACGAGCTCATCACCGAGCACCTTGAAGAAGGGGTTGATATAGAATTCATCATCGAGGCGATGCAGCTCGGCGCATTTCTACAAACGGGATTCCGCCTTCTATCTACTGGTGAACGTAGACGAATGATGATCGCGCGCGCACTTTCCCAAGCTCCAGAGATGCTGGTTCTGGATGAACCTTACGATGGTCTCGACCGAGACTTTGTCGCGCATTTAAAAACAGTCATCGCCGAGGTGAGCCAAAAAATTCCCGTGGTGCTCATCGTCAACCGGATGTCGCACCTGGGTGAGCATATCACCCATCTTGCCTGCCTGCATCAGATGGAGTTGGTTCTTACTGGGACACGGCAAGAAATAGAAGTCAGTCCGCTCTGGCGGCAGCTTCAGAGTATGCATACCGAGATTCCGCCACTACCGGATGCCCCGCCGGAAACCATCCCCTACACGGCACCTGCGGGGCAGCCGGTTATAGAGATGCGATCGGTCTCCGTAGGATATCATGAAAAGCCGATCATCCACGATCTCGACTGGACCATCATGCCGGGCGAGCACTGGCAGCTGAGTGGGCCGAATGGTTGTGGTAAATCGACACTGGTCAATCTCATCTCCGGCGACCACCCGCAGTGTTACAGCAATGAGATTCATCTTTTTGGTTCTCAGCGGGGAAAAGGGGAGTCGATCTGGGATATCAAGCGCCATATGGGGTTGATGTCCACGGCTCTTCATCAGCAGTATCGAGTCTCTGTGATTGTTGAGACTGTTTTGCTCTCGGGCTTCTTTGATAGCATCGGCGTTTAC
>JASJLI010000077.1:0-4986 GCA_037620805.1 Akkermansiaceae bacterium
CCCATCAAAGCTACACGGCGAAGAACGACAAAGCACCCTAACAAACCACACCCAGCCCCAAGCAGCACCGCCGCCATCAACGCCTTCCCTGCTCCACTTGCAGGAATAAGAACATCGAACATGGAGGCGAGGATATCCATCTTTAGCTTACAATTTAGCAGCTCGATCCGCCACCTCACTGAGGATAGTGAGTCGACCACCGTACGTTTTCTGAAGCAACTCAGGGGTATAAACATCTTCCGTTTTACCAAAGGCGACGAGACGCATATTGAGCAGGAGGAGTCGGTCAAAATATTCACTCGCAGACTGAAGATCATGATGCACAACGAGCACCGTTTTCCCTCGCTCACGCATTTCCTTGAGTAGGGTGACAATGGCGGCCTCGGTAGCGGCATCAACCCCAACGAATGGCTCATCCATCAGGTAAAGGTCGCTGTCTTGCGCCAAAGCTCGGGCAAGAAATACCCGCTGCTGTTGACCACCGCTGAGGTTACCTATCTGTCGATTCGAATACGGCAGCATGCCTACTTTTTCCAAAGCCTCACTGGCACGTTTTTTTTCAACTTTACCAGGCCTGCGGAAAAGACCTAGTCGACCATAAGTCCCCATCAGAGCGACATCCATCACGGTCACAGGAAAGTCCCAGTCGACGCTTTCGCGCTGTGGCACGTAGCCAACACGGTGAAGGTTCTCTTTGAGTGATTTGCCAAATACTTTTACCCAACCGCCCGATGATGGGACAACACCCATAATCGATTTGATCAGGGTGGATTTACCGGCACCGTTAGGCCCGACGATTCCGACGAGGCTTCCCTCGGGAACCGCGACATCGATTCCGTAGAGCACGGGACGCTTGTGGTAAGTAACCGTCAGGTCGTGTGTTTCTAATGCCGGAATCATGGAATAGTGAATTTAGAATAGTGAATAGTGAATGAAAATACGTTAAAATTTCACAGTAAACCCTGTGAAGGTATTGAGATCCTCAGCCGCGTCATTGATACCAATAACAACGCCTGCATCCCATTGAAAAAGATCAGTAAAAGCAAAAGTCACTCCACCACTTGCGTAGGCTTCGTAAGGATGATCCCCTGCGACGCCAAGATACTCAAGATAGAGACCAAGTCGATCCGTAACATCGAATCCAAGCACCGCCGTGTGCAGGAAATCAATATCGTAATCCCGATCGTTATCGTCCCATACATAAGCGAACTCTGCCTGCATACCAAAACCTACTCCTTCGCAAATTTCGGTGGCCCACGGAAGTATAACTCCCCCTTCCCACTTATCGTTACTGACAGCGCTGCCGCTGGGAACTTTCACATAGGGGAAGATGGCGAACGCCGTTTTACCCTCGTCATTTCCCCATAGGTTCCACTTCAGACGTAGGGTGATGTCGCCAACACCCTCGTCCTCCTGGCGAGCACCACCGGAGCGAGTTACTTCACGTACGTAGGGAGCCAAGACTAACTGCAGATCCATCGAATCGTTGAGTCCATATTTGATGTTGGTTTCGCCCCATGACCATGAGTCAAATTTCATACCTCCACTATGGTCGCGGCTATACCCAAGGATACTCGACTCCACTTGGAAATAGCCGGCATCCACCGTGCGTGGGCTTTCGGTAGCATCTGGACGATCGGCCTCCAGATCACGTAATAGGCTACCACCCGCTGTTGGCACGACCACTTCACCTGCCATAGCGACTCCCGTCGCAAGGCCTAACATCATGATTACTCTTGTCATTTTCATTTTCAATTTTTCACTATCAATTATCAATTATTTAAGCCCATCGACGATGGTGTTGACGTTATGTTTGATCATACCGACGTAGCTTCCCTTGTCATAGGTTTCGCCATGCAGTGTAACCGTGTCACCAGGCTCACCCATGGCGTCGGAAAAGAGTTCGTGGTCACTTACTTTGACGCCAGCCTCTTCCGCCACCGCCTTGATGCCCTTTGCATTGACACTGGATTCAGGGAAGATCATCTTGAGTTTACGATCCTTGATAAACTGAACGAGCTCTGCACGATCCCTCAGTCCGGATTCAGAATTAGTCGATACACCTTGAAGTCCTCTCACTTCAAAGTTGAATGCCTTACCGAAGTAGAAAAAGGCATCGTGACTAGTCACTAACACACGCTGGGGTTCAGGAACTTCAGCGATACGTTTCTTTGCCCATTCATGAAGAGCTTTTAATTCGTCAAAATACTTATCCGCACGCAGTTTATACTCGTCGGCACCATCGGGATCCGCCTTGGAAAGAGCTTCCACCACCACTTTCACACAATTCGCCCACAACTCGGGATTCCCCCAGAGGTGAGGATCGTAGTAACCTTCGAACTGCCCTTGAGGTTTCAACAGACTGTCTTTGTCAATCGCGTCTGTAACAGCAAAAACGCCGCCTTTGTTCTCAGCTCTCTTTTCTAATACGTCCTGCATTTTCCCTTCGAGATGATGCCCGCTGTAGAAAATAAGGTCGGCCTTCTTCAATGCAGCCGTGTCCCTGAACGTTACCTGATAGCTGTGGGGATCAACCTTGGCCCCCATCATTCCTTGCACGGAAACCCGATCACCGCCGATAATCGTTACCATGTCGGTGATCATCGTGGTCGTGGTCACCACCTTAAGCAGTCCATCATCCGATGATCCATCTGTGATGCTATCACCTTTATTCTGAACCATCCATACAAGCCCCCCGAAAAGGACTCCCAACACCAATACGATTACTGCGATCTTTCTTGCCATGCCGTCGTTTAACTCACCGAAACATCACCGTCAAGTTAAAATTAGCCATGGCTAATTTTTATTCCCATGGCTTATTTTATTGGGCGTGATGTATTTTAAGGAATACTGCGACATAGACCCACGTATCTTATCGATATCATAGCTACCTGCATCGATCTATCTGGTGCAGCATACCCGAAATAGAAAATAGCCATCAAAATTACCAAAATGGACAATTGATTTCTGATCGCTTTTAAGCATGCTGCTCAAAGAAGTCACCTCACTCAGAGCTACAGCCTATGAGACTGAAAAAATTCAGTAATTCCCTGCAAGTAAGCTCTCATCGACATCGTATCCTACCCGATCATGCCAAAAGTCACCATCACCGCCCCCGGAGAACCATCCCAGTCCTACCAACTAAAGACGGGCCGACAGGACATCACCACGATTGGTCGTGGCAGCAGCAATGACATTACCGTCTCATGTGGTTCAATATCCACTCAGCACTGTCAGATTGAGCAAAGCAAAGAAGGCTACGTGCTCCGTGACAACGGCTCGACCAATGGTGTCAAACGAGATGGATACCGCATGGACATCATCAATCTCAGGGATGGCATGGAAGTCCTCATCGGCGATGTCCCTATGAATTTTTCCCTCTCAGACGACGAGAAAGCCTCCGATCCTAACCAAAACCCTTCAGAACCAGTGATAACAGCCACCGAATCAACCGAATCCACCCCGTCCGAATCCGCCGCACCAGCCAAAGCAAAGAGCAACCTCCAGAAAAAGTTCTTCCGGCCCATTCTCATCCTCGGCGTTCTTGCCATGGTAGGTGTCGCAATCATGCCCTGGCTTGGCAAAGTCGGTATGGCCAGCGACAAAGCCATCGACACCCTCGGAAAATGGATTGGCTTCCTCGGGGAGTTCCACCCACTGCTCCTGCACCTCCCGATTGGTGCTGTGATGCTCGTTCTCGTCATGGAAGCTTTCCGCCTCCTGACCTTCGGGAAATACCAGCCCAAGACCACCATGGGACTCTTTTTTGCCTCTGGCGCAGGTGTCTTTGCCGTTGTCTTCGGCTACTGCCTCTACCTCACCGGTGATTTCTCCGGAGAGCTGATCGAGGAACACAAACGGGACGGCATCATCTTTACGATTCTACTGATCGCCACCTTCCTCATCAAATACGCCGCTGACATCAAGTTTATGACCAAGCTATCCAAGCCATGCTACGTCATCGGCCTGCTTGCCACCACCGCCGCCATGATGAGCGCCGGCCACCACGGTGGAGAAGTCACCCACGGTGACCCATTTGATAAAGCCCCATGGAAACTGGACGACAAAGAGGACGAAGTGGTTATCACCGATCCTGAAGTCTACGCCAACATCATCCACCCCATTCTTGAAGCGAAGTGCCTAAACTGCCACGGCACTAAAAAACAAAAAAGCGGACTGCGCATGGACACCTATGCCGGCCTGCTTGATGGCGGCGAGGAAACCGACTGCTTAGTCCCCGGGGATCTCGAGAAAAGCGGCATGATCGCTTACCTCCACCACCCTCTCGACGACGATCTCCACATGCCTCCCGAAGGCAAAAAACAGCTCACTAAGGAGGAAATTCAAATCCTCGAGTGGTGGGTGAAAATCGGAGCTCCTGAAAAAGCCAAACGCAGCGAAGTGGAAGTCACTCCAGCTATTGCAACCGCTCTCGACACATTAAAAACTCCCGCGCAAATAGCCAAAGAGAAAAAAGCAATCGCCGAGGCCGCTGCAAAGCGCAAGGCTGAGATGACCGCTAAACGCGCCCGACTCGCCACCGCCCTCGACGCGGTGAACACCAAGTATGCCGGCTCGCTCAACTACATCTCGCAGGAAAGTACCTCGCTGTCGTTCTCCGCTGTTAGCTACCGCAAGCAGTTTAACAACGACAGCCTCGCAGACCTCAAACTAGCCGCTGCTGACATCACCGAGCTCGACCTCAGCGCCACCACCATCACCGATGATGCCGCCGCCGCGATCGAGTCCTTTGTTTCGCTTGAGTCACTCAAACTGAATCAAACAGCAGTCACCGATGCCGCTCTACCAAAACTCCAGAACCTCAATCAGCTCAAAGTCCTCAATCTGCACAGCACCGCAGTAACAGACGAGGGCATCAAACTCCTGCACAGCATGAGTTCACTGAAAAAAGTTTACCTCTGGAATACCAAGGTCACTCCAGCAGGTGCCAAAGCACTAGAAAAAGTGCTAGTAGACGCCCACACC
>JASJLI010000078.1:0-24370 GCA_037620805.1 Akkermansiaceae bacterium
GAGCCTGATAGCACAGCGATGGTAAATACCATCAATTCAGTATTTCCCGCTGCGGTTGCTCAGACTTTTATGGATTGGGCAGGCGGCGGAGTAGACTAGGCGCTACCCGAATTTTTTCTGGTAGGCTTCATGAATCGCCAATGCCTCTTCCTTTGCGTAGTTCCTTTTCTCATCGCTCCCCCAGATGACACCAGGCCATGCAGGATCGGATTCGTAGCGGGCTACCACGTGGATGTGGAGTTGCTTTACGATGTTTCCAATAGCCGCGACATTGACTTTGTCCGCTTTGAAATGGCTTTCCACAAACTCTGAAATCTGACGCACGGTAAACATCACCGACGCATAGTCGGCAACTTCTAATTGATGCAGCTCAGTGATACTGCCGTCAACCTCTGGCACAAGAATGAACCATGGGAAAATGGCATTGTCCTTCAGTAATATGCGGCACTTCCCCAGTGTGCCAAAGTCAAATCCTCCGGCTGCCAGACGCTCATTGAGTTGGAAGGACATAATCAGGTTGATCGGCGGCGGTGGACGGATTCCATGTCGGGAACTGTACCCGCGAGATCGGCAAGATGTTTGGTGGAGAGTCGTGCTATTTCTAAGTCAAAGTCTGAGCGGTAGTCGAGGTCTTGTTGTTTTTGAAAAAGCGAGTGTTCGCCCTCGGCTTTCAGTCGGGCTTCTTCGGCTGTGATTTTCCCTTGGTCTGCTAGGATGGGGTAGTTGGAGAGTTCGAGGAAATTGTGCAGGAAGACCACCCAGTCGTCCATCTTCATGAGGATGCCGCGTTCGGCGCGGTTTTCTGCGAGGTCGAGGTAGGCAGAGACGATGCGGTTGAGTTCGGAAATGTGGGCCTCGTTGAGATAGTTCTTGGCGATGGATACGTCCGACTTGAGAATTTTCCCCGTGGGTGCGTTTTTCCAAGTGGCGAGACCCATGTTGAGTTTGGCGGCATCGACGGATGCGTAAATTTGTTCGGCGGCGGTTTTACCCGTGATGGCCCAGTGGAGTTTGTTTTGCACAGTGGCAAAAAAATTGCGTGTGACAGGTGCTTCGCGGTCATAGTCCATGGAGAGCGCGTAGATGTCCGTGATTTTTTGATAGAAACGTCGCTCGCTTGAGCGAATATCTCTGATGCGTTCCAGCAGCTCATCAAAGTAGTCCTTACCGAACACGGCGCCTCCCTGTTTGAGACGTTCGTCGTCCATGGCAAAACCCTTGATAATGAACTCGCGCAGTATTTGCGTTGCCCAGATGCGAAAATGGGTGGCCTGATGGCTGTTGACGCGGTAGCCTACTGCGATGATGGTATCGAGATTGTAGAATTTGGAACGGTAGGTTTTTCCATCGGTGGCAGTATGTGCAAATTTTGCACATACTGAGTTTTCTTCCAGTTCTCCTTCTTTGAAAATGTTTGCCAGATGCTTGGTGACAACGGAACGTTCGGCTCCAAAAAGCTCGGCAATTAGCTTCTGGCTCAGCCAAATGGTCTCGTCTTTGAAGCGACACTCTACCCGTGTTTCGCCATCGGGCGTGGTGTAGAGGAGGAACTCCCCGCTGGCTGCTGGGTCGCTGGGCATGGCGGGAATTTAGTGTGTTCTGGTGAACAGGTCAACGCCTATTTTCGATCATTATTTCCTCCGCTTCTTCTCATCCGTTGCGTTACGTGAGCGGACGGAGAAGGTGATCGGAATTCCCGGGGATGGGTGATCCTCGCGCAGACGGTTGGTGAGATACTGTTCGTAGTTCTCTTGGAGAAGGCGCTTGTCGTTAACGAAAAGAATATAGGTAGGTACTGGGATCGCGGTGTAGCGGTCGTTGACTGCCGTGGTCGCATAGAGAAGTTTGAGTCGTTTGGTTCCCTTCTTCGCCTGAGGTGGTTTTTTCTCGAACGCTGCACCGAGAAAACGGTTGAGTTTGCCAGTCGTGATTGGGGCTTGGGCTGCTTTACGTATCTCCGCAAGCTTGGAGAACACCAAACCGATAGATTGTTGCTTGAGCGCGGAGACACAAACGTAAGGTGCATAGGCGAGGAAAAAGAGCTCGTTGCGAACGTGTTCCGTCGCTTCTTCAAGACGGATGTTTTTCTGCTTTTCCGGGTGGTAGAGATCGAACTTATTGAGCACGATCAGGCAGGGTTTTTTCTCATTCTGAATGATTCGGGCAATCTTACGGTCCTGGGCGGAAATACCCTCGGCACAATCGATGACTAACAAACAAATATCTGCACGGCGAATGGATCGCTCAGCACGCATGGCTGAGAAGACTTCCACGGATGAGTCCATCTTGGTGCGGCGACGTAGACCTGCGGTATCAATCAGAGTGTGAAGCTCACCGAGGAATTCGTAGGGGACATCGACGGCGTCGCGTGTAGTGCCAGCAATTTCTGATACGATCGTGCGGTCGTCTTTAAGGATGGCATTGATGAGCGAAGATTTTCCGGCATTGGGTCTGCCTACGATAGCTATCTTGAGACCTTCCTTTTTGACAACCTCCTCGGCTTCTTCGATATCGCGATGGAGTGGTTCGACCACTTTGTCGATGGCGTCCGCGAGTTGATCCATATTTTTGCCAAGCTCCGCAGAAGTGGTGATGCCGTCTCCATAGCCAAGTGAAGCAAAATCGCCGGTGAGTTGTTCCTGTTTCTCGTTATCGGCCTTGTTGATGACTAGCTGCACGGGGGCTTTTGATCTGCGCAATTTCTGTGCGAGAGCTTCATCAATCGAGGTAATGCCATCTTTGGCGTCGACAATGAATAGAATTAAGTCGGCCGTTTGCATCGCAATATCAGCCTCAGTGGCCACTGCTGCACCGAAACCATCATCAAGCGTTGCTCCGATACCACCTGTATCGATGAGTGTGCAGGGAGTAGTTGTTGTATAACAAGGCGCGGAAATCCGATCACGGGTCACACCCGGCTGATCGTGAACGATCGCGATACGTCTGCCGGCAAGGCGATTAAAGAGTGCGGATTTGCCGACGTTGGGTCGACCTACAATAGCTACTGTTGGCATGGAAACTTGGTATTTGAAATTTAAAACTTGGAGTTTTCCGTCTCACGGCTGCCGTTTTTGAGCATATGCAGACCTTGGCGGAAGTATTCTACCCCAGACCAGACAGTGAAAATGGCGGCGGCGATCGTGGGATAGAGTGGTGAGAAGGGGATGATTTTAAGCATTACCCAGCCGAGTAAAATCATCTGGGTGACAGTGCAGACCTTGCCCGTCCAGTGCGGACGGATGGGGACGCAGGAGTTGACGTAGTGCAGAATACTGATTCCCACAATAATAATGATGTCGCGGATAATCATTAATACGGTGAACCATATTGGGATATGCCAACCCTCTCCCCATGGGATGAAGGTCAGAAATACAATAGCAGTCAGTAGCAGCGTTTTGTCGGCAAAGGGATCCCAGAAGGCCCCAAACTTGCTGCGCTGGTTGAAATGCCGAGCGATATAGCCGTCGATGCCATCACTGATCGCAGCCGCGATAAAGACCCCCACAGCCCACCAGCGGATGGTTTCGTTGGGTTGGCCTGATTTGACTGTTTCGCCATACATAACGGCGAGCACCGCAAAAACAGGGGCGCAGAATAGTCGGCCAAGGGTGATTTTGGAGGCCAGAGTCATCGGGAGCTAGTTTGAGGGCTGAATTACGAAGTTTGAAGTTTTTAATGTCAAAGATTGCCTTTTTCTAGTGTGGAGCGTGTGATGGCGGCGACGATGAACCAGACAGAAATTAAAAATCAACTCGGCCGTATGGGCGTCATGCCATCGAAGAAGCTTGGACAAAACTTCCTGATCGATGAAAATGTAGCTCGCTGGATCGTCGATCAGCTTGAGGTGAAAGCTGGAGATACGGTGGTCGAGGTAGGCCCCGGTACAGGAGCCCTGACCGAGCACGTTGTGGAGGTTGCTGATAGGATAATACTAATCGAATTTGACGCCCGCTTAGCCGAGGGCCTGAAAACTCGCTTTGCGGGGAATGAGAAAGTCGAAGTCCATCATCACGATGGTGCCAGATTTGATGTCAGGCAGCTATTTAAACATCGGCCTGTAAAGTTGTTAGGGAATCTTCCTTATTCCGCTGGTGGTGCGATTATTCGTAACTTTATGAACCGACCTTCACCCGTCTGCCGCGCCGTGCTGATGCTTCAGAAGGAGTTTATTGATCGCATTATCGCGAAACCAAGAACCAAAGCCTATGGTGTTCTTTCCCTGCGCATGCAGAGCGAGTGGGTGAGTAAACCCGTGAAAACGATTCCACCGCAGGCATTTTTTCCACGACCACTGATCGATTCCACGGTCATGGTCTGTGAACCTCGACCAGATGATCTGCCAGTTTATGATGCACGACTTTTTGACGAGATTGTTAGGCGAGGGTTTGCTCAACGCAGAAAGCAAGTTCGCAAACAAATGCCGGATACCGGCGAATGGGTAGAAGCCGCTAAGTTAATTGGTGTTACAGAAACAGCACGTGCCGAAGAAATTAGCCTAGAGCAATGGGTTGAACTGACACGTTACTATGATGATCATCCACTGAAAGATACACCACAGAAAGGCGACGAGATGTTTGATGTTGTGGATGGAAATGATAACGTTCTTCGCCAAGAGACACGTGACGTAGTCCATCAGCAGGGCCTACTCCATCGTGCTGTGCACATGTTTGTATTTAATAAAAGGAAGGAACTTTTTCTGCAGAAGCGATCGCGACTAAAAGATATTCACCCTAGGGTGTGGGACTCGAGTGCTGCAGGACATTTAAATACAGGTGAGGACTATGAAGCGGCCGCTGTCCGTGAACTCGATGAGGAATTAGGTATCAAGGACGCCGAGATTCAAGAGGTTGGGCGAGTCGCCGCTTGCGAGAATACTGGCAGCGAGCATGTTAGGCTCTACTTCGCTAGGCACGATGGAGTCATGCGGTTCCCTTGCAGCGAAGTCGAAGCCGGTCAGTGGTTTTCAATAGAGGAAATACGTATGTGGATCGTGGCAAGGCCTCAAGACTTCGCCAGTGGTTTTATCGAGTGTTGGAACGTTTTTGATACGATGTTGGGTGAGGAAATGAATTCCTCAGATACGTAGAAAGGGTAAAGTCCTCTACGTTTTTTCTTGGCTATCACAGGGGGGGCTGTGTTAGAATGGATAACCATGAAAATCCCAAGTGTGTGTGTGATTGTCGTTATTCTCGCTACGTGTCTGTCATCTTCAGTTCTAGCTGCACCCGATTGGCGAGTGGAGTTGATCCCAAGTCGGAATTCCGAAGGGAAGGGAGCCGTCCTCTATGCGGCCAAGCCGATGGATAAATTCTACATCGTACTGCACAATATCTCTGGAAAGGATCAGCGTGTGTGGCGTGATTGGTGTCCATGGGGATATGAAAACCTCTCTCTGCTTGCTGAAATTGAGGGTGGAAAGAAAGTTTCCCTCACCGTGAAACCCAAAGAATGGGATAAAGCTTACCCTGACTCCGCTCTAGTTCGTGTAGGGAAATCTTATGTTTTTGAAGTCCACCTCGCGGGAAACATTTGGCAAGGGGCAGAAAAGCTACCTGAAACTGCTTTTAAACTAACTGTAATATACGAAGTTAAGGCGACCGAGGGATCGAAACAAAAACGTGTCTGGACAGGAAAAGTGATCTCGGATCCTGCTACTGTTACGCTTCGCCAATAAGTAATAGGAGTTGACCTAAGTCATTCATAATTAATGCTTATCAATCTTTGGAATATGGTAGGTCCACCAGGAGTCGAACCTGAATCTACGGCTTCGGAGGCCGTCATACTATCCATTGTACTATGAACCCTTATTTACTGATCGATGATCGCAATGAGTGCTACTACATCCCGCAGGATAGCTCGTTGCTGCGGGAGATGCCTACTTCGCTAAATATGCCGAGTCAAGAGATCAGTTCGATCAATATAGGAAATACTCTTTTTTGTAATTTCCTCCTTTACTCTAAGAAGATGCTTAGCAGAATCGTCATCACCCATTGATCGCACCAAAGAAACGCAATCATCGAAAAATCCTACCTACACACCCACCTAAGTAAACTAGTATGAAACAAACATCCTGCCGATCCATTAAAACCGTAGCCATCGCAACATCAACCGTGCTTCTCTCATCATCCTCCGTATTCGCGGGGCCTGAGGGTAGTGTGCTCCAACGTTTCGTGATCGATGGTGGCTGGCCAATGATTCTCATTGGCATGCTCATCATCGCACTCATTGCGCTCTGCGTCTTCAACTTCATGAACTTGACTAAAACCAAGTTCGCCCCAGACGATCTCAAAGCCGGCCTCATGGATCACATGATGAACTGCCGCATCCGCTCAGCCATTGAAGTCGGAGCATCACACCCAAGTTACCTTGGTCGTATGATGGCTTACGCACTGCCAAACGTTGACGCGCGTCGCCCAGAAGATCTTGGCCGTGACTACGTTGAAGATGCCATTGCTGACTTTACCATCAACGAAAACCGCAAGAGCATGACTCTCATCAATTACATCTCCCTGATCGCTCAGGCAGCTCCCATGTTAGGACTGTTCGGAACCGTTCTTGGTATGGTGGGTGCGTTCGGAACTCTTGCGAGTGGTGACGGGTCAGCTGATCCATCCGCACTTGCTGGTGATATCTCCGTAGCACTACTTACTACTCTATGGGGACTGGTTACTGCCATTCCTGCTCTTACCGCTTACTTCTTCTTTAAAAATAAGCTGAACAATCTCGTTGCTGAGTGCCATCATACCGCTGAGGAACTTCTCAACGCATCGATCCAGACAGTCAACGGTGACGCACATCTGGCTAAGATTCCTGAGGGTATCGCCGTTTAACTCACAGGTGCCGCTGGTATCTGCCCTCGTGGGGTAGGGGATAAATAATTATCTCAATCAAACGAGGGACGCTTCAAAAATGGAGTGGTCAGATATCAAGGCATCTAATTCAAACAGCAAACCACGAAAGGAAACTTAACTATGGCATCAAAAAAATTACGCGCCTCAGCCTCTTCTAACGATGATGAATTGAAGGTCGATATGTCACCAATGATCGACATGGTCTTTCTACTTCTCATTTTCTTCATTGTTGCATCCACAGTTATTGTTGTGAAGCAAGACCCTGAGGTGAAGCCGCCTGTCGCCAATAACTCCAAAAAAGCAAAAGACGGTAAAGGCCGTATCGTGATCAACATCCGAAAAGATGGAACATTCCGCGGAGAAAAAGCTACTCTGGAATTTGCAGACGCGGACGCGATCGAGGACTATGTTAAAGAGCAGAAAGCTATCGAAGATGGCAAGGGCTTGACCCCCATTATTCACCTTCGAGGTGATAAGGGTGTCTCGTTCAAATACGTACGCACCGTAATTCGCGCAGCTGCCAAAGCTGGCGTCGATAACGTTGTGTTCTCAGTCTTTGGATTTGAGAATAAGAAGTAACCCAAAAACAAAACTACCTACATACTATGGCCCGCAAAAAGAAAGCCGATAATCTGGAGGATGATGAACCAGGGTTGGATATCTCGTCTCTGATTGACGTTTGTTTCCTTCTCCTTATTTACTTCCTCGTTACAACAACCATTCAGCCGCGTGAGCAGGATCTGAGAATGTCGCTGCCTGCAGCGGCTCCCAGTGAAACTCCACCCGTTCTAGCTCCAATGTTCATCAAGGTGGACAAGGGAGGTGATATCTACATCAATACCGGTCCCGCACAGGAATTGGTGGAATCTGATGCTGCCAACCGTAAGCTTGCAGAGCTCAGCAGCCGTCTAGATGGCTACGTTGCTACTGCTAAGGCCGGTGCACAGGAGCCAATTGTCCAGATATGGGCAGATGGTGAAGCAGAACAGCAACGAATCGTTGATGTTCTTAACTGCCTCGCAGGGGCGCAGATCTCCAAGGTCACATTCACTGATCTTGTCGACACCCCTTAAGGATTCACCAAACTCTCCACATGCTTCCGAGCGGTGAAGAGTTTTTCACCTCCAGTTTTATCCTAATAGATTGCCAAGGACCTACGTTGTAATATACAACGGGTTTAGCTCGGTTTTTCTCAAGGATAACATCGGGAAAGTAGAAATACTGACCTGACGTCCAATCTAAGGCAAAAGAAGACACCCCATCCCGGCAAGCCACGCACAAGGCCCCGTAGAGTTCTTCTCGTCCCGATGAACTAGCTAGATTCAAAACATAGACAGCCTCTACTACCTACACACCACTCAACAAAGTTATATTATGAATACGACCTTTAAACTCAACTCAGTGACCCGCATTCTGGCCGCTGCTGCCTTCGTCCTCGTGGCGATGACCGGCACTGTCAAAGCGCAGGACTTACAAACTCAAATGTCCCAAGCCAATACGGCATGGAAAGCCGGGGAGTACGAAAAATGTCAGGCTCTGTTTAATAGAATCGTCTCCTCCTACGGTGGGCGAGCTCCTATGCTCTACGGTCCCAAATTCGGGGTGATCTATTACCGAAAAGGTCTCTGTGAGCTGAAGCTCGCTGATGTCGCTAAGCGCGCTAATAACCGTGAGGCAGCAGCGAAATGGTTTGAGCTTGCCGCCAAGTCATTTGAAAGCTGTTACAAAAAATACCCCAATGGCGCAGCCGGAATGCCCCAGTCAACAAACACCTCCCACAAGGCAGCGCTACAGCGCTGGGCCGAAGCCAATATGGGAATGGGCGAATACAAAGAAGCCATCAAGCTCTACCAGAAGTTCCTCGCTGAACGGGACAAGTCAAAAGACAAAATTCTCCCCACACCCGGAGGTTTCTACATCAATCTCGCTATCTGCCACTTCCTCATGGAGAAGCCAAAGATTAGCGATGGTATCCGTCATTTTGAAACAGCTCTTAAAAACAAAGAGCTAATGCGCACTGCAGACGTTGGAATCGTCGCAGCATTCCTCGCCCTTTCCCAAGCCGTTATCCAGGAGGAAAACGAGAAGGCCATGGTCGATTTTCTTAATAAAAATCGTGCTGACATCACTCTCGAGCCATACCAGATGTATGAGTTCACACCGGTATTCATGAAGCTTGCCAGCAATGCCTTGGATGCCGACATGTATATCGCAGCATTCAACCTGTATGCTTTGATTCCCGGAACCGACGATGTCATTCAGGATATCCAAGTGCGTCTAGCACAGCTCCCCGAAAGACGTGGCATCGTGGACGGTATGAAAAGAATTGAAACTGAACGCCTCACAAAAGGGCTCAGTAAAATGCAAAACAAAGTCCGCTCCGGCGACCCGGATGATGTAGGAGTGCTTTCCGCCATGACCTATCTTCACGACCAAGCGGGCAACCAGCGTGGCGTCTATGGCGCTCTTGAACAGCTCGAACTCTACTACAACAAGAGTAAGAAACGTGAGGATAACCTCTTTAACTTGGTTCGTGTTTCCTCCCTTATCGGCGAAATCATGAATACAGAACACTACGGAAGTATCTTCCTCAAGGATTTTCCAGAGAGCGACAAGGTCGAAAGTGTTCGCCGCATGATGCTCTCCAGCTTGTTCTTTGGTGGAGAATACAAGAAGAGCCTCGAGGTCGCTGAAGTCCTCATCGATAAAGTGCCAAAACCATCTGAGCAGCACGATATTTGCCTGTTCGTCCTCGGTGGTAGCCACTTCTATCTTGGACATTTTGAAAAGGCCCAGCCGTTTCTTGAACAGCACGTTAAAGATTACCCCAAGAGTAAGCTAATCATGCACTCTGAATACTTTGTGGGCTCTAACCTTACTCGCCTCCAATACTGGGAAAAAGCAGCTGAGTTACTTGATGCGTTCCTTGATAAATACCCCGAGCCTGGCAAAAACATCTATCTTCCCAACGCACTATACGACCGGGCAAACTGCCATTTCTCAGAAAGCCAGTATGAACCAGCTCTCGTGAAGTTAAACCAACTCGAAGACGACTTCCATGAAACCGGGGTCATCGATATGGCCTTCAACATGAAGGGCAACATCTTTGAGAGCACCGCGAAATACGATGAGGCAGAACAATACTACATTCGCGCCCTTGAAATTGCCGAGAAGCGTGAGAACAAAGTCGTAGCCGGTGAGTCTCTCAGTTATCTCGTGGGAATGCTCGGTGTTGAAAAACGCGGTAAGGATAAAAAGCCCAACCCACGCATCAAGGACGCTATACCATGGTATGATAAGTTCATGACCCAGTACCGTACCAACCCCTACAAACCACAAGTAGTTGTTCACGGAATGGCGGCCATGAAAGCTGTTAAGCGTGGCCAGGAGGGGCTTGATAACTTGCAGGCCATGATTACCGAGCTTGCTGGAAAAGAGCAACCGTTCTTTCTTGAAGAATGCGTTAATGCTTACTCCAAATTCTTCTTGGAGTTCGATAAGAAAAATACTCCAGAGATGTTAAAGCAACTCTACTATAATTTCCCAGGAATCGACCTTTCAAACAAACGAGTGCTCGCCCTTCTACGTATCGCCATCATTGGTGTCTATGAAGAGCAAATCAAAACAGCCGTGGCTGATGAAAATGAGGACCTCGCCCAACGATATACTTCTGGAATTAAGGCTCTCTTCAAGGATCTAAAGAGCGAGTTTGACCCGAAGGACCTTACCAACTTTGTGCTCCTTCGTGTAGGTGACTACCTCCGAGAGAAAACATCCGCTCCCAAGCAGGCGCTACCTTATTATGAGGAACTACTGAGCCGTAAAGACAAGTTTGGTGAGTTCAAGGCCCGCTTGGGTATTGCCGATGTTCTCGGTCGTTCCGATAGTGCGATCGATAATAAGAAGGCCATTGTAAGTCTTGAGGACATTATTAAACGTGCTAAGGACGATGAAAAAATACAAGAAAACGCCCTGTTCCGCGTTGTTGAAATCAGTGCTAAGATTGGTGAGTGGGATAAGTGCGAGATAGCTTCAAGAGCTTATCTCGATGCTAAGCACTCAAAGAAATCAGCCGAGGTCAGCTACCTCTTCGCTTTGTCCTTCGATAAGCGTGGCAATGAGAACGATGCCTTGTTCTACTATGGTAGTGTCTATAATCGTTACCGTGGATTCATCCGGATCTCTGCACCGTCTGTGAAACGAATTCTTGAAATCATGTGGGACCGTAATCTCACTAAGGGTCAGACAGTCGGCACCGGTAAAAAAGAAGTCGAACTGAAGATGGACGATCGCCAGGCATGTTACCAACTCATCGGCTGGCCGTATGTCACCGGAACTCGCCGCATTCGCGAAACCAATCAGGACATGACCAGTGCCGAAAAGGAAATCTGGGACGAAGTCGCAGCCCTCGTTAAAGAATACGAGACATCAGGCCAAGTCAAAACTATGGACCAAGTCCGAGCTGAAGACCTTGAAAATCAGCGTCGCGGCAGAGGTAAGTAATAACTAGATAAGATTAAACCATTAGAACCTTTTATTTACCTAACTCAAAATTACCAACAGTTATGAATATCCGATCATTCACCAAATTATTACCAATCGTATTAACGATGCTCTCTGCATCGACCCTCTCTGCTGAGCCAGCTGGCGCCAGACTGATGTATAATGATGGCTCGCACGATGATGTGCTTGTGCTCAGCTACACCAACGGTCAAGCCACATACAAGATCAATGCTCGTGCGTTGAACATCGTGCGCGTAGGTCGCCCAAAGCTTGAGGCAATCTACTTCTATCTGCCGAAAATTTTCTCCGAGGCAATGAGCCTCTATCGAGGAAGAAACTACGCAGAGGCCAAAACAAAGTTTGCGGCCTGTGAGATAGCCTTCAAAGCAATCGATACAGCACCTAATAACTACGGTTCACTCGCTGGTTATTACAAAATGGAGTGTAGCCGACGCATGGGTGATCTCGATGCTCTAAGCAGCGAGCTGCAGAAGTTCCGCAATAAGGGGCTGACTCGTGAAACTCATCTCCAGCAGATCGAGGTGAACATCTTTTGGGAGGCCGTTCGTCTGAAGGACTGGGAGCGTCTCGACCGTCTTTCTAAGGCCTGGCGGAAACGTAAGGTATCCGGTAGCCAGCGTGCACAGATTGCATATTGTCACGGCTTGGCTCTTGAAAATCTCGCTAAGAAAGATCCTAAGCGATTAACAGAAGCTCTGAACGCCTATAACCGAGCTCTCAGTGCTGACTTCACCGCTTCGATAGAGATCGTCACCGATGCCGCAAGCAACGCATTGCGAATCTATGCGAGCGATGCCGAAATCAAATTGGCGATCAGGCTTTGGAAGACCGAAGATGAAAACTCTAACAGTGGAGGGCATCAACGCCTTCTAGAAGCAAACACCTTGGTGAAGCTCTACAAGCAAGCTGGGTTCGATAAAGTCACACCGCTCAAGCCGGCGTATGCTAAGTTTCTTAAATACTCGGCGGCTGAAGATGGAGCTACTCCTGAAGCTGCGAAGCCCAAGCCGGCTGCAGATAAGGAAGCGAAAGACGCTGAAAAGAAAGCGCTTTAAAAAGACAGTAAGAAGAAACCTGCCAAAAAGGCTCCCAAAAAAGATAAATAAGCCCCACTTTTTACTCGGCTTAGATTTTCTCCACGGAGGTAATCGAATCTACTTGGGTTAGATAGTTTCCCCTTTGGATAAGGGGCGATTTGATCACAACTTCGAGCTTGCACCCTTGCTTTATAACAAGGGTCTGCTCCTAGCTAAGTGCAGTGATCAGAGCGTCGGTAAGTTGGGCGTCCTGATACTCAAAAACCGTGCGTAGATCAAGATGAAGTTTGCCTTCGATCACCGTGCCCACTATAGCAGGCGCTCCTGTTCTTAATAACCTAGCAAGTTTGGTGATAGATACACTTTCTGAGGTGATGCTAATTGCCACCGATGGGATCTCCGACTTCGGCATCGTACCTCCACCAGTGCGGGCTATACTGGATGTTAGTTTAAAGCTCGCGCGCAGTTCCTTAGGGAGATTTGCCATGATGGATTCAGCTCGTTTATGTAAAATTTCCGTGCTTTCTGAAATGAAATCTAGGGCAGGCACGCCGCGGGTTCCTTTTTTGGAACGGGTGTGAAGATAGGTGTCGATGCATTCCTGTAACACGGTGAGGATAAGCTTGTCACAGCGGACGGCTCGGAAAAAGGGTTCTTTTTTGATGCCTTCTACGAGCTCCTTTTTACCAGCAATGATTCCTGACTGCGGGCCACCTAATAATTTATCTCCAGAGAAACAGACTAGATCGATCCCGTTTTTGAGGGCATCTTGCGGCCTCGGTTCATGGTCGATGGGGGCAAGGTCATCTGTGTTCATCATCGCTCCGGAACCAATATCTTCGATCAACGGTAAGTCATGGCTATGAGCAAGTTCAGCCAATTCAACTGTAGTGGGCTCCTCAGTAAATCCACCCATGTAGAAATTGGAGCGATGCACTTTAAGGATCATCGCTGTTTCTGAAGTAATCGCTTTTTCGTAGTCGCCTAGGTGGGTTTTGTTGGTGGCACCCACCTCCACCAACTTGGCACCAGATGTTTCCAAGATGTCGGGAATTCGGAACCCCCCTCCAATTTCTACAAGCTCACCACGCGAGACGATGACTTCGTTTTTGCCTTCCTCACACAGGTGTCGAAGCGTGAGCACCAGAGCAGCGGCACAGTTGTTTACCGCTGTGGCGGATTCGGCTTCGAGTAGCGAGGCAAGGGCTGTTTCTAGATAACCAGCACGCTTACCACGCGTTCCCTCCGGTAAATTAAACTCTAGGTTGCAGTAGCCTGTGGCAATCTGAGTCAGTTTCTCGGCGGCTTGTACTCCGAGAGGTGATCGTCCAAGATTCGTGTGAATCACCACTCCAGTGGCATTGATCACAGGTTGCAGCCGACTAGCTGAGAACTCGTCTAGGCGGGTGGCGATGTCTCGCTGCACGTCTTCTCGAGAGGGGGACGCACCTTCGAGGATTGTTTTTCGCGTATGATTGAGTTCTCGTTGCACAAAAGAGGTGACTAGTGCACGGGGCAGAGTGCATGAGGCTACTAATTGTTTGGTGAGTGATTCCACAGATGGCAGTTCACGGAGGGCTTGCTGAAGATTCGGCATAAAGTAAAATTAACGCCTCTTACGAATTTGACAAGGCTGCGTGTGGCTCACAATCTCTGACCCGTGAGCGACATTATTCAAGAAACCCCGCTAGCCTCCCTACATATTGAACTCGGAGGGAAAATGGTGGCCTTTGCTGGCTGGAACATGCCGGTGCAATATACTAGTATCATCGACGAACATACCGCGGTTCGTGAAGATGTGGGTATATTCGATATTTCCCATATGGGTCAATTTTTCCTCGAAGGCCAAGGCGCAGAAGCCTGGTTGAATGAAATTCTAGCCAATGACGTCAACAAACTTGGGATCGGCGAAGGGCAGTACACTTTTATGCTGAACGAAGAAGGTGGAGTCATCGACGATCTCATTATTTACCGACAGGCTGAGGGCCGCATTTTTCTCGTGGTGAATGCGTCCATGATCGATGTCGATTACGCATGGCTCAATCAACACCTCGCTGAGGGGTTGAATCTGACTAACGAGAGTATCGCGTGGGCAGGTATGGCAGTGCAGGGGCCGAACTCGTCTGCCGCATTTGCGAAACTTTTCCCCGATCAAGAACTACCCACCCGTAATGGTATGGCGATGTGGCTGTCTGAACGTGGTGAAGGTGAAAAACTCTGCGTCTGCCGCACTGGCTACACCGGTGAAGATGGATTTGAATTTTTCAGCTCTGCCGAAAATGGTAGTGCATGGTTCCAGCGTTTTATCGATAACGGTGCCAAACCCTGTGGACTCGGTGCTCGCGATAGCCTACGCCTCGAAGTCTGCTACCCACTCAATGGCTCAGATCTGTCACCAACCCGCACGCCACTGCAAGCAGGACTCGGGTTTTTCTGCGCTCTCGATAAAGAAGGCGGATTCATCGGTAGCGACGCGCTGATCAAACAGAAAGAAGAAGGCCTCAAGGAGCGACTCATTGCCCTGAAATACACCGGCCGGGGAGCACCTCCACGCGCCCACTACGAAGTATTTACCAAAGAAGGCGAACGAGTATCGGAACTCACCAGCGGTATACTGTCACCAAGTATGCGAGAAGGCATAGCTTTGGCATACCTTCCCGTTACCCTCGCGAAGCTCGGAACCTTGGTTGACATCGATGTGCGAGGTCGACGATTCGAAGCGGAAGTCGTTAAAAAACCCTTTTACAAAAAGGCCTGATCCTGTGCAAAACAAGCCAGCAAATAACCATTCACCAACTAGATAAAACACACAATGAACGTTCCAGCTAATCTCCGTTACACCTCAGACCACGAGTGGGTTCTCCTCGAAGGCGATGTCGCCACAGTCGGTATTACCGATCACGCCCAGGAAGAACTAACTGATGTCGTATTTGTTGAACTCCCTGACGAAGGTCGTATCTGTGACGCTGGCGACCCCATCGCAGTTGTCGAATCCGTCAAGGCCGCCAGTGACATTTACATCCCACTTTCCGGTGAAATTGTTGCAGGAAATATCGATCTCGAAGCTGATCCAGCCATGATCAATACCGATCCCTATGGTGCCGGTTGGATCTTCAAATTTCGCCTGAGCGATACGTCAGCTGTTGAAGGCCTCATGGATGCAGACGCATACAGCGCACTGCTCGGCTAAAATGACCATGAATCATTAATCACTCTCGCGGGCGTGCCAAGTTTACTTGAGCACGCCTGTATTCTTTACCAGAAAAACACACCAAACTAACAATCAGATGTATAATAACTTCTGCAGTCGCCACGTCGGAAGCGTCGGAGAAACTCGCGAGGAACTAATCGAAGGTCTCGGCTACGATCGTATCGTTGATCTAATCGATGACGCAGTTCCCGAAAATATTCGTGGTGGAGAGCCTCTCGAATTACCCAATCTGTCGAGGGCACTTAGCGAAACGGCTGCCATGGACCGCTTGCGCGGCGTCATGAGTAAAAACAAGGTGCTTAAGTCCTATATTGGTCAGGGCTATAGCGGCACCATTGTTCCAGCTGTGATCCAACGTAATATCCTCGAAAATCCAGGTTGGTACACCGCCTACACACCCTACCAGGCTGAGATCGCCCAGGGCCGCCTCGAGGCATTGCTCAATTTCCAAACCATGATCGCAGATCTTACCGGTCTGGATGTAGCTGGTGCATCACTTCTAGACGAAGGCACCGCTGCTGCCGAGGCCATGGCTCTTGCCAAATCCGGTAAGCCTCGCGGCACAACCATGTTTGTTGCCGACAGTTGCCACCCGCAGACAATTGAAGTTGTCCAGACCCGCGCCGAACCTCTAGGTATTCAAATCGAAGTAGGTGATTGGAAATTTTTTGATTCCGCCGCATGTGAAGGTCTCTTTGCTGTGCTCGTTCAGTATCCAGACACTAACGGATCAGTCGATGACTACGCTGACTTTGTCGATAAAGCACACGCTGCCGGCGCACTCGCTATCGTAGCAGCCGATATCCTAGCCCTCACCATACTCCGCGCCCCTGGCGAATTTGGTGCCGATATCTGTATAGGAAACAGCCAGCGCTTTGGTGTCCCATTCGGCTTTGGTGGTCCACACGCTGCCTTTATGTCCTGCACGGACAAACTAAAACGCAAGATGCCAGGTCGTCTCATCGGTGTGTCGATCGATTCCCAAGGCAAGCCCGGCTACCGTCTCTCACTCCAGACTCGTGAGCAACATATCCGCCGCGATAAAGCGACGTCTAACATTTGCACCGCGCAGGTTCTTCTCGCAGTGATGGCATCCATGTATGCCGTTTACCACGGCCCAGGTGGCCTCAAGCAAATAGCTTACAATACCCACTTTGCCGCACGCATCTGTGCTGAGAGTCTGAAGAAAGCTGGATTTGAACTTACCAGTGAAAGTTACTTCGATACGATTACTGTAAAAACTCCAGGGAAAGCTGACGAGATTCTCTCTGTCGGTGTTGCTGTCGGTGTCAATCTTCGTCGCATCGATGCCGACCACGTAGCTATCGCCTGTGATGAAACCATGGGCTGCATGGAAGGAATGCTCGCGCTCAAGGCCTTTGGTGTCGAGGATGCTGAAATTCCAGAGTATAACGAAACCGCTTGGCCCCCCTCGCATGACCGCGCCTCTGAGTTCTGCACCGCTCCAGTTTTCAATAGCTACCACTCCGAGACAGAGATGCTGCGCTACCTTTCACGGCTAGAGAAAAAAGACCTAGCGCTCAACGAATCGATGATCGCGCTTGGGTCATGCACGATGAAGCTCAATGCCACGGCTGAGATGATGCCGTTGAGCTGGCCTGAAGTTGGAAACATCCACCCGTTCGTGCCCGACGATCAAAGCATCGGCTACCGCGAGATGCTTGATGAACTGTCCGAGTGGTTAGCATGTATTACAGGTTTTTCTGCCGTTTCCCTCCAGCCTAACGCAGGCTCACAAGGTGAGTATGCAGGTCTGTTAGCTATTCGTCGTTATCATATCGCCCAAAGTAATGTGGATGACGCCGATCGCGATGTCTGTATCATCCCAACATCGGCTCATGGAACCAACCCCGCCTCCGCCGTGATGGCAGGCTTCAAGGTGGTTCCTGTGGCTTGTGATGATGAAGGGAATATCGATGTTGCTGATCTCAAGGCAAAAGCCGAACTGCACGCTGAAAAACTCGGAGCCCTGATGGTCACTTATCCATCTACCCACGGTGTTTACGAATCAACCATCGTAGAAATCTGCGAAATCATTCACGCGAACGGCGGCCAAGTCTATATGGACGGCGCCAATATGAACGCCCAGGTTGGCCTAACAAGTCCTGGCCTGATCGGGGCTGATGTCTGTCACCTGAACCTTCATAAAACCTTTTGTATCCCACACGGTGGGGGAGGACCTGGTGTCGGACCTATCGGTGTGGCCGAGCAGCTAGTTCCATATCTTCCCGGTCACACCATGATGGAAAATGGTGAGGCAGCAGTTTGTTCTGCCGCTTATGGTAGTGCCAGTATCAACACCATCTCATGGATGTATATTGCCATGATGGGCGCTGAAGGCCTTACCGAGGCCACCAAGATTGCGATCCTCAATGCCAACTATGTTGCCAAGCGACTAAATGATTGTTTCCCCGTGCTCTACACTGGAAACAAAGGGCTCGTCGCCCACGAGTGTATCATCGATCTCCGCAATCTTTCTGAGGTCAGCGGCATTACGGTTGAAGACGTTGCCAAACGCCTGATGGACTATGGCTACCACGCGCCCACCATGAGTTGGCCCGTCGGCGGAACCCTGATGATCGAACCCACTGAGTCCGAGTCCAAAGCCGAACTCGATAAGTTCTGTGACGCGATGATTTCCATCCACGGAGAAATTCAAGCTGTTATTGATGGTGACGCCGACAAAGAAGACAACGTACTCAAGAATGCACCACACACCGCCGAAATGGTGATCAGTGACGATTGGAACCATAAATACAGCCGCGAACAAGCAGCCTACCCAGTAGCCTCTCTCCGCGACCACAAGTTCTGGCCATCCGTCGGACGTATCGACAACGTCCACGGCGATCGTAATCTCGTCTGCTCCTGCACAGGAATGGAAGCATACTCCGAGTAGGCTAAGTTTTCAACTGGCCGACAACCCAAGGAACACGCATCCCAAGAAAAAATTCTGTCAAAAAAATGAACAATTACACCCCACCTTCCAGCCCCTACGACGAAGTCTCAGACTACGTCTATTTCGCCCGTCTTTGCAGTAAAATCCGCCTCCAACAATCTGGAAAACTCGACCCCGAGTTTCACCCGAACATGGGCAAAGGCATGGATCTCTGGACCTGCCAGTTGCTCCATATCGATTACGATGCCCTTCGCCAGCTTGTCATCGACGGTGCCACCGACGAGCAAGCTCTCGAGTGGTGCTGGAAAAATGGAACCCGACCCAATGAACATGAACTTGAGTGGTGGAACAGCTTCATGCGTAACCGATGCTTCCGCGATGACCTTTCCGAATTACTCGTCCGTCGTAAAAAGGAATCAGGCTGGCAAGACCGCGACGAAATCCAGACCATGTTCGACTACCTCGATGCCGACGATGGGCGCTTGTGAGAGCAAGGTATCCTTGATAGACTGACCTTCTCATGACACTCGAGGAATTAGGCTGGAACGCGGATTTTCAGAAAGACTTTGATAAGCTTTCCCTCGGAAAATGTGTGCCTGCACGCCTCATACGCGACAATAAAATCACCTACGGGGCTCTCTTCGTCGATGATGAGGATGATGTCTGTGAGCGTGAGGTTGTGATGAGCGGTAAGGTTTATCACGATGCCGCTACGGATGCGGCATTACCCGCGGTAGGCGATTGGGTGGCTCTTGAGCTAGCCAAGAACGAGGACGGTGAGAATATGATCCGTGCCCGACTGCCGCGCCAGACGTGTTTTTCTCGAAAACTTCCTGGAAAAAGCACCATGGAGCAGGTGATCGCAGCCAACGTTACCGTCGTAGTCGTAGTCACCGATGCCGGTTCCGATTTTAGCCCACGCCGCATGGAGCGCTACTTCACCTTGATCAGACGCAGTGGTTCCAAAGCTGTCGTGCTGGTCAATAAATCCGATCTCTTTCCCAACGAACAAAACAGCGAAGCCGCAGCCCTGATTCAGGATCTCAGCGAGGATGCCTCTGTTTACATCACCTCTGCCGCTCGCAATGAAGGCCTTGATGTGTTGAAAAAGTATCTCGAACCCGGAATCTCCCTGACCATGGTTGGGTCGAGCGGGGTAGGGAAGTCGACAATGATTAATCAATTGTTAGGCGAAGAGTTTCAGTGGACCAATGACGTCAATGAAACCACGGGCAAAGGCCGTCACACTACGACGGCTCGTGAGCTTATCCTACTCGATGATGGGGGTATCCTGATTGATAACCCAGGGATGCGCGAGATCCAGATGTGGACGGACGAGAGAACGTTACGAGAGAGTTTTACCGATGTTGAAGAGCTGGCTGCCCAGTGCAAGTTCCATGATTGTAAACACGGAAACGACGCAGGCTGTGCCATCCGCTCCGCCGTTGAATCGGGAGAACTCGATGAAGGCCGATATGAAAGCTATCTCAAGCTCGATGAGGAAATTGAAAAACTCGAGAAACGGCAGAAAAAACTCCGCCAACTCTCTGAGCGACGTGCCAAACGTGACCACCGTATCAAGGCTCGCAATCTGGCCGATCGGATTGATCAGGATAAGGATCAAGATCCAGATTGGAGATAGCTACCTTACGAGTTCGCCCGATAGAGAGTTCCCTTTGCCATCGAGCATTTGAATGTTCATCGTACTGCGGTCGGATTTGGGGTTAGAGTAACACCAGACGAGTTTTTTTCTCGAGTTATCTGAATCAAACCGGCTTGGCCTCCGTCAGCGAAAGTACCGCAGCCAGAAAAGAAATTCATCCGGAACTCTCGTTGACCACGAAGTGCATTTTCTCACAGCTTAAAAACTTTCAATCGTCTCGTCTGTTTTGCGGAGTGGTATCACCCCAGTCCCGAGCAGGACAGAAAGTTTAGCTCTGGATGCTGGAGCTCCTCAGCTTGTTTCTAACGATTTCTGAAGCAAAATCTCCAATGATGACGATGCAGGCACTAAGTAGAATAAAAAAGAGCCATTCATCATAGTTGTCTCTCGCTCTTGCTTCATCAATGAGAAAACCTAGAGAGCTGATGCCAAGAAGACCCAGCACTGTAGCGTCACGTATGCACGTTTCCCAGCGATAGAAAAAATACAACACCATACGGTTAAAGTAAGCGGGGAGAATTGAGAACAAGTATCCCTGCAGGCGGTTTCCACCCTGGGCAAGCTGGACTTTGGTGTGATTTAAATCCGAGTGGTCGGCTAGCTCGCCCCCGAGTCTGCCGATAATGCCGTAATTGTGGATAGCGAGTCCTAAGATGAGAGGCCAAGCAGTAGGGCCAAGCATTTGTAGTAGCAAGAAGGCTAGAAGAAACTCCGGCATGCTGCGGCAGAGAATAAAGAGTGCCCGCAAGAATAGTGAGATAAGCTTATGGAGCAAATTCAAGGCACGATTATTGCCAGCATAAATGCCGTAAGGTTTTTCCTCATTGAGAGACTTGGAACTCCATGGCAAGGTTATCAAACCCATGAGAAAGGCGAGTATCATCGCAGCAGTGCCAATATAGAGCGTCTGTAGCGAGGCCTCCACTCCTTGATCTAACAAAAGATGCTTTGCCCATGGTAAGGCATCGCTCCAGTCGCCGGATTTTTGCACCGGGTAGGGTGTAATTTGGTCGGAGACAAAGCGATCTAGATTTGACATGCGCTGTTCCCAGCTAAGTTTTGAGAAGAGAGATTCGCCGGTGGTCCAGGAAATGGTAGTGAGTCCGATAACAAAGATAGCGGCTATTTTTGGAAGCCATCGCCTCGGCTGGACTCGGCGTAGTGAACTCGGTGAAAGGTCATCCGGGAGCTGTTTCGCAGACGGGTAATTAGTCATGCTCTTGCGGATGTAGTGGCTAGAGCGCTCCACAATCAGGATCAAAACGAGTAAGGCGTATAGCAGCGTCCATAGTTCATTATAATAGTTGTCTTCAAAGGCTGTTTCAATGTGGAGTCCGATAGTGGATATTCCAACGAAACCTAAAATCGCTGCTGAGCGAATGGCGCATTCAAAACGGTAGAGGGTATAGCTGACGATGTCTGTTAGGGAGATTGTAAATATACCGTAGAGCCAGGACGCAAAGAAGCCTCCACCTAAGGACTGGAGATAAGCTTTGGAGTTGTTTGGCTGCTCATCAAGCAGTTCGGAAAACACTTTAGCCAGGCTGCAGCTGTATGGAATGGATAGTGCGACGATCACAGCCATGGGCGAGGTTCCGAGTGCTGTTATGAAGATAAGAGCCCACAGTATTTCATGAACGGATCTACCAGCTGTCGTAACCGTCCGTGCGATGCGGTGGACTATCGCGAGGGTGAGACGTGTGGCGACTGACATCGAGCGAAGTGGCCACCAAGATTTGGACGACAGGAAGCCAAGAAAGAGTCCGATCGGTAGTGATAAGCTGATAGCGCATACAGCATATTGGAGGGTATTCCATAATGCTTCGCCAATTTTATGCGAGAATGGCGGAGCCGACTCCGGCATATCTGGGTCTTGGTAATCCAGTGCGGGTTCAAGTGCCGCAGCGAAGAATTTCTCGATCACTCCCATCCCATACTCTTGAGGGAAGAAGTCTGCCCACTTTACCTGCGTGGAGTAGATGCAGAATACTAGAATAGGGATCAGTAGTAACAGAAAGCTTCTGCGTGTGCCCTTGTATGACTTCAAGGAAATCATGGCTCTACCAATTCAGATTCAGAAAGGTGGTATAGCTCTTCAAGTTGCTCTGTTGTTGGCTCAGGGGAATCAAATAAGATATGCCCATTTTTTAAGCCAACAATACGTGGGAAAAACTCACGTGCCAGCTCCAAATTGTGAATGGACATCACTAGTGTGAGCTGGTTCTCTGTCGCTATTTCTGTTAGTAAAGTGATGAGGCTGCGAGCTCGTGCTGGATCTACTGCAGAAACCGGTTCATCTGCTAATAGACTGTGTGCCTGCTGAAATAGTGCTCGGGCAACGGCTACGCGTTGCTGTTGTCCGCCGGATAGGGTAGCCGTGTGTTGATACATCTTTTCAGGGATGCCTACTCTTTGTAGTAGCGAGAAGATGTGGTGCAGATTTTTTCGTGGTGGGATAAGAAATTTGGATAGCATTCCCAGCGCAGAGTGCTTGCCCACTCTACCAAGTAGGATGTTTTGAAAAACCTTGAGCTGTGGGATGAGCCCTAAATCCTGTGGAATGTAGGCTATTTCACTACGGAGTCTGCGTAAATTTTTGTTGCTGAGGCTATTCAAATGCGAATCCGCAATACTGTAGCTGCCAGAGTTTTGCAGTAATTGCCCATTGAGCAGCTTTAGCAGAGTAGTTTTGCCGCTACCAGATGGGCCAATGAGAGCAACGTGCTCCCCCTGCTTGATCTCTAAGGAGATATTGCTCAGGGCAACGGTAGCACCAAAACTCTTGGTGATGTCTGTGAGTTGAAACACAGGATTAAAAATATGCTCCTCCTGCTCTATAGCAGGAGGAGCAGTGAAACTATTCTTTAAAGAAGCCTAGCTCTTTAGCAATGGTAACGATGCTTGCGAAATCTTCGTTCTTTGCTTCGATCAGGCCTTCTTCACGATTGAGGACTGTAAGAACCCTCTTGTCATTACAGTCGATCAAAGCCTTTTGAAGTTTGTCGACGAAACCAGCACCAAACGTTTTATCAAGTGATGGATGTGCGGTGAAGTTGTAGTCAGCATACCCGGGAGTGACCCAGATGATTTTAGCTTTATTGGGGTCGATTTCCCCGGATTTGACCATGCTGTCGTAGGTTTTGTAGCTTAACACGCCTGCTTGCACAGACCCTTCATTGACAGCATTGGCAGTGCCTGCATGGCTTGCTTTGCCAGTAAATTGGACAGGCTTGGAGAAGAACTCTTCAGGAGTCTTGCCTGTTTCTTTCTGGATAAACCAAGTTGGCATCAAGCGACCAGAAGTGGACTTTTTCGAGCCGAAAGTGAATGTGAGATCGGCAATACCCTTGGGGAATTCATCAGACTTTTCTAGTCCAGTGGATTCATGCGCAATGAAGTAAGACTTATACTTAGGGTCAACAACTCCTTGGGCGATTGCGCGAGATCCTTCGACTCGAGCACGGGCTTGCACACCTGTCAGCCCGCCAAACCATACCAGTTGGACTTCATTATTTGCGAAACGGTTGACTGAAGCACTGTAGTCTTGTGAGTTAACATATTCTACTTTAACGCCGAGTTCTTTGGCAAGGTAGTCACTGAGTGCCTTGTATTTGATGCTTTGATCAGATACCTTTTTATCTGGAATCGCAGTGATACGTAGGACTTTTTCGTCGCCGTTCGCATTGTGGGCTTCTTCTTTTTTCTCTCCACAGCTGCTAATAACAACTGCGCCTGCAATGATGGATGCCAGTCTGGCCCTCTTAAGTATATGTTTTAGTTTCATATTGGATTTTGATTATAAACGCCACCGACAAGACACAGCATGAAGTCGTCTCTGTCTAGTAGTTTTAAGGACTTGGCATATTAAATGCTCAGGTATGCTTGTTCACTGGTTGTGGAAACGGGGCGTTGAAGTGCTGTTTTCATCCCGAGGAGTGGCTAAAACAACACAAAATTGCATTTATCTAGGAATTCACGATTCCTTAAGCGTCCTTATTAACCTTTAAGTCCGAATTTTATTCACAGCCTTATCGTTGTAAATAAGGGGGTTGTGAGAGGGGGTTGAAAATAATGATAAATTGATGCAGAAAGATCTTGCGGAAATTGATAAATTAAGTAGGTTCCGCCCGCCGCTCCAACGGAGGGCACGCAAGAGACAGTAAGTCG
>JASJLI010000079.1:0-8082 GCA_037620805.1 Akkermansiaceae bacterium
ACCAAGAAGAGGATTGAAGAGTCTCAGAGCAGACAGACTGAGATGGTGAAGAAGCGTTTGGGGGATAAATTTGATATGCAGATCACCGCGATGGTGAAGGAGTTTGGTTTAAATGCATCGCAGGAAAAAGCACTCAGAGCGTTCTATGCCGAGCAACTCGAGAAGGTTGATTTTGCCAATGGCATGTCAGCCATGGGCGATGCTGATAAGATGAAGGAAATGGCCGCGGCACTACGAGGCGATGGTCTGAATGACGCGATGAAGAATGTCTTTTCAGCGGATCAAATGGAAGGGCTCGAGGCTCTGCAAGAGCGTAAGCAAAATAGTAAGATTGAATCGCGTGCGATGAAGGATCTCGCCAAGCTTCAGCAAACTCTCGATCTCTCTGAAGATCAAAAACAAAAAGTCTACGATGTGCTCATGGAGGACGCCGAGAAGAGCCTCGAATCACAGAGTGATGCCGACTTCGTGACCCGCTCGATGATGTCCAGCATGGGAGTCGAGATGGATCTTGGAGATATGGATATGGGCAGTGTGATGACGCTTCATACCGATGGTGAGGACGCCCCAACGGACCGCGCCTCAATGATCAAGCAGATGAAAGAAAATCGCCAAAAGAAGATCGATACGAAAGTGAAGCGCCTTTCACCTGTGCTGGATGAATCCCAGCAGGAGCAATACCGCAAGAGCCTCGAGAACAAGGGCGGTATGTTCAATATGATGCTCCAGGGAGTGGAAGCGGGAACATCTGGGGTGGAGGTTAAGTAAGACTTTATTTTACCCTGATAGTTTTTACCCTGATAAGAATAAGAAAACCACTTGTATCGATGCGTATTTGGTATTACGATACCCCTATCGATATGCCAGCAGTAACAATATCCCCCAAATATCAGGTGGTCATCCCCAAAGCCGTCAGGGAGAGGTATGCCCTTCTTCCTGGCGATAAGATAGAGATGATTGAGTTGGATGGTCGAATTGAGCTTGTTCCCATACGCCCCGCTAAGGCTCTTAAGGGTTTTATCAAGGGTTTGAAAAACACATTTGAGAGAGAGTCAGACAGATGCCTACCATAGTCGACTCTTCTGGATGGATTGAGTATTTCGTCGATGGCCCTAACGCAGATCGTTTTGCGGCAGCCATTGAGAACACCGACGATCTGATTGTTCCAGCCATCATACTTACTGAAGTCTATCGGTGGATGCTGAGAGAGGCCAGTGAATCCGAAGCTCTTGCTGCGGCAGCCGTAATGAAGCAAGGGAAGGTAGTGCCCCTCGATGACCAGCTTTCGATATTTGCTGCAGAAGTCAGCCATAGACACAAGCTGTCACTTGCTGATGGTATTATCTATTCTACAGCCAGGCATCAGGATGCCGAGTTGATTACGCAGGATGCGGATATGGAAGGTTTACCGGGTGTGATTTACGTTAGGCATTCCAAAAGAAAGTAATCGAACAAGATGTTTGATTGCTTTTATTCCACTCGGATACTCACCGATTTTCCGTGGGCATCTAGGCCTTCGACTCGGGCGAAGGTTTCGACGGTGGGTAGGGATTTTTTCAGAGCCTTCTGATCCATACGGACGATGCTGGCCCGACGTTGAAATTGATCGGCGCGGAGGCCTGAGAAGGATTTACCTGATCCTCCTGTTGGCAGGGTGTGGCTTGGGCCGGCGACAAAGTCTCCGACGGCAACGGCTGAAAGCGCACCAACGTAGATAGCTCCAGCCGTACGGATTTTGGCTAACCAGGCGTCTTCATTTTCAACGACTAGAGAGAGGTGTTCAGGGGCGAAGGCATTGCAGATGTCCACTGCCTCTTGCAGTGTCTTAGTGAGTAGGCAGAAGGTGCCTTTTTTTAGCACCTCACGGATATACTTCTCCCGGGAAAGAGTAGGGGCTTGTTTTTCGATCTCCTTTTGCACCTGTCCTAACAGGCGCTTTGAATCGGTGGCAAATCCAACCACACTATCACCTGCGTGCTCAGCTTGGGCGAGCATGTCGGCGGCGATGAATTTGGGGTTGGCTGATTGGTCGGCCACGATCAGAACCTCGCTCGGTCCAGGTAGGAGGTCGATGCTAACGGCACCGACAAGTTGGCGTTTGGCTTCGACCACAAAAACATTGCCAGGGCCGAAGATTTTTTCGACCGGAGTCACCGTTTTAGTTCCCAGTGCCATGGCTGAGATTGCCTGGGCACCACCCACTTTGATAATCTCAGTGGCTCCACTCTCGACGAGGGCGTAGAGCAGGGCGGGGTTGATTTTTCCATCGGCTCCAGCAGGAGTGGCCGCAAGGATTTCAGGAACACCTGCGGCTTGACCGAAGGCTGCGGTCATTAAGGCAGAGGAAACTAGAGGGGCTTTCCCACCGGGGACGTAGACGCCAACGCGATCGTAGGGGGTGAATCTCTCGCCGACTTCGACGCCTTCAGGGTTCTTTGCTTTCCAGTCCTTGCGCATGCTGCGCTTGGCGAATGAGTGGATGTTGCGCCTGCTGATCGCGACGGCTTTTTTGACATCATCATCGACGGCGGCATAGGCCTCATCGATTTCAGTCTGACTGACAAACAATGATTTCGCGGTGAGTGTTAGTCCATCAAAACGCTGTGTGTATTCGAATACAGCGGCATTTCCTCGCTTCTGCACATCGGCGATGATGGCGGAGACGATATCCTCCACTTTTTTGCCCGCAGCACCTGGTGTGGCTCGACGGTCGAGTTTTTTGACGAAGCGTGCGTAGGCAGCATCCTTGTAGCTCAGGACTTTCATACCGTGGCGCATACATGCTCCGCACGCTTTCTGCAAGCGCATGTTCGCCTACTTATATGGATATATGGAGCGGGCTTCAACGAGATGTGTCAGTGTAGGGAGTTGATTACTCCTTCTCGTCACTGTTTTCCTCATCTTCGCTTTGTTCCTCTTCTTTTTCACTGTTCTCACGCTCCTTGAGGCGTTCCTCGGTCAAGTGGTCGCACTCTTCATCGGTGAGGGTGAAAACGGCAGGAACGTCGCCAATTTCTAGCTCCATACCATTGGTGAGGGCTAAATCGGCGTGGCGTTCACCTTCGTATTTAATGCCGTTGGTGGAGCCGTTATTGAAAATCATATAACCACCTTTGCGTCGTTCGATGAGGCAGTGGACTTTGGAGACTGATCGGTGGGAGATAGTGATATCGTTGTCGCTGCTGCGCCCTACTTTGAGCTGCATGCGTTTGAGGTCGAAACTATATGCTTGGCTGTCTTTTCCGGGTTCGGTGATATTGATTCTAGGCATGGTGGTTTTTGTGTCGGGTAATATTACTCAGAATGCATACGATAAAAGAAGACGATTTTAGCAAACAAAATGCTCCTGTACGAGAATTCCCTACAAATCAGTGTGATGTGTTCTAATAAATCGATGTTGACTCAATAATGATTGCTGGTGGTATATCCTGCAGCAATTCATTAGCCTTAATTCCTCCGTCCCACTGTGCTGATACCTAGGCGAAAACTCAAAATACTCACTAGACCGGAGTGGTAGATTGGTGATGTGAAATACGATGCAGATAGGGTGATTATTGTTGGAGCTGGCGTGATCGGTTTATGCTCGGCCTACCATTGCTTAAAAGCTGGACGACCAGTGACCATCATCGACCGAGAAGAGTCGTTTGGGAATGGCTGTTCCTACGGAAACGCAGGTATGGTAGTTCCAAGCCACTTTATTCCACTGGCTGCACCAGGGATAGTTAGCAAGGGGTTAAAGTGGCTGGCTAATCCAGAAGGGCCATTTTACATTCGACCACGAGTGAACGTTGACCTGATGCGTTGGTGTAAGTTGTTTATGACTCACGCCACTAAAAAACATGTGATGGATAGTCGAGAGTTATTACGTGATTTGAATTTGGAAAGCCGTAGGCTGTTTGTTGATATTGCCAAAGAGGCTGGTGTGGAACTAACACAACGCGGGTTACTGATGCTTTGCAATACCGATAAGGGCCTGCACGAGGAGGCTGAAGTGGCAGCTATGGCCAACGAGATTGGCGTGTCTGCGGAGATTTGTGATCCTGCCCGACTCCGTGAGCTCGACGGTGGTATCGAGATGGATGTTAAAGGTGGTGTGTGGTTTAAACAAGACTGCCATATGGATCCTGCTGGATTTGTCATTGGACTGCGCGCCAAGGTGATCGAGATGGGAGCTGAGATCGTGGAAGGTGCGAAAGTAACAGGGTTACGCAAAGAAGGTGGAGGTATGGTGTCGCTGGTGGGAGTGAATACGCCTCCGGGACAGCACATCGTCTTAGCCTGTGGTGCCTGGACCAGTGATCTGGTGAAAACCATCGGCGCGCGCATCCCGATGCAGGCAGGAAAAGGGTATTCTCTAACACTCGATCAGCCACGTGAGCTTCCCGAGCTGTGTTCTATTCTCAGCGAGGCTAAGGTGGCAGTGACACCGATAAACGGGCAACTTCGATTTGCGGGAACCATGGAAGTCTGTGGAAACGACCTCTCGGTGAATAAACGTCGAGTAGGAGGTATAATACGCTCGGCACAAAAATATTTTCCCTCCTATCAAGATGAAGATTTTGCAGGAGTGGAACCATGGGCTGGACTGCGGCCCTGCTCACCAGATGGGTTGCCTTATATTGGCCGAATCTCTGGTTACTCAAATCTTACAGTGGCAACAGGTCACTCGATGATGGGGCTGAGCATGGGGCCCGTGACAGGTAAACTAGTTTCAGAACTCCTTGGGGCAGGGGAGCCGTGTCTCGATATCCGCAGGCTGGATCCACTTCGATTTGGTTGAGTTGGAAAGAGATACTTGGCGAGTGATGATTGGTGATTTTTGAAGGACGAAGTTAGCTTGCCCAGATACTTCATCCATCAACAATCGCTACTCGACAATCATCCATCAAATTCATTGTGTGTGCAATGGCTTCGTTAATTATCCAATAGCCTGGTTATCTCGATATGCTTTAGGTGTTAGGCCTGTGGTTTGCTTGAATTGTCGGGTGAATGCGGACTGGTCTGAGTAGCCACAATCGAGTGCAATGTGAGTAATGGTTACACTCGTTGTGTTTAGCATGTGACAAGCGGCCTCGATTCTTGCTCGGGTGATGCACTGCCCAGCTGACACCTGATAGAGTGCACGGATTCGTTGATCGAGCTGATAGACGGAAAGCTCGGCCATCTTAGCCAGATCGGGGAGTCTTAGTGGCTGATCAAGGTTTTCGCGGATGTGTTTAAGCACCTTGGCGATGGATGTCATATTTTCTCCTCCTTGAGCGGCTGAACGAATATCTTGTGAAATTCCAGAAACTCCAATGATAAGTTGGTTGTCATCAAAAATGGGTTCTTTGTACGTGATACACCATCCTTCACGACCATCGGGGTAGAGGTGGAGTTCGAGCTGCCCGCTGATGCGGAGCGCCGTTTTTAATACCTGACGATCTTGCTCGGCAAAAGCAGATCCCAACGGTTCGGGGAATAACTCGTCAGCTGTTTTTCCAATCAACGCTTCTTTGTTCTCAACACCGGAGCGTTTTACCAATGTTTTATTAGCCGCAATATATCGCCCATGATGATCTTTAATAAAAAAGGCAATATCCGGAACTTGGTCAAAGAGCTTCTCTGTGAGCACGGGTTTATCAAGGCGCTGGAAGAACGCTTCGCGAATATCTTGGGCTGAACTCATGGCGGTATGCAGATTCGGTGGCGGGACCTTTGGATTCCAACAAGACCGGAATGATATGTTAAAGGACGTTAATGAGCAACTCTGGACATAAACATCTTCATGTGATCGATTCCCATACGGGAGGCGAACCCACCCGAGTCGTTGTGGGGCTTCCCGATGGTATCGTAGGACTCGACTCAGGAACGCTGCTCGAGCGCCGCGAACTACTGGCTGAGAAATACGATTGGATCCGCTCCGCCTGTATTAACGAGCCGCGTGGCCACGATGCGATGGTGGGAGCTATACTCTGTAAACCGGTTAACCCGGACTGCGTGACAGGGGTGATCTTTTTTAACAACGTAGGTTATCTCAATGGGTGTATCCACGGCACGATTGGCCTAACGGTTACCCTTGCCCACATGGGGGAAATTTCCGTTGGCAAACACCGTATTGAAACAGCCGTGGGCGAAGTTGTGGCTGAACTGCATGAAGATGGTTCCGTCACTGTGGCAAACGTGCCGAGCTATCGCTACCAGGCAAACGTTTCAGTCGACGTGCCAAGCTACGGCGAAGTCGTTGGCGACATCGGTTGGGGTGGCAACTGGTTCTTCCTAGTCGACGTCAATGACACCGACACAGACAGCGCCCCTGAGGTGATCCCCGAAAACATCGCCGAGCTGACTCGGTTTTCAGCTGCCATTTCCCAAGCTCTAGCCGATCAAGGTATCACCGGTGCTGACGGCGCAGAGATCGACCACGTTGAAGTCTTTGGTTTGCCCACTCCTGGTGTCTCCGATAGCCGAAGCTTCGTGCTCTGTCCGGGGCTTCAATACGATCGGTCTCCCTGTGGCACGGGCACGAGTACAAAGCTCGCTTGCCTGTTTGCCGATGGTAAACTTAAAGAAGGTGATATCTGGCGTCAGGCCAGTATCTTGAACACCGTCTTTGAGGGGCGTGTGGAAGCGATTGACAAAAATCGCGTTATTCCCTTTGTCTCGGGATCGGCCTACGTTAATGGTGAGGCGACACTGATCATCCAAGATACAGATCCGTTCAAACACGGCATCCCAAACTTCTAAATCAATTTCTAACAATATTATATTATAACTATGACACTCCAAGGAACATCAATCATCGGTAGCCGACGCGGCCAAGGCACCGACTCAGCTGGCAAAAGCATCAACCCAACCACCAATGAGGCCCTCGAGCCTGACTACGCAGCGGCTTCGAGCGAAGAGGTGGAACTTGCCGTCAGCCTCGCTGACGCGGCATTCAATACCTACCGCACTACCTCAGGTGCTAAAAAAGCCGAGCTTCTCCGTGCCATTGCAGAGAATATCGAGGCGTCCATCGAAGAGCTGGTTGCCCGTATGCCTCTTGAAACGGGCCTTCCTGAAATGCGTGTTCGCGGTGAAGCTGGACGCACCTGTGGTCAGCTCCGTATGTTTGCCAATCTTGTTGAGGAAGGTTCATGGGTGGACGCACGTATCGACCGCGCACAGCCAGATCGCGCACCGCTTCCCAAAGTCGACACTCGCAGCATGCTTCGTCCTCTTGGTCCCGTGGTAGTTTTTGCTGCTTCTAACTTCCCGTTAGCATTCTCAACCGCTGGTGGTGATACTGCTTCTGCTCTCGCAGCAGGTTGCCCAGTGATTGTTAAAGCTCACTCGTCACACAGTGGCACGGCTGAGATTGTGGGTCTTGCAATTCAGAAAGCTGTGGCTGATTGCTGTCTTCCAGAAGGAGTTTTCTCCCTCGTTTACGGTGGAGGTCGGACCGTCGGTCAGGCACTTGTCAAACACCCCGCTATCAAGGCGGTTGGTTTCACGGGTTCCTACGGAGGTGGTCGCGCCCTGATGGATCTCGCCGCCGCTCGCCCTGAGCCGATTCCAGTTTACGCTGAAATGAGCGCCATCAACCCCGTGGTTATCCTGCCGGAAATTGCGGCTGAAAAAGGTGAAGCTCTTGCCGAGGGATTATTTGGATCGCTCACACTAGGCGTCGGTCAGTTCTGCACCAACCCCGGACTTGTCTTCATCCATGCGGATGCCGCTGGCCAGATCACAGCTAAGCTTACTGAACTCGTTTCTAGTAGTTCCAGTGCCGCGATGCTTAACGCAGGTATCTGTCAGGCCTATGGTTCTGGTCTTGATCAACTTAAAAACCACCCGCAAGTGCAAATGCTTGCCGAAGGTTCATGTGGTGATGCCGCCAATCAGGCCGTGCCCACCGCCTTTCAAACCACCGCAGCTGATTTCCTAGCTGCTGGTGATCTTACCGAAGAGGTCTTCGGTCCTGCGACTTTGATCGTGACCTACACGAGTGATGATGAACTAACAGGTTTGTTTGCGGCCCTTGGTGGCCAGCTCACAGCGAGTGTATTTGGTACCGATAGTGAACTAGCTCAACAGGGCGAACTCGCTAAACTGATGGAA
>JASJLI010000080.1:0-47062 GCA_037620805.1 Akkermansiaceae bacterium
GCCGAGCAGAAATACAGCGACGGTCGACCTGCCGCGACGTTACGTATGGATGCCAAGGACCACGGCATCGTACTTCGCTATGGCGATGGCCCGGACAAGTGTGATTAACTGGGTGCCCGCGACGTCTGGGTGTATGAAGACAAGGGCACGTATTATATGCACTACGATGCGGCGGGCCCGACGGGCTGGCTCTGCTCGCTGGCCACCAGCAAGGACATGCTGAAGTGGGAGAAAAAAGGCCCGATCCTCGATCTCGGCCAACCGGGCGAAAGCGACTCAAAGGGCGCTTGTTACGGTGTCACCTACAAAGACGGCAACCAGTGGCACATGTTCTACCTCGGCACCCCGAACGTCACCCCAGCCCCGAACCTCATTCCGTCATTCCCCTACCTCACTATGAAGGCAAAGGGAAAAGGTCCGGCCGGTCCATGGATCAAACAAAAACCTGGACGGCCCGTGGACGGTTGATCCCGATCCCATTGTCCCGCTTGAAGAACAGATCGAAAACTCGACACTCTATTACGAGAAAAGCAACCAGAGCTGGTTTCTCTTCACCAATCATATCGGGATCGATAAGGGTGAATACACCGACGCCATCTGGGTTTATTGGAGCAAGGACCTCAACAAGTGGGATCCCAAAAACAAAGCCGTGGTGCTCGATGGCCAAAACTGCACCTGGGCAAAGAAGTGCATCGGTCTGCCGTCGGTGGCCCAGGTGGGCAAGCGGCTGGCGATCTTTTACGACGCCCCCGAGGGCAACAGCACCAGCCACATGAAACGCCACGTTGGATTAGCCTGGCTGGAGCTACCGCTGTCGGTGCCCAAAACCGTATCTGGAGTGGAATCAGGGAAATAGTAATTTGTCAGCATCAATTGATGCGCGGTTACTAATCGTGAAAAATGAGCCCTCCCTAAACCCCCACCCAATACCTTCCTAACGACACAATCAATGGCATCGTCAACAAACTCACCAATGACGTTGCCACCACGACTTGAATCGCAACATCTGCTCGCCCGCCGTAGTGTCGCGACATCAAAATAGGAAACATCCCTGCGGGCATTGCCGCTTGAATGACGAGGACTTGCTTCAGTTCTGTGGCGAGAGGGAGATATTTGGCAATACAGAGAATCAATAACGGCACCATAGCAAGACGCACTAACACACCACCTGTCGATATCTTCCAATCAAAGCGCATTTTTTTAGCCAAATCGAACAGCGTGGTGCCCACGAGTAATAGCGCAAGAGGGATGGCACAGAACCCGAGCATGGAAAACACCGTTGTTAGCACGCCCGGCACATGCTGATCTGCCCCTGTCTGCACCATAAAAACTCCAAGGACAACCGCTATGATGGGCCCTTTCACAAAAGCCCGCCACGACGGCTTCATGTTACCCGAGATGAGCATTAATCCAACCGTCCACACGGCGAGTTCCACCCCGAGGTTATGGGTAAACAAAACCGCCAGCACGTTGTCATCGTCGGGGAAAACATACAACATCAGAGGCAGCGCGATGTATCCGTAGTTCTGCAATCCACTGCTCATCGCAAAAGTTCTCCTACCGCCACCTTTCTCCAGCCCCATCAACCGAGCGACCATTAGACCTAACATCATTGCTGATGCGATGATAAGAAATCCGATACCTGCCGCCGATGCCACAACACCAGCATCACGCAAAATCTCGGAACCTAACATTTTATCAAGAATCAGGCAGGGGTAGAACAGATGTACAACCATCGTCATGATCCCTTTGTCCATTTCGGGCTTCAACACTGAAGCGCGACGCAGCACCGCACCCAACGCCACAATGATGTAGATGGGAAACGCAGCTTGGAGCACCAGCAGACTTTCTTGCATGGCCATACCCTATACAACGCACCGCTGGTGAGAGAAACACTAAATTCATCAGGTCCTCAGCGTCCTAAAAACCAACGACGTATCGAGATATGTCGATATATACATTGACGACCTACGTCACCTTGATTAAAAGCCTCGGCATGGATCTCGTCGAAGTCAGCAAAGCCCTCGCCAACGATACCCGCATGGACATCATGTGCTGGCTGCGTGAGCCGGAGAAGCATTTCCGCCCGCACAAGGACGGCAAGGATTTTTCCGACGGCGTCTGCGTCAATGTGATCAAGGAAAAGACCGGGATGTCACAATCGACGATCTCCCATTACCTATCCTCGCTACAGCGCGTTGATCTTGTCAAGACAGTGCGTATCGGCAAGTGGACATACTACCAGCGGAACGATACTACCATCCGCGCCTACCTCAGCGAGCTTCAGCTCAACCTTTGATGGTGAATGTCGACGCCTAAAGAAAAATGGATCACCTTCACACATATCGACATTATTAGGTATTTAGTTTAAAGAGACGACCATCATTAAAACAACCAACCAACAGAAACAAACTATGGAAAAAGAAAAAATAGCATTTGTAGGAGTCGGACGCATGGGAGCAAACATGGCGCGACGATTGAAGGACTGCGGATATGAAATCACAGCCGTCAACGATGTCGACAAGGAGGCAGCCGCCGCCCTAGCCGAGGAACTGGGCGCGCGTCACTGCGAAAGCCTTTCCGAGCTGTCAGCAGCTGCGGATGTGGTCTTCACTGTTGTTAGTAACGATGCCGCAATGCGTAATATCTTTATGGAAGCCGATGACAATCTGCTGCAAGGCTCCGAGGGCACCGTGTTTGTCAACTGCGCCACGGTTTCCGCCCAGGTGCAGCAGGACATCGATGCTGCCGCACAAGCCGTCGGCGCGGCTACTCTTGAGGGGGCTATGGCATCCAGTATCAGTCAAGCACGCGAGGGAAAACTATTTCTTATCATCGGCGGTGATGAAGCCATCTTCCAGCAGCTCAAACCCATCCTCGATCAGATGAGTGTCAACCTCAGGCATACCGGCGAAATTGGTAAGGCATCCAAGGTAAAGGCACTGGTCAATATGGTGATGAACATCAACACCGCGGCCCTCGCCGAGGGACTTGGTCTCGCCGACGCACTTGGGCTCGATCTCGAAATGATTGTGGACATCTTTTCCCAGACCGGAGCCAACAGTCGGGTATTAGAAACCGACAGCGAAGACATGCTCGCCCGCGATCACGAGGCGTGGTTCATGGCAGAGCACGCAGCCAAGGACAGCGGTCTCGCCCAAGACCTTGCCAACGAAGCAGGTCTCAACCTACCTCTCAACGATGCCACCAAGGCACAGTATGACAAGCTCACCGCGATTGGCAAAGGGCAGCTGGACAAGTCTGCCATTTCCGAACTCACCTTTCTCGGCCGTCAATAGGCCTCTCTAACGTAATAACAAAAACAACAATACCCACAAAAACAATTATGAACTCAACAATACCACTTATCAGCTCCGGAACCACCGGTCCTCTCGGCGTCCTTCACCTACCACGCCTGTGGCAGAAAGTCTCTCTCGAAAACGCCGGTAAACTCAACAGTGAATACCCCGGCATCGGCGGCGGTTACGACCAAATGGTGCTCGACGGCCTAGGCCTCGACAAAGACGCATTCATCGCCCTGATGCAGACCAAACCAACTTACACCCAACTTGAGGCATGGGTGCTTGAGCAAAGCGGCGGTGCACTCGATGCCGATGCTGTAACCAAGCTCAACGACAGCATCACCGGCTACATCCACACCGATGAGACACGTAAGGAAATCCTCGGCTCCTGTGGAATTGAAGACAACGGCACGATCCTCGACGCCGTGAACCTGAATAACCTAGACGATTGGCAGAGCTTCCACGCTCAGGAAATCGCCTAGTAAACACATAATCTAACAATCCCGCCCTCGATCTACGGGGGCGGGATTTTTTTATCTCCAAGCAAAGTAGGATAAGTTTGCAACTTGTCGGCAACCCAAGGAATAATCAAGCCAAGCACAATGGATTCACATATCCTGCCGACAAGTTGCAAACTTATCCTACTTTCAAGCCATCGAATAAAATCACACCCCGCCGCTTGACCCCCTGCCGGGATTTGTTAGCTTCCACCCATGGCTGGTAAAAGACCGCTCACTTCGCTGCATTTAAAGTCCTTACTGGATGAAAATGACATGGAGGCCCTCGTAAAAAAACTTGAGCCGAAGCACGAGCCACCGGTCAAACCCTACTTCCCCAACTCGAAGGTCACCGAACACCGGACCAACAAACTCTGGAAAGCGATCGGATCTCCAGCCCAACCGGACATCCTCGATCCATGGACTAGTGAGCATCTTGAGGGATTCGATGGCAATATCGAGATATTTCATCGGCACGGTAAAACTCCCTATAGGCATCGCTGGACCACTTCGAGTGAATGGACTCTATGCCCAAGGCGATTATCCGCTTCCCCTCGCAACATCCGAGGCGGCGCTTGTGGCGAGCTACCATCGTGGTGCCTGTATGATTTCCGCAGCGGGCGGTTGCACATCGATGATGATCTATCAGGCACCCCATCATTTCCATACTGATCACTCTGGGATGTTTAGGGGCCATTATTCTTCTGTCGGCCTGGGGAGTGAAGGCCGGTAAGCTGTCGGGGGAAATGGCTCGGAAATTGGTACACGTGGGAATGGGGATTATCTGTCTCAGTTTCCCATGGTTATTCGACTCCGTGCTCGCTGTGCAGGTGCTGGCGGGAATTGCGATCATCAGTCTACTCGTTGTCAGGATTACCAAGTTACGGAAATCCGTTGGCTCAGCGCTTTTTTCTGTCGATCGCATTTCGATTGGTGAATTGCTCTTCCCTCTAGCCGTTGCGTGGATCTTTACGCTGGGGTGGGACAAGCCTGTTATCTATTGCATCGCCCTTCTGCTACTGACTCTGGCTGATACCGCAGGGGCACTCGCTGGCAGTAAGCATGGGAAAAAAATCTACCACACAACTGCGGCCACCAAGAGTCTTGAAGGGTCACTTGCCTTTTTTATCACAGCCTTCATTTGCATTGCCCTGCCCTTATATTTCTACTCGCACTTACCGATCGGGCTCGTCCTTTTTCTGTCGCTGTGCATTTCCTTGTTTACCATGGCTGTTGAGGGCGCATTGGGACACGGGCTTGATAACTTATTAATTCCATTGGGCGCATTTCTTTTACTCGATTACTACATTGGCCTACATGAACATGTCATATTTCTTCGGTCGCTTGTTCTGTTAGCGCTGCTGGGACTCCTGCTTGCGACACACCGGAAACACAGCTTTAATGGGGGCGCCACCCTCACGGCCATGTTGTTCGGTTTCGCGGCATTCACACTAGGAGGAATCCCCTGCCTCATCGTGGCATTGATGGTATTTGGTCGTCACCTCATTGCCCAACACAGGATGGCAGCGGAGCATGTTGTCACTCATTCCATCGATGTGATTATAGCCATCGCCATCCCATCGTTATTCTGGCTCACCCTTGGACAGGGAGAGGTCCTCGACGCCACAGTGGCTCAGTTTGGGTTCATCTGCACCCAATCCCTGATTATATCTATGCTTCACGCCGGCACTCAGAAACACCTCTATCGAAAATCAGCTTCCTTAGGGTTAGGTTTTTTCCTTTCTGTGATCACGCTCACCCCGGCACTGATGCTTAATATTGAGTTAATCCATTTTATCCCTACACTCGTGTTAGGTATGCCATTGGCTCGATTTTATTATTATTGGAGAAGCGGTCCGGATGATGCTAATCAGTATCAGTGGATTCTTTTAGGCGTTCTTGCTGCCGTGTTTTCCATCGTAGCCATGTTACCTATCTTATTAGGAAAATCATCACACCGGAATCTCCCGAATATAAGGCGATCTTTGATCAAGGCGCGGGTGTCATCGCCTGTGATGGCAAATTCTGCGCGGGTCTATGGTTTGATCACACGCCGGAATATCAGGGTGAAACCATCGGGACGATTGGAGCATGCCAAATCGATGATTCACCAGAGGCCGCTGTATTTCTATCCGACTGTGCTGACTACCTTCATCTAGCCCATCAATGCGCAACCGTGGTTGGCCCGATGAATGGAAACACATGGCTCCAGCACCGATTGGTTATCGAGTCGAATGGTCGCGATCCATTTCTGATGGAACCGATGGAACCTGAGTATTTTCAAAAAACATTTACCGCCGCCGGCTTTTCCGTTCTTTCAGAATATTCATCATCGACAATTGACCTGACTGCAGAGCAAAACAACTACACATCGATGACATCCAGACTTGAAAAAAACGGGGTAACATTCCGCAGCATCGACCCCGCTGCCTTTGAGCAAGACCTGAGCGCCATCTTCGACCTCAGTCTGATCAGCTTCTCAAGCAACTTCCTCTACACCCCGCTGGCGAAGGCTGCATTTGTTGGGAAATACATGTCGTCCCGTAACCACATTGATCAGGATATGGTCATCCTCGCAGAACGTGATGACAAGCTGGTTGGCTACGTTTTCTGCATGCCCGATTTAATGGCTCACAAGCTTGGCAAAAAGCCTGCGGTTATTATCAAAACTCTTGCCGCGATACCCGAACGGTCACTATCGGGAGTGGGAACCGTCCTCGTTGCCAAAGCTCAACAAACAGCTAAATCCAAAGGCTACACAGAAGCCATCCATGCGCTACAATATGAGAGCAATAGTTCGCTGCGCATTAGCCAGCGATTTAACGCCAGCGTGTTCCGCAAATATGCCCTGATGGCAAAATCATTTTCATAACCCATGAACCTCATAAACTACCTCGCAGATCGAGCCATCGAGCATCCGGAACGAATCGCCCTAATCGATTCCAAATCATCGATAAGCTACGGTGAACTCTACTCCCATGTATGTGGAGCTTCGCAACAACTGCGTAGTGACGGCCTTGGAGATGGAAATGGCGATACCGTATTGATTCTGCAACCTGTGGGTATCCCCCTTTACATCAGCCTGCTCGCAGCCTTCCACGCTCGACTTACGGTGATGTTTATCGACCCATCAGCAGGGAAAGCGATGATGCGTAACAGCCTCGGTCTGCACCAACCCAAGGCATTTATCGGCGCAGGTAAATCTCATCTCTTACGCATCACCATTCCGGAGATCCGCCGCATCCCCCTCCACTATCACAGCTCAGGCTGGGCGCCAGGCAGCAGGAGATGGACAGCTGAGCTATCGGATCATACCCAGCCTGTGGAATCGACTCCTGACTCACCCGCATTAATCACCTTTACCAGCGGCAGCACAGGTATGCCCAAGGCAGCGTGCAGAACCCATGGATTCCTTCTTGCACAGCACAAGGCACTGGCTGAATCGCTCGACTATGTTGAGGGAGAAATTGATCTCGTCACTCTACCCATTTTCACTCTCGCTAATTTAGCGTCGGGTCTCACATCTGTGCTGGCGGATACGGATTTACGTTTTCCTGCGCTTGCCAACTCCCCCGCTATTTTAGATCAATGTGATAAACATCAGGTCACCCGCTGTGCTGCATCGCCGGCCTTTTTCACCAAGCTCTTCCGAGACAAACAACTTCCCAATTTCAAAGCGATCTACACCGGAGGAGCACCTGTGTTCCCTAACTTACTCGATGAAATCCAAGCCGCCCGCCCCGAGATGGATGTGGTCACGGTGTTTGGATCTACAGAGGCAGAACCCATCGCCCACATTCGATGGAAGGACACGTCTGAAGAGGATCATATGAAAATGTTAGAAGGCAAAGGTCTACTCGTGGGCAAACCCGTCAGTGCTACCCAGTTAAAAATCATCCCCGATCAGTCGGGGCAAGAAATCGGGTCCATGTCCACCGAGGACTTTGAAGCACTTGAACTCCCCTGTGGAGACATTGGTGAGATCGCCGTCACGGGCGATCATGTGCTCAAGGGTTACCTCAATGGCAAAGGAAACGAGGAAAGCAAAATTAACGTAGGTGATGATGTTTGGCACCGAACTGGAGATGCGGCCTGGCTTGATGACTCGGGCAGAGTATGGCTCGTTGGTCGTTGCTCAGCCGCCATTCAGCGACCAGATAAGAAACCCATCTACCCATTTGGCATCGAGTGCACCGCCATGAGCCATCCTGGAGTAAAAAGATGTGCCTTGATTCTCCATGAGAAGAGAACCACTTTGTTTGTTGAAGGCCACATCAGTGAGACACAGCTAGAGAGCCTTCTTAAACCGCTTGGAGTTGAAAAAGTTCAAGCCATCTCACACATCCCGGTCGATAAACGTCACAACGCCAAGATCGACTACCCAGCGCTACGGGAGTTACTTTCTCAGTCAACCTCAACATAGAAAAACATAGAACTTGTGCTCTGCGCTAAGTTTTCTAGCATCTACCTCAGTGATCGATTCCCACCACCACTTTTGGAAATACAAAGCCGCTGACTTCCCTTGGATCGGGGAGGATATGGAAGTTCTTCAACACGACCACAAAGTCGACGAATTCGAACATGATCTGGAATTCAGCGGTATCGATCAGGTTATTTCCGTCCAAGCCCGACGCACTGACCGTGAGAATCATTTCCTAATCGATCAGGCGGGGAAATCCGATGATCTGGTCGCGGCCATAGTCGGATGGGCACCACTCGATTCACCTGATTTGCGGGTGTTTCTTGATCAGTATGTTCATGAACCCCTGCTGAAGGGCATCCGTGAAATAATCGAGGGGACCCCGACTGAACAGTTTCTCGATAATCCGGACTTCGATATCGGAGTCCAGGAACTTACCCATCGGAATTTAACCTTTGATTTGTTGATCTCTGAGGATCAACTCCCTGCAGCGATTGCATTCGCCGATCGGCACCCAAATCAACGCATCGTTCTCAACCACTGCGGCAAACCCACGATTTCGGCCGGTAGTCCCCCAAATGCTTGGGCCCGAAACATCCGGGAACTGGCACGCAGACCACACGTCTATTGTAAAATTTCAGGTCTCGCCACACAAGTGACATCTGGTAACTGGAACACAGACTTACTGCGCCCCTACTTCGATACCGTGCTTAAAGCCTTTGGCCCCGAGCGACTGATGTATGGCTCCGACTGGCCAGTCTGCAAGATCAATACTAGCTACCCCGTGTGGCTCAATACTGTGGACGACTTGATCATCTCGCTGAGTGAGGACGAAAAGGATGCCATCCGGCAAGGAACAGCGATCGATTTTTATCAAATTTGACATAGCTCAAAACAATCAGCAGACGGCCTAGCTTCTTCATCACGCCAGTGATAGGGTAAAGGGTTAGAGATTTTGTGCTTTAGCATACCCCAAGACATCCTCGTATGACAGGCGGCTTAGCATACTCCAGTGCTTGTGGCTATACAGGCGGTAACGCATCATTGCGGGGCTGTAGATTCCGCACAGAAAACGAGCAAGCCGTTGAGGGCTGGATAAGGCTGATCGTTTTTCTTTAATCAAAGACTGGATCTGCTCGAGTTCATCCAAGCTCACCTCTTTGGCTGGGTGAACTGGAAGTTTTCTTGGGCGGGATTTACCCAAACATGAAGCACATCTACCACAGGGGTCGGTGAGTTTTTCTCCAAAGTATCCTACCAACGAAGCAGCTATACACTTGCGTGATGTGGCCATTTTAAAAACAGCATCGATACGATCGAGATCATGCTGTGCGTGTTCTCGAAAGACCTCAAGAACCTCATCTACAAGATCAGAGAGTTGCTCGGGATCTTGTTTGATGCGGTAATGCGTCAGATTGTGGCTCAACTTCAGTTTCACCTCGCCGCCGGCTTCCATTTCACGAAACAAGGTGATGAGTTGATTAAGTTTCGCCACTTGATGGTTAGCGAGCTCGAGTAGTGAGATACGCTTTTTTGAATTGATGAACTCGGCGAGTAAGGCCTGATCCTTTTTGGAAAACCCGTGAAGCATCCGGCTTCTAGCAGTAGCATCCCATTGAAGTGGCACGATGTGACACCACATCCATGAGCCCCCGTCGGGCGTGATCCAGCCAGCGGTTTCGAGTCGGGCCAGCATGACATCTAGCAGTTCCATGGGGACGTCATTGAGGGTACTGAGGTTGTAGCGAGAGACGACGGCACGTTTCCCCTGCGCAAAGAGGTTTTGTAAAATAGCTTCGACCGCACGGCGTCCTGGCTGCTTGGCGGTCACCATGCTTTCGAGGGCTGCTCGATCGTCACCATTAATGAGAATTTCACAGTGGCTCGTTTTCCCATCGCGCCCTGCCCTACCACTTTCCTGAATCCACCCCTCGGGCGACTTCGGTGGGTGGTAGTGGATGACGCTGCGCACGTCTGGCATATCCACGCCCATGCCAAATGCAATGGTCGCACAGATCACAGGAAATCGATGATCCAGAAAACCGTCCTGAACTTCTGCTCGGGCATCGGATGGCATACCTGCGTGGTAGGCGCGTGCCGGGATACCGGACTTGCTTAGGAATGCGGCGACGTCCTCGACATCACCACGGCGCGTGGCGTAAACGATGGCAGGAGTCCGCCCAGCCACGTTCAGTGAGTTCAGGAGTCTTTCTTTTTTCCCCTCTGTCGGAGTCACAGTAACATCGAATTCGAGGTTATCCCGGTAAAACGAAGTCTGCACATGATCCCTTTTCAAAATCCCGAAGGCTTTCCGAATACCATTTGCCGTGACCTTAGAAGCAGTCGCTGTTAGTGCCAATACCACCTCGGGTTTGAGTGATTTCACCAGCTTGGGTAATTTAATGTAGGAGGGTCTGAAACTATGGCCCCATTCTGAAATACAATGCGCTTCATCGACTGCGACGAGCGCAATAGGCTGCCGCTTGAGTAACTTCAACATCGCAGGATCGGCGAGGCGCTCCGGGGAAAGATAGAGCAGCTTGAGCTTACCGGATTTTATCTGTTGCAGGGCTTCTTCATGACCTTCTGCCGAAGTTGAGGAGTCGAGACGAAGTGCGGGTATGTTTTTTTTGATGAGCCCATCGACTTGGTCTCGCATCAGAGCAATTAATGGAGACACTACAATGCTCAAACCAGACTTGCACAGAGCTGGCAGTTGATAGCAAAGAGACTTACCGCCGCCTGTTGGTAAAATCGCCAAGGTGTTGACGCCATCTAACACATTGTCAATAATGCGCTTTTGACCATGCCTCAGTGATGAATGACCAAAGTTCCGTTTCAATATTTCAGCTAGATCCAACATTTCTTAAGCAGCATATAGATTGAGAGTGAAAATACGACACCTTTACCGTGAAAGTGTCACCAAATCCTCTGCGCCTTGGCACAACTCGTGCTCTGGACATCAAAAGGATCACCAACATCAAACCTACAAAATCTGGATAATGAGAATGAGCATAAAAAACACTCTACGTTCAGCAAGAGCACACAATGTGACTGCGATCGTAAAGCCTAACTATGAAATTAAAGTACGCGAATTTCTTTTGAAAGCGGTCAAGTTTCCTTCTCTGCTAAGCACTCCATCGCCAAGGTGGAGGTTGGTTTGCAATGCACTCAAAATTACAGATTCGGCAGGCATCGATTTATGCAACGAGTTCCATCAGAACCCCTACGACATGCTGTGCAAGGCCCAGGCTCCCAGGATCAAACCAGATTCCAAGTCTCTCAGCGAAGCGCATGAGCTCGAATGCAACTGCTGTAAACAGTGCATACAATGCCCCTGCCGTGGGGTGACTGAGGAAGGATTCTGTCATAGTGCCTGCTCCTGCGAATAGCAGCATGCTCCACTGCAAGAAACTAACAAAAACTCAAACTCGCGCTACCGAACCGAAGTACTGAACCAAAGTGTCACAAACCATCATCTATTATGGCACGCGCCCTGCTGCAATCAACATGAATGAACAATTCAAACAACTCACGAGTAGGATTTCTTCTCGATATGGATGGTGTAATTTACCACGGAAAAAGTCTCATTAAAGGATCTGATATATTCTTGAAAAAGCTCAGGTCTTTAAACATCCCTTACATGTTTTTAACAAATAACAGTCAACGAACACGACGAGACGTAGCGTTGAAACTAACGCGACTGGGTATCCCAACTGAACCAGTGCAAATTTTCACCTGTGCTATGGCTACAGCTCGCTTTCTCTCGACGAAAAAACCACACGGCACTGCGTATGTCATTGGTGAAAACGGAATGACAGCTGCACTGCACCATAATGGATATACAGTGGTCGATGATGATCCGGACTTTGTCGTTGTCGGTGAAGGCCGGACAGTCAACTTCGAGATGATAGAAAAAGCCGTACGATTTGTAGCCAATGGGGCCAAACTGATTGCCACCAACCTCGATACGGCTTGCCCCACCGACGAAGGCATTCGGCCTGGCTGCGGTGCGATTGTAGCCATGATTGAAAGCGCCACGGGCAAACAGGCTTTTTCCGTCGGAAAACCAAGTCCAGTGATGATGAGAATGGCACGAAAATCTATGATGTTAAGGACAGACCAAACCATTATGGTAGGCGACACGATGTATACTGATGTCCTAGGTGCCGTGCAAATGGGTTATCGATCCGTGCTCGTCCTCAGTGGCCAAACCGAGAATGAAGATATTCAAAATTACGCCTACGATCCCGACCTCATCGTACCATGCTTGAACGATATCCCCAATGATTTTTTCATGGATAAAGACGCCACTCACTCGGCGGCTTGATTCAATCACAACCAAGCATTTCACACGCTAACTTAATCGCGTGAATCATCGAGCTTGCACTCGCCTTGCCTTTACCGGCGATATCGTAAGCGGTGCCATGGTCGGGGCTGGTACGAGGCTTGGGAAGTCCGAGTGTCACATTCACTCCGGTATCAAAATCTAGCAGTTTAAGTGGAATCAATCCTTGGTCGTGATACATGCAGAGCACGGCGTCATACTCGCCATCGGCTGCAGGGCGGAAGATGGTATCGGGAGGATGTGGACCACTGAACTCGACGCTTACCGCATGTTCCTGGAGCTCCAACACTGCGGGTGCCACGATCTCAATATCTTCTTTTCCGAAGGCACCGTTTTCCCCTGCATGAGGGTTAAGGCCGCAGACTGCGACCCGAGGAGAATCGATACCGCGTTGTTTACAAAAATCAGCAAGCAAGTTGCCAACACGGACGATTTCAGGTTGGGTCAGAAGCCCTGGGACGTCTGCGAGTGCCACGTGAATGGTAACCAGGGCCACGGTTAGATTTTTTCCTGTCAGGCACATGGCGTGGTTATCACACCCCAATCTCTCGGCAAAAAACTCGGTCTGGCCTGGAAAATGGAAACCCAGCTCGTGGAGGCCCTCTTTTCCCACAGGGGCGGTCACTACGGCATCGATCTTACCCGTCTTTAATAGCTCCGCAGATTCCTCGAGCGCATCGAGCGCAGCCTGAGCTGTCAGGCGAGTTGGTTTTCCTGCCACGGCATCGACCACTTTTCCGATCATTCGGTATTCGTATCCCTCGGATTGCTCGGGCAACTGCCCAGATGAAAGTGCCGCCTCAACGACTTCAGGTCCGATACCGGCCTGATCACCTCTTGTGATACCGATGGTTGCTTTATTTGCCTTACTCATGTTTTGCTTCGCAATCATTCTACGAGATTGGATTTAGATCAACGAGAATAAGAGAAGGGTTGCGTATCTCCAAACCACGGATCATAATTCACTCGGTCTTTCCCCATAGGCAAACAACATGGCTAACTCCAGCAGAAACAAACAAGCGCCCCAAGCTAGAAAGGATTATGCGGGTATCCTTCCTACCAAAGGCTGGCCGCGCAGGAACTACCATTTCCTCCGCCATCGTTTATTGCCACAGGTTTTCCAAAAACGCGACGGATCTAGCAGGGAACCGATCCTACACCCGCCCGAGGCAGGAAAAATCCGCGTCACCTGGATTGGTCACGCCTCATTTCTGATTCAATTTCCAGATCACTCGGTGATCATCGACCCAAATTGGGCGAACTGGCATGGAGTGGTCAAACGTCAACGAGAACCCGGTCTTGATCTCGCTCTCATGCCACTCGTCGATCTGGTGATGGTCACTCACGCCCACTTCGATCACCTGCATAAAAAAAGTCTAAAAATCCTCGAATCACACGAAGGAATCGTCGTTCCAACTGGCAGCGGACCCCTGGTAAAAAAACTCGGGTTCCACACCGTGCATGAGATAGCCGTCTGGGACACCCTCAAGTTCGATGATCTCTGTGTGACCCACACGCCAAGTCACCACTGGGGAGCACGATACATTCATGATACTCACCGCGACTACGGCGGCTACATGGTTCACTCGGGTGTTTGTAAAGTTTTCCATTGTGGAGATAGCGCATACTTTGAAGGCTTTAAAGAAATTGGAAAACATCACACCCCGGACGTCGCACTGATGCCCATTGGAGCCTACGACGCTCCGAGTGGTCGCGACGTGCACATGAATCCCGAAGAAGCCGTGCAAGCGTTTATCGAAATGGAGGCCGGCATACTCATCCCGATGCACTACGGCACGTTTCCGCTGGGGAACGAACCCTACCACGAACCTATAGAGCGCCTTATCGCCGAAGCTGATCGACTGGGAGTAGCCGACCGGGTTCTCGTGCTTGAGGAAGGTGTAGGTGTCGAAGTCGAGTGCCTAGCTGAAACCAAAATTTAGTGCTATAAAGCCCCTTAACGACAATTTTAAGGAATAAGATAGCCCCCGGCAACGCTCATAGGACAATGTTCAGACCTCTCTTCCTCATCCCCTGCCTCATTGGAGCCATTGCTTTCTCTGAGACACCCGTGGAAGCAGCTCCTGATCTCAAGCCGGTGCCGGATCTCGAAATCCTGTTTATGGATGCCAAAATGTGGGATCAACCGGTCAGCGAGGTGCTGAATAAACGCAGCCATCTCGGATTCCGCTGGCTCTCCAAAGAGAAAAACGACGCGCGGAGCAATCGTAATAAGCTCAAACTCTGGGGGCTACCCGTCGGTGAAACTATTCTCCGCAGCCGAGAGGATAAACTCCAGTCGTTTGAAATCTCCATCTACAATCGTGGCGACATGGGTAATAGGACCAGGGAACAGCTGAATGAACTCAGCACCAAGTGGCTGGAATTGATTCAGAAAAAAACCGGCAAAGAAGGTGAAAAAATCAACCGCACGCTGAAGGGCAGTGTGGTCTCCGCCGACCGCTGGCTCTGGGAATGCCCAGGTGCCTACATTTCTCTTACCTCCAGTGCCTCGGGCCTAGGGTCGAAAAAGCAGCCGGAATTCCTCAAACTCAGTTTGGTTTCACCGAAGTTCGGTAAAGAGATGTTTTCTAACCGTGGAGGCATCACCAAGACCATGTCCAAGCGTAGCGACCTGAAAGAGCACGTGGAGAAAAAAACTAACGGCGACGTACTTATCAAGGGAGTCCCGATGGTTGACCAAGGGAGAAAAGGCTACTGCGCCGTCGCGAGTGCCGAGCGGGTTTTCCGTTACTATGGCCTCCAGATCGACCAACATGCCATGGCTCAGATCGCGCAAAGTAGCGCCCAGGGCGGCACTAATCCAAATAAGATGATCGAGTCGCTCAAACGCGTCGCCGGACGCACCAGCACTCGACTTCACGTCCTCTACGCACTCGACCGCCGCGAAGCCGAATCCAACGTCAAGGCATACAATCGACTGATCAAAAAAAACAAGGTGGGTAAAGAGTATCCCGTCAATGGTGGCTACATCAACATGCAGCAATTCCTCTCAATTTGCCACGCACCCACGTTAAAAACCGTACGTTCCAAAGGTTCCACCTTCAAGCGATTCAATAAATCGATCACCGATAAAATCGACGTCGGAGTTCCACTTCTCTGGGCGCTTCAGGTGGGGGTCATCCCCGAGCGTGGCATTCCCCAGGCAGGCGGTGGACATATGCGACTCATCATTGGTTATAACGGGAAGACCGAGGAAATCATCTACACCGATTCCTGGGGCCCGGGCCACGAACTTAAGCGGATGAAAACAGCCGACGCCTTTACTCCGACGATGAATCTGATGACGATCAGACCATCTCAGTAATAGTGGATAATTGATAGTGGATAACGGATAATGCTTGGGTTTTGCATGGCCAATTATCCACTATCCACTATCAATTATCCATTGTCACCTAGCCTCTCCACTGAGCGAGCTGTTCTGGAAATGGACACTTGGCGCAGTCGCTGACGTCGCGTAGACAGAAATCTTGGTAGATCTGCAATAGCGCCTGGTGCTGCCACGCTTTGCGCAGGTATGTTTTCCGGCGCGGGGTATCTCCAAAGAGACGCACTGAGGCTTTATCCACTTTTTCGCTTAATGCGGGGGCTGGTGTTTTTTGGTAAAAATCCCACGCCGCACGATCCCCACCGGCTAACCTAACAGGAATAAGATGATTGATTTGAAAATCACGAACACGATCATTACCCATCAGAGCAAGTGAGCGGTCGCTGCGTTTTGATTTGAGTGTGTAATGATGATTCCAATAGTCGTGCTCTAGGTTTTCGAAAAAATCGACCACTCCATTGACTGATTGGCTTGCCTTCTTAAACGCGCCCCAGCGTTTTGCCACTTCGCCGAGACAGCTTAACCTACGTTGCGGGTGATTGACGGGACGGATACCCGATAGCTTCCATGGGATTCGGCGGCCTGGTGCAGGCTCGTAATCATCGCGCACACGCCACCAGGTTCCCCAAAGGCCGCGAAGGTAGTCCCTACTATCACCAACCGCTTGATCGTGAATTTCTGCCGAAAGGAACCCTGCCGCACCAAAGATCAGTGATTCTGCTTCGTCAGGATTTTTAACCATATCCCCCACAGGTAACCGCTGGGCCAACAGGGTCATTGCCAGTTTGTTAGGTCTATATCCCAGAGTTTCTGCCAGCGCCTGCCAGAGCCACTCATCCTCGCCGAGTACATCTACCGTCCGACTCCTGCGCAGTGCCTTCACACTTGCCCGATGCCGGGCCGCCTCCCGCATCAGTGCATCGATATTTCCGTCATGCATATCCGCCAACGGATGGAAACACCTACCTGGATGCGCCGCCGCCATTTCCACAAGAGGCATGTTCAGAGCCTCACGAATGACCGACACAGGAACAACCACCCGCGGCACTTCACGGTGCTCGGTTGTTCGGGTAAATTGTTCACGGTCGCCTTCGGTAAATACGACATGAAGAACCACGTCGTTAAAATTCTCATTGGTCGAATGACCGTGGGCCTCCCAGTCCGTCGCCGAGTGATCGAGCTCTAACGGTCCGCTATGAAGCTCGCCATCAACCTCAACCGCCGTGTGTAAAAAATCAGGCCCTGCCGCATGGTTCCAGTGACCAAATTGGACGATTTTCACAGCCCGACCGTCTACCGTTTCAAACTCGCGTCCCATCTGGCCAGCGAACCAGAGTGCCTGAAGATGAAGCTCCCCAGGTAGGATCAACGAGCCATCTTCGCGCAAGGAGCCAGAACCCACCCGCACACTTTCCAATAGATCCAGATACGCACACATAGGGTTAAAATACCAGTTAGTCTGAAAACCACCAACCTAAGAATCCGTATTTGGTCTATTTTCCACAGGTTTTGCCCTCAAAGGGTGAACTTACGTATTGCAGGGAGAGAATATTTAAGTAATCTTAAAGATCATTCCTGCCAAGGACACCTCTCTGCATGAGATCTCGAAACAAGCCACCTAGTCGTCGATCACGCAAACCCCGCACACGTAATAGTCGGCGGAGCGGTCGACCGACCCTGCGTCAGGCGTTTCATGATGCCAACGCTAGGGCAAAACAACGTGCCAACCGCCGGATGGGACGCCGGGACGGGCTGACATCAATGCGAGCCGCCATCGCGGATACGGTCGATGACGATATGATCATCTTGAATTTTCCCCAGCGGATGGTTCGCTGGCTTTTTGCTCTGCTGCTGCTTCCATTCTGCATCGTGACTACGCGTGCCCTGTTTAACGTCAGCGGTGCGAGCGGAGTAGGCGGCAGCTTCTGGATGGACCTCATCGCCACGCGTCACTTCCTATTTTTCAGCATCGGCTTCATCCTGATGATGGGCTGGTTTTTCACCGGGCTACTGGAAAGGCTGTTCCTTTACTTCTACGTGCTCGGCCATGAGTTGACCCACGCCGTTTTCGTTTATGCCTGTTTAGGAAAGGTCGGAGCTATCCACGTTACGGCTGATGGTGGCTATGTGATGACAAATAAGAGTAACTTGCTAATCTCACTCTCACCTTACTTTGTGCCCTTCTGGTCGGTGGTCATCCTCGGGATTTCTACCCTGCTTGATGTATTTTTTAACATCCCCTTCCACAACGAAGTGCTTTATTTACTGATCGGCTTCAGCTGGGCGTTTCATCTCCTCTGGACACTCTGGATGATCCCCCGCGATCAGCCTGATCTCAAGGAAAACGGCGTATTCTTCTCACTCGTGGTGATCTACCTCGCTAACGTCGTGGTACTCTCGATTTTACTTTGCCTCGCACCCGGTAACCTAACCTGGCATCACTGGGCGAATGAATTCCTTGATTCATGGGTGTATTTGAAAAACTTTGCTCACAACCTAAGTATTCCGGTTAATTAAAACACTCGTATACATAAAATATTAAAATATATGCAATTTAAACTTGCGCTTCTTAAAAAATAACGCACAGTAAACCCATCGCTTAGCAATAAGCGGTATTTGGGGGGGAACAGCCCCGGCAGTGAAATCTTCGGATCAAGCAGCCGGGGCTGTCATTGTACAGCTATCTGGGATTCCTGAGTTTACCTCACCATGGCTTGTTTTCTTTGCCACAAGAGGCACACAAGACACAAAAAATCGGGCAACTTAGCCAGGATGCAACAACACTCCCTTGTAAATCTTGTGCTTTCTGCGGCTAAATCCGGCGTTTCGAATTCGTCAGATAACCTGAAAAATAACGACTATTCATAGTCCTCCTCCTCATCTGGAACAGGAGGAATGAGATCTTCACGCATTAGGAGCCGTTCGATCGATAGATCCTCTAGTAAATCCTCCGAGGTCTGCTGGATCACCCCAGCAAAGGGAGTGATGCGATCCACCTCTGCGATCGCGGCATGCACCATCGATGAGATGATATCGCCATCAAACTTGTCGCGCTCAAAAAGATTGGTAATGCGGAACATGATTTGTTCGCGATCCAGATCATACTCGAGGCCCCCGAGTGTGATTTTTTTATTCGCCCGTGTCAGCAACTCCAGGATGTATGGCTCCTGCTCGACTTCCACACTCATCGGGGCTTCCCCCACGATCGACAGGGCATTCAACTGTGGGAATGCCTGCGCGTGAAGCTGAACCTGAGTGTGGTAAGCTTCAAAGGCCGTGCGGATCACGTCTTTGCCTTCGAGATGCTCATACTGCCAAGCTTGTTTACCAAAGGCTTCCATCACGGACTGGATCTGAATTGATGTCGGGCGCATGTGGGGGAAGTCTTAATCTCTAAATACTAAATTCCAAACCTTATTTATTACGCTTTTCCATCACGCCAACGACAGCCTTCTCCAGAAGTAATCTGCGCACTTCCGGAATCGGAGAGAGAGAAGCAACCACTCCGCTCTTTTTTTCTTCGGTAAAATGGAGAAACAACTGACCGTCCTTAACCTCGGCATCAGCCACTTGACTCCAGTAAATGATTTGAAGATTTTCTCTGGCTTTGAAAAATGGAAAGATCTCAACACCCAGTGGACTGAGGATGACGTAGGCGTGGCGCGTGCAACGCAGGCCGAGACGAAGCATCCAGTAGCATAGCAGCAAACCTGGTAAACAAAGCCACCACCAGCCTTCTAATAGCGGCCCGCCCATGCCCCAATCTTGAGTCGAGAGGATAAAGACTCCCATACTCACGGCAAAGGCGATGACGGAGAGGGCATAAAACAAAGGTGCCTGTCGCGCGCGGGTAAACCGGAGCTCTTTCTCAGGCTCTGCAATCGTTTTTGGCCCGCGCGGAAGCACGGCGGCCCTGACCTTCTCCTTGATCGGTTTTTCCTCGTCTTTCATAGCTGCTGACTGTTTGTGTCCCGATCTCTGTATTTGTTCAATCACCGATCCTGTGTTAACTCACATTCACAACTCAACATTATCCAGTGCCCTTTACACTTCATAGCGAATACTCACCCTCTGGCGATCAGGCGCCTGCCATCGAAAAGCTGGTCAAATCTATCGAGGCCAAAAACGGGCACCAGACACTTCTTGGTGTCACGGGATCAGGAAAGACGTTCACTGCGGCTAACATCATCGAGCGTATTGGCAGGCCAACGCTGGTGATGAGTCATAACAAAACTCTGGCAGCGCAGCTCTACTCGGAGCTGAAGAATTTTTTCCCTGACAATGCAGTAGAGTATTTTGTCTCCTATTTCGATTACTACCAACCCGAGGCCTATATCCCGCGATCGGACACCTACATCGAGAAAGACAGCTCGGTGAATGAAGAGATCGAACGACTGCGCCTCAGCACCATGGGTTCGCTGATCACGCGTGAGGACGTGATTGTGGTCGCGTCCGTTTCCTGCATCTACGGTTTAGGGTCGCCCGAGGATTATCAGAACATGATGCTACCGGTAAAAGTCGGTGATGAGCTCGATCGAGAGGATTTTCTCCATGGCCTTGTTAACCTAATGTTCGAGCGCAACGACATCGCTTTTTCTCGTGGCCAATTTCGTGTCCGTGGTGACGTGGTGGAGATTCATCCTGCCTATCTTGAGGACACAGCAATCCGGGTGGAGTTCTTCGGTGATGAGGTTGAACGTATCTCCCAGATCAATGCCATGACGGGCACAAGGATGGACACGCTCGACAGCCATACTTTTTTTCCAGCTAAGCAGTTCGTTACTGATAAAAATAAACTCAACACCGCGATCCGTGCCATTAAGAAAGAATGCTCAGACCGCGTTGATTGGTTTGAAAAACACGATAAGCTCATCGAGGCGCAGCGGATCAGAATGCGTACCGATTTCGATATCGAGATGATGCAGGAAATGGGGTTCTGCCAGGGTGTTGAGAACTACTCACGCCATCTCACGGGACGGGAGCCGGGTGCTCGACCCTATACCCTACTTGATTTCTTCCCCGACGACTACCTCCTACTCATGGACGAAAGCCACGTCAGCGTGCCGCAGGTTGGCGGAATGTATGAGGGAGATAAAAGCCGGAAAACAACGCTGGTTGAACACGGCTTCCGACTCCCAAGTGCGCTTGATAACCGCCCTCTCCAGTTTAAGGAGTTCATGCAGATGACGAATCAGCGTGTTTACATCTCCGCCACCCCCGGACCGTTCGAATTCATCAACTCGCGCCCAGACAACAAAAAATACATCCCGTGGAAACGTGGTGAAATTTCCGCTACTCAAGCCCTCAAGAAAATCCGCAAACACATCACACCCAGCGGGGCCGATCAAGACATTGACGATTTCGATGTGCGCTCAGCTGGCTCGAATTTGGTGGTGGAGCAAATCATCCGACCAACTGGATTGTTAGACCCCATCATCACGATGAAACCACTGAAAGGTCAGATCGATGAAACCATCGATCTTTGCCGTGACCGCGTCGATCGAGGTGAGCGCGTCCTGATCACGACACTGACTAAAAAAACCGCCGAGGATCTTTCTGAATACATTCAAGAAACCGGACTCAAGGTGCGCTATATCCACGCAGACGTCGGAGCCATCGAACGCGTGGAAATCCTCCGGTCGCTCCGCAATGCAGAGATTGATGTACTGGTGGGAATTAATCTTCTCAGAGAGGGTTTGGACTTACCTGAAGTCTCACTCGTTGTCATCCTTGATGCCGATAAAGAAGGCTTCCTCCGCAATGAAACCTCTCTAATTCAGACCGCAGGCCGAGCCGCCCGCCACATCGATGGTGAGTGTGTGCTCTTCTGCGATGTTGTTACCGATTCTATTCAAGCGCTGTTGAGCATCACTGAGAGCCGCCGTATACGACAGCTCGAGCACAATGAAAAACACGGCATCACACCGCAGGGCGTCATCAGCGCTGTGCAGGAAAGTCTAAGTCATTATGAGGCCAACAAAGAGACGGCCGACACATTCAACCAAGGCATGGTCGCAGAAGATCAGGCCAGCTACAACGCCGTCGTCGTCATCGCAGAGCTCGAAGAAGAGATGCGAGAGGCTGCCGCCAAGTTAGAGTTCGAGCGCGCCGCGCATTTAAGGGATCAGATCAAACAGTTGCAAAAAGAACCATCGCCGTAATCACATGGGAGTGGTCATCACAGCTGTGTAGTTAAAATCAGGGAACCTTGCCGCTCCCCGTGTAGCTCCAGTGCCATGGCTCGTAGATAAAGCCAAATTTGTTATCTCGGGGGTAGGTCATGGAGAAACCAAAACTAACCGCATTTGTCTGCAACCAGGAAAATGCTTCCGATTGCTCAAACTCTTCCTCTAAAACGGGATAGCCAGGTGTCGATACATCAATAGCACGACCCGTATGATGCTCGCTATACCCAGGTGGGGCTGACACCGCAAATATCTCGTCATTACCTATTCCCGACAAATGTTTAGCCCGGACAATCTCAGCCTGCCGAGACGCACTTCGAAATGCCGATACGATAAAAATTTCATGGCCTGCAATCAACGCGGCTTCTTTCATAGCCTGCCATGCTTCGCATGCATTAGTAACCAACTCATGGATCCGACCGTTTTCATCGGTCTGAACGACATCTAGCTCATCGGCATCCTCAAACCGCAGCAAGCCTCGTTGCTCGAAAAATTCTTCGGATAAGCCGAGTTCCTGAAATACGGTAGTTGGAGAAACATCCATGGTGTCGCTAATCACGCTAACATAGCCGACTGCTGCATCAACACCAAACTCGTGGAGAGCTTGCCAGGATGATCCGCAGCCTCTCATCTGTTTCTAATGACAATTCTAAAGCCAATTCACACAGGTTTTTTTGGGCAGCAAAGCACCATGCTAAAAATATTTCATTTTTCAATGGTTTGCTTGAAAGGACTCCCCTGCATTAGAAGGTATAAGAATAGCTGGGGGAACATTGCCCAGAGAACTCAACTATATAGGCACTATGAATGAAATGAACGATAAGGAAGCCGTAGAAAAACTTCACGCGACCTACGAGCAGATGAAGGAAGAACTTTCCCAGGTAATTGTAGGACAGACCGAAGTGGTCGAACAAGTGCTGATGGCGATATCCTGTCGTGGTCACGCCCTCCTCGTCGGTGTGCCGGGCCTAGCTAAAACTCTTTTGGTTTCCACCGTGAGTGAAGCATTACATCTGAGCTTCAAACGGATCCAGTTCACTCCCGATCTGATGCCGTCCGATATCACCGGAACCGATGTGTTGGAGGTCGATCAGGCGACAGGCCGACGCGACTTCAGGTTCGTTCACGGTCCCATTTTTGCCAACATGGTATTAGCCGATGAGATTAACCGGACGCCGCCCAAGACTCAGGCATCCTTACTCGAAGCCATGCAGGAGCACCACGTCACAGTGGGCGAGAAGACCTTCCACCTCCCCGAGCCATTTTTCGTTCTAGCTACTCAAAACCCGATCGAGCAAGAGGGCACCTACCCTCTACCTGAAGCACAGCTCGACCGATTTCTCTTTAACATCGTGGTGGATTACCCGTCTGAGGAAGACGAAAAGGAAATTATCCGCAGAGTCACCAGCCCGAACGATGCCAAGATCAAACCACTGATGACCGCGGAGGATATCGTAGCCCTTCAAGGAGTTGTCAAACGAGTTCCGGTCGGTGACCATGTCATCGACTTTGCCGCTAAACTAGCACGGGCGACCCGACCCAAGAGTCCCGATGCACCGGATTTCGTCAAAGAAATGGTCGGCTGGGGTGCAGGCCCTCGTGCAGGGATCAGTCTTATTTCCGCAGCCAAGGCACACGCAGTTCTTCGAGGTCGATTCCATGCCACTACCGGAGACGTTGCCGCTGTTGCCGCTCCGGTTCTACGCCACCGCATTCTGACAACATTCAACGCGGAAGCTTCCGGAGTTACCAGTGACGAAATTGTCAAAATGCTACTCAAGGAAATGGCTCCAAAAGCTGATCTCGAGGTGTAAGAAGGCTGTTGTTTGTCGCCACGATGTCCGATTCCTTTCAAATGCCCGAGTCCATGTCTCTTCTCCCCGAAGAGACAATGACCGTGCTGCGCCGTCTCGAATGGCTGGCGCGAAAACGTATGCAGGGGACACTCTCGGGGAAACATACCAGCCCCGACAAAGGATTCTCCGTCGAGTTCGCAGAACACCGCGAGTATTCGCCTGGTGATGATCCACGGAACCTCGACTGGCGGGTAATGGCCAAGAATGACCGCAATGTCATCAAACAATACATCGAGGAGACCAACCTCCGAGTAACCATCGCGGTGGACGTCTCTGGTTCGATGGATTACCAAGGTGATCAAGCCGCCGAGATCGATGGAGCAGCGCGGTCCAAATTTGAATACGCCCGCTATCTAACTGCGGCATTATCCTATCTTTATGTCAAACAAGGCGACGGCGTTGGCTTAGTCACCTTTGACAGTAAAATCAAATCCCAGATCCGCGCCGCCAGCCGACCCAGCCAGGTGAGACGGATCCTTGATGAACTCTGGGATACCGAAACCGGCGAAGAAACCGAGGTCGCAACTGTCCTCCATGAAGTCGCCGAACGGATTCCCAAACGCGGACTCGTCATCATCATCAGCGATTTCTTCGACGACCCGAAAGCGATGGTCGAGGCATTGCACCACTTTGATTTCCGTCAGCATGAGCTGGTTCTTTTCCATGTCCTCGCAGAGGAGGAGCTAACTTTCCCGTTCAAAGACTTTCAGCAATTCAAAGATCTCGAAGGGGTCGATCCGATGTTAAAAATTGACCCTCAAGCAGTTCGCGCTGCCTATCTTGAACGACTTCAAGAGTTTGTGAAATCCATGGAATCGGCCAGCGGCAATCTGCGGGCTGATTATGTCCCCATTACCACCAAGGTGCCACTACGTGATACCTTATTACGATATTTGGGAAGGAGGATGCATGCGCGCAGATAGCGCTGTAACGTTGCCATGTTATTTCTCAATGCCATCTTACTTTTAGGGCTCATCGGGGTATCCATCCCGATCATCCTGCATCTGATCCGCCGTCAGGCAGCCAAGCCAATGAAGTGGGGCGCCATGCGGTTCCTATTCGACACCGTAGCCATGCGCCGCCGTAGGATTGAGTGGGAAGATCTTCTACTGATGGCGACACGCTGTCTCATACTCACCTTAATAGCGCTGGCAATTGCTCGTCCTTTTGTCCCACCAAATTCATCCGTTCCATGGGTCGTTGTGTTACCCCTTGTTCTGCTCGGCGTCGCTGCTCTCGCTGGCTCGGTGGTTTTATCCAAACTGAAAACACGCATCATTGTTCGCATCGCAGGTATCGTTTGCCTCTTACTTGCAGTGGGTGCCGTGGTGATGGAACGCCAACTCAATTTAAAACGTTTCCGCCTCGAAGGAGGACGTGATGTTGCTCTCGTCATCGATGCCTCAACTTCGATGACCATGATCCATGGAGAAAATGGCGGCAGCCAAACCGCTTTCCAACTCGCTATTGAGGAGGCTCGCCAGATCGTTAAAGAAGCTCCACGTGGCACTGCATTTTCCGTCATCCTCGGCGGCCCTGCCCCAGAACTCAAAACAGCAACTCCCCTCACCCATCGAGCTGATGTGCTGGAGGTGCTCGACCAACTTCGTCCTGTTGGAGGTCCATTCCGCGCTCAAGATGCCCTTGGCGTCGCCACACTCAGTCTCGCCCAAGGAGAAAACGCAGGTAAAGAAATCCTCATCCTAACCGATGGCCAGAGAATTGGATGGCGCACCGATAGCCCACCTGCCTGGAGCTCGCTTGGAGAGGCTCTTGATTCGCTACCTAAAAGACCCCGACTCATGATGCGCAGCTACAAGCCGCCCAGCACCTTACGAAACCTCGCGGTAAGCAGCATCGAACTATCGCGTGACGTAGTGGGAACCGACCGTGAAGTTGCCCTCTTTGTCACCATCGAAAACACTGGAACCGAAGCCGTAACTCCTGGTGAGATCGAGGTTACCATCGGAGATAAAACTCTCGAGCCTGGCAGGGTTGGGCAGATGGTTGCCGGCCAACAAGAGACCTTGGAATTTAGACACCGATTCACCAAACCTGGAGCGCAGATTATGGTGGCTCGACTCGATGCCAAAGACGACATGCCAGAGGACGATCGATTTGAACGTGCCCTCATCGTCAGAAAACGCCTCCCAGTCCTACTCGTCGACGGAAACCCAACTGGCAGCTTCTTCCAACGTGCCGCTGGTTTCACCGCTTTGGCATTGGCTCCAACGAATGCTCTTATCAAAGGGACAAAATCAAAAGATGAATACCTGATGGAGCCCGAAGTTGTGGCCGCACCCGATATCGCCCGTATCAAGGAGTTCGACCCCCAAAGCGTCATCATCATGGCTGATGTCCCCCGTCTCCCCGCAACCGTAGCCCGAAAAATAGAACGCTTCGTCGCCAACGGAGGCGGCCTGCTCATCCTAACAGGATCACGAGCAGACGCATCATTCTACAATGCTTGGGAAGGAGCCGACGGCCCAGTTTCTCCAGTAGGACTCGGAGACGTAAAAACAGAACAAGAAGGTATCCCACCCGCACCTGAAACCTTCGACCACTCGATGCTCAGCCTGTTTTCGGATGAGAAAAAAAGCGACCTCGGTGATTCTTTAATCACAATTTTCAGAGAAGTTGACGAAGAAAAATCCGCCCGATACGTCGTAGCCCGCTACGCCAACGGTGAACCATTTATCACAGCCAAACCCTACGGACAAGGCCGAGTGGCTCTGGCTACTTGCGGCTTTGATAGTCGTAGTGGTAACCTCCCAGCGAAAAGATCTTTTGTCCCCTTCATCCACGAGATGGTCACATGGCTTGCAGGTTCTGGTGGTGTCGATCTCAACGTCAAGGCCAGCTGGAGCCCTACACTCTACCTCCCCGGAGGCGGCGGACTCCGAGGTGAGTATTTTCGCGGTTCAAAACCAGGCACACAAGCCGTGATGACCCGCATGGACCCCGCAGTTGATTTCGACTGGAAAGAGGGAGCACCTGTTAGTAAAATGTCAGCCGATCGTTTTGTCGTCCAGTGGACAGGCCGATTACTCCCACCCGCTTCCGGAACATACGAGTTCAACGCAACCGTCGACGATCGAATGGAAGTTGAAATCGATGGAAAAACAATTATCAAAGCCGATACAACGTCCAACACAACGGGAAGTATCGAACTTGAAGAAGGCAAAGCCGTCAGCATCAAGGTGACTTATTGGGAAGATACAGGTTTAGCCTTTGCCTCCCTCTCGTGGACACCTCCAGGAGGCAAATCATCCATCGTCCCATCCTCATTCCTATTCCCTCCCGTCGATGACGCAAGTGGCGCTGAACTCGTTCTCGAAAAAACCGAAGTCATCGACCCACTCGGGGTCACCCGCAACGCCCACCTCGCCGCTGGGCGCCGAGGAAGGATGCTCAAGATTGATGGAGCAGCCATCCCAGGAATTTACCAACTCAAGGTCCCACAAGCAGCATCAGAAAACATGGGTGGCGAAGCCGGTAGTATGATCCCGATGGTTGTCAGCCGCGACGTTGCTGAGAGCCGACTCGAAACCCTCACCGAAGATGACCGAGCACTGATCGAAAAACACATCGATGTGGTTGAAGTGAGAAACCGCGAAGATGTGCTCGCGGTTTTAAACGGCAAAGGCTTCGGTGAAGAACTCTGGAAATTACTCGCCGTAGCAGCCTTCTTCCTACTTATCTTAGAAATCGCACTCGCCCGCTGGATCTCAAAATCCCGCCGTGCAGGTGAAGATGTCAGTATTGATTTTGAACATCGTGGCGACCCTAACAAGGGATTCATGGATCAACTTAACCGGATGAAGGAGACGGAAAAATGACCAAAGTTTTGTTCCATAGCGCCATTCGTTTGGTTGCAATTTCCCTCGCCCTCTGGGGGCTGTTCTGGCTACTCGGACGAGTATTACAGTATGGCACCAGCTGGTCGATCATGTCGGTGGCCGCCACCGGAGCACTCGCTGCAGAACTCATCGTTTGGCTCTATCGTTATGAACGCAGTGCTGTAGTCCCACGTAAAGGACGCTGGTTATTAGCTCTACGACTTACTGCTTTATTGGGGCTGCTCTGGATGCTTTTACAACCCGTTTGGAGCCGCAAGGTCGAACGAGAAATAGTGCGTGAAGTTGTCGTCCTGATCGATGACTCGGCATCCATGCATCTAAAAGACGATGGCTCCTCCACGACCCGACAGGAAATTGGTCAACGCGCCCTTGATGAAAGCGGTTTACTCAAAGAGCTCGACGGTAAGGTCAACGTCCGCACACTCCGTGCTGCCCGTAAAGTTCTCTCTGCAAATCAGGCAGCCAACGATGGATGGGATCAAGCCACCGATCTAGCAGGAGCACTCTCTACGGTACTCGAACAAATCCCTGCCGATAACCTAGGTGGCGTTGTGCTACTAAGTGACGGTCGCCACAACCGCCCCGGCAGAGTTGAGGATGTTGCTAGGCGCTTTGGAATTCTAGACGCCCCGATCGCAGCCATTGCCCTAGGTAGCGATGCCCCGCCAAGGGACGCGGCCATTCTTTCGGTGCTATCACCCGATGCCGTCTATCTAGGCGACCGCATCAAAGTGTCCGCGCGATTAAAGTTTGATGGCTATCGTGGTAAACAAGCCAAGGTCAAATTGCTCCAAGGCGACACCGTTCTCGAAGAACAAACTATCTCCATCGCCCAAGACAGACACCGAGAAGACGTCAAGTTCCGCCACACTCCGGAAAAAGGTGGTGTCACTGGCTACCGTCTGGAAATGAGCCCTATAGACGGTGAACGTTTTAAAAACAATAACAGCTGGTCGTTTGAAACTGCCGTTACCGATGCCCGTACCAACGTTCTGATCATCGACTCCCACGCCCGATGGGAATTCCGCTATTTACGCAATCTCTTTTACGGTCGCGATAAATCAATCCATCTCCAATACGTCCTACTCAACCCCGACCGTATTGAGGGCCAGAAGGATGAACCCATCGCAGCTTCCGCCGCCCGTCCATTCGGCGAAGCCAGAGCGACCAAACTCCCTGTCTCAGAAGATGAGTGGAGAAAGTTTGACGTCATCATACTCGGCGACATCGCACCAGACTCACTGACAGCAGATCATTGGAAAATCCTAAAAAGCTGCGTGCAGGATCGAGGTTCCCTTTTAGTCACTGTGGCTGGCCCCCGCTGGATGCCACACGCCCATCGCAACCCGGTGTTAGAGGGCCTACTCCCTGTCGAATATGATCTCACGGACCGAAATTACTTTGGCTCAGGAGAGAAGGGCTTTAAAATGGCTCTCACATCCGAAGGCAGGGCTCACCCCGTTACCGCTCAGTCGGATAGCCGGATCGAAAATGCCCGCCTCTGGTCAGGTTTCCCCGTCATGCGCTGGCGTCACCCGATCACAGGCGTCAAGGAAGGTGCCGAGGTTCTGTTAATGGCGAAATCAGGATCAGAAAAAGCACCAGCAGCACCCCGCTCCGCCGATGAACTGGGTAGCGCTTTGGAAGCTTTGACCAAACGTAAACAGGAAGAACAAAAGAACGCGCTTCTTGTGGCTCAACAAGTCGGCAATGGCAAAGTAGCCATGCTGCTAACGGACAGGACATGGAGGCTTCGTGAAGGAGTCGGCGACGTGCACCACCATCGACTCTGGGGACAACTCGTTCGCTGGGGTGCTGGACCCAACCTCCGTTCAGGCACAGCAGGTGTCCGACTCGGAACCGACCAACTCACTTACTCGGCAGATGACCGTGTCGAGATCACAGCCAGACTGAGAGACAAAAATCTACTCCCCGTTAAAGACCCCAGCCTACACGCCCTAATCCATCTCAACGGCAAACAAATTGCCTCTGTCCCGATGAAATACATGACCGGTTCCAATGGCTTGCACCGAGCCCTCGCCGGCCCCTTTGCTCAGCAAGGAAACTACGAAATCACCCTCCAAGGTGCCGAAGTGGACACACTCCTTGGAGGCTCGGACGCATCGATAAAAACAGGCATCCGCGTGATCGGGGCCAAGAGCCCTGTGGAGCTCTCCGAGACCACCCTTAACCGCCCACTACTCGAAACAATCGCCGAGCTTTCCGGTGGTCGCGTGATCGAACCAAACCAAACTTCCTCACTCGCTTCCTTGTTTTTAACTGGTGATGAAACCCGGGAAGAGTTACGAGAGACTACTCTATGGGATCATTGGTTGCTCCTGATCATCCTCCTCGCCGTCCTTACCGCCGAATGGATGGTAAGAAGAGGAGCCGGATTGCCGTAGTCCTCTATTGCCCCCATCAACTCCCAACCCCACTCATAAAATGAACGACAAACTACCCAGCCAAATCACGGAACGCCTCCAGGCGGTCCTCCGACGGGTGAGACGTCTGCAGTTTTTCAGAGGTATGCTCGGAGTGCTCACCCTGACACTGGCCTCGGTGCTGGTGATCATGGGAGCTGACTACTTTTTCGCCCCGCTCTCCACCCCTGTCAGATGGGGTTTGTTCTTTGTTCTTGTGGCCGTAACCTTTGGTTCATTCTGGCGACTCTTCCTCAAACCACTGAATCGAAAAATCGAACTCCTCCAGGTGGCACGTTGGCTTGAAGTCAAGCATCCGGAAATCCAAGAACGAATCAGTACATCCTTGGAACTTGTAGGAACATCAAATTCAGGCACTTCCGAAAGCCTTCTGGAAGAACTCATCCACGAAGCCGAACTTGATGTTAAAGACCTCAACCCAGTGGTCGAAGTTCGCTCTAAAAAAGTTCGCGCGTGGCTCTGGCCAGCCGCAGGCCTAGTGACCACTTTTGTTTTGCTCTTCGCAATCTGGCCCGAACAGATCAGTCGACTGCTCGTACGTGCCGTCGCTCCATTTTCTCAAGTCGGCAATGCTGGAGCCATCGCCTTTGATGTTCTCCCAGGTGATCTTGAAGTGCTTGAAGACGACAAAATCGAAATCAAAGTCCTCTATCAAGGATCTGAAAACGACATCCTTACGCTGGAAACCACCAAGGGAAATGGTGATGTCACCCAGGAACGGCTTCACTTCTCAGCCAAGGAGGACGGCAAACATGTTGCTGTCTACCAACTCGCCACAGCACGCGAAAGCTTTAACTATCGGGTAACAGCGGGAAGAAACGAGAGTGATGCTTTCAAAGTCACCGTCTGGCCAAAACCAAGGTTAGCTCGCCTAGATGCTAACTACGACTACCCAAGCTACACCGGCTGGGCCCGTGCCAAACGAGAGCTCAGCCCCAAGGGAATCCAAGCCATCGTAGGAACCCAAATTCGATTAAACGGAACGCCAAACACCCCTGTGGAATCAGGAACATTCCTCATCGACGGCAAAGAGGCCGGACCTGTAAAAATAGAAGGTAGCGCTACCGGTGGTCGTGTTTCAATCGATTTCCCGATGGACACCAAACACTCAGGCGTGGCAACCATCGTCCTCAAACACCGCCTCGACCGTGAGATACAAGCAGCACGTTTCCCGATCAAGGCCCTGCCCGATGAAGCGCCAGTGGTAAGCATCCTAACACCCGTCAAACGCGAGCTTAAGGTCAAACCCAACGACCAGTTCACCATCACCTATCTAGTCCACGAAGAGGTGGGCCTTCAGTCGGCTGAACTCCTTATTCAAGTCAACGGCAAACAAGTCGCCCCCATGCCGCAGGTCCTCCCCCTCAGAGCAAAAAAATCTAAGAAGCCACTATGGAATGGTGAGATCCTTGTTTCTATCGGAGCCCTGATCGAAGAGCACCCTAAGGCTCGGGAAATCCAGCTTAAACTCCGTATCAAGGATAACCGCCCCGACAAGTTCGGCGGCGCCAACATCGGTGAATCAGAAACCATCGTCCTAAAAATTTCCCGTTCCGCCCAGTCCTTGGTCCGACAAGAACTTCGCGCCCAAGAATCGGATATTCGTGAAACAGCCGAGGATGCCGCCAAAGACATCCGAGAGGCCAAGCAAAAGATGGACGCCAATCGCGAAAACATCAAAAAGGAAGAGCTTCCCAAACAAGCCCAGAAACAACTCGAAGAAGCACGCGAACAACTCGCCAAAGCCGAAAAAGCTCTCGAGGAACTCGCCGAGCGAATGGAAAATACCGTTCATGCCCCTAAGGCAGACAAGGCTGAAAAAGCTGCCGAGAAAGCCAAAGAGGCACGTGAAAAACTAGAGACAGCTCCACTTCAAGACACTCCCGAGGAAAAACAAAAACAACTCGATGAGGCACGTAAGGCCGCTGATGAGGCACTCGAAGAAATCGAGAAAATGCGGCAGGAAATCGAAAAGGACCGCCAAAAAGTTGAAGACATCGCCAAGCTCAATGATCTAGCCCAAAAAGAAAAAGACCTTGCACGTCAGGCTGAAAAGCAGGCTGAAGAACAAAACCGGCAGAAAGCTGAAGAGGACTGGAAGCAGAAGCAACGCGAAGTTCAAGAAGAGCTCCGTAAAGAAGTCAACGAGCGCCCAGAAGCCAAAGCCGAGGTAGCAAAACAACAGGCAGAAAAAGCTCGTGAGCTTGCCGAGGAAGCACGCGATCTGAGCAAAAAACAAGAGGAACTCGAAGACCTCGCCCGTCAGGCTCAGGAACAGGATAAAAACAAACCTCAGGATCAGGATCAGGATAAAGATCAGCCAGATCAGCAAGCTGACCAAGAAAAAGCCAAGGAAAAGCTAGAAGAAGACATCCGCCAGCAAATTGAAAAAGAGCAGGAAGGTTTACTCGAAGAAGCCAAAGAGCAGCTCGACGAAGCTCAACAAGAACGCGAAGACCGCGCCGACGAATTACCCGAAGCCGTAGCTGAAGCAAAAAAAGCTCTCGACGAAATTCGTAAAGACCAGCCGGAGAAAGCCGCCGAGGCCGCACGCGAAGCTGCTGAGAAACTTGAAGAACTCGCCAAACCCGAAGCTAAAGACGGCGTAGAGGAAAAGGCTAACGAAGGAGAGCAACCCGATCAGGCAGAGAAAAAAGACCAAGGTGAGAAGCCAGACCAAGGTGAAAAGCCAGATCAAGGTGACCAAGCAAAACCCGACCAAGGAGAAGAAGGAGATAAAGCCGATCCTGAGCTTCAAGACCTAGCAGAACGTCAGGAAAAAGTTGCGGAAGCTCTCGAGGCTCTTGCCGAAGGCGACACAGACAAGGCACTGGAAGCGCTCCAAGAACTTCAAGCCGAAGCCGCCAAGGAACTCGCCGATGACATCGAAGCCATACCTGAGATCGAAGGAAAATCCGGTGAAATGGCGCAAGCCGAACAAGCAGCTAACCAAGCCGACGACCACGCCCAGGCAGCAGCCGAACAAGCTGAACAAGGTAATCAGGAAGCCGCAGCTGATCGTAACGACAAGGCCGCCGAGGCTCTTGACAAAGCCGCTGACGCTCTCGAAGCCGAAGCCAAGAACCTCGATGCCAAAGCGGCACAAGAAGCCGCCAAGGCAGCACAACAGCCAGCGCAGGACAACCAAGCCCCCGCCGATGGCAAAGAGCTCGCCGAGGCATTCCAAAAAGCAGCCGAAGCCGCCCAAGCTGATTCTCCAGCCGAGGCCGCCCAAGCATCCAAAGAAGCTGCCGAAGCCCTTAGCCAACTCGCGGAGCAAGCGATGCAAAGCATGCAGAGCGGTCAGAAGCCTGGGCCGAAAGGTAAAGGAGAACCCGGACCACCAAAACCACCCACACCCGGAGAAAGTGACAAACCAGATGACGGTCCACGCCTACCTACACCCGACCCCGGAGTACCACCCGAACTAGCCAAGCTCGGTGTTTCACTCAAGGACTGGGAAAAGCTAAAGGAAATGATGCGTTCAGACGTCGCAGGCAACGAAGCATCCGGCATTCCGGAAGACTACCGCAATCTCGTTAAGAAATATTTCGAAGAGGTCTCCCGAGAGGGAAGCTCAGGAAAGTCTGGAAGGGGGAACCGTTAACATGTTAGGCAGCTTTATCAAATACTCTGTCATTGCATCCGCGGCCTTGATCACCCCCCTCACCTCCTTTGCGCAGGAAACGCCCAAGACCGTTTTTTCCAAGTTTCAGAGTAAGGTCGACCCGAGCATAGAAAAAGGTCTCAACTACCTCGCACAGGTTCAGAACGAAAACGGATCATACCCCGATCGCTTTGGCGACTCCACAGGCATCCCTGCCCTCGCCGGCATGGCATTCCTTTCCAAAGGACACCTCCCCACAGAGGGCCCCTTCGCGGAGAATATCAATCGCAGTATCGACTTCATACTCGATCACCAGAAATCAAGCGGTGTGTTTGAAGCCGGTAATGCCGGATCAGGCCCCATGTATGCTCACTGCATTGCCAGCCTCTTTCTATCCGAAGTTTCCGGCATGGTTGACCCTAGCCGACAGAAAAAAATCGCCGAAGCGCTACCCAAGGCACTCAAACTTATCCTCCAAGCTCAGAAGGTTAAAAAGAGTGAACGTAACCAAGGTGGCTGGCGCTATCACGCAGGATCAAACTCTAGTGATACCTCCTGTAGCGGCTGGGCTCTGATGGCGCTCAGATCAGCCAAACTCAATGGTGCCGCCGTATCTGACAAAGCGATTGCAGACGCCGTCGCCTACCTCTATCGTCACCATAACAAAAAGACAGGTACCTTCGGCTACACCGGAACTGATGATCACAAAATAACCCTAACTGGAATGGGACTCCTCTGTCTCGAACTCTGTGGAGAGCACGGTAAACCATCCACCCTCAAAGCTGGCGATTTCATTCTTAAAACTTACCCATCCCTAACAAGTCAATCATTTGAAATCTATGGAAACTACTACAATGCCCAAGGCATGTTCCAGTTAGGGGGTAAATACTGGGAGCAATACGCCGCATGGATGTATAATAACTATCTCCCCAAACAAAAGGACGACGGTTCATGGCAAAGCCGCAAAGCAGGTAACGTCTACGGCACCTCGATGATGGTGCTCGCCTTCACTGTCCCCTATCGTCAACTCCCCATCTATCAGCGGGACGAAACAGTGGATGAGGAATAAAAACCGTTCGCATCCATTATTAGCTCTAATCTTCCCTCATCGACTTCAGCCGTTTTTCATGGTCATCGAGGATGAACATAGAGCGTTTGAAATCGATCAAGCCCGTTAGCTTTTTTGCCTCATCACGTGACCGTTCATCGATATGGAGAATCATCTTCCCCATATCCACGCCGGGGATGTCCTTAACCAGCTCAGGACTGGAAATCCGAAGAATGATCCGCCTTATTTTGAACCACTTTTTAACGATCTCAACGTGATCAATTTCCCCGTAAGGCAGATCGATCGTGGTCAGATTCCCTTTGCCGCCTTGAAAAACACTGCCCTTCATTCGCCAACTCAAGCCAACGTGATCAGGGAGAAAACGCAACTTCCCCAACACCTCCTCCTTTCCTAGAGGATCAGTGGCGGGAATATGAAAGTGAATGTTGACGGGGTCGATCGATATCATCGTGGGTGCAGCATTAAAAAAATAGCGCCACGGGCAAAAGAAGATCTTTGCCCGAGCGCTATTTAAAGAGTTCTTATGTTATGATGGTAGCTAGGCGTCCCCCATTAAAGTGGGAACACTAGTTGACTGCCACAGCATCAGAACCGGTCTCGCCGGTACGGATACGGATAGCTTCTTCAACAGGAGAGATAAAGACCTTACCGTCACCGATTTTGCCGGTGTTGGCGCTCTTGACGATGGCCTCGGCCACGGTGCCTGAATCTTCATCGTCAACGATGATCTCAAGTTTCACCTTGGGTAGGAAATCAACGGTGTATTCACTTCCGCGGTAGATTTCAGTATGGCCTTTTTGGCGGCCGAATCCTTTGACTTCAGTAACAGTCATTCCCTGAACGCCTACTTCGGCGAGGGCTTCCTTGACCTCTTCAAGTTTGAAGGGTTTAATGATGGCTTCGATTTTTTTCATGATGGTCGGTAGTTGGTAGTCTATGGTTTGTTCACCTCATGGCAAGCAAGCATCGTGCCAATTTTTAATTGTTCGTAAAAAACTAGATCAACCCCGTCTGTTTTTGGGAGAAACGGCCACCTGGTAATTGTTGCACCAAGCCCTGTATCTCAAGCTTTAGAAGGGTTGAGTTCACCTCGGGAAGTGAAATGGCGGTGACTGCGAGAATTTCGTCGATTCGTAAGGTCTCCCCATCGAGTGCTCTATAAATACTTAATTCCGTGCCATCAAGCTCAGGTCTGATCGCCATAGCCACACCATCTCCACCACCCCCACCAATAGCAAATGAATCCATCAGAGGCAGGACGGATATGTCATCGAGAATGTCCTGACCACCAGTCACCAAGGTGGCTCCTTCACGGATCAAAGAATTGCAACCGGCTGACGTGGGACGATCAATCTGCCCCGGCACGGCAAAAATGGGCCGCCCTAACTCTCCAGCAAGATTGGCGGTAATACGCGCTCCCGACCACTCTGGGCATTCGACCACAACGACGCCCTGCGACCATGCGGCGACGATTCTGTTGCGCATAGGAAAAGTTTTTTTGCTCGGTGTTGTGTTGAGAGAAAATTCGGAAACGACAGCACCGTGCCCCGAGGCAATTTTCTCTGCGAGAGCCATATTTTCGGGTGGGTAGACCTGCCCAAGCCCCGATCCAATCACGGCGATCGTGCGACCTTTCGCAGCGATGGCACCTTCGTGAGCGTGGGTATCAATGCCCCGAGCGAGCCCAGACACGATCGTAAATCCGCTACTCGCCAGTTGAAAAGCAAACTGCCGCGCCGTCTGAATACCGTAATGCGAGGTCTTCCGAGAGCCCACGATCGCTAAGGCATGCCTGTCGATTTCCTTCAGTTCACCCCAAACATAAAGCACCAATGGTGGGTCGTAGCTCTGTTTGAGAGCGTCAGGGTAGGCTTCATCCTCAAGGGTTACGATAGAGAGAGCCCTATCACGGACCTGTTTTAACTCCTCTGCCAGATCGATACTACTCTCCCAACCACGGATGATTTCCGCCGTTTCCGTCCCAATTCCCTGAACCGCCATCAAGCTACGCGCATCCTTTTGCAAAATAGCCTGCGCACTACCAAAGTGATCCATCAGCCTGCGCACACGCACAGGCCCGATTTTAGGCAGCATGTTGAGGGCAATGAGGGCTTCTCGTGAGGTCATACGAACAGTATGTATTTTTAAGCCTTAAATTCCAAATACCAAATTGTAAAATCTGATAGGACTCAGTTTTCTTGTGATATTACCCAAAATTCGTCAAGGGCCTAGGCGGGCGATGGGTTGAGATCAAAGTGCGCCTAGAGAAGTAGTGGGCGCAAAAAAACCTCCCTGCATCACACAGGAAGGTTTTTGAAAAGTCTGGATAATTTCCAGACAGGGCAAGTTGAACTCAGCGATTAAGCTTTGAGCTTTGGCTTGCCAGCGCGGCGCACTGCACCGAAACGCTTCTCGAACTTGTCGATACGACCCTCGGTATCCACAAACATCTTAGAGCCTGTGTAGAAAGGGTGTGAATCGGAGGTGACACCCATCGAGATGATGAAGTGGTCAACGCCGTCGATTTGCTCAACCTTAGCGGACTTGGCGGTGGAACGCGTAACAAAACGCGTGCCAGTAGTCATGTCCTGGAAGGCAACTGGGTGATACTCGGGATGAAAATCTGTTTTCATGATTAGTTTAGGTTGCTGCCACCACGTTTCCGGCGCGGCGGGACAGGGAAATTGCATTATTTCGACGATGTGTCAAGTCGTTACCTGATGCTATTTCAGGTTTTCTTCACTCAGGATGCCTTGAATCCTGCGCTATGGCCACTCAGCGCGTAAATGGCCACTTGATAGCTAAAAATACGCGATTGTTCACAGGCCTAAATCATTTACATGGACAAAGATTCCATATCCACCCCCTAACGTAGAAACCCTAGAAAACTGGGTTGTATTTTTTTATTCCACATCGATTTCACGAATGCTGAGAGAAATTGGGCCTTCCTTGACGGGACCATCGAACTCAAGCCTGAGAAAACGCGCGCTTTTGATGGGCTCATTGGAACGCGCGGGGGAAGATCACCTAAAAATCAGGACGATGCAGTTAACAACAACTATCGCCTTCGCAGCAAGAAGAGCTTTCAGTTGTTAGGCTATATTTTTCACCTTTGGTTTCACGTGGTAACCGTAGTCGATCACCTTCGCAGACATCAAACACCTTAGCCTGATCGAATGGAATCTCGTTAACAGGCTCGATAAATTCGAAATATTCACGATACGCCTCACTCTGGTAAAGCTGGAACGTTTTCTCACAAACGGCGTATCTTTTACCTCGTTCAAGAGCATGACCATCATCATCGAGAACCTTTTTGAATGGCCCCCGGTAAATCACGGCCTGATTGCGCTCGAGACATGGACCTGCTGCAGGTTTCCACGCACGCACTGTCACGGATCGAAATTCTATCCCTTCAACGACCTGCCACGGCTCAGTCTCAAATTTGACAAATTCTACACCGTAAAAACCGGCATCCTCAAAGGCTCGAATAAACGCCTCCTCGGTCAAGGATCCCGAAATACATCCGCTCCATAAATCATCGTTCTCCTGCAAATGCTCAGGCACCTCTTCATCGGCAACAATATCTGAGATCACGGCACGACCACCTTCCTTGAGCACTCGAAAAAGCTCTTGAAACAACTGCGGCTTGAGTTGAGGTTCGACCAGATTTAGAACGCAGTTAGAAACCACCACATCAACAGAGTGGTCAGGGATCATGGTCTGCTCACGACGAAGTTTTTCTGAAACCGCTTCCATCTCCAACCAACTATTGGCGTCTGTGATAGGATTGGCTTTTAGTTCGTGTTCCAGCAGATTCAGATCGAGGGCTAGATCCTGGATGCGACCTTTCTTAAATTCGACGTTGGCGTAACCAATTTCATCAGCAATCACAGGCGCATTACGTTCCGCGACTTCGAGCATGGCATCGGTCATATCCACACCGATCACCTTACCTTCTGCACCCACGACTTGGCTGGCAATGAAACAGATTTTCCCCGTTCCACTACCTAGATCAAGAACCGTATCGCCGGCCTTCACCCACAGTGAGGGATCACCGCAGCCGTAGTCCTTTTCGATCACCTCCTTAGGTATTACCTTAAGGTATTCTGGGTTGTAATCAACAGGGCAACACAAGGCGGCTTCTTGTTTCTCGGCGGCGGCAGCGTATCTGTCTTTGACAGCAAATTCGGTCTTCATCTGGATCTATATTACTCGATGTTAGAAATATTTCAGTAACTCATTCTTTGCCGAAGCGTCTTTTTTAGCAAGCATGATGAATGTGTTTTCGCCGTCCTGCCAGCGGGCGATATTCCACTTCGTCTTTGGACAGTGATAGCAGTCGCCTTTCTTGACCTCAGACAAGGTCGGTAAATTACGATCCTCGATGTAGTCATTTTTAACGATAATCACGTGCACGGTTCCACCATCATCTTCACGGAAACACACTAAGGATGCTTTTTTGTCGCCAGGAAGCTTGATCTCCTTGCAGCCAAGCTTCTTCACATTCTGAAGGCTCTCAGGCAAACCCGATAGACTAGGTAATTCATGACTGACCAACCAGGTGTTGATGCTTTCGGGATTAGGCCCTTTAACATCCAGTTCGAAACTCGCATTCAGTAATTTTCCAGCGTGCTGCTGGACGTCATGAGAAGTAATCCGATCATCTACCGGATTCGTGGATGTCATTTGAAATGCAACAAAGGTGCCAAGCACTACCGCGGCAGCAACGGCAGCCAACTTTTTCCAACCAGCCCAACCAGCAAACCAACCCGCTTGGGTGGCATCAGGGGTGATAGCATTAGAGGGAGCTTCATGCGAGTTCTCTACCTCCATAGCAGCGAGAATTTGCTCACGTAAACCTGCAGACGGCTGCACGTCTCCCATCGCATCAAAAAGGATGTTATCCATGGCCGCATCCATCTCGGGGTCAGTGGGTTTTTCTCCACGCATCACGGCAAGAATATGCTGTCTTAATTCCTCGGGGATTTCCACCTCACATAAGGCGGAGGCAAAGGCGGCATCGGTAGCTCGCTCATCGGCGAGCCATTCACCTAGCTCACGATTCTCTACAGCTAGCTGTAGAGCTTCGGCAAAGTCAGTATCAGCGGCATCGGCTCCATCAGGGCGGAAGCTTTGTAAAATAAATTTGGCTTGTTCCTTATCCATGGTTCTCAAGAGTTTCCAGGTTAAGTTGAATGACTTTCTGAGGGGCGGTGGAAGGTTCTGCGAGCATCTTTTTACGCAGTTGCTGTTTACCCCGGGAGATGCGTGACATCACAGTTCCGATCGGCACATCGAGAATCTCAGCGATCTCTTTGTAGCTGTGTTGTTGAATATAAAAAAGAGTAAGCGGAGCGCTGAAGTTCTCGTCGAGCTGACCAAGCAGGTGCACGGCACGTTTTCCATCGAGCCCCCTGCCACTGTCTTCCTCATGGGGGGGTAACTGGTATTCGATTTCGTCGATATCACTGTCGGAATACCGCTTCTGTCGTCGCGATAAGGCGAGGTGTTCACGAAACAGAGTTGTAAAGAGCCAGGTCTTCGCCTTGCTCCTATCTTTCAACTGGTGGCCCTTCTGCGCCCATATGCAAAAGGTTTGCTGCACCAAGTCCGCCGCACCATCGGGATTCTTCGCCAATGAATAGGCAAAGAGATAGAGCGGCTTGTAGTGAGCATCTACTAATTCTTCAAACTCGGACATTATGTAGCGTAAGATGACATAAACGGATTATTATTCCCGCTTTATTTCACCCTCGTCACACCGCCGGCTTACTCGCTATCAACTAGAGCCCTAATCGCGCTGACCGGCACGCAGTTCCGGATCACCATCTGGAACGGGCCTTTTTTGTCGGTTTTCTTTTTCGGTGGGTAATAAATACTCTGAGTGCTGGCGACCATACCAACGACATTTCCAGCCGAATCCATCACCGGACCACCGCTTGATCCACGGGCAAACTCAGCGGTCACCGCCATAATAGACGGGCCGTCACCCTTGGGAACGCGCTTACGATAATAACGAGACACCTTACCTGCTGTGTAGGTGTAAAACCTCGAATCCGGGTGAGCGATGATGTGCAGGTCACTGCCCACATTGGCATCGGGGCCAAGTGATAAAGGTTTAAAACCCGATCCGGCCACCTTAAAAATAGCTACGTCATCGCGCTTGCTTCCAGCGAGGATTTCAACCACGGGTGCCACTTTCCCATCTCGAGTTCTAACTCCAAAACCGGCAACGTCCTTGCCGTTAAATACGTGATAATTGGTCACCATGACTCCGTCGGCCGATAAGACCCAAGCGGTCGCAGCTCCGGAGTTATGCCATTTGTCGCATTTGCCACATTTATAGACCGAGGCAATGGCGACTACGCTGTCGGAACATTGGTCGTAGAGATTTTCCAGCGACTTGGTAGCCGCTTTCTGAAGCTCTACTTTGCATTTTTTCTGTTCGAGTTGATGTTCTAGTTTTTTAGAGGAAACGGCCTTCCCCCCGTCAACTAAGGAACCAACACCTTTTGACAAAGATTTGATAATCGCGGCATCGTCAACGGTTACAGGAGCGGCAAAACTTGGTGAGATCAACGATAGGGCCAGGGTCAGAAGGTAGGGAGCATATTTCATAACTGTGTGGGGATAAGCGACCAGAATACTGGTTTTCGTCTTACAATTCAATGCCTTATCGTTTGAGGGCATTGAGGATAAACTCAGACGGCATGAAGTTCTGAATGATCACCTCCTGCTGAGCACCTCGCTTCATACGCACTTCGGAAATATTAAAATTGGGCGTCTTATGCGGAGCAAACAAGATATCGTCGTGGGTGCTGTTCTCATGCTTCTTGAACATGCCGGGAATAATATCACCACCTAAATGATCGTCACGACCCGTTGCCAAGTGACAGGTGCCTAGAATTTTCTCGTCCTGAATATCCGAGTAAGAAACAGGCAGGACCTGAGTGCCAAATCCAAGTTCTCCGAGAGTACCCGTCATGGGATCGTCAGCGAGGCTTTGATTGTGCTCATCAATCGTCGCCTGATTCCCCTCAATTAAGGTTGAGCTGATGATACTTCTATCTACCACCTCCAGCACTCCGAGAGTTCCATCCTCATACTTCATGGGAAACTGACCGCGTGCATCCGCGGGGACAAAATAAACTTCACCGGCAGGTAAGTTGGCCACATCCGGAGCAGTGCCCTTGCAAAGCCCGTGACTTTTCTGAGCCTCCTGCGCACCAAGACCGAGCCATGCTGTTAGAACCGTGCCATCCTCTAGCGTGAAATCGACTTCCACCTCATCGGCATGATTCATTGCCAACCGCATCAGTTCGGCATCCGCCGATACTTCATCATAACTTACAGCAAGGCCTGAGTTCAGAATCACATCGTTGACGCCGTGCAATGTAGCTCCGCGGAAACCATACTCCTTACACTTCTCTGTCAGTGGGGCCGTAGCACTCCAATCGGTGATACAGAGGATAATGTCATAATTGGTATAAATGTCCCCCTCCAGCGAAAGCTGTTTACCATCCGCATCCCAACATGGATCCTGCATATCAAGATTGGAACCATTGGTGCAGTAGTAGGCAAACATCTCACCACCATTCATGTCCAACTCCTCCATCACACCACCGTGGAGTGCCTGATAGAAATGCTTGTGCGCGTTTTTCTGCACAGGAAAACCATCCGCTTCGAGATAGGCATGGCCTTTCATCATCGTGGCAGGGTCGTCAAAGTCGGTCAGAATACAAATCCTACATCCATCGGTCGGCTCAAATACGGTGCTTAACAAACGAGCCAAACTAAAGGCACCAAACTCACGCTTATTGGGGTCATTTAAAATCTCTGTTTGCAAATAATCAGGTAAAGACATGAGACGACCCTACGCATGAAGGGGCAACGCGCAAGGGGAAGTTCATGGATAATATGACATGGCTAACACCGGATGATTTCCGCCCATCCTATAACCCGTTCAAACAACGTGCCAATTCCATTCTTGACGCCTATCTTTATATTACTCTTATATTAAGAAATCTCATCCTAGAGATTACAACAACGCAACTCAGCTCTAACTCGGCAGTATGAATTCGACCCAATGGGGGGCCAAATTCCGCTGATGACTCCGCCAGTGGGCGAAACTCCGAAAAAGTTGGCGTCGCCATCCAAATCAGGTGCAGGCGTCGATCCACCAATGGTGGTTAAAGCGTTGCGTCCTGTCGCGCCTTGTAGTTCTCCACCGGAGTAGAAGATCAAGTCGTAGATACTGCTGTCATTCAACCCGGAAATGGTAAACGGAACCGCTGTCTCACTCCTTGGAGCACCCATACGCCAGAATGAATTACGCGGACCTGTATTCGCAGCCTGATTGTTGTGCTGAGCAGTCTCTCCCCCGGTGGCGTAGGCAAACGTAATGACACGCCCTGATTGATTGTCTCCGGCACTGATTGGACCAGTGCTACCGCTACCTGCCAGATTCTCTACCCAATCTCCTGACTGACCGGTCATGTAAAGGCCGTCGGCATGTAGCACGCCAGCTCCCGCCGTTGTATTCACCGTATAATCGCCTGTTGAATTCGTACTGTCCCTGTCGCCAAATATGAAGCTGGCTACGAGCGTTCCCGTTCTAATGACTAGCGCCGCATTTGCACTGACCACCAGCCCAGCAAAAGCCGCGAGAGGAAGGAGTGTTTTCATTTGTTGGTTCATTTTCATAATGTAGTTACTTGGGTTTGGTTGTATTTTTGTTAGTTATTAGCGAACTAGCCGATCCTGTCCCATCGAGGAGACAACCAAGATTAATCCGTAAGCTGGCACGCATCCCCCCCCCAGCACCACCTGTTAAATAGAAAATCAACTATTTTCAGGGAAATTCCGCCCCTATTTTTGGGCAGGATTTATCCGGGTCTGATTGGCATATTTTGCTTTGTAACCCCCTTATCACCCCATGAAAGCCCCTCCGAACATCTCACTCAAAAAGCAAATTCCTAGCAGTAACAAGTTGAGCTTATCCAGCAAGCATACTGATGGGTCCTCGCAGAGCGTGAACGAGGGGAATGCTGGCAACCCGTGATTTAACGATACCATCCACACTCGCGTCGAGGTCGCTGATGAGGGCAGGACTTGATGCGATGGATTGGAGGGATGCAGAGCCGCTACCAGTGCCTGTTTCGCTGCCGTGAGCAAGCTCTGAGACGTTGCAGAAGAAAAAGGGAATATGGACTCCAAATCCACTTACATCGCGCCTATGCGACACCGCTATCTTAAAGAATATTCTAGTTGATGAGGGTTCCTTCTCGACATCTAACGTGAAACTGTAATATGTTTAATGCGTAGTTCTTTAACTGGGTAACTTTCAGTTGTTCAAGATTTACATTGGTTTAGCAGCGGCAGTTGAGCTTTAGATTCGATAAAACAGCCAAATACAAACACATGGGATTAGTAAATGCACTATTTGGAACAGCTTCAGAAATTAATGCTGAAGAGCTAGAATCAGAATTCACTCCGATTTTAGTAAATGGCGAGCAGATCACCGCAGCTTACAAAGTGGTAAGAGATTTATTCATATTCACACAGCACAGATTGATATTAGCTGACAAACAAGGTCTTACTGGGAAGAAAATCGAATACCACTCTGTGCCATATAAATCTATTACCCAGTTTTCTGTGGAGACGGCTGGGCGATTTGATATGGATGCAGAATTAAGAATGTGGTTATCGGGATCGACTTCACCACTTACATATGAATTCAAGAAAGGCACTGACATTATAGGTATACAGAAGGCACTTGCCTCGTATGTATTACTTGGTGGTATTTCCGCGGTAATGCCTAGTGGGACTCCTCCTCCAATGCACAACGTTACCGCATCCAATGATCAGTGGGAATAATGTGATCAAACTGAATACGGCATTCGACCGCTAACCACGCTCAACTTCACAATCTTTAATCACATAGTTTCCTTGATGTCTGTGACGTTCAGGCAGTTGGCGCTTGATCACTACGCGATATAAAAACTACAATATGAAAAAAGAAAATATTAGGACACCGCTAATCCATCCAATGCGCGGATCAATGGCTATAATGTATTTGTTAGTCGCGCTCTCTACAACTTGGACTATAGCTCCACTCAAAGCAGCTATTCTTGTCCTCGACTATTTATCGCCAAGTGACGGCATGATTACTCGTGACACAGTGAATAACCTTGATTGGCTCGATTGGACCGTGACCACCAATCGATCCTACGCCGACGTATCGACGAAGCTTAGTAGCGGAATGGAATTCGAGGGCTGGCGTTTCGCAACCGGTGACGAATTTCTAGCGCTTCTCTCTTCCGCTGGAGTCCCGGCCAACTATATAAACGGCAGCGAACAGCCAGTGAATGCTGCACTGGATGCTTTGGGAGAAGCATTAGGGACAACATCCGGAAACTCCTCTTTAGGCGGGTCAGGAGACCTATCTGGGGCAAATCAAAAGGTCTTTGTGATTGGCCGTCGGCTCGGGACTGACCCTCTATCTGATCCCGATAACTACTACGCATCCTCCAATGGTTACTTGACAGCACAATCGTCTGCAGATCCGCAACGGGGAAGTGCACTCGTCCGTTCAGTTCCAGAACCTTCATCTGCTTTTCTTCTAGGACTTGGCGGTATAGTTATTATGATGAGGAAGTCACGCCGCTAAAGGTCGAACAAAGCGCAGCAGACCGACAGCTAGCCGCTTCCTGTGCTTGATGATCTGACCAACTGAATATACTGATTTCAAACCAAGGCGTCCTTCCCGTGTGTCCTATACATGGGAGTGGGCGTTTTTTTGTTTTAGCGACTATAGTCGCTTCTTCTCGGACTGGCGTGGAACGTGCGTGGAGGGAAACGAGACTAATAACTCAGCACAACCGCTGGTAATGGTTGAGGCAAGGTATTGTGGAAGCGGGGAGGTAGTCCGATCTGCTGGAACAGATGCCTGGTGCGTCCGAGGGAAGGAGCCGACATCGTCGGAAGGGCTCCCGAGGGAAAGCAGCCTCAACTATTACCACTGTTGTGCGACAGGGAGAGAAGCGACCGTGTTAGCAATTAGCACAGGGCATGAGTGAACCCGCAAACAGCGGGAGAACGGATAGGCGGAGAAAGGTCGGCGACAGGCAGCGGCAGCTTGCGAGCAAATGGCATAAGGCGGGGCTACTCAGCAAGTCAGGGTGGGATAGAGTCATGCAGCGGAGGTGACCCATCATCACTCTGAGACGCCATTCTTGCGAGAGGGCAGAGCCGTAGACGCGTCGCAGTTCACTTCCCGGCTATGGACACCCAAACAGGGGACAAAGCTCTCTGCGGCGACGCTTTTTCTGATGACTGATACGTATATGCTTCATCGACAGGTGAAGGCAAGCGTGGTATACATTACCCCATGTCATGTGGGTATTTAGGACAGCGTGGGGAGACTCAACGCAGGGAGAAGAAGGTAGAGACCCAGCGTGCCTATCGCGCCAGGATGAGAGGAGAGGTCAAGTGATACTACCGAAGATACTCGGTAACATGGTGATCGGTGTTCTGCTGGCATCCGCGTTCGGCACGATCATGTGCGATGAACAGTGGGCATCGCTATCATACAAAATTGGGTTTGGTTTTACTGCGGGCATGGGGTCACCGTTCTTCCTGCCAAACTACGCAGCGTTCCACCATATGGGTGTGACTGCTGCATTACTAATCTCGGGCTTTACCGGATTATTATTCTACGCACCGTTCCTTGTCCACTGGTGGATCAAGTCCGATCAGCAGGAATAGCATCTCCTGCGCAAATTCGTTCGATGATACTTTTCTCGTTAGCTGACTGCTAGGAATTTGCTATGGGTAAATGTACCGTTACGGGGAGTAGCAGAGTCGTCAGGTTGCTGCCCGGAGTTTGCTTACAGCAGAAGAGACATGTGAAGGGATGCACCGACCGTGCAAAAGCACCGACACGCACCCAGGTCAGTCAAAACACACATCAGGCACTCTTGAAAAAAGCACCTAACTGTCTCACATTTATCTCACTTTCCCGATGCAAACGAGGGCAAATACGCCCGAATACACTCGCATGAAAACTGGAAACCCCTTCCAATAAAAACGCCCACACCCCTTACAGATACAACAAAAACAGCGCT
>JASJLI010000081.1:0-8970 GCA_037620805.1 Akkermansiaceae bacterium
TAACGCCTTTTATCGACTCTCCCTCTTCGCTATTTCATCAGCCATTCCTTGTTTCACATGAACACTCATCCCGTTTATCAACACCTGCCAATCAGCCCTTCTCATCCTGTTGTCAGACGCGGAGCCCAGCCCGGCTTTGCCTTGATCGCCACCATCTCAGTCATGGTATTATTGGTGATGATCGCACTTGCCATGCTAAGTCTGAGCACCATTGAACTGCGGGCCAGCCGGAATGGCCAGGCGATGGCTGAGGCGCAGGCCAATGCCAGGCTCGCGCTGATGCAAGCGATTGGTGAACTCCAGAAGGAGATGGGACCGGATATGCGGGTGAGCGCCAAAGCGGCGATGTTCGATCAGAACGCTAATACCGAAGCCATCGAGGGAATCAATCAGCCGAATTGGCTGGCAAGCTACGAGTCGTGGGGAAGTTGGCTCAACGCTCCCTACCAAAACCCCGCAACCGGCGAGACTCTCAGCATCCAGGATACCTACACGCCCAAGCGCGAAAAAATGTTCCGCAGATGGTTACTTTCTCTACCGGAAGGCATGGGCAAAGATGTCGATGCGCCTATCAGCCTATCGGGATGGGACGACAGTAATTCAGTGGTTTTGGTGGGTGAGGGCAGCCTAGGTGACGCCGCCCAAACCAATCCGGAACAAATCACTCGCGCTTATCTAAAATCGATTGGGGACAACGGCCGCAACGCGTGGTGGATCGGGCCGGAGAACCAAAAGGCCAAGATCAATTTGGCCAAAAAAGACCGCGCGCTCAGTGCCGACGCTTGGGAAACCGCCCAAGGTGATACCGCCGAAGTCGGAGTAGGTTCTCTGCCAGGTTTCGATGATCTTGATTCGGATGCGAGCCTCAGCGACAAGCTCGCCACACGCCTATCTCTCCGCCCCGCTGGTATCACCGCCGATATTGTGGAGAAACATTTTTTCGATCTAACCGCATCGAGCCAGGGTGTGCTGGCGAGTGTGCGCACCGGACATCTCAAAAAGGATCTGAGCCTGCTCTTTGAAAAAGGCAAGGCAAGCCTGCCGGATCCCTATCGGTTCGATGCTGGCGACATCCGTGAACCATCAATCCGCCCGATGAGCTCTGAAATTGCGAACAAAGCTGTGCTTAAGGAGCGACATTTCGCCTCCTGGACACGTATGCGGCATTTTTACCGGATGTACCGTCAGGATAGTGATGCGTTGGCACCCGCTTGGGCCAACGGAGGAACCGGTGGTAGCCCCGGGCTCCAGTGGTCGGGTTCCAAGCCATGGACGGGCTGTAACCTTGCTCTCTATTATGCAGCCGATAACTACACCCGGTTTCCAATTCTGACGAGTCTCACCTATATTCTGAGTTTAAGGGCCGATCCAAACACCAATGTATTGAGTGGTTTCGCCTCGCCTGTATGCGTGTATTGGAATCCCTACAATGTGGAGTTGCGCATACCCGATAAGAAACTCGCAATTAGGTCTTACTTGCAATTGGTCCACCCGATGGATGGTCAGTTTTATTTGGGCGACACATTGAACAGGAAAGTCTTTCTTAGATTTGATGACGATTATGCCAGGATGATGTCTGGCACCGGGCAAGATCTCGTCTTCAAGCCCGGGGAGTTTCGAATTTTCTCTCCAGAAGGGGAAACTCTTGTTAGTAACGGTTATTTGGACATGATGACTGGGTTTGACGCTCAGGCATTCGGCGGTTTATTTCGTGGTATTGGTAGTGCCTCTCCAGAGTCTAAACCCAAGTATCAATGGCGCTTCAGTAATGCATCTCATTGGAAGCACAATTTTAGAGCCGGAAATACTCCAGCTTCTTTTGTGATGACCCAGTATTGGGCGGACAGCGGTAGCAATTGGAACAGAGGTGCCAGAAGCATTGCATTTAATCATCACGTTGACTGGTTAAATACGGATCAACTTTACACGACCTTGAACGCTCCGGCTCCCTTTGTATTCGATGGCGCGTTACTGCCGGTCGCCTACTTCCAACTGGCGATCAAAGGTATTCATGATCACGAATACCCATCTATCAGCTGGGAAAAGGATTGGCGTTGTCGCAATTGGATCCAGGCACCACCTTTTTACCATGGTAAAGGTCTGTATATTTCGGAAGATGAGACGATCGCGCATACGCAGAGAATCGATAGTCCTTTCGAGTTTCGATTCGGACCTTTGTTTGGCACAGGAAAAGATGTGGATGATATTATCCAGCACGTGGGGCAAAGCGCGATCATGGGGCTAGACGAACGCGTCACTGCCGTTCCAAGTCTTGAGCTTCCCTCAGCACCCATAGGTAGTCTGGCAGGTTTTGCCACCATGCAAATGGATCCAGGCTGGACTAGTATGCACGTTCTCAACGACCCGGATTGGAAGAGGCAGTGGGCACGCCCACCCGGTCCAGATAGCTCAGGCAACTCTCTCTACAACGCGGATTCCAAGGCCTGGGCATACCAGAGTGGAGTCACAGGCCCCGGTATCGGGAATTCATTTCTTCATCCGATGATTCCACGCACCGAGGTCTACCAGTTCTTGAATAATTCCATCAGTATGGAGATGAAAGACATTTACAATATCGGTGCCGGATATACCCCCACAGACACCAAGGCCTACTGCGATTACTGGGACCACGTCCTGCTGCTCAACGATGCGCTTTGGGACGATTACTTTGTTTCCTCGCTGGCAGACCAGACGCGCCCTGGGGCATCCGCAAGTGCAAGTCTTGAAGAAAATTTACAGAAACTCGTCGATGGTGAGGAACTGGCCAACGCGCGCTACATCCCTCACCTAGCGGGTCGTTCATCAGATGAAGTGAAGGCTGATCTGGACGCCACCGAGGGTTACCTCAAATCGGCTGCCCACCTGATGGTGGATGGCATGTTCAACGTCAACAGCACCTCGGTGGCCGCATGGCAGGCGCTCTTTGCCGGCATTCGGGAACGCCAGGTTGTCTATCGTGATCGAAACGGCACCCTGAAGCCGGTCGCCATCCCATCAGGCAAACGCATTGCCCTTTCCCGTTTCAGCACCGCCACCACCGACCAGGAAGGCAACGACCCTGAATTCGGTATCACCCGCGACGACGGCATGCAGGCGTGGTCCGGCGTGCGATTCCTCGACGATGATCAACTGCGCAAGCTCGCTGAGGAATGTGTCAAACAGGTGAAAGCGCGCGGCCCTTTCCTGAATTTTTCCGAGTTCATCAACCGCCGCCTTTCCGATGACGACCTGGGAACCATGGGTGCCCTGCAATCCGCGATCGATTACGATGATGCAAGCCCCGAGTCCGGCTCTATTAATTACAACTTTAAAAGCCATTCTGACTTCATGCTCAAGGAGAGCGATCTTGGAACTCACGCTTTCAAAACACCTGAAGCCGCGACTGGTTCCCGCTTTGCCGGTATTCCGGGATACGTCATTCAGTCGGACCTGCTCAAGCCCATCGCCAACACCCTTTCGGTGCGTGACGATACCTTCCGCATCCGCGCCTACGGCGACGCGCTCGACAAAAAGGGCAACATCATTGCCCGGGCATGGTGCGAGGCGATTGTGCAGCGTGTTCCCGAGTATTCTGATAGCAGCAATGATCCGGAAGTCCCCGCGCGGAGCATCAGTCCCGCAGGCGAATTTTCTAGTATCGATGACAGCGAACTCACGCCGGCTAACCGACGTTTCGGTAGGAAATTTAAGATCGAGAGTTTTCGTTGGTTGAGTAACTCCGAGGTCTAACAATACGATCCTCTGTTATCACTATCATCATGATGAGAATATTTTTTTGCTGCGTTTGTTTTTTGTTTGCGGGAATTCTGACTCTAGCAGCACAGCTCGATTCGGGCGGTAATCAACCGCAGAAGCCTGGTCGATCTGCCTGGTTTGCTTGCACATCCATACCGGACGGCCTTGAAAACCCGGTCAAAGTACTGAGTGATGGAAAACTCACCGAACTCAAGTTGCCCAGATACATGACGAGTGATCCGGTGAAAATTCCTACCGATGGAATTATCCGTATCGTCCGTGAAGTGCCTGATCCGGAAGATCCGGCAAAGGTAAAGTATCTCGTTCTTGCCGAAGCAAAAATTCCGGAGACTGTGCGTGAGGCCCTGATCATCCTGCTTCCTCTGCCGAAGCCTACGGGGGATCTTATTTTCTTAGCCCAGGTTCAGGATCTTGCGTCCTTCAAAGGCGGAGACCGATACTACATCAACCTAAGCAAGACACACATCCGCGTCAAATTGGGCGACGCCAAGGTCTCTGTTGCGCCGAAGCAGGCGAATATTTACAAAGCACCGAATCTCGCCAAGCCAACTAACATATCCATTATGTATCAATTCTATCACCCCGTGCAGAAAAAATGGAAGATCCTGAGTGCCTCGACCGTTGTGCTACGCCCCACTCGTCGGGAAATAAACATATTCAATGATGGCACCCGCATCGGAAACATCAAGAAGCACAAGATCCTCTTTCCCTTGCCCATCAAAAAACCGTAATAGAAACCTCGCCATCACGGCGCAGACACCCCTAACAAGAAATCGATGAAGTTTCGCTGATTGACCTTGGAAGACATCAAACACCAATGAACTTCAACAATCGATCTATGAGATTTATGAATCTCAGAATAGGCACTGTGCTTGCCGTATTTCTGCTTCCTCATTTACCTCTACAGGCCGACGCCACCACTTCTGATCGTGCCATCAAAAATGTGCTTCTGATCGTTTCCGACGATCTTAAAGCGAGTGTCCTGGGGTGCTACGGAAACAAGATTTGCAAGACTCCCAATATCGATAAACTTGCTAGCCGAGGCATGGTATTTCATCGCGCTTATTGCCAGGGCACAAGCTGCGCGCCGTCTCGAGTCTCGTTTATGTACAGTCGCTATCAGGATAAAGCGGGCGTCAATCTAGGAGAACACTTCAAGAACAACGGTTGGTATAGCGCACGCGTTGGCAAAATTTTTCACATGCGCGTGCCAGGTGACATCATCGCCGGAACTCATGGCCATGATGTCGTAAGCTCCTGGACCGAACGCTTCAACTCACAAGGGCAAGAGGCACACACACCGGGCAACTATGCCTGCTTGAACCTTAACATTTTCACCGATGATCTGGAGGGTCGCGAATCGACAGGGATGCCCAACCGGATGTTTGTCTCGGTAAAATACAAAGGCGATGGATCCGATCAACCAGATCCCCAAACGGCGACCAAGACCATTGAGCTACTGCGGAAGCATAAGGATAAAAGGTTTTTCATAGCAGCAGGATTGGTGCGACCGCATTACCCTAACGTGGCACCTGAGCAGTACTTCAAGCAATACCCCTGGCAAGACATGCAGCTGCCAAAATCTGTAAAAAATGATATCGCCGATATTCCAAAACCTGGTCGCGCCAGAACCACCAATTCCAACAACTCAATCGGGAAGCATCTCGATAATCAAAAGCGTATGTGGGCGGCTTATTACGCCACGGTCACGTTTATGGATGAACAGGTAGGACGCATCATCGACGAACTAGACAGGTTGGGACTTCGCGAGAGCACCGCCATCGTTTTCCTAAGCGATCACGGCTATCACCTTGGCGAGCACACATTCTGGCAGAAATCCAATTTGCACGAGGAGGTGACACGGGTGCCGCTTATCGTCTCTGTGCCTGGCATGAAACCGGGCAACACCAACGCGATCACGGAATTAATCGACATCTATCCCAGCCTAACTGATATTCTCAGAATTTCTAAACCCACTAAAGTTCAAGGTACGAGCTTTGTGCCGGTGCTAAAAACCCCCCTTACATCCGTAAAAAAAGAAGCGCTTTCTTTTCATCGTGGAATAGCTGTGCGAAGCGATCATTTTGCCTACATGCAGTACACAGATGGGAATGAAGAGCTGTATGACATGAACAAAGATCCGCTCCAGTTTACCAATCATTCAGCAAACCCCGAATATTCGACAACTTTGACCCGACTACGGAAACAGTTTAATTCTCTCATCAAGCAGGAAGGGATCAAGTTCCGTAAAAAAAAGAAATTGAAGTGATCACGAATCCTACTAAGGGTTTCATTTTCCACGTGTCTAAGCCGTTATGACCGCTCTAAAACCTACCATCATCCTCCTAGCTCTCGCCATCATTTCCACCCCGCTTTATGCGGACCGGAATCTTGATGGCAAAAAGGCAGAAAAACTGGAAGTCCGCCATTCCATGATCGGGTTCCGCAACACACTGCTTTTCTACACCTTCAAGGATCAACAAGCCGTCCTGATTCTGTCGATTGACAATAAAAACGAGAAGTTTCCCGTGACAGGTAAGATCCACTTGTTCGATGCTGCAACCACCGAAAAGGACTTGAAAAAGTGGCTCAACAACCAGCACTCAGACGGGCTTTTCCCCGATATTCCCAAGCCCATCTTCACGGGCGAACTTCCCAATGAATTGTGTCAGGTCACCTCTCACAAAAAAACAGGTACAAGTAATACCATGCGGTGTTTCAAATGAGACAATAGCCAGAGTGAATCCTTGGGGAATCGAGGCGTGATGAGAACCGAGCGGAGCGAGATAGCCGATCCCACAGGGGCGCCCGGAGGGGGCGAGCGGGGGCGAGCAGCAAAATGATGCGGGCATCATGACCGAAGAATAACGCTGAGTTTACAAGGATACGCCTGGCTTTCTTATGAACCGCGAAGCGCAAATCACTCAATACTCTAAAATTTTCTATTGTCTCTTTTGGAACTCCAAGTGGTATAAGAGCCCTACCAACGCGACAACCTACCAAAACTACGAGGTAAAGCTGTCGGTGAAACAGCACGTGATCGATAAGAAGTTCAAACTTACGGCATTTACCGACACAGCTCGTGTTCACGTCAAAAACAAGTGATCCCTGAATCTCCGGGCCATTGAACCCAATGGCGATTAAGCTAGGGAATAAAACAATTTCTAACCACTGATTACGGATTTTAAACTGATTACATATCCTAAGCATTCATCAATCAATTATTCAAGCCACGATAGCGGTCAAAATCAGTTTAAAATCAGTAATCAGTGGTAAATTATAGCCTCATGCACCCATAGATTGTCTGTCCCTTTATGAACCTTGATCGATGGCTGTCACTAATGAGATCAATTCAAATCAATGATTATCAGATTTGGTGTAGAATTCGCATTTTTGTGTATTTTTGATTGTGATATTCGCTTTTTGACGTATTATGAAAGACGTGATTAAGAGTTTCTCGGATATGACGACCAAAAAGATCTATCTTGGGGAATCCTTGACCAAAAAAGACCGTAAGAGAATTGGATCCTTGAATATAGAGAAGGCTAAGGAACGTATGATGATGCTTGCTACAGCTGATGAAAAACGACTGCTGATGGCAGTTTATCTACATTATCACGCGTTGCGCGGCACCGGGCGGTATTCCATCGATGCTGATTCTCGTCGCTCACCGTGGAGAATAACCTTCGCTTGGAGCGGAGACGAAATGGTGGATGTCGAATTAGTAACCATTGAAAATACTCACTAACAATAACGATGATTGAACTTCAAAAAAACGAGATTCCGAAACCTGGAACCAATCCGGCGGCTGGAATGATTAGAGACACTTTAGAGCATCATGGCTTAACGCAGTTGGAGGTTGCCAAGGCGATGAAGATCGGGCCGTCTGTTGTTTGTGACATTCTTAAAGGCCGTAAAGGGGTTTCTGCAGACTTCGCGCTTCGCTTTGAGCGTTGTCTGGGGATTTCTGCCCAGTGGTTGCTGGACTTACAAAGCCAGTATGACTTCAGCAAGGCGTATTACGCTAAGAAAGCATTGATTGAAAGGGAAGTGGACGTGTTAGGTTTGGCGTCTTGATAGGTGGAGATTGACGAGTGATGATTGTTGAATTTTGATGGTTGAAGGAGGCTCGGCTCTTCACTTCATCAATCAATCCACCCCAATCCACCCCGACTCCAAGACTCCTGACCCCTGACCCCTGACCCCAGACCCCTGACTCCTGACTCCTGACTTCAAGACCCCCGACTTCAAGACTTCGCCACCGGCCCAATCGTCCCTCCCTCAACAAACTCCGCCTTGGTCAACGTCTGCCGGCGGTCGTCCGTGCCGTGGGCGACGTTGTCCACCCAGCGCTTGACGCGGCGCACCACCGGGCGGTAGTCCCAGCGGATGTGGGCGACCGAGGGATCGCACCAGGTGAAGGTCGGGTCGGGGTCGGTGCAGATCAGCGACACGTCCTGCGGCACCCGCAGACCGCGCTTGGTGAGATGGTAAAAGCCCGCGTTAAAGAGAAACGGCTCGTCGAGAATCAGGGCGGTGGGTGGGGTGGGGCCATCCAACAGTGAGTCGAGGACGCTCCCGAATCCATCCCGGTCCGCTTCCCAGTCGGGGAGGTTGAACGCACCGGTGGCGATCCCGGTGGCCTCGAGTTCGTCGAGGAAGGCGCGCACGCCCGGTGCAGGCTGAGGCAGGCGAACCTCGCGGCGACACAGGAACGAGATTCTCCGATGTCCGAGCGCGACCAGGCGGCGGGTCGCCTCGACGAGGGCCGGCGTCTTGTCCGGCCCCGTGCCGGCGATCGGCAACCCGTGGCGGCCCCCGAACACGGCGAAGGCCGGCGTCTCCTGCTGTGCGAACCACTCCAGCACCTCGGACGAGCCGGCACAGACCACCCAGGCATCCGCCGGGGTTCGCTTCACCAGGCGGATGATGCGGCGCAGGTCCATCCCGAGTTCGGTCAGGGATTTTTCGGCAAAGAAGGGGCTGTGTCCCTGGTCCTGCAATTGTTGCCGCATCGCAGGCCCCCATTGCTCGGTCTCCTCCGGCGGGCTGTAGTCGAGGATCGCCACCCGCAGCGCGGGGACTTCCAGTCCTCCCTCCGGCAGCACGATCTTGCGGCGCCGGCCGGTTCCCCGGCCTACGAGAATTCCATCCTTTTCGAGCAGCCCCAGTGCCAGCTCAACCGTCTGGGCGCTGACTCCCAGCAGCTTGGCG
>JASJLI010000082.1:0-6796 GCA_037620805.1 Akkermansiaceae bacterium
TCCAGGAAGAGATTTTCAGAAGGGTGAATACCACGTGGCGTTGCGGGATTCGGATAAGCATATCCTTTGAATTCACATATCCTGCCGACAACTTGCAAAGTCGTCCTACTTGAGTGCCAAAATGGCAATGTCCTTGAATTCGACATGCATGTCCTGGCCACCGTGAAGTTGGAGGGCGATGTGGCCTTCCTTTTGGCATTTGGTATCACCTAGAAGTTCGGTGACGGTGACGCCATTCAGTGAAACGGTGATGTCATCACCGATGGCTGTGACCGTTATTTGGTTCCAGTCGCCGTGTTTGACCACCTTGGCGATGATTTTGGGGGAAGGGCTTTTGACCCAGGCCCGGCCTGCGGTTTCGTAGAGGCCTCCGACTTGCGGGGATTTATCGACTTCTGCTTGGAAACCTTTGATGGCGACTTTGGTTTTGGTTTCTAGTGCTCGAAAGTAGAGGCCGGAGTCGCCCTTGGTGACCTTAAATTTTGCGCGAAGGATGAAATTTTTGTAAGTCTTGTCAGTCACTAACAGGCCGTGGCGTTTTTCCTTTTTCTCAGAAGTTCCTGTGATGACTCCATCAACAACTTCCCACTTGCCTCCCGGCATGGTGTGCCATCCGGTGAGATCTTTGCCATTGAAGAGTGGTGTCCAGCTGGATGGCTCAGCAAGAAGGCTGAGGGGGAGAAGTGTGGCGATGAGGATGAGGGCGCGCATGTTGAGTGAGTTGATTACGAGATGATGTCATTGATCACGCGAGCTGGTTTAACTCCTGTTAGTTTTTGATCAAGTCCCCGGTAAGGAAAGGAGAAGCGGTTGTGGTCGAGACCAAGGAGGTGGAGGATAGTGGCATTGAAGTCGCGGATATGGACGGTTTCGGCTGGGTTGCTGACGTTCCAGCAGTAGTCGTCTGTGGAGCCGTAAGAACCAGGTTTGATACCTCCACCCGCCATCCAGATGGAGAAGGCGCGACCGTGGTGATCACGCCCTGCCACGCCACCATTAATGTTTCCTTGTGAGTAAACTGTACGACCAAATTCACCGCCCCAGATGACGAGGGTTTCATCGAGGAGACCGCGTTGTTCGAGATCCTGGATGAGCGCGGCTGAGGCTTGGTCGGTATCTAAGCACTGATTGGGCAGCTGGGCACCGAGGGCGCTGTGTTGATCCCAGCCACGGTGAAAGAGCTGAACGAAACGTGTGCCACGCTCGACGAGTCGACGGGCGAGTAGGCAGTTCGCCGCGTAGGATCCGGGACGGCGTGCTTCCTTGCCATAGAGTTCAAATGTGGAATCAGGTTCATCCTTGAGATTAGTGAGTTCGGGCACGGATGTTTGCATCCTATAGGCCATCTCGTAAGCAGAGATACGGGCGAGAGTTTCGGGATCGTAATTTTGTTTTTGGAACGACTGGTTCAGGGCGGCAAGGGTGTCGAGTTGGCCGCGGCGTTGTCTGCGGTCGATACCTTTAGGGTTGTCAAGATAGAGCACGGGATCAGCTCCGGAACGGAGTAGCACGCCTTGGTGTTCGGAGGGGAGATAGCCGCTGCCCCAGAGGCGCGAGAAGATCGGTTGCCCAGGGTTTTTGCCCGTTCCTTGAGAGAGCAGAACCATATAGGCTGGCAGGTTTTCATTTTCACTACCAAGACCGTAAGAGAGCCAAGAACCTAATGAGGCGTTGCCCAGTTGCGACGAGCCAGTATTGATGAGTGTGACTGCGGGGTCATGGTTGATGGCATCAGTCTGCATCGAGCGGATCAGGCAGATTTTGTCGGCGATTTTTTGAGTGTGTGGAAGAAGGTTGGAGAGCCAGATTCCGGCTTCGCCGCATTGTTTTCCACCGGCCATGGGTTGAAGGACGGGGAAAGCTTTCTGGCCAGAGGTCATACCGGTGACGCGCTGATCGCCACGGACTTCATCGGGGAGTTCTTTGCCGTGATTTTTCTGCAGAGAAGGTTTACCGTCGAAAAGATCGACGTGGGATGGGCCTCCGGATTGGAAGAGGTAGATGACACGTTTTGCCTTGGGCGCGTGGTAAGGAGCTCCGAGACTGGCCGCTGATGCTTGTTTGCCAAGAAGGGAGCTAAGGGCTACAGAACCAAACGAGCTGCCGACAGTGCCGAGAAAGGCACGTCGATTGAAGAGGTTGGGGATATCCGATATGTTAGGCATGATGACTTAGTGGCGGGTGACAGTTTCGGATAGATTGAGTAAAAGCTGGCAAACATTCGTCCATGCTGCGTGGCGAGGTTCTGGGAGATTAGCGCGAGGGTGGTCGCCGATAACGAGAAGCTGTTTGGCGTCGGCAGGATTGGTGTTGTATTTGGCGAGCTCGGATGACAGGGATTTCTCAAGTAGAGCAAGCTCGTCATCAAGAGGTGACCGTCCGGTTACTCGGGTGAATGCCGCAGTGAGGCGGGCGCGGTCATCGGTATATTCTTCACGCAGAAGCTGGGCAGCAAGGACGCGTGACGCCTCGATAAACTGTGGGCTGTTGAGTAGAATGAATGCCTGTAGTGGGGTGTTCGTACTACCGCGACCCACTGAGCAGGTCTCCCGATTGGGGGCATCAAAGACGGACATGGATGGTGGTGGCAGTGTGCGTTTCCAATAGGTGTAAAGTGAACGGCGGTAGAGTTTTTCACCGTTGTCACGATGGTAGGTCTGAGCCGTAGCGGGCGATGAGCCGTAGTGGGAGACTTGTCGCCAGAGGTCTCCGGGGTGGTAGGTCTTTACAGATGGGCCACCGATTCTAGGTACGAGAAGTCCTGATTGTGCGAGTGCTTGGTCGCGGATGTGCTCGGCGGAAAGTCGGAAACGTGATCCACGTGAGAGCAGAGCGTTACTAGGATCAAGTTGCTGAAGTGTATAGGATGATCGTGAGCTTTGCTGATAGGTGCGAGAGGTGACAATGAGGCGCACAAGTGCTTTTACATCCCATCCAGTTTCCTGGAAATGAACGGCAAGCCAATCAAGGAGCTCGGGGTGACTTGGGTAGGTGCCTTGCGATCCAAAATCCGCGCGACTGGTGGACAAACCTTGTCCGAAGAAAACAGCCCAGATGTTATTTACGGCAACACGTGCTGTTAGCGGGTGATCGGGGCGGACAAGCCAGCGAGCGAGATCAAGTCTGTTAGCCGTTTTTCCAACCGCTTTGAGTGGCGGAAGGAATGCTGGGGTGCCGGGGTGGACTTCGTGTAATGGGGAGGAATAAACACCTCGTTCTAGTAGATGGGTTTTACGCGGCTTCTTGGCGGTGTCCATCACCATGGTGGAATGCTTCTCGGTAAGGACAGAGAGTCTTTCTTGCAGGTTGGCGAGCCTATTACGGACAGAAGACATTTGGGGTGCAGTCTTACGGAAGTAGTTATGGAGCTTTTGCACTTGCTCGGGAGTGCGTGTGCCGGTGGCGGTTTTGACGATGGAGATCAGTTCGTCGGGGTGTTCACTGTCAGGATCGTTGCCCGTGAATAGCTGAATTTCAAACTTGGCTGGAGAATTATTTCTACCAAAGTTGAATACAAGTTCCGTGGTTAGGTAGTTTGTTTTCGAGACGTCGATCGGCTCAGGAAAGGTGAAGGTGACATGCTGGGGGGCATCCGTCTTGGCGGGTGACCATCCGTTCATGCGGCGAGTGTCAGCTAGAAAAGAGGGCTCAAAACCCGTGCGGGAGCTAGATGACGTGAGGCGAGCAGGAGCGATAAGAGAGTTGTGATCAATGTTCTTGGAAGGATGTGATGATAGGCATGGAGAAAGAGTGTTGAGAATGAGGGTTCCATCTTTGCCATAGCCGATTTTGCCTTTATTGGCTGGGTGAAAAATGACCCGAAGCCCGTGGACGGGGGGCGTTCCTTCGGGTATTTCACAACAGATATTGTAAGCTGAATAATCACCATGGCTGACGGTGGCAAATTTTCCTGAAGGATCCACCTTGAGTCGGCGAGGATCACCGTTGGGCAATGTCGCAGTTAGATGTTTTAGAGGAATGGATTTGAAGTTGATACCACGCTGTGCTTCGTCGGTGAGGATGGTTTGTTCCCAGTATTTGATTTGCGTAGGATTGATTGCTTCAAGTGTAGTCTGAGCCTCTGCTATTTCTTTTTTTACCGATTCAATTTCCTCAGGAGTGGAAATGGGAGACGAAGCCATCATTGTGGGCTGTGCGTTTTTGCCAGCATTGCCGTCCATGGGTTGGTCAGATGCGGTGTTGAAAAATGCGTAAAACTTAAAATATTCCTCTTGGGATAGGGGATCGTATTTGTGATCGTGACATTGGCTGCAGGCGGTGGTGAGTCCTAGGATAGATTCACCAAATGTTTTTACGCGGTCTGCCATGTAGTTGACGATATTTTCCTCCGGGATGGTGCCTCCCTCGTGGGTCGTTGCGTTGTTTCGACTGTAACCCGTGGCTATCTTCTGTGCCTCGGTGGCATTGGGTAAAAGATCTCCGGCGAGTTGTTCGACCAGGAACTCGTTGTAGGGTTTGTTGGTGTTGAAGGCGTGGATAACCCAGTCGCGCCAGAGCCAGGCTTGCCGGCCTCCGTCGATGGAATAGCCATTGGTATCTGCGTAGCGGGATGCATCCATCCAGGGTAGAGCCATACGTTCGCCGAAGTGGGGTGAGGCAAGCAGTCGATCAATCTCAGTATTGAGGTTGTCGTGACTAATCTTTTTAAGCTTTCCTGCTTGGGGTGGGAGACCTGTGAGATCTAAAGAGAGTCGGCGAAGTAGGAGGTGAGGATTTGCCTGAGGGGAAAACTTGAGGTTTTTTTTGCCTAGCTGTGCTGCGACGAATTGATCGATCGGGTTTTTATATTCCGGTGATTTGGGGACAGTGGGTTTCTTAGGTGTGACAAATGCCCAGTGCCCTTGGTATTTGGCTCCCTGGGTGATCCATTGATGGAGGGTTTCCTTTTGCTCTGTGCTGAGATCATTGTGGAAATCAAGCGGAGGCATGACCTCGTCTGGCACTCTAGAAATAATGCGTGTCCAGAGCTCCGATTCCTCGGGTTTACCGGGAACGATAGCGGGCTTCTTGGATTCTCCTCCCTTCAGCGCGTCCTCAGCCACATCAAGACGCAGCTCCCCCTTGCGCTCATGGGCATCAGGGCCGTGGCAGGCGAAACAGTGCTGCGAGAGGATGGGTCGGACGTCGCGATTAAAGACGATTTTTTCCTCCTCAGCATGGGTAATGGCTGGGAAGCAGAGGAGTAAAATTGCAATGCGTTGATTCATCAGGTGGGAGTATTTGACCAAGTAGTCCTCATAGGAACAATGATTAGACGTCTTTATCAAACTCTACTCGTTGAGCGGGATATGGTCTAGGATGGGACGGGGCTAGATTTGAACGAAATCGGCGTCTTGTCTAATGATACGTAGCAAGAAGTTTCATCTTGCCGAGTTTATCGTGAGGCTTTGGGGTATTGTTTGATCAGCTTGGCATTGAATGGGGGCACAGGGGTATCGTTTTTCTGGTCTGGGCCAGGGGTGGTGCGGCCAGCGGTGATGGCTGTGTTGAGTGCTTTGATCAGGGTGCCAACGAGTTCTGGGTTTTTCGCTGCTAGATTGATTTTTTCTGTAGGGTCGGATTCTAAGTCGAAGAGCTGCACGGGCGGTGCGTCCTTAGGGGCTTTACCGGGTCTGGGCGATGACCAACCACCGGAGCCGGGGCACATGGCGAGTTTCCATTTACCTTGGCGGATGGCGAATGAGCCGTTGATGGAGTGATGGATGGTGAAGGGGCGTGCTTTCTGATCTTCACCTGTTAGTGAGGGGAGAAACGAGAATGAATCCACGGCGCCTGCTTCTGGAATACTGGTGGCTTTGCCGATAACATCAGCAGCTGTCGCAAAAAAGTCAGTGGTGCAGATGATACGAGCGGAGGTCGAGCCAGCTTTGGCTTTACCTGGCCAGCGGACGATGAACGGGACGTTGTGGCCGCCTTCGTAGATGTCGGCTTTGTGACCGCGAAGGTCCATGTTAGGTTTGTGGCCTTGTTTGACGAGATTGGGTATTTTTGCGGCTGGGGAACAGCCGTTGTCGGTGGTGAAAATGACGAGCGTGTTGTCGGCGATCTTGTTATCGTCGAGAGCCTTGAGGACCTGGCCTACTACCCAATCGGTCTCCATGATGAAGTCACCGTATTTTCCAATTGGAGATTTACCTTGGAATTTCTTCGAAGGAACGATGGGTGTGTGTGGGCTTGTTAGGGGGAGGTAAAGAAAGAAGGGCTGTTTGGTTTTGGCACGTGCGTTGATGTAGCTGACTGATTCTCGGGCGAAATCATAGAGGCATTCCGAAGCTTCAAAATCAGCGGCGCCGGCTCCAGCCCGTTGAAAGGCTTTGACGTGGGTGGGGATGGAGATGGCTTTGTCGTTTTTGAGGTAAACGTAAGGTGCCATATCGAGTGATCCTGCGATGAAGAATGATTGGTCGAATCCGAGTGTGGTAGGGCCTCCTCCAGCAATTTTTGTATAATCAATATCCCATCCTGCGCCGTGTTTTTTGTGTTTGCCGGTGTGTTCAGGAGTGCGTTTTTTATCGAGGTAGGTCCACTTCAGTCCGAGGTGCCACTTTCCAACGAGTGCGGTGTGGTAGCCGTTTTTTTTGAGAAAGGCGGGGACGGTGAGTCGGTCTTGGGTGATCATGGGACCTCGTTTATCAGGCGACCAAATAACGGCGCTTTTGAGCCATGATCGCCAGTTGTAGCGACCGGTCATGATGCCGTAGCGGGTAGGGGAACAAACCGAAGAGGATGTGTGAGCATTGGTGAATCGCATGCCCTCCTTGGCGAGTTGATCAAG
>JASJLI010000083.1:0-22477 GCA_037620805.1 Akkermansiaceae bacterium
TCGGTTATTCATATCGTCCATGTAAGCAGTGGAACATAGAAGCCAATGTCGAATGGGTCGACTGGTCTCAAATGGGGACATTGGTTCTAAACCAAGGCGGCGCGGGCACGGCTATCCCCTTCGAATGGGAAGACTCCTTTATATACTCACTTGGAGCGGAATATGACTTTGGAAACGGCTACCTCGGACGTATTGGCTATAACTTTATCGAGAGTGCTCAGACGGAAACTTATTACAATCCTGGTGTGGGTGATGCTGACCGTCATTGGTTGACGTGTGGTATTGGCCATCGCGGTGAAACCTGGTCGTGGGATGTAGCTTACCAATACGCATTCTCAGACCGTAATGTGACTGGTGCTATCGATCCGCTCGTTAACGGAAGGTATAAGTCCCGTTTTCACTCGCTAAGCGCCTCGGCTCGTTACGAGTTTTAGTGTCACAAATCGGTGGCTAGGAGTAATCTGCGGTAGCTTGTTGGGAGGAGGGAACTCCTCCCTCCTGTAACTCCCGATTGCATATTGTCTTTCTTTACTATTGCTATGAGGAGGGCATCCATTTGATATCCCCGCATGGCCAACGTAGCAATGGATCGTTTGAGACGACTCGGTGTACTGATCCCCGTTTTTTCACTGCGTCGTGACGATGATCTCGGGGTGGGAGATACGCGGGCTCTGAAGGAAATGGTGGACTGGGCTGTAAAACAGCGCGTGGGATTTTTGCAACTTTTACCGATTAACGAGACCGGGGGGGATAATAGTCCATATAACGCGATCAGCTCGATTGCTTTGGATCCTCTGTTGCTGGATCTGGAGGCGATTCCTGAGATTGGTCTCGATGATATTCGTCGTGTGGAAAAGGAGTTTGGACTAGAGGACAGAGCTGATGAGTTGGTTGATTATACGTCATCAAATCGGGCCAAGTGGAAATTGTTGAAGCAAGGGTTTGAGCAGTTTTGGGCTACTGATGAAAAGGATTCAGCATTCGAAGCTTTTCGTATGGCCGAGTCGGAGTGGCTTGTGCCCTATTGCAAATACCGTTGGCTTATGGAAATGGCCGGCAGCGAAGCTTGGGAAATCTGGCCAGAGCAATACAACACGCCTGAGAAGGCAGAAGACTACCTCGCGGGTCTTGCTTCCGATGAAGTAGATCGCAATCTGGCTTTTTACGCTTGGGTTCAGTGGCATGCGTTCAGCCAGTGGCGGGAACTTCGGCAATATGCGGAAAGTCAGAATGTAAAACTGATGGGGGACATCCCAATCGGTATTTCCTACTGCAGTGCGGATGTGTTTTTTGAACCTCAGTGGTTTGATTTAAGCTTAGCAGGTGGTTCACCACCTGAGACCGTGTTTAAGGACGATGCCTTTGCCTGCCAGTGGGGGCAGAACTGGGGGATTCCTATCTATCGTTGGGATGTTTTGGAAGAAAACGACTACTCATGGTGGCGCCGAAGAATTGAAAAACTAACGGACGTCTTTCATATTTTCAGAATAGATCACATCCTGGGCTTTTACCGTATTTTTAGTTTTCCCTGGCGTCCTCAGCGCAATGAGGAATTTATCGGCCTATCTGAACAAGAGGCGAAAGAGATCACAGGTGGTCCGCTTCCTGGCTTTTTCCCTCGTCCTGATGATACGGCGAAAAATAAAGCCGCTAACCTTGCCGATGGTGACAAGTATCTTAAAGTCATCCAGGAAGCAGCAGGTGATGGTGAGGTAGTGGGCGAAGACCTAGGCTGTGTGCCTGATTATGTGAGGCCGCACTTGGAAAAACTCGGTATTGCAGGGTTCAAAGTTTGCCACTGGGAAGCACGTGGCGATGGTGAAGCCGTTCCTGGAAGTGAGTATCCCGAATGTGCGTTTACAACTTACGCGACTCATGACCACGATTCAATTCCAGCGATGTGGAATAGCCTTAAGGAAATGTTAGGTGGTATGGAGCACGAAGGAGCCATTAGAGGTCTGGCTTTGCTCAGCGATTTTGCAGGTCTTCCCAAGGGGAATTCAGCCGATTGTTACTCCGAGTATGGTCCGGTGGTGAAGTGGGCCTTATTGGACCGACTACTCAAGTCCAATGCAAACTACGCGGCTGTGATGATGACCGATATCATCGATAGCACCAAACGTATTAATATCCCAGGCACCGTCGGTGGCGAGAACTGGCGTTATCGACTTCCATGGAAGCTTGAGGATATGCCAGAGCCACTGCAAGGAGAGTGTAACAGATTGAAGGAGTTAATCCGGATAGCCAAGCGTGGTTAGATTGAACCAAGCGTGGATAAATTGAACCAAGCGTGGTTAGGGTGAATCAAGCGTGATTAGTCCGAGTTTCCAAGCGTGGATAAATTGAGCGCATGCTCAAGGATGACATGGGCGAGGTGATGCTTGGAGTCCTTTGGTGGTTGCTCAGTGTGGTCTGGAAAAACGAGTAAGATTTCGTTTTCGTTGACGTCAAAACCAATGTCTTTGCGAGAAACATCGTTGGCTACGACTAGGTCACAACCTTTACGTTCGAGTTTACCACGTGCGTTATCCTCCAGGTTTTCTGTTTCAGCAGCAAAACCGACTAAGACGCCCTTGTAGCCAAACTCGCTGCGGGCTGATCCAAGAATGTCTGGGTTTTTCACCAGTTTAAGAGTCATGGTGTCACCTGTTTTTTTGATTTTCTGCTGAGGCACAACGGCCGGCCGGTAATCAGCAACGGCGGCGGCAAAAATAGCGACATCGGATTTTCCGATCCAGTGCTCAACCGCATCATACATTTCTTGAGTGCTTTCCACTGGGATGTAATCTACCCGATCCGGAACATCCAGATTAGTGGGGCCGGAAATCAGGATGACGTGATGACCTGCCTTGGCTGAGGCCTCGGCGATGGAGTAGCCCATTTTTCCAGACGATTTGTTAGTCAAGAAACGGACTGGGTCGATCGCCTCACGCGTGGGGCCGGCGGTGATTAGGATGGTTAACCGGTCATTGGTCATTGGTTGACTGGTCATTGTTTGAGAATTTCCTCTGCTTTAGTAATGATGGCGGATTCCTCCATCAGTCTCCCAGGACCGGAGTATCCGCAGGCAAGCATACCTTCTTCCTCGGGGCCAATGAATTGGCAGCCGTCTTTTTCGAGCTGCTCGACGTTGCGTTGAGTAGCGGGGTGTTGCCACATTTTTCCATTCATAGCCGGGGCAATCAAGACAGGCGCGTGGGTGGCGAGGTAGATACTGGAAAGTGGGTCAGGTGCCAGGCCGTTGGCAAAGTTGCCGAGTGTGTTGGCCGTGGCAGGGGCTACGAGAAAGAGGTCGGCACGATCGGCCAGATCAATATGGCCAGGTTTCCACGCTTGTTTTTCATCCTCTAAAGAAATCAATACCGGGTTCCTCGAAATGACCTGCAGAGTGAGGGGGGTGATGAATTCCGCGCCCGATTGGGTCATCACGCAGTGAACATCGTGGCCGTTTTTGACGAGCTGCGAGGCAATGCCAGCCGCTTTGTAGGCAGCGATGGAGCCAGTGATACCTAGGATGATAGTTTTCATAACGGGTTTTAAGAATCAGGTGTTAGGAGTCGGGAGACTTTCAGCCTTTCTGCGAATACGAGCGATTTGAACTTGGCGTAATCTTCTTCATGCGTGCCGGAAAGCAAGTTATACTTGTACTTGGGCCAGTATTCGATTTCATCAAGTGCGTTTTTCATCCGCAGCGCGATGACTTCCTCGGAGTCTGTGCCTCTACCGGTTAGACGTCTCAGTAGTTCCTCTTCAGTAGGGGGCATGACAAAGAGATCAACCAATGCCGCCTGAATATCCAAGTCGGGGCAGTCACGCACTTGGTCAGCACCTTGCACATCAATATCCACCACCACATCAGTGCCGTCTGCGATGCGCACAAGGACTTCGGATTTAAGTGTGCCGTAAAAATTTTCGTGAACCTCAGCGTGTTCCAGAAATTCACCTGCCGCAACCTTGCTCTGAAATTCTTCACGCGTGAGGAAATGATAGTCGCGCCCGTCAATCTCACCTTCGCGTGCGGGGCGAGTGGTGCATGATGTAGAGTAGGCGGCCTCATTTTCATCGGCAAGCCGACGGCAGAGGGTTGTTTTTCCAGAGCCAGATGGCCCGGAGACTAACAGTAGTATTCCAGTGCGGTTGTTTGTGGAGGATTCCATCGTGCTGGTTTTGGTATTTGGAGATTAAAATTTGGAACTTAAGACTCTCGGGTCTTGCCCTTCAACATGGCTTCGATGAATGGGTCGAGGTTTCCGTCCATGACGGATGAGATATTGCCAGTTTCCTCGCCGGTGCGCAAGTCCTTGACCATCTGGTAGGGTTGAAAAACATAGGATCGGATCTGACTTCCCCAGCCGATTTCACCTTTGGCTGAGTATTCGCGGTCAGCTTCGGCACGTTGTTTATCTTCCTCGATCTGATAGAGCTTAGCCCTGAGCAGCGACCAGGCGTTTTCACGGTTGCGGAGTTGGGAGCGTTCCTGGGTGGAGCGGATCATGATTCCAGTCGGCTTGTGCTTAAGGATAACGGCAGTCTCCACCTTGTTGACGTTCTGGCCACCAGCGCCGCCTGAGCGAGCTGTGTTGATTTCCACATCGGTCTCGGGGATTTCAATGATGATATCCTTTGATATTTCTGGAGAGACATCAATGGCCGCGAAGGAGGTGTGCCGTTTTCCTGCAGTATCAAAGGGCGAGATACGGACGAGTCGATGGACTCCACGCTCGTTTTTCAAGTATCCGTAGGCGTAGGGGCCCTCAATTTTTAGAGAGGCGGCACGGCATCCTGCGCCGTCACCGTCTTGGTAATCGAGGATTGTGACGGTGAAGCCTTTATCCTCAGCCCAGCGGCTATACATACGCAATAGCATTTCAGCCCAATCACAGGCCTCAGTGCCTCCAGCTCCCGCTTGGATGCTGAGGTAAGCGTTGGTTATATCAGTGGGCTTATCGAGTAGGGTGATCAACTCGAATTTCTCAAGCTCATTGGAAATGGCTTTGTAATCACTGTTCGCCTCGCGGGCGAATTCCATGTCATCGGTCTCTTTGGCGAGCTCGATGACTTCGTCAAGATTGGCGGCCCTATCTTCAAGAGCTAGAAATGGGTTAAGCCTGCCTTTAAGTAGATTCGCTTCCCCTACGATGCCTTGGGCTTTATCGGGATCGTTCCAGAAATCGGGACTGGTCATGATCTGATCAAAGTCTGCGAGTCTGTTCTTGATGTCTGGGACGTCAAAGATACCTCCTGAGTTCGGACAGGCGGCTCTTGAGAGTCCCGGTGTCCAACGCCAGGAGGTCAGCGATGTTCTGTTCACTCATACGTGCGCGAGTGATAGCGGCTAAGACTCAAGTTTCAAACTCCAAATACCAATTTCATTTGGCTGTAATTGGCTCAAGAGGCAATTTGTTATTTCGTGTTGAAGCAAAAGCATCCATGATCCGGCCGAGGCATGGAAAAATCGACAGGTATTATCATCCGACTAACCAAACTGACAGAGACGAGTTTGATCGTCCACTGGTGTACGGAGGAGAATGGTCTGATCAAGACGGTTGCCAAGGGTGCTAGACGCACCAAAAGTCCTTTTTCGGGGAAGGTGGATCTGTTTTTTGAAGCCGAGATCAACTGGGTAAGGAGCCGAAAAAGCGAGTTGCACACCCTGCGAGAAGTCGCTGTGGTTGATTTCCGAGAGAATCTCAGGAAACGCTACGCCGATACTGTAGCGGCGTCCTACTTCGGCGAGCTCTTGTCTCATGTCGTTGAGCTGGATCACCCAGTGCCCGAGCTCTACGATTTGCTCCAGCGTGGGTTGGCTTACCTTGGAGCTGAGGGCGCTAACAAGCGAGGGATACTTCATTATGAGCGTGAAATGGCCCGACTTCTTGGGGTTGCTCACGATCGAACCAGTGCCGCGTTGGCCATTGAACAGGCTTTTGGCAGCCTGCCGCGTGGTAGATCAGCCTGTATGGATGTGGTTGGGGGGTGATTGCTGCTCTGATTTTCGCTGGCCATATGTGGATAGATGGTGTCTATTGAAGGGGAGCTTGGTGATAGTTGATCATGACTACATGGTTATCGACACCCGTTTAATTACCCCTACGTATACCTATGGAATCAGGAACAGCCAATTTACTGAACATGCTTCAGGATAGAGTAAAAAAACTCTGCGAAGACGGCAAATGGGACGAAGCCATGCACGTAGCGACAGCGGCTGTGGACAAGGGGCGTGCTACATTGGACGATGATGAGCGGAGTGTAGAAGAGCTATCCGCCGCACTCGAGGTCAAGGGCGACTTCCTCCGTCAGTATGGTTATTTGGAAGATTCTCGTATGGCGTATCTTGAGGCGCTGGAGTTACTAGAGGGGAACGAAGCCAAGACCGAGGCGTTGGCACGTATCAGCGCCAGTGTCGCGGTGGTTTACGATTCCGATGGCAACGAGGATGAGGCGATCACTTTTTACAAGCGTAGCATCGATTTATTTGAACGCATGGACCCTCCATCGGTGCTCGATGTAGCCGACCTGTGCAATAACCTTGCCTATATTTATAAAAGCAGAGGAGACTTTGATACGGCGGAGAATCTTTACCTCAAAGCACTCCAGATCTACCATGAGTCATTAGGTGAGAATGACGAGGAGACAGCGGCCATCTGTAATAACGTTGGAGCCCTCTATCTTGCAGCCGGTTATTATGAGCAGGCACGTGAGATGCACATGATGGCCTTGGAGGCTCGCCGCGCTACTTTTGGTGAGCACCATCTTGAAACAGCCCAGTCGCACGCGAATCTGGCTCTGGCTCTGTGTGAAACAGATGAAAAAGAATGGGCTAAAAAACATTTCCAGAACTCTCTGAAAATCTACGAAGACAAGGTGCGGGAAGCTCCTATGGACTACGCAACAGTTTCGTCGAACTTCGCTGAATTCCTACGCGGAATGGGTGACGATAAAACGGCGACCGCAGTTGAGAAACGCGCGGGAAAGAAACTCAAAAAGATTTCCTGAAATCTAGCAGTTATTTTAGCTTTGAGTCGGGAACGTTTCTCGTAAAAGCCACCTTCTGATAAGGTCTTTGTTATTGGTGAGATTACCAATAACTCGGTAGCGAGAATCCTTGATCGACTTTGCCTCTGATCGCGATTCGGTGACAACCCGACTGTGTACACCGCCCGAGTGAATGAAGTTTAAGCCTTTGCTGTTGTTCACTAGAAAACCTACGTGCTGGTCGAGCCCGATGATGTAGATACCATGTTGACGATTTCTAACCGACTGCATGTAGTCCTCGTAGTCGACTCCTACCTTGATCTGTAATTGATCGCGTGGGAGGAATGTCCTCAGGATGTTTTGTGATGGTTGCTGTGCAAGTTTGATGCGTTGTACTTCAAAGCCCGCATCACGCATTACGGTGGAAACAAAGTACCCGCAGGCTATTTTACCATCGCCTGGAGTGGAGGCTGTGCCGTTGTAATCCCACGGTGTGCCGAGCCAGCAGAGCATAAGTTCAGGCATGGTAATCTCAAGGAAGTTCTTAGTGCTCACTAGAACGGCTTCGCGCTCGGCATTGTTTTTGGCCTTCCTGTATTGAGTAGCCAGTTTTTTCCGGTGGTAGTCTATTTCATCAACCAATACCGCATAGGTTTCAGGATTCGGGGTGGGTGCTACATCGTTTTCGACCTGTTCAGAGTCTGTTCGTAATTGTGCAATTTCATCCCAATAGAGCCATGAAGCACCTCCACCTAGTAGAAGAAGGGCAACAAGAATTATGGAAATCTGACGCATTGAACAGAGGGGGGGGTGGTTACGTGCGGCTTTTAGTTGGCCGCCATTAATGACTCAATCTCGTCAGCTTCGATGGGGATGTTAGCCATGAGGTCGAAGTTCTCATCCTTGCCAATGAGATAATTATTTTCCAGTCGAACGCCCATGTTTTCATCAGGGATGTAAATTCCAGGTTCGATCGTGAATACCATACCCACGGCAAAAGGTTCGTTAGCTGGGGAGACATCATGGACATCGAGTCCTAGATGATGTGATGTTCCGTGCATGAAGTATCTTTTGACTAACGGTTTGGTGTCGTCTTGCTTGGAAGCCTCTTCAGCATCAATGAGTCCCAGCTTGATAAGCTCTTCCTCCATGAATCCAACCGCTTTTTTTTGATAATCCACGAGCATCATGCCAGGTCGGAGGATATCGTTACATTTCCTCATCACAGCGAGCACAGAGTTGTAAACGGCTCGCTGACGATCGGTAAATTTGCCATTCACTGGGATGGTGCGGGTCATGTCTGCGTTCCAGTTACCATATTCAGAGGCGACGTCCATGAGCAGCATGTCGCCATCCTGACAGACCTGATCGTTATCGTGGTAGTGTAGCACGCAGGCATTTTTACCGCTGCCAATGATGGGAGAGTAGGCAAATCCCTTGGACTTTTTGCGCAGAAACTCATGTATATACTCGGCTTCAATTTCCCACTCAGCCACGCCCGGTTTGACAAAACCTAGAATACGACGAAATCCAAGTTCTGTAATGTCACAGGCCTTCTGCATCATTTTGATTTCCTCCGCATCCTTGGTGCATCGTAATCGATGCATGTGCGGAGCCAGGCGTTCATACTTGTGGAGTGGATAGGTGGCTTGGCACTTTTTGATGTAGCGAGCGTCACGTGTCTCGACCGATATTTCAGCCCTTAGATACTCATTGGTATTGAGGTAAATATGTTCTGCCTGTTGGATGAGGCGGTGCAGCATTTCATCTAAATTGTTAGTCCATTGCACATTTCCAACACCAGAGAGTTCCGTCGCTTGTTCCTGGGTGATTTTTGCCCCCTCCCAGATAGCTATGTGTTCGTTGGTTTCACGGACAAAAAGGATTTCACGATCTTTTTCATGATGAGCATCAGGGAAAAGCACCAATACGCTTTCCTCCTGATCAATCCCACTGAGGTAGTAAAGATCCGTGTTTTGTCTAAGTGCCATGGTGGCATCCGCATTGGTAGGCATCACATCATTGGAGTGAAAAATCGCAATACTATTGCCCTTAAGTAACTCAGCCAGACGGGCACGGTTGCGGACAAAAAGTTGTGGGTCAGCAGGATCAAATCTCATGACTTAGATATCAACCGACATCATGCCAGCCTGCAACTACAAAGCACAAGTAAGTAGTGATAGGCTAGCCTCGACCCCATCCTAGTTTTTGACGAAGGGTGGTGTAGAAATTCCGACCCTCTAGGCGTAGAAGTGGTAGCGCGTGTCCCTCCTGCTCGACTCGAACTCGGTCGCCTTTGCTGATTTCCACAATATCCCTGCCATCGACAGTAAACAGCATCGGGCACTCAGCATCATCAGCCGGCGCTAATTCCACCGTTGAGCTGTCGGATACTACTAGTGAGCGATTACTTAGGCTGTGTGGGCAAATGGGAGTAATCACAAACACTTCGGCATTTGGCGCGATCAATGGCCCACCAGCTGATAGCGAGTAGGCCGTGGAGCCCGTGGTTGTGGCGACGATCAATCCATCCGCCCGATAGTGGTTGAGCAGTTCGCCGTCGACCCAGGCATCGAGCGAGACCAATCGACCGGTCTGGCCACGCGCAAGCGTGATTTCATTTAAGGCTCGGAAACTTTGCTCACTGCCATCGGGTGATGTGATCGTGGCACGCAACTGCATGCGTTTGATTAATTTGTAGTTTTTATTGGCCACCGCGTTGGCAAAGATATCGAGTTCATCATCGGTGCACGTGGTTAGGAATCCGAGCGTGCCAATGTTGATTCCAGCCACAGGAATATTGGCAGGCCCGAGTTGGTAGGCAGCATTAAGCATGGTGCCATCTCCACCTAGGACCGCGATTACATCGCAGGTTTCACCCAGTTCAGAGGCGTCCACACCATTAGGGGCGTTGACGATCTCTGCCGTGACTGTTTCCAGCACGGGGGTAAGCTTCTCCTTTTCCAGAGCTTTACAGAGTTCCTTAATCGTCTTTTTTGCCCCGGATTTATGGGGGTTTGCGATGATACCTACTTTCACGTGGGAGATGATAGATTGATTTTGCAAAAGATACAGAGCAAATCGAGACGAGAATCAGGCCGATTTTACTGACTTGAAGTATTTTTAATATTATGATAATCAGATTACATGAAATATGTAAGGTTTTTACTGATTGCTGTGGCTCCAGCGATGTTTTTGTCCATGGTATCATGTGATAAAGTCACGGATTTGACAGCTAAGGCAAAGGGTCTCTTCTCGGATGATGAGGACTCAGATTCTGCAAAATCTGTTGCAGTAGAGAAGGTCGATGAGAAAGCGGGAAAAGAAATCATTGCCTCTGAGGCGCGTCTGGTGGTGGTCGAATTTTATTCAGACACCTGAGGCCCTTGTAAAACGCTCGCTCCCGTGTTGGAGCGACTCGCAAATGCTAACATTGCAAAGGTAAGGGTCCTCAAGGTTGATGCCGGAGCCAACCGGAACTGGGCCCAGAAACTAAATATTAGAGGGGTTCCTACGACCCAGTTTTACCGTGGAGGTATAAAGCTTCATGAATTCGGTGGATCCTATCCAGAGGCTCAAATACAGAAGAAGTTCGATCAATATACCGCAACTGCCGGTAAACCTGCTACCCCAGCGAAGCCAGCGATACGGCCAATGCCTAAGAACTGGTTACCTCCTGGCATCAAGAGGTCAAAAACAGGGGATGACCCATTGAAGCAAAAACCTGTGATCCAAAAGGGGAAACAGTAATATTTACAGTCAAAATTGGTACAAAGCCCCCTAAGTACACGGTTGACCCCTTGGGTCTAAGTGGCTAGCGTCCGCGCCTCTTGAAATCATGAGTGCGGAAGAAAAAAACTACAAGGACACCCTGAGCCTACCCGACACCACTTTCCCCATGCGTGGGGATCTGGTGAAAAATGAACCTCTGCGTCTCGAGCGCTGGAATGAGCAGAATCTGTATCAGCAGATCCAGCAACGCCGTAAGGACGAGGGAGCTCCACGTTTTATTCTGCATGATGGTCCTCCATTTGCCAATGGAGACGTGCACATGGGAACAGCGCTGAACAAGGTGCTCAAGGATCTTGTTTTAAAATCGAAGACGATGGCTGGCTTCGAAACCCCTTTTATCCCAGGTTGGGACTGTCATGGCCTTCCGATTGAATTCAAGGTGATGCAGGACGCTCGTGATGAAGAACCTGCGGAAATCCGCCGCCGTTGCGAGGAATTCGCACGTGGCTGGATCGAGACCCAGAAATCGTCGTTTAGACGGCTTGGTGTGCTCGGCGATTGGGAAAACCCCTACCTCACCCTGGACCCCGCTTACGAATCTGATATCATCCGCACTTTTGCTACGATGATCGAGAAAGGTCTCGTTTATCAGTCGCAAAAACCAGTCCAGTGGTCTTACGGCGCCAAGACAGCCCTCGCCGAAGCCGAGGTCGAGTATCAGGATAAAAAATCCATCGCGATTTTCGTGAAATTTGATCTCTCCTCGGCATCACTTCAAAAGCTCACTGATCACTGCACACTGTCCACTGATCACGTAAGTTTTGCCATCTGGACAACCACTCCTTGGACGATCCCCGCAAACCTAGGTATCGCGGTGCACGAGCGTCTTAATTATGTGGTAGGTCGATTCACCAAAGAGGAAACTCCTGATCAAAATATCATCATCGTTCGCGAGCTGCTTGAAGAATTTCAGGAGAAGACCGGCCTTACCTTGGTAGAAGAACTCGCTGAGATCAAAGGCTCCGAGCTCGAGGGCCTCGAAGCCCAACACCCATTCCTTGAACGTAAGTCCAAGGTCATTCTCGCACCATTTGTTACTACTGAAGCCGGAACGGGTGCGGTGCACATTGCACCTGGTCACGGAGCAGATGACTACTCTGCGGGCATGCAAAACGGCCTCGCTGTGCTTTCTCCTGTTGATGACGACGGTAGGTTCACCGAAGAGGTTGGTGTGCCTGAACTTGTGGGCCTGCACGTGATGGAGAAAAATGAAGGAAACATTGGTGTTCTCCGTCTCCTCTCTGCCAAGGGTGCTCTCCTAGGAAAAGAGAACTACAAACACTCCTATCCACACTGCTGGCGCTCTAAAACACCGATCATTTTTCGAGCCGTTGAACAGTTCTTCATCAGTATCGAGGACTTGCGCAAAAAGGCTCTCACCGAGATCGACGAAACTACCTGGCTTCCCGCTTGGGGGCGTAATCGTATCCGAGGAACCGTTGAAGCCCGTCCCGATTGGTGTATCTCACGCCAACGCACTTGGGGTGTGCCTCTTCCTGTTTTCTTCGATAAAAATGGCGAGGTCATCCTCGACGCTGCCGTCTCTCGGAAGGTTGCCGATTTGGTAGAGCAAGAGGGGACTAACATCTGGTTCGAGCTCACTGATGCCGAACTAGCTGCTCGTCTTGGCTTACCCGAGGGTAGCACTAAATGCCGCGATACCCTTGACGTCTGGATCGATTCTGGCAGCTCACACGTCGCCGTGATGGATCGCCACCCCGAGCTTTCACGCCCTGCCGATCTCTACCTTGAAGCCACCGACCAACACCGCGGATGGTTCCAGAGTAGCCTGATGCTCAGCATTGCCGTTACCGATAAGGCACCTTACAAATCCGTTCTCACCCACGGCTTTGTGGTTGATAAAGATGGGGGTAAGATTTCCAAATCTGCCGCCAAGGCGAAAGGTAAACCTACCGACGCAGCGCACTTCTACAACAAGTATGGAGCTGACATCGTCCGCCTTTGGGTATCGTCTGTCGATTGGCAAACGGAAGTCCCATTCGGTGAAGATCTTTTCAAACAGATCGCTGATCCGTATCGCCGTCTGAGAAACACATTCCGTATTCTACTAGGAAACCTCGATGGGTTTGATCCTGAGAAGGACAGCGTGCCATTTGCAGATATGCCACTGCTAGATCGTTGGGTGCTCGAACGTCTTGATGCGGTGATCACCGAGTGCACCGTGGCTTATGAAAACTACGAGTTCCGCAAGGTGTTCAATAGTATCAATACCTTCTGTTCCAACGATCTGAGTGCGCTCTATGTGGATATCACCAAGGATCGTATGTATTGTGATTCTATCGATAGCCCGCGTCGCCGTGCTACCCAGACCGCCATTTCCGAGGTCTTTATCGCGATCACCAAACTCCTAGCTCCAGTTCTCGCCTACACCGCAGACGAAGCTTGGGAACATTGCCCGTTTACCGAAGGTAGCGTGCACACGCAGGATTTCCCGAAGGCATCTCAATCATGCCGCGAAGCTACAGAAACGGTTGCCGAGCTGCTTAAACTCCGTGACCAGATTCAGCAGAAAGTCGAAGAGCAGGTGCAAGCCAAGGCATTCAATAAAAATAACGAGGCTGAAGTCACCGTTCCAACTCCAGAAAAGCCTGAACTTCAGTCGCTACTAAAAGACCGAAGCTTCACCACCGAGTTCTTTATTGTTGCCGATCTACATCTTGGCGATGATTTCGCAGCCAAGAAGACCGAGCATTCTATGTGCCCACGTTGTCGCCGCTATGAACCACTAGTCACTGACATCTGTCAGCGTTGTAGTGATGTGGTCTAACATGAAATCGACATGACTGAAGCCCTTTCTCCATCCGTATCTAAAGCAAAGATCATTAAGCTCTTGCTGGTGCTGACTTTGCCACTCTACATCCTCGATCAGATTTCGAAGTGGTGGGTGGTGATGAACTTCAAGCTGCCTTTTGTCGTCCACGAGGGGGAGAAATACTTCGTGGCAGAAGACACCCGACCGGTCATCGAGGGCTTCTTTAACCTTGTTCGCAGACACAACCAGGGAGTCGCGTTTGGGATCGGAAATGGTACAACATGGGCACCCGTCGTGTTTCTCTTTGTGCTGGTGATCGCCCTAGGACTGATTTTATTTTTCTGGAAACGAGGGTCGTTTGCCGGCCCCTCGCGATGGTCAGCGCCTTTGCTAGTTTCTGGAATTCTTGGTAATCTTACTGATCGCTTGTTTCAGGGTTTCTGGCTGGAGCCCTACAAGGACGGAAGTTTTTGGGAACGACTAGGCCAGGGCTACGTTGTCGATTTTCTCGATTTCAAACTACCTCTCTACGATAAACTTGTGCCATCAAGTCGTGGACACTGGCCGGCGTTTAACGTGGCCGATAGTTGTATTACTATTGCGGCAACGCTTCTTTTCTTTACCGCGATGCTGGAGATGAAAAAAGAGTGGGCTGAGAAGAAGGCGAGTAAAAAATAGATGGCGTCATTAATCGAGTGGTCGAGCCTTGAGTCTGCCAGCCTTGAGTCTGCGTGGTGAAAAGTCTATCATCACACACGTGAGAGCTCCCCGTCTACACTTCTTATCCAACAGCTTAACTAGATTGACTCTGATGCGTTGCTGCGTCTGGTTAGCAGTTAGTGGAAGCATTGATGCGCAGAGCACACCCACAGATGGAGACAGTTCTCTCGTTCCGCCGGCGCCCCAGAATCACGTTCTTGACGTTGCTGATCTATTTCGTGAACAGCCCGAAACTCTCGTAGAGGTTCAGGAAAGCTTACGGAAGATGGAAAAAAGATTGTGGATACCCCGTTTACCTCTCCATTTATTATAACGTTTATGACGGCAACCTCTAGGCTCGCGCCAATTCTCTACACAAGGGGTGGATAGGTGAGTCAAGCCGTGGCATGGTGATTGTTTACCAGCTCGACCCTGTGGTTTCAGGAAACAACCCAGCGGTAGCCTTTTACAAAGGATCTAATCTCGATTCTGATCTGACCAGTGAAGCGAAGACTCGATTAATCTCCGGTTCTGAGGTCGAAGCTATGTTGAAAAGGGTCTTTGGCAACGTGAAGGAAACAAAGGAAGATCATATCCCGTTTATCAGTTCATTGGTCTATGGAATCGAAAGCGAGATTTCCAATTACCATGAGGTTCATCCTGCTAGCTGGTCGGATAAGGATAACCTCAAGCTCATGGCCGTTTTTCTCGGCGTGATCACCGGCCTGGCATTACTGGGAATACTTCTCTGGAAGCTGTTTTCACGCGCTGATGCGAAGTCAAGTAAGGTGCACTATTTCCCTGATGTTAGATTCGGTCGCCGACTCGAAGCACCTTTTGGCGGAGGTTGGGTTAGCGAGAAGACTTTTGTTCCCGCCTCATCGCGGCGGTAACTTTTCTGCCTCTATTGGGTAGGAAGGCAGAAACTCCGTAAACAACTGGGTATGCAATGATGCTGAGGATGATGCCCATCGCGAGGAACCCGACCGTGAAGCTTGCCATGTTGAGTGTGACTCCAAATACGGTCTTTTCCACATCCATGATGTGCAGCGTAAAGTGGTCGCTTTTGGACCTTATCCAGTCGCCAAACTTTTCCTGTGAGAGCCAGATGGCAACTTGGGTAAATGGATTGCTGATCCAGCAGACGGCCATAGCGATTGGGATGTTGGCCTTAGCTCTGACGCTGGCCAGGCCAGCCAGTAGCATCTGAAACGGGATAGGTAGCATGGCACAGAAGATACCGATCGAAAGGGCCCCCGCCACGGAGTCACGACACGGATGCCAAAGGTCTCGTTCAAAAAGAGGCTTGGTGAGAGCCACGAGCCAAGGACGTTTGCGGATATGCGGGTGCCGGAGGTAGCGGTATGCTCTCCTGACCATTCTTAGATATTTGCGTTTCATGCGGTCTTCACCCAACTCACTCAAGGGCTGAGAATTGTCTCTTACAATAGATTGATTTGTAGTCCCTAGATCGCCCGTGCGAGTGTGATTTCATAGGGTGATTCCATAGGCTACATATCACAATACGAAAAAACCCGCCGCTGAATTTCAGGGCGGGCTTAAAAAAATATCAAAGGACTTAGTAGATTACCACTGCTGAGTGCGCGTGTGATAATAACTCTCAGCACCCAAGGTAGGAGGGAATTCGGAAAGTCCATCGTGTGAGTTCATCTCAATGCGAGCATCAGCTCCGCCCTGCTCATAGGGTGGCTTGAATGTGCCTTTGTAAGTAGGGGAGTGGAATGTTACTAGCTCGTAAAAACCGTAACCAAGACGCTTGAATGCGCGGCGGCCACCGTCAACGGCACCGTAAGTGTAACCGGTTTTACGACCATATTGGTTGTTTTTGCGGAAAATCTGCTCAGGAACTTCAACGATACCGTAAAGAATGTTGCTGATGGCACGGCCAAGCTTACGGGTGGATGTGTAAGTGGAGCCCGGAGGCGCCTGAATGTCTGCCATTACACCTGTGGCGGTGAAGACAAGTGCGGCTGCGATCGTAAGTGCTTTTTTCATCGTGAAAGTATAGTGAATGCCAATCTTCGGGCTGGCAATGGAAAAATAGAGATTTTTCTAGGGGATTGAGATTGTAAATACAGGGTCGGAGCGGATTACTTGTGTCGCGCTAGTTTCCTTGATAACTCTTCACCTTGCTGATAGCTACGACGGCTGCAATAAGGAATAGTTCACCGCGTGCGAAAATTTTGGTATCGATGCCGACGCCTGAGAAAAAGGCACCCATTTCCACGCCAATGAAACCACTGCCAATGATGAGGGTAACTCCCGCAGCCTCTATCCGACCTTGATAACGTGGGTCAACGCCGGCGGTCCATTCGTTGACACTATCGAAAATAGCCTGGATGTCAGTGCCGTGGTAGGTGACTGAAGCGATATGCCAAAAAAGCCCCAACGTATTGCTACGCTAGGGCTTTTGTTGAAGGGATTTAAAATTAATGATTATTCGTCATCTTTGTCTTCATCTTTATCTCTGCCGCCGCTTTCGCGGATACGGCGCTCAACAAATTCTTTAGCTTGCTCTGCTTTATCGATGATGATGTCGTCTTTGTCCTCGGTGAAAAACTCAAGCACGGGGATGGCCCACTCGTGTTTTTGGTTGGCCATACCTCGGATGATTTGCAATTTCTCACGCTGAGTTTGAGCCGAGCCAGCAAGCATTCGCCAGAGGTCACCAAGGTCTTCGGGGTTGCGTTTGCGGCTGATACGTAGGAATGAGTATGCAGAATCAAATGTCTTTTGACGTAGCTTCTTGTTTTCCGTATCCGAGATGAAATCGGTGAGGGTCTCAAATTGACTATCGTCAACCCAGCGGCCAAGTGAGGCAATGGCAGCATTTTGCATCGCTTCACTGTCGGACTTGAGGGACTCATTAACGACCTTACTAGCTTGCTCACCACCGGCGGCACCGAGTAAGCGGAGCAGCGCGTATTTGGCGGAGTCGTCAACGGCAGATTCATAGGAGCCCATGATAGAGGCACCGAATTTATCTTTGTTTTCAGATGATGAAACCAGATCGGATGCTGCAATCTCTGCGGCTGACCTAATGCTGTCGGCCTCGGCATTGTTGATCAGGCTGAGGAAGTCTCTGAAATACTCGTCGGCATTGGTTCCCTTGGCTGATGCCTGAGCGGCCTTGATGGCTTGCACAGCAGCACTTACTTCAGTGGTCTTTTTGGCGTATTCAAGAAGTGGAGAAATGTTGGATGGGTTTTTACGGCGTGCCATCACAAACTTGAACAGGTCAGAACGAAGGCTTTCGGGCATTCGTGTGTTAGTAATGTAGTCCACGATGATTGGGTCAGCGTCAAACCCTTTACCTTTGGCAAAAGCGAGGCACTTACGCAGGATGACTCGCTTTTTGTTGTCCTCCATACTCGATGACTTGTTGAGCAATGCGCTAAGTTCATCCTTGGACAATTCCAAGCCGTCGTCGAGTTTACCTTCTTCCTCAAGCTTGGCGGCACGCTCCATCAGAGCGTTATAGGCTTCTGCTTCGGCACGGTCTGCGCTAAGGCTGACCATGACAATAACAGCCACGGCGACCACGAGTGCAAGCATGCCGATGATGGCGTATTTGGCTCCAGCTGGCATGCCTTTCTTGGTGCTTACTACGGCTACCGGAACGGGAGCCATTCCTGGTGTTGGCTGTGCAACCGGTGCGGGTTGTGTTGGAGGTGCCGTTGGTTGGGCCGCTTCTGTGATGGAAATTTGTGGTGTGGTTGCTGGTGCGGCGACTTGTATAGGAACGGTAGCTGGAACTGTAGGTGCAACGGGGGTGAGGGTTGGTTGCACGACTGTTGGAGTCGGTTGGACCGGCGCAGGCTGCACGGCAGGCTGTGGAGTAATGGCAGGTTGAATAACCGTTGGCTGAATAACCGTTGGTTGAGGGCCCGTACCTGATTGAGGGGCTTCCGTGACGTTCTGAGCCTTGGTATGAGGGCTAAGTGCAGCATCGGGCGGCAAGATTGTCTGAGGAGCTGTTGCCGATCTAGCAGGTTCTGGTGTAGGCTCTACCATAGGTGCAGGGGTAGGTGCAGGCGCTTGTAGTGAAATTGGTTGAGGTGTAACAGGCACGGTAGGCTGAACGGGCTGGACCGGCTGAACGGGTTGCACAGGAGGCGCTGCAGCGACAGGCGTAACTGGCGGAGCGGGTTGGGACGGCTGAACTGGTGGTTGGACCGGCGGTGCTGGTGGCTGGGCGGGCGGCGCTGGCTCTGCGGGCGTGTCAGCAGAACTAGGAAAGATGAATTGGGGTTTTCCTGGTGCGTCGTCTGGTGTGTTTGGATCAGGTGCAGTCATGGTGATTGGTTGGGTTGATTGTTTATCGAGAATGAGAAATCTTTCGAGGGCTTCACGAGAATCTTTTGGTCGGTCGTCCATGTAGCGTTCAAGGTGCCACATAATCCAGTCGGCTCCCCACTGGGGAATATCTGGTCGAACCTCACTGAGGGGGGTGACGTGATGTTGGAGGTGGCTGGCCATGACTTGAGCCGCTGTATCTCCAGTAAACGGATACTCGCCGGTCAGTGCGTAGTAATAGAGGCAGCCCATGGCATACATGTCGGTGCGCTTGTCAAGCGGAGTGCGCTCAAACTGCTCTGGGGCCATAAAGAAAATCGAACCAAACACCGCGTCACCGTGGTCGATGGTTTGTAGTGAAGGTGTGGTGGAGAATTTCGCTAGACCGAAATCCACGATTTTAACCTGGAATTTACCCGAGGGAAGCCAGCAGACCATCACGTTACTTGGTTTTAAGTCACGGTGAACAAGGTCGAGGTCCTGCGCAGCAATCAGAGCTTCCTGCGTCTGAAGAGCCACCTCACGTGTATCATCCCAAGTCAATGTGCCGCGCTCGACCATTTCATCCAGGGTCCTTCCATGAATTAGCTCCATAACAACATAAGGGCCATCGGCATCGACCCCTGCATCGTAGACGGTTACAATGTGTGGGTGCTGCACTGAAGAAAGCGCCGTGGCTTCCTTGAGTAGATGTTTCGTGGCTTCGCCCTGATCCTCATAGCCACCCTCAGCAAGGACTCGCTTGATGGCAACCTCACGGTTCAGATGAGTATCGAAGGCCTGGTATACAGCACCTACGCCTCCTTGTCCGATTTTACCTCTGATTTCGTAGCGTTCGTCGCTCATATTATTCAATAAGAATGCGGCGCTAGTTTCTGCAAAATCCCCCTCGGTGCAATGATCAATTTCAGCAATTGCGTAGTATATTGGTTCGAAGTGGTGAAAAGCACCTCTGACATGCACTGTGAAGTTTCTGTTGCACGTCTTTAGAGGCTAGGGGATAGTCCGCACGATGAGCGATAAAAAAGACAGCGACCTACCCGACACCGATGAACTCCAGAAGATGCTCAAAGACATGTTTGATAAGATGGGGGTCAGTCCCACGATGCCGTTTCCAGGTTTAGCACCAGAAGAGGAAACCCCAGTGGCTGAAGAATCCTCGGATGTGCCGATGGAAATGGACCAGGCTGATGCAATTTTCGATTTTAACTACAAACCACGCGATATTAAATCCCACCTTGATCGATTTGTGATCCGACAGGATGAGGCGAAGAAGGCTCTCTCAATCGCGGTGTGTGATCACTATAACCACGCCAAATACATGCGTGGTCTCGAGCAGGAGCATGGGAAAATCCCCGATGGTATTGAATACCAAAAGCAAAACGTCATCGTCGTAGGTCCAACTGGTGTTGGGAAAACCTACCTCGTCAAACACATCGCCGAGATGATCGGGGTTCCTTTTGTCAAAGCGGATGCTACCAAATTTTCTGAAACTGGCTACGTCGGAGGAGACGTCGATGACCTTGTCCGTGAGCTCGTGCAAAAGGCCGATGGCGACATCGAGCTGGCTGAGTTCGGGATCATCTACATCGATGAAGTTGATAAACTCGCCAGTGGGGGAGGCAATACCATGGGCCGCGATGTCAGTGGCAGGGGGGTGCAAACGACGTTGTTGAAACTTATGGAGGAAACCGAAGTGGTGGCTAAAAACCCTAACGACATGAAAAGCCAGATGATGGCGATGATGGATTTCCAAAACGGCAAAGAGGCTGGAAAAGACACCATCAACACACGCCACATCCTCTTTATTGTTAGTGGTGCATTTTCTGGATTGGAAAAAGTAGTCAAAAAACGCCTCCGCTCCGGCCAGATCGGCTTTGGTGCCGATGTTCAGGACCCCCCGCTTGATGAGGAACTTTTTGGCCAAGTCAATACCCAGGACTTTATCGACTTCGGATTTGAGGCTGAATTTATAGGTCGACTCCCTGTGCGCGTTGTTTGTGAGAAATTGGAATCGAAGGATTTTGTTAATATCATGAAAAATTCGGAAGGTAGCTTACTCCGTCAGTATGAGCGCGAGTTTGCCGCCTACGGAATTCAGGCGAAATTCGAGGACTCTGCGATCGAGCGCATCGCCGTCCGTGCGGAAAGTGAAAACACGGGGGCCCGCGCCCTGATGACCGTTTGTGAAAGTATTCTGCGTGATTTTAAATTCGAACTCCCCGGCACCGCCGTGAGTGAGTTGAGTATTGATTCGGATCTGATCGATAAACACGATGAGGTGCTCGCGAAATACCGGGAACTCGGCCTGCGTGTCGATGTCGCTAAAGCTCGTGAGGAAGCGGACCTGTTCTGTCGCTCGTTTTTCGAAAAACACGCCATCCGGCTCCAATTTACCGATGAAGCCGTGAATTCGTTAGGAGAAGAAGCTGCCGAACAAGCCCGCAGCGTGCTTCAGATCTGCCAGCAAAGGTTTAAGGATTACCAGTTTGGGTTCAAGTTGATCCAGAAAAACATAGGTAAAGGCAAATTCGAACTGGGAAAGGAAGCTGTCGAAGATGCAGACAAATTCTTGAGTGAGTGCGTAGTTCAGTCTTATACTGATGCCGCAGACGCTAAAGCGCTTAAGGAAAAGGATCTGAAAAACGACGCCAGCGATGATTTAACCCTCGCCGACGACTGATTTTCTCATTGCCCTTCTCCATCTAGTGGGCGTTCTGCAACGCACCTATGAGATCCAATCATCAAAATTACGCTCCCACGCCAGGGAGGGTGGACGGCCCCAGTTTGTTATACGGGGGCATCGGCTTGGCTCTGGCTGTAGCCATGCAATTGGTGGGTCTTTTTAAAATGGGGGATGCCCGGCTGAAGCAGTCATTGTTAGGTTCTGTATTTCATGGGGCCACGCCGGATGTTTTGGCGATGCCGGTTCTGGTAATCGTAGCTGCGATATTTTGTTTTGGTCTCGCCTTTGCTGTGCTTGATTCCGAAGCTACGTGGAGACGTGTGATTCTCGGGATTACCGCATTGGTGATCGTATTTGCCATGGTTCCAACATTGGCTGTGTGGAATATTTACTTCTCACCATTTCTACCCGCAATCGCGCTATTCTGGACGTGGTTCTGTACCATGATGTATGTGAACCATCACGTGATGCCCTGTGAACATCATGATCCTGATTTCGAAGTGACTACTGTGATGCATGATGTAGCTGCAAAGCCCGTCAGAGCGGAGAAGGCCGAGATCGTAAAAGAGGAACTAAAAAAAGAACCTCACAAGTCAAAACCGATCGATCCAGAAGCTAAGTATAAACCCAAGCAACAAAAGTAGATGGCTAGAGCTGATTATCCAGAACCTGTGATCGAGTTGATTGCAGAACTTAAAAGACTTCCCGGCATCGGACCTCGTAGTGCCGAGCGCGTGGCTGTCTGGCTGCTGCAACACGATAAATCAAATTCCCACGAGCTATCGGCGTCGATCGAACAAGCCAAGGAACAAATCACATCTTGCGACGTTTGTGGATTTTTTGCCACATCAGAGGGTTGTCCTGTCTGTGATGACGATAGCCGCGATGCACAGGAACTCTGCGTCGTCGAACAAGCTACGGATGTTCTTCCCATGGAGCGATCTGGTGCCTTCAAAGGCTACTACCATTGCCTTGGTGGTAAACTATCACCGTTGGATAATGTCACTCCCGATGACCTCCGTATCACACCACTGATCCGTCGGGTGGAAGGGAATCCTGATATGGAAATCATCCTCGCTCTCGGCGCTGACGTCGAAGGCGAAGCCACTTCTAACTACCTAGCCGAAGTCCTCAGTTCTCGCGATTGTAGAGTCACCCGCATTGCCCAAGGGATTTCCGCTGGTGGCAGTCTTGATCACGCTGACGAACTTACCCTCATGCGCGCCATGCAGGGG
>JASJLI010000084.1:0-6507 GCA_037620805.1 Akkermansiaceae bacterium
CCCATATTTTGGGGCATCTGCATGCCGATGAGGAGTATCTTGGCGCTCGGTTGTTGTTTTTGAATCAGGTCAACCATTGCTGATAGATTAGCACCGCTCACTTTTGGCGGTAGACCGCGGAGACCATCGTTACCACCCAAGGCGATGACAAAGACATCCGCAGGTTTCTTAATGAGGATGCGTAGCCGCCTCAGTCCGCCGCTTGTGGTATCGCCACTCAATCCGGCGTTGACAATTGTGACCTGGATTTTTTTTGCCATGGCAAGGCTCTCAATGAGTTTTGGATAGGCTTGTTCTTTTTTTAATCCATAACCAGCTGTGATGCTGTCACCGATGAAGACGATGCGCTTGCTCACGTTTGCCTCGACCGCCGGAACGTCCACAGCCAGTAGTAGCAATGTGATAAAGGACAGCATCGCTGTAAAAAAACAAGACGTGCGGAGGAATGCGTGTATCATAGATAAAATTGCCGATTTGTGAGAGAGAATAGCTTATCTAGCTTGCGGATATATTAACCCGCCTTTTAGGAATCGCGACTACTTCATCAGAAAAAATGTTACGCACTCACGAGCTTACTAAAACATACATCAGCGGCAGCGAGGCACTCACCGTGCTCGACCGTGTATCGATCGAGGTCACCGAAGGCGCTACGGCGGCGATCGTTGGACCCTCCGGTAGCGGAAAGACGACCTTGCTAGGACTTTGTGCCGGGCTTGATCGAGCCACAGATGGTACGGTGGAAATCGATGGCCAAGATATCACCGCGTTCAGCGAGGATGATCGTGCTCGACTGCGCCGCGAGACGATCGGCTTTGTATTTCAGAATTTCCAACTCATGCCCACGCTGACGGCGATGGAAAACGTGTTAGTCCCCGGCGAATTACGTGGCCAGCAAGATAAGCTGATCCACGAGCGGGCGAAGGCTCTACTCGATCGTGTTGGTCTCGCAGAACGGATGAAGCATTACCCAGGTCAACTCTCCGGCGGTGAGCAACAGCGGGTCGCAATTGCCCGCGCATTCATCCATGAGCCCAAAATTTTATTTGCCGATGAACCAACAGGCAACCTGGATGAAGAAGCCAGTGCCATGGTCGAATCCATGCTCTTTGATCTCAACAGAGAATCTGGCACGGCATTGATCATGGTGACACACGATCTAGATCTTGCCCGCAAAGCCTCGGTTCTATTCAGGCTGAAGGGAGGTCGTCTGGTGGATGCCAATCAGCCCACACAGTCGAACCAGTCAGAAACTATCTAGGTATGTTCGGTTGGATCAGACATCTCTGTAGTTCGTGGGCCTGGCGTATGGCCTGGCGTGATAGTCGCTCTGCGCGCTGGAAAATGGTGCTTTTTTCGGCCTCGATTGTTTTTGGTGTGGCCGCTTTGGTGACGATTGGATCCCTGCGCGAGAATATGACGCAGGCAGTGAAGGGGGAGGCGAAGTCTCTGCTTGGTGCTGATTTGTTAGTGAGCTCTCGGGAGAAGCCGAACGATGCTAGTCGTAGCTTGCTCGATGACATTGGAGGAGAAGATAGTCAGCGTGCACGCGAGCTCTCGTTCACCACCATGCTGAGCGCAGGTGAAGGAAAGACGCCTAGCCTTGTTACGCTACGTGGGCTTGAGCCGAAGTTTCCTTTTTACGGACAATTAGTTACCGAACCTACGGATGCCTGGCAGAAAGTGCAGAACGAGCCTGGGGTGATTCTTGAGGCCTCGTTTATGAAGCGGATGGGGATCAACCTCGGTGATGCCGTCAAATTCGGTAGTATGGAGTTTCCTGTGGCCGGCGTGCTGAAGCAGGCACCACCTTCGGGGTCAGGTTTTGCCGCATTTTCTCCAACGGTGGTTATGCCATTGCGATTCATTGAGAACTCCGAGCTAACAGGATCAAAGAGTCTCGTTTTCTATAGGACGTATTACAAACTACCCACGAGTGTTGATGCCGAGAGTCTGGTGAAGAAATACAATGATGACTTCCAGAAGTTGCGCCTCACTCAGGTTACGGCTAAGAAGCGGAGCGAGAATGTAGAAAAAGCGATCAACAGACTCTATATCTTTTTTAATTTGATCGGATTCAGTGCATTATTCCTCGGCGGTATTGGCGTGGCGGGTGCCATCCATATTCATATTTCAGAGCGTTTGCGTAGCGTGGCTACATTGCGCTGTCTCGGTTGTTCTTCCTCGCGAGCCTTCTCAGTCTATCTGGCGCAGAGCATTGCCATGGGAGTGCTCGGTACGCTGGCTGGTATTCTTGTGGGTGGGGTGATTATCCTTATCTTAAAAGCCGTCGTGGCCAATCTTCCTGAAGGAGTCCTGCCGTTTGCGATTGAGCTGGCACCTTCATGGCCAGTGGTTCTTCGTGCGGCAGGTGTGGGCGTATTCATCTGTGTGAGCTTTGCCCTCTTACCTTTGCTGGCTGTGCGCCGCGTGAGCCCCTTGGCTGCCCTAAGGGGTGATGCAGTGAGCGCTGGCAAGCCTCTCCGCGATCCACTGCGCTGGCTGGTTATCTTTGGCCTGATGCTGATGGCATTTCTTCTTACTTGGTGGGATATGGGCGCAGGAAAAGACAGCTGGAAAACCGCGCTGGGATACATTGTTTTCCTGCTCCTTGCCGCCATCGTTTTGATGCTCTCAGGCTACCTTCTGCGCTGGCTAGCACGCATCTTAGCACGTCCCTCGTGGCCTTTTGTGATCCGACAAGCTGTCGCTAATTTACACCGACCCAATAATCAGACAGGTCTGTTTATGGTCTCCATCGGCCTCGGCACATTTATCATTTTTACCCTCCTCCTTCTGCAAAACATCTTATTGCAGTGGCTCGATCCCGTCAGGATGAGTGAGCGACCAAATATATTCCTAGTCGATGTTCCACCGGAGGAAAATGCAGCGGTGCAGAAAATCATCACCGACAGCGGTGTAACGGTGTTAGGCAATGCCCCCATCGTGCAAATGAGGCTAACGAAAATCAAGGGTGTGCCCGTGCAGAAGCTTGCAGATGATTCCGTGGTAGGGGGGAAGAAGATTCCTAAGTGGATTCTCCGACGCGAATTCCGCTCTACTTTCCGTGAGCAATTAACCGACACGGAAAAACTCATCGCGGGCAAGTGGATTGGAGAGTATCGCTCAGGTGAACATGGTAAGTCCGTGCCAGTCAGCTTTGAACGGAAACTGGCGGGTGATCTTGGTATTGAGATTGGGGATGAAGTGACCGTATCGATCGAAGGGTTCGATGAAACGGTGCCTCTCATTGTCGCTAGTCTGCGCGAGGTCGAGTGGCAGAGTATGAATTTGAATTTCTTTATCGTTTTCCCCAAAGGAGCGATTGATGAATACGTCTCCTTTAACGTGGCTGCTGCGAACTCACCGGATGATGCGTCGACGGCGAAACTTCAGCGCGCAATATTTGAGCGCCTGCCTTTTGTAAACAGCATTGATCTCAGCCTCATCTTGAGGACGGTTCAATCGGTTCTCCAAGCCGCCGGAAAAGCGGTGCAGATCATGGCCTTATTCACCATCTTCACAGGTGCGATCGTCCTTGTGGCGTGTATCCTGGCAGGCAGGCGTATACGTATTCGCGAGAGCATTCTACTGAGGACACTAGGAGCCACCCGCGCCCAAATATCAAAAATACTCGCGGTCGAGTATACTTTGTTAGGATCCATGGCAACACTCTCCGGAGCTACGCTCGCCGTCGTCGCTAGTATGTTACTAGGAAACAAAGTATTCGATGGTGAACCTTACATCATTCCATGGATGCTACTGGCCGAGGGAGTTGGCGCCGTTGTTCTCATTACGGTTATTCTCGGGATGCTTCTTAGCCGAGGCGTGGCCAGCCAGCCACCCTTACAAATCCTGAGATCGGAAAGGAATAGTTAGTCGGTTGCAATCAGGGAGACGAGCCGCCTTGACCCCATACGATCAATTGAATATCTTACAAGCATTATGAAAACACTCACCATATTTCTTCTTCTCGCGGTTCTCCCCATGACGGGGCTTGCGGGGTCGCGCGGTCTCGATATTGCCTTCCTCGATGCCACCTCGTCTAATACTACGAAAGAAGGCAAACGCCTCGCCGAGCTGAGACACAGACAGGTGAGGATGATGTTTGATAGTTTTGCCGTCGATTGAGTATCTTATTTGCCTTTTCTAATTAAGACAACACCATTGGAATCGGCACCTTCATCACCGTAAATCATGGCTTTGATTTTAAATGAGGCACCCGTCTCATAGTTGGAAACTTTGATTTTGTAGGTGTTGTTTTTACGGCCAGATCCAGTGAATCCGTGGTGGATATCCTTGCCTACGGGCACGGTGTCGTTTCGGACGACTTCGATACCGTCAATATCTAACCTCTGTCGACCCCCGGTAAAGAGGAAGGTGATGGTATAGAGACCGTTGCTGTTGATGTGACCTGTGGCATCAAATATGACTTCCTTAGCTTTGGTGTTTCCCACTTGGCCGGACTTCCACTTTCCGATCAGGGTGCCTTGCTTTCCGTATTTGTTAGATGGGTCACTATATTGGAAGAGCAAACTATGACGTTTGTCTCCAGGGGCGAAAGTGGTTGCACGGAAAGCTGCTACCTTGGCCACGTTAACCGAGCCATTAAGTACTTTGGAATCGGTGGTGGGTGTTGATCCATCCACGGTGTAGCGGATAGTTCCTCCCGCGATCGCTGGGGTAGCCGACAAGGTGAAGGTCTTCTCTGCATTAGGTTTCACGGTGACGTCTGGCACGGGGATCCGATATTGGTAATCGAGCTCCGTGTAGCGAGCGAGCATGGTGCGCATTCTGCCAGTGAAGTTTTCGTAATTGCGTGAGGTTTTAGCTGTCCAGCAGACTTCGGAAAGCGCACCCATACGCGGCAAGCTGAGGTAATCGACGTAGGCTTCCGAGGCGGTGGTACCTTGTCCTGGTTTGTCGGCGAGGATGTGTGCCTTGTGAAGAAATTGATCGGTCCAGATACAACCGCTGGCACCGAGGATGTTGTTGGCGGCAGCTCCCGTTAACCCCGCTGGAATTGGATCCCATCTGTAAGCCTTTTCAAGGGAGATAGGCTTGATCCATGTGGCCGTGGGTGGCTCGCCGGGCAGTTTGCTCTCGGCGACATCGAAGTAGGCGTGTCCAGTGAGCGACATGACAACGGGATTACCACGCTTGGCGCCATCAACGGCGGTGCGGGGTTTATGCCAAGTCATGATACCGGCCTCCTTGCTGACACCTGCACCGAGAATTTCATCCCAGCCGATGATGCGTTTACCTTTGGTTTTGAGAAACTTTTCCACGCGTGTGGTCATCCATCCTTGGAGTTCGTGACCGTTTTTTAAACCTTCCTTTTTCATCCGGGCTTGGCAATCGGGGCACTTGTTCCAGCGTGAGAATCTCGCTTCGTCGCCGCCGATGTGGATGTAGGTGCCCGGGAAAAGTGCGGCGACTTCCGTGAAGACATCTTCGAGGAATGTCCAAGTGGTTTCCTTGCCGGCGCAGTAGAGTTCGGGGGAAATCGAGTGGCGGGTAGGAACTTCGAATTTCTTGTTGAAGCAACCGAGGTGTGGGTAGGCAACGAGTGCAGGGAGTGTGTGAGCAGGAAGTTCGATCTCGGGAACGATGGTGATGTTTCGCGCCGTGGCGTAGGCAACGATTTCCTTGATGTCCTCCTGGGTGTAGAAGCCACCGTAGCGGTTTTCTCCCTTACCACGGAAGCCGCCAATCTCGGTGAGTCGGGGGTATTTCTTAATTTCGATACGCCAGCCTGCGTCATCGATGAGGTGCCAGTGAAGAGCGTTCATCTTGTGCATGGCCATCATATCGAGATAGCGCAGCACATATTCCTTGGTGAAAAAATAACGGGAGACGTCGAGCATCATACCACGCCACGGGAAGGCGGGGTGATCCTGGATAGCAACGGCGGGGATACTCCACTGGGTGTTTGAAGATTTGGTTTTGCTGTGGATCTTAGTCGGCAGGAGTTGAATTAGGGTCTGGGTGGCATTGAAGAGGCCGCGTGTGGTTTTAGCACGGATTTCGATTTCTGAGCTGTTAGCAACTAGTGTGTAACCTTCGGTGCCAGTTACCTTCAGATGAGGATCAGTCATTAGCAGGATACGATTGTTGTCTTTTTGCGTATCCTTGAGAACAGGAAGGGGGAAACCGGTAGCGGGGCGGAGTGCTGAGGCTAGGAGCTCTGCAACCTGTTGCTGGTCGCCTTGATAGCGGATCTTGGTTTGAGCGTTGAGCTTAAATGCAGCTCCATCGGTGAGCTTCATCTGCTGAGGTCGGGGGACAATGGAGGGGGCGTCTGCCGCCTGAATGGTCGGAGAAAGAAGCATGGTTGCTAAAACAAGCAGGGTAGTGATGTGTTTCATAATGATCGTGTGCGGATACGTCGTAGGATAGGGATCCTTTTCACGGGTGGGGTGTGGTAAATGTCTTTTTAAGGGGTGAGAATTCTTAGGGTGCCGTGATAGCCTGCCCATTCTGTGAGGTTTTAAGATGGAGTAAAAACGG
>JASJLI010000085.1:0-10009 GCA_037620805.1 Akkermansiaceae bacterium
TGGTCGGTTTCCTTACAACGTTTAGGAAGGTGGTCGGGGAGGTTGAAGTGATGATCCCAGCCGGAGTGATAGAGCTGGATGTAGCGCACGTCCCGCTCGGCCAGTCGACGCGCCATCAGGCAGTTAAAGGCATAGGTGCCAGGTTTGCGGGCGTCCTCACCGTAGAGTTTAAACGTCGACTCCGGCTCGTCGGACAGGTCGCTCAGCTCCGGCACGGAACTTTGCATCCGGAAGGCCATTTCATACTGCGAAATCCGGGTTTCGATTTCAGGATTGTGGCTTTGTTTTAACTCCTCATGGTTGAGCTGGTTGATGGCGTCGAGGATCTGACGTTTTTCAGATAGTGACTTACCCGTTGGGTCTTTCAGGTAGAGCACAGGGTCGGCGCCAGAGCGGAATCGCACCCCTTGATGTTTGCCGGGGAGAAGGCCGTTACCCCAGAGCCGACTGTTGAGCGGTTGCATGTTAGCAAGGTCGCCACTGGATACCATCACCACAAATTCCGGTAGGTTCCGGTTCAATGTCCCCAGCCCATAACTCAACCATGACCCGATACTCGGACGCCCTGGAAGGCCGTGGCCAGTTTGCATAAAGGTCATCGCGGGGTCGTGGTTGACCGGGGTCGTGCTGACGGTCCGGATCGTGCAGACATCATCGACGACTTTACTCATGTGCGGCAGCAACTCACTCATCCACGATCCACACTCACCGTGCTGCGCGAAATCATACTTGGTATTAATCACCGGGTGAATCTTATGTTTGTCGGTAAACCCAGTGAGCCGTCCCTTCTTCTGCACATACTCGAAGATGTCTTTGCCGTGGAACTTCTTCAGTGCCGGTTTGTAATCGAAAAGATCTAACTGCGATGGGCCGCCAGACTGAAATAGGTAGATGACTCGCCGCGCAGCCGGCTGATGGTGGCTGAGTAATTCCGGACTGGTGTCCTTCGCTAACAGGTTACCAAGCGCCATGGAGCCAAGCCCGCCACCGATGGTTTTCAGCGCGTTCCGACGACTCATCCGAGCCAGAGTGGATTCAATTTCGTGCATCATTTATTTCCGAGTAATCGTTTCGCTCAAATTAAGAATGGTATGGCAAACATCAGCCAGCGCGGCCACCTGGGCAGCGTCCAGCTTGGGGTCTGCTGGTGTGGCGCCCACTTTGAGCACACTCGCGGCAGAAGCCGAGTTCTTGGTGTAGTGCGCCAGCCGGGCGGTATGAAGGTCACGTAAAACCTGCAGTTCTTTGTCGCGCGGCGGTCGGGATAAGAGGGCGCGGAAGACGTGGAGGATGGGTTCTTTGCTGCTGATCCCAGCTTCGGCCAGACGCCTGCTGGCTTCGATATAGGTCGGGCCATGTAAGGTGACGAGCGCCTGCAGCGGGGTGTTGGTCGACTCACGTCTGACACTACATACATCGCGACTCGGTGCGTCAAAGGTCGCCATCGCAGGGTGGGGGACGGCGCGCCGCCAGTAGGTATACATGCTTTTTCGATACAGGTCCGAGCCGGTTGCCTGTACGTATTTCTCGGCATGGCTCTTGGGAGCATTCAGATCACCCCAGACACCCTTCGGTTGATAGGGCATCACGCTGGGGCCACCGATTTTGCGCGTCATTAGTCGACCCACCGCTAGCGCCTGGTCGCGGATTAACTCGGCGGGTAAACGGAAGGTCGCACCGCGGGCGAGTAAACGGTTATCGGGGTCCTGCAAGTCGGGACGGATGGTGGACGACTGCCTGTAGGTGGCAGACAGCACGATCTTGCGGATCAGGTGCCGGTAATCCCAACCATTCTCGCGGAATTCGACGGCCAACCAGTCGAGCAACAGAGGGTGGCTCGGCAGGCTGCCCTGCATACCGAAATTATCGGGGGTATCGACCAAACCAATACCGAAAAACTGCTGCCACAGACGGTTCACCGTGACGCGCGCAAACAGGGGGTTTTTAGCGTTGGTTAACCACTGCGCCATGCCGAGACGATTGCGTGGGTAGTTGGCGAAATCTGGCAAAACCGCCGGGGTGTTAGCCTGGACTTTTTTTCCAGGTTGATCGAACTGCCCCTGCATCAGGATGTGGGTATCACGCGGCTTGTCCTTCATGATCATCGTCAGAGTTTTGTTGATATCGATGTAGGGCGCGGAAGATTTTTTCTTTCGTCCTCCTTCACCAGGCGCACCTAGTTCGGAGCTGGTGTTAAAAAAGGCATACATCGAATAGTAATCGGTCATCGTCAGCGGATCATACTTATGGTCGTGACACCGGGTGCACTCCATGGTTAGCCCCAGAAATAAGGTGCCCGCCGTCGTTGTCTTGTCGTTGGCATACATGACACGATACTCTTCGTCATTGATCCCTCCCTCGATGGAATACCCGTGGTTACGATTAAATCCGGTGGCCACTAATTGCGGCTGCGTCGGTTTTTTGAAAAGATCCCCAGCCAGTTGCTCGGTGACAAACCGATCATAAGGCATGTTGCTGCGAAAGGCTTGGATCACCCAGTCACGCCACGGCCACATGGTGCGGGCATTGTCGAATTGGAAGCCATTGCTGTCGGCATAACGTGCGTTATCTAACCAAATAGTCGCCATGCGCTCCGCGTAATCTGGGGATGCTAACAGTCTGTCTACCACCTTGCTGTCCGCAGTCGGTGAGGTATCAGCCAGATACACGTCAATCTCAGCAATCGTTGGTGGTAATCCGGTGATGTCCTGAGTGACTCGGCGCAGCCAAGTACCACGCGCAGCACTGGCGGCCGGTGTGATCTGTTTGTTTTCGAGTCGCGATAAGACAAAGCGGTCCATCTCGCCTTTCGCCCAATCAGTATTGTTAACCTCCGGCAGGGGAGGCCGCAGGATGGGTTGAAATGCCCAGTGGCCATCCCAGACCGCGCCCTCGGCAACCCAACGTTTGAGTAGGTCTTTTTCAGCAACCGAAAGCTTTAAATGCGAGTCGGGCGGAGGCATTATTTGATGCTCATCCTCACTCATGATGCGGTCAACTAACAAGGATAATTCCGGCTTGCCTGGCACAATGGCAAAACGTGACCCCTTGGACCGCTGCGGCACGGGTTTCCCCTCCGCCGCCGCCTTTCTCTTCTGAATGGCATGTTCCGATGTCACCAGATCTGCCAGCGCGCCCGCCTCAGTGTCCAAATGCAATCCACCTTCCCACTTCTCACCAAACTCGCCACCGTCCGGCCCGTGACAGGCAAAACATCGGTCCGACAAAATAGGCCGAATATCACGATTAAACGATATCTCTGCAGCCCGCACCGACGGAATGCAGGTGAAAATGCAGACAGCCAACGCGACGATCTCCAAGCTCAGTGCCGATGATAATACCTGGCGGGTGGAGCATGGTGTGGCGTGGTTCATAGTCGATCTCATAGTGGCTTCTAGTCCGAGTTATACTGGGTAGACGTACTTGCCCTTTCAACAGGAAAAATGGAAAACCTCGGGGGGTGTCCAAAAAGTGGACAAGTTATATACGAGGGGGGATTTGACCTTTGTGACGGAAAGAGCACAGTGTGTGTGTCAGATTGCCGATTCAGAGGCTGCTTGGCACCCTTGCCCCCCCACTATCTACAAAATAGTCACGTAGTATTTCAAATTAGATTGGAAGAATCGTGACCAAATCAACGTTTGTGGAGAGGGATTTAGTTATGCAAAACCACACAAAATATTCAATCGGTTCCACTGGGCTGCGTCTCACCCGCGTCTGCGTAGCCGCAGTCTCATTAATCTCGTTCGCCGGAAACCTTTCCGCCGCCGATTCCAAAGCTGAACATACCATCCTGGTCGAAGCCGAGGGGTTTGCCGATATCGGAGGCTGGGTCATCGACCCTCAATTCATGGATCTCATGGGCTCACCTTACTTGCTTGCGCACGGTCTTGGTGTTCCGGTGAAGGATGCCAAGACAGAAGTGTCCATCCCGGAGGCCGGGAGTTACAAGGTCTGGGTGCGGACCAAGGACTGGGTGGCGCAGTGGAAAGCTCCCGGCACACCGGGGAAATTTCAAATACTCATCAATGGGAAAGCTCTCAAAACAACCTTCGGAACCGTCGGGGCGCAGTGGCACTGGCAGGACGGTGGTAAGATCGATCTTCCCCAGGGGGATCTCAAACTTACGCTGCACGATCTCACTGGGTTCGAGGGACGTTGCGATGCTATCGTGTTTTCACGCGACCCTTCATTCACTCCGCCTAATAAGGAGCCGGAGATGTCTGTTTTCCGCCGCAAGTATCTTGGGCATCCCGACAAACCAGAACCAGCGGGTGAATTCGATCTCGTTGTGACCGGTGGGGGAATCGGTGGCACCTGCGCCGCTGTGACTGCCGCTAGGCTCGGTTTAAAAGTAGCCCTGATCCAGGATCGACCAGTCCTCGGCGGAAACAACAGTTCGGAAGTCCGCGTCTGGCTGCAAGGAGGTCGCAGCAAGAAACCTTGGCCACGCGTCGGCGATGTGGTTGCCGAGCTGGAAACCGACAATCGAGCCCACTACGGCCCGACCAATACGGCGGAACTCTACGAGGACGATAAAAAAATGGCTGTCGTCAAGGGCGAACCTAACATCACTCTCTTCCTCGAATACCGAGGCAATGGCGTCGAGATGGAGGGGGAACGCATCAAAGCCGTGCTGGCCACGGAAATTCGCACCGGAAGGCGCGTCAGCATCGGTGGACGTTGGTTCGCCGACTGCACCGGGGACGCCTGCATCGGAGCGCTCGCCGGAGCCGATTTTGAAGTTCAAGAAAAAAACAAGATGGGCCCATGCAACCTGTGGAACGTCTGCGAGTGTAAGGACACCAATCCCATCAACACCGGAACCACAAAGTCCGCTGAGGCCATCCCGTTTCCGCGCTGCCCGTGGGCGCTTGACCTCTCCGATAAACCTTTCCCCGGCCGCAGCAAAATTAAACCCGATCCTAACAAACTCGGCGGCTGGTACTGGGAGAGCGGCTTCGACCGCGACCCGATCAACGAGATGGAATACGTCCGCGACTGGAATTTTCGTGCCATGTACGGTGCCTGGGACGCGCTCAAAAATGTCGACAAAGTGCTCTCTAACCACCAGCTCAACTGGTCGGCCTACATCCTCGGTAAACGTGAGTCCCGCCGACTCATGGGTGATGTGATTCTCAACGTCAAACATCTCAACGATGACCACAAATTCCCCGACGGATCAGCCCCCACCGGTTGGGACAACGATCTGCACGTCGCCAGCCCGAAGTATAATAAAGGCTTCGAAGGTGATGCCTTCATCTCCGATGCCAAACACGGCTACTTCCCGGCCTTCAAGGAGAACCGCCCCTTCTGGGTCCCTTACCGTTGCCTATACTCCCGGAACATCGACAACCTCTTTATGGCAGGTCGGTGTATCAGTGTGACCCACGATGCTCTCGGCGCGGTGCGTGTGATGCGCAGTTGCGGAACCCAGGGCGAAATCGTTGGCATGGCCGCAAGCGTCTGCAAGGAATTTAATACCAACCCCCGCGGCGTTTACAAAAAGCACCTCACCGATCTCCAGAAGCGGATGCGCAAGGGCGTTGGCAAAGTCGACGGCTCCACCATCCCGTATTCAAACCAAGGCGAACACGGCAAAAGCATGCGCCAGGTCCGCCTTGCCCAACCGAAGTGGCTCGAACGTGTCGGGAAAAACCTCGCGCGCACCGCCAAGCTGAGCACGAACCGTTCTCAAAAAACCGACGGTGTCGATCGCACGGTCCTGCTCAACGATGGCAACGGAAAAATCGAAGACAACAGTGCCCGTTGGATAGGGAAGGGGACGATGCCCCATATCATCGAATACCGATGGGACCAAGAGGTAGACCTCGGTGCATCCCGGATGATTTCCGGCCGATACAACGGTGCCCGCGTGCTCGATCCGGTCAGCGATTTTAAAATCCAGTATTCCGATGACGATGGAAAAACCTGGAAAGACGCCCTGCCGGCTGTCAAGAAAAACGAAAAGCCCGCGTGGTCTGCAACCTTCGCCCCGATCAAAACAAAACACCTCCGAGTTGTCATCACCGGCGCACCGCACAACCTCTCACGCCTGTGGGAAATCGAATTCTATCAGCCGATTGGGAAAGGTGAATAGTTAGCGTTGCTACCTAACAGAGAGCTCGTGACGTTGTTTGCTTTTCAAGTATCTCCATTCAACTGGGCGATAGCGCTTGTGAGCTTGGATTTGACGGATGACCATGATTGACCATCGAGCAGTAGGGGTTCGGGTTCCGCTTCCGCATCATCAAACCATGTCAGGCTTTTGAGCACCATGAAGAGGTCGGAGTTTGGGTATTTCTCCTGAAATTTTCCCAACCAATAATTTAGAGGCTCAATATCCAGCAGTCGGGAGATGTCATAGAAATCTTTTTTGGAGCCACGGTTTGTTAGTGCTGAAAGCTTCATTGCCCCGTTATCGGCCAGCGATGCCATGGTCACCCCCTGATGCATTTCAGTTTCAGACAGCAATGGATAGATATAATGAAACAACTCGATTTTTGTGCCGGCTATCGTGACTGATAACGAACCTGTGGTTTGCTGGAAAACCCGGGCGGATTCTCCCGCTGCATCTTCAAGCACTGAGATGATCGATTCTGTTTGAAATGGGTTGGGCGAAAAAAAATCCAAATCCACTGATATTCTATGCCCTAATCGCAAAGCTAACGCCGTGCCACCCGCAAGGTGAAAACCATGCGGTGTCAGAACAGGAGCTAACTTTTTTAGTAGTTCCAGTGAGTGGACTGGTAGTGTGTTGGTGTGTAACATCGTAGTTTCGTTTTATCCAAATCAAGAGCTACACAGGCAAAGCTCAGTGCCTTTTTTTCCAAACAGCGAATCCCTCTAACCGCTTCCCTCACCTGATCCTTGCCCAGTAACCGCAGCAACAACAGCCAATCGGTCCAGCCGCCTTTTTCTAAGACACGTTTTGCCAGCCATACTTGGTGGGTATCAAGAGACACCTGATCGCGGTCCGTGTCCCAGAACAGATGCTGTGAGAAGTCTTTCATCGCTAATAAGTATGATTCATGCCGACTATGATGACAATGGGATTTTTTTGGGTTACTGGATGGCCCTGGGTTACTGGAGTTTAAAGATAAATAATTACCCTGACCCTGTTCTGGACAGGTTACATGCGGATGAAAATTTGACCTTTGTCATGGAAAGAGGACAATGTTTTTGTCAGAGCGTCGATTCAGAGGCTTTTTGGCGTCCACAACTTTGGAAGTCAGCCTCTCCTGCCTCCAGAATAGCCGCGTAGTATTTCAAATTAAATTGGAAGAATCGAGATGTAACCAACGTTAATAAAAAAGAATTTAGTGATGAAAAAACAAACAAATATCAGCGTGTTTTATGTAGTGGCAGTGATCCTAACGGGTCTGTGTCAGGTTTCCATGGCGGCTAAAGCGCCTGAGCCTCTTAGCCCGCAGGGCGAAAAGCTTCTGGCCACGTACACTGCCACGCTCGATGCTCTCAAGAAAGAGATCAAGGCGGCTGTTCCGAAACTGGATGAGAAAAAGGGTGCCGCTTATTTTGCCGCCCACGGCAAGATTGCCAAACTGCCGACTTTGCCGAACCCGAATGATCTAAAAATGGCGCCGGTGACGTTTTGCGCTGGCAACCCGGCTTATGAAGACGCCCAAACCAACGCCTTACTCGCCGCAAGAGCGGTGCTGACAGAGGTGAAGCCTTTCCTGAAAGGTAAGGAAATGCATGCGAAACTCGCCAAATGCGCCCTGCTAACCGCCGGTGCTCGCGAGATGGCCGTCTTTGCCAGCCAAGGCAAAGAGCAACAATCCTACGTCGAGCTGCTGCTCAGCGACGACAAGTTAATCGTCGAAGTCATGGAATTAGGCGGTGCCTATCAGAACAAGTACGGTCAATCGATCCGCAACTACAAGGCCATCCAGAAAGCCAGCAAGAATGCGGCAGAAAAAGATTTTTTCCGCCTCTGGGCGCTCGCCAGCTCCCTCGAGCATCCCGATGGAAATCACGTGCCCGAAGGGAAAACAGCACCGGAAGCCATCGCCGAGTATTTCCTAAGCTATGAAAAAGCCTACCTCAATGGTGAGCTCGACCCTGCATTTAACACACTCACTCCTTGGGATTGTCGTTTCGTTTTCGCATTCCGCCCTCTCGAATCCCTGGTTTGGATGAGAAAAATGATCCGCAATTACCGCCCCGATCACATGAAGCTGGATTACCGATGGCGCTACTGCCGCATCACCAAAACTGATGTGCCTTACACCTCGAATGTTCCCCGTCCAGTGCGTCCTGACCTGAAGCTCTTGAGCATGCAGGATTACTTCCTCGAAGGTGGCATCTGTGGTCCACGTGCCTTTACCGGCAGAGCCGCGACCCACGCTTTTGGTATTCCTTCCCGCCCCGCTCCACAAACTGGCCACGCAGCTCTCGCTCACTGGACACCCGATGGATGGGTCACCGTTTTTGGTGCACACTGGACTCATAACCGCTTTCGCGGACAGTGCGGTCTCGATTTCGAATTGGAATCCAGAGTGCGTAGCAAACCGGATGAATACAGCCAAGTTCACAGAGCCAATTGGCTAGGCGATGCTCTCGCCGAGCCCATCGTTAACCGCATGAGTTTCGGTGTCGGTGGTGGATTTTGGAAATCATTGGCCCACTATAAAAAACTCGCCGTGGTGCAAGATGAAGATTTGAAAGAGGCCGAATCCGTCGGTGCCGAGCTTGCCGAATCCAATGTGCCTGCGATATCCCCCAATTCAGATTGGATCGAAGAAGAAGATGGCCCCCTTAAAAAGGTAGAAAAAGAATTCCCACAGGTGGAACTCACGGAAGCCGATAAAACCATCACCACCGACGCCAACGGAGTCATCACCATCCCCGTTGCCGCCTGTTCAAAGCCACTGAGCACCGAGAAAATCCGCTTCATGAAAAGTCATGATGATAAGTTTGTGCAAATGCATTATAACTTAGCCGGACCTCGACCCGAACTTCGTTCCTACACGGTCACTCTTCCCAAGGCTGGAAAATATAATTTCACCGCGACTGTAGTCACCGTCACCGTGGATAAATCCTTCACGATCCGAGCTAACAGACGCAACATGCACGAAGTAAACGCGCCGTTCACCCTCGGCGATTGGATGGAAACCAAACCCGTGTCTATGGAATTCAAGGAAGGCAGAAACAAACTTCAGCTTACCCTGAAAGCTCCTAACAAAGGTATCAGCATCAAGTCCTTCAAGCTTACACCAATCAAGTAGATGAAAGCTCTACGAGCTGCAGCATGGATGCTGCTGGTCTGCTCTCCCACCATCGCTATGGCTGGTTCGGGTGAAAACAGCGGCAAGCACCTGTTCATCCTCTCGGGCCAATCGAACATGGCCGGGATGAAGCCGGAAGTTTCATTCACACCTGCCGTTACCAAGGCGTTTGGCAAAGAAAACATCATCGTCGCTAAAAGCGCCTACAGCGGAGCGTCGATCCGTAGCTGGGCGAAATCGAACCACGAATTTCCTCCCCCAACCCGAGGCCGCGTGCCCAAGGTAAGGGGGCACTTTTACGACACGTTGATCAACGGCCTCAAGACCGCCATCAAGGGAGAGAAGCTCAAGACCGTCACCTTCGTCTGGATGCAGGGAGAGTCAGACCTCAACAACACCGCCTACGATGTGTATCTCAAGGAGCTAATCTGGCAAATTCAGACCGACATCAACTTCAAGGAGATCAATGTTGTTATCGGACGTATCAGCGACTGCGGCCTCGACCAACCCAAGCGTCTAGCAGGCAAAAAATACATCCGCAACACCCAGCAAGAATTCGCCGAGTCGCACCCACGCGGCGCCTGGGTCGATACCGATGATCTCAACGATCGAAAACAAGAAGACGGGGAAATCATCCACGACCTGCACTACACCCCCGCGGGATACAAAATCCTCGGTCAACGTTTTGCCGAAAAATCCATCGCTCTTATCAAGGCGAATGCCAAGCGCCCGGAGGGCTAAAACTCCAAGTTCCAAACTCC
>JASJLI010000086.1:0-19885 GCA_037620805.1 Akkermansiaceae bacterium
TCTAAAGCTTGCTGAAACTGGCCATCGTCAAAGGCTTCATCGGCCATATCAATCTGGGCCGACTCAGCAGTTTGCATCAATCCAAACATCAACGCGGCCACCGCAACAGCCGATTTCTTGAGTCGGCGTGTCAGCGTATTCGGCATCATCACCATCGCAACTAACAGAACTAGCGCCATCGCAATAAATATCTGAAATATCTCGTCATAGGTAATCACCGATTCCTCGGCGAGTTGTTGTTTGTCTTCCTGCTCACTGATGCGCTGGTAAATATCGCCTAGTCTCATCTGGCGTGTGCCAACAGCGAGAAATGCTCCTTGATCAGCTTGCTTCACCATTTTGCTCAGTTGCAAGGTATCAAGTCGGCTCCAAATTTCCTGATCCTTGTAGAGCATATAATCAGACTTGGTGCCAACCTGTGGAATCCTCGCTCCCTTTTTCTCATCGCCCAGACCGATGGCTATCAGTTTGACTTGCTTCTCATTCACCATCTCAAGGGCCTTGTTCAGACTCTCGCTATGATCCCCACCGTCGGTGAGTAGCACGATGTCCTTGTAACCTTGATCGGAATCAGAAAATAACTTGTCGCAAACCTTGAGTAAAGCATCACCGACTCGTGTTCCGCCATGTGCCACGCTATCAGGCCCTGCCTTATCGAGACTAGTGAGGAAGAAGTCTTTGTCCACCGTGAGAGGACAAGCGATTGATGATGACCCTGCAAAAACGACCAGACCTAGTCGATGGTCTTGAAGATCTTGAACACATTCACCGATAGCTATCTTAGCCGACTGCAAACGGTTAGGGAGTCGATCCTCCGCCAACATACTTTTAGAAACATCCAGCACGAACACAACATCACGTCCTTCGCGCTGAAGTATTCTAGGGTGTGGGTTAGCGGCAGGTCGGGTCAGAGCGAGAATGATCAGCACGGTCGCGGCCACCAAAAGTGTCAACCTCCACATCTCCATGGAACGATGCTCGGAACCTCGCCAGGCAGCATCCTCACCAAAGGCCTGCATATCCTGTCTGCGTTTCACCATACGGACACGAAACACAACGATGAATACCACCACCAATGGCAGTAGAAACAGCATCGTCAATTTCTGGAAAATGATCTCACTCATAACGTCACACTTATAACCTATTAGGGCGATATCCGAAGCAGGGTTGAGGTTAACACATAACGAAGCAGTAGTAAGCCTATTGCAGCGAGGGCAAATGGAGTAAAGGCTTCGTCATAGTCAAGGAAGTCAACTTCTTGAACCTTGGTTTTTTCCAATTCGTTGATCTCCGTATAAACTGACTGCAGTGAATCCATGTCGTGGGCCGTGCGGAAAACACCACCTGTAGCGGTTGCCATTTTTTCAAGAATCTGATCGGATTCAGAAGAGGCTTTCGGTTTTAGAAACGTGCCGTTCTCGGTTTTAATAACGGTAGGCCGACTGGCCTCCTGAAGACTAATTGTGTAAATCCTAATTCCCCACTCCTTTGCCATGGCGGCAGCCTGTAGAGGCATCTGCTCACCACAGTTGTTCTCACCGTCGGTGAGTAATAGAATCACTTTGCTCTTCAACGCTCCCTCATGCTCTTCTTGGGCTTTGAGCTGTGCGGCGGCCAGTGCCGTGGCATCGCCATAGGCCGTGCCGTCTTCGTTAGGTCGGTCGTTGATAGTAATTTCTTGGATCATGTAAACGACGGCATCGTGGCCTAAAGTCATCGGACAAATACTATCGGAATATCGTGCAAATGAAATCACGCCGATCATATCATCGGGTCGTCCAGATAAGTCATCACCGTCACCTGCAACGAATTCCACCATCACTTTTTTCGCCACCTCCATCCGCGTCATCGGCCCGTCTTCGGTCTGAATATCCATGTCCATGCTACTGGAAACATCGACTAACATCTGGATAGCAATTCCCTCTCTGTCTTCGCGATGACCCGCGGCCTCTACTTGCGGTCGGGCCAAACAAATAATCAAGCACGCCAATGCTAAATAGAGAAATAGGGGAGGGATAAACAATAACCACTGACGCCAGGTCCGACCACTTCCCTCGAAGAATGTAAATGATGGATAACGGATTGCCTCGTTGCGTCTTTGCCTACGCTGAAAGATCATCAACAGCGGGAGCAACGCGAGCAGGAAGAGATAATACGGAGCGGCTAGGATCATGACGCCATATCCTTTCCTTTTTCAAAAATGATCGCGCCAAATCGACCATGCAGCGCGCGCACCTGGCCCTCATCTACAGCCTGTGATGCATACTGAAGTTTCTCGTATTGAGCGATCGCTTCAGCAAGCCCTACAATCGTTGTGCCACCTATCTCCAGAGCCTGGTGCAAACCTGCAAAATCAACCTTGGAGAGAGTAATATTTCGTTGTTTAGCGAGAGCAAGGCAAACTACGCGCTCAATACGACTCATCACCTCGGTAGCAGGAACTGACCTCAGGTTCTCAAAATCAACGTGTAGGTGATCGCTCACGACAACCTGCTTCTTTTTCCAAGTCAACCACACAACCACCACACCTAGCACCAAAACAATATTAGAGCCAAACAAAGCGATGATCCACCTAGGAGTTTGTCCCTCAACATTCACACGCTCATTGGGAGCTATATCACGCATCTTGTTTTCAACTGAATTTAGAACGGATACAACCTTCACTGAAACAGGCGCGGTGGATAGCTCCACCTCTTCCCCGTCACCATCCACCGCTTTCACGACGAGCCCAGTAAGCGAACTTTCGCCGGAAACATCGGGCTCCAAGGTATAAACAACCCCTTGGACGACCCTACCATCGCCACCGAGCTTGGCTGGTATTGTTCGGCTTTCAAAAATAGCGAAGTCGCCCCACTTTCCCGTCGACTCAGGGAGCTTCACTTTCATCGACTCATCAGATTTAACAATCAATTCCACCAGTAACATCTCACTGGTTGTTATTTTATCTGATGAAACGGAAAGAGACACGTGTAAGCCATCAGCTGACGATTCATGTGTCAGTTTTGAATTGGCTTCAGCAGCCGTATTTGATTCACCGCTTCCGAATAACAGCGCAAGAGCAACCGTGCACAGCATGATGTAAATCCGTATCATCTGTTATCTGCACTCCGGTTATTCCGATTTCTAAAAAACCGGATGATTTTGTGGAGGAAGTCGTCCTCGGTGCATAGTGGCAACAAGTCCGCGTTAACCTCGTGGCACAAATCACGAAGTTGTTGTTGCTTGGCATTCGCTCGGATTTTCACTCGCTCACGCAATCGCCCGTCGCTGCAGTCGATGGTGCGCATGACACCCGTTTCAGCATCCATCATTTCCAACATACCGCTTTTCGGTAGTTCACGCTCCCGCAGATCACTCAGGGAAACGCACACCACATCATGCAATTTGGCGGCCTCACGCAACGGGTCTGCATAACCCTTATCGAGAAAATCAGAAAACAAAAAAGCCACACAGCGTCGAGTCCTCACTTGATTCAAGAAATCCAAGGCACCGGCAATGTCTGTACCTTTGGACTTGGGTTCATGACGCATCATGAGATCGATCATCCGCATCACGTGGTTTTTTCCTTTCCTTGCCTTCACATGAAGTTCGATTTGATCACTGAAGAGAATCAATCCAACGTTGTCGTGATTATGTGCCGAGGCAAAAGCCAATAGAGCAAAAATCCGCGAGGCCATCTCGCGCTTTGTGAACTCGCCGCTACCAAAGTCACCCGAGCCCGATACATCGATGAGGAAATAAAGCGATAGCTCACGCTCCTCCATAAAGGTTTTCACATGCGGCTTTCCTGTGCGCGCCGTCACGTTCCAATCGATGGTGCGAACATCATCCCCATGGGAGTATTCTCGCACATCTTCAAACTCGATACCCATGCCCTTAAAGCAACTCCGATATTCGCCCGCCAACATCTCAAGCACAGCCTTACGACTATACACCTGAATGTGGCGCACCTTACTCTCGAGTTCGCTCTGATTGATCATGAGCCCAATAAATTACTCAACAGTTTCCACCGTCGATAAAACTCGCTTCAGGATATACTCCACATCTTTACCCTCGGCCTCAGCTTTGTAAGTGATCGAGACACGATGTCTAAGCACATCCATGGCGATCCACTTTACGTCTTGAGGAGTCACGTAATCGCGCCCTTCTAACAAAGCATGAGCACGAGCTCCTTTCATGAGGAAAATACTCGCACGTGGTGAAACCCCGTGATTGATCAGAGGTGTTAATTCATCCAAGCCGTAGGTAGCTGGGTTGCGTGTCGCATCAACAATGCGAAGAACATATTTTTCAATCGCTTCATTGGCGTGAATCTCATCGAGCGATTCGCGCATTTTCAGAATATCCGCCCCACTCATTACCGAATTCACATTCATCTTCGGAGTATTCACCGACATGCGTTTCATGATCTCATGTTCCTCATCCATGGTTGGGTATTCTACAATCACCTTGAGCATAAACCGATCGAGCTGAGCTTCTGGTAACGGGTAGGTTCCCTCCTGCTCGATCGGGTTTTGTGTCGCAAGAACCAGAAACGGCTCGCCCAAGGCATAACTATCGGTCCCAATCGTCACCTGCTTTTCCTGCATCGCCTCAAGTAACGCACTCTGAACCTTCGCGGGTGAGCGGTTAATTTCATCGGCAAGAACAATGTTGGCGAAGACCGGTCCCTTGTGCGGGGTAAAGTCGCCTGTTTGCTGGTTATAAATCAGAGTCCCGATCAAGTCTCCAGGGAGCAGGTCAGGCGTAAACTGAATCCGACTAAATTCCACACCCAGAGTCTGTGCCAGGGTGCTCACGGTCAGCGTTTTAGCTAGACCGGGGACCCCCTCGATCAACACATGTCCATTGCAGAGCATGGAAACGAGTAATCGGTCCACAAGGTCACCCAAGCCGACCACGACCTGTCCGATCTCCTCCCTGACCTGAGTCAGTTGTTTGTTTTCTTTTACGAATTCATTGTTATCGGTCACGGTATTCATCTTGATCATGTAGGGACGCACTGTCCACCTGCATAAACGTCCTATTTCACCCAGAATTTCCAATGAATATCAAAAAATGGTGACATAGTGCCTGCAAAATATGCTAGTTTCATGATATCACCCACCAATCCGATGGATAACGTTAGTAACCAGCCACATGAAAAACACATTCTCTTTCTCGACGGAGAGTGTGTGATCTGCCAGCGGTCGGCTAGATTGCTCCATAAGTGGGATCGGGTAGGAGAGGTCTATTTCTCGACCCTTCAGGGGAAAACTGCAGCGATGCTCCCGGCTGAATGGAAAAGACTTACGGACGAACGTGGACGACCTGCTGGCACGGCTGTTTTGGTAGAAAATGCGGGGCGATCCGATGAACGCCGCTGGAGAAGTGCCGATGCAATCTTGCGATCGCTTCGACTCACGCAGAGTATTCTTAGCGTATTTTGGGTCATTCACATCATTCCCAGGTTCATCAAGGATGGCGGCTATCGATTTATCGCCAGAAACCGTCATCGATTGTCATGGGGGAAACGTAGCTGCCCGCTGCCTGACCAGGACTTTAAGGACAAGTTTCTGCCATAGGGGATGTAACAAATTTCACTTGTGAGAAATGAATTTGCGCGTAGTTTTACTGATCGCAAAGCAGAGATACGTCACCCGGCTGAGCTTCACCATGCTTGTGCTTTCTACTGCACATTTACATGCCTTGGTGATACGTGTTTATGACACTAATCGGCATGATCGATTTCTCAACTTCCCAAATAACCCAACTCACAATCCCAATTTTATTTACGCCAATATCGACCTGACCGGGGCGGGTTGGTATTTTCATCCTAGTAGTAGCCAGAATCGAGGTATCACCATGGTGTCCCCGATCCACTTTGTGGGAGCAAACCATGCAATGCCAGGAATTGGTGTTTCACTCAAATTTTTATCTTCAAATGGAACGCTTAGAAGTTACACAACGGCTACTCAGACGGCGGTCACCAATGATGCCAATGTTGCATCGGATATTTTTGTGGGAAAGCTAAACACCGCTATTCCCTCCACCGACAACGTCAAGTTTCATCCATATCTGAATTTGCGTATATTCAATTTTAACCCATACCGTTTATATGAAGATAAGCCTATCATCATGTTAGGTAAAGAAGGTAGAGGCGGGGCTCAGGTCTCTGATAGTATCACCTACTTATCAGCAACCGGTATCAACCAAACGCGAGCGATAAGGTCTAACTATGATAATGATTCAGGCGGCGATGATGACGCACATCTCGAAGGTGGCGACTCAGGAAGTCCCGTATTCATGACTGAAAATGGAGTTACCGGCATTGTGGGCACCCACAGCGTAGTCGCTACATCTGCTGGTGGGTTTGGTAATCTCGCCAGCTTCACCCCCTACTATGTGGACAAACTCAACGCTATCATGGCGGTCGATGGCTACCATATGACCAAGGCTATACCTGGCAGCACAACGTTTACGCTTAACCATCAGCTTCCTAGTTCACCCATTCGGGCGGGCCATTCATTTACAATTGATCTCACAGTTAGCAACACTGGTTCCACTCTCGGGGAAAACCTCAAGCTAACCAACGCTTTTCCAATTGGCACATTCGTCACAAGCGCAACTGGCACAGGATGGTTTGATGAATCCTCTGCAACAGTAACCCAAGCGCGCAAGGCTAGCCTAGCGAATGGGACCTCAACTATTTACAGTATCACTCTCAATATTCCAACTCCTGGCACAGCACAACATCAGGTGACCTACGCCTGTGATCAATTCCCACTTGCTACTGAAAATTTCACCTTCGATGTGATCGAGTCTTTTGTGAGTTGGGCGTCCTTGCTCACCGACTCATCAAGTAATGGCGATGACGATAACGATGGCATAGGCAACTTACTTGAATACGCATTTGGTGGTGACCCTGAGAGTTCGTCACGGTCACACCCTAATACAACCATTAGCTTACTTCCGCATTATACAGCAAACAGCATCAGCTACATTAGAAGAACGGATCGGGTCACGCGCGCGTTAACCTATCAACTTAAAACATCCACCACACTGGAGGGAGGTAGTTGGTCGGACGCCGATGCCATGGTCAGTTTAACAACCGTTACACCGATCGATAGTAATTTCGAGCAGGTCACTCTCAATCTCACACCTACTGGAACGAAATGTTTTTACCGCATTGAAGTCACGCTCAGCGAATAAAGTCACCACCCTGATCGGCTAAATCCCGATCCACTGGAAAAGCTACTGCTGCTGAATCCTGAAGAGCTGGATGAACTTGATGAACTGCCAAAACTTGAAGAGCTCGATGAGCTGCTCAATCTTGCAGATGCCGCTCTGCGGCGTCTGGTCTCTGCCTCTTTTTTTCTGCGAATCGACGCCTCCTTGGCCTCTGCAGATGCGATCGCCTGTCGGGCTTGGGTTCTAGCGAAGGCGGCCGTCCTGCTAGCATCATCGTATTGCCCTTGAGACAAAAGAGAATGAGCGTCCTGCACCTGCGATGCTCCAAGTGAACCGGTAAACTGATGGATGAGCTCCTCAACTCGCTCATTTACATCATCGACCCCGGAAGAAAGGATAAAGGCTTTGTCGACGGCTCGAATTGCGTTGATCGATTCTCTTAAAGTTTCACCCTCGTAGCCACGCTCGGATAAATCTTTTTCAGATCCTACAACTACACCGGCACGATCCATCACATCAAACAATCGCTCAAACCTGTCTTTCATCTGTACTTGCCAATGGGCAAATACTTTTCCGGCATGTTTTTTGTTTTTTGACGACGACGGTTCGTCCCCCAGCCTAACAAACACATCCCTAGCCTCGTCACTGTGCCACCAAGAGCGGTCATGTTTTTTACTTTCTCTGCCCGTTTTTTATCACGGAGTTCTCTCTGTTTGCGTGCACGGATGGATGACTGATTGCCTGAATCAAGTTTGTTGAGAGCATGGATCGACTGGTCTAGCTTCACTGCATAGGTGGATTACCCGGCGTCGTGCTCGGTTTTACTCACTAAGTGTAGACTACGGATACTGGCTACCATCTCTGCACCACGCTGATTCTCTTCAACGAGTTTGGTTTTTTCTATCTGAGCACTGATGTTCGATATCCTCTTTTTATCGTGGATCTAATTTTGTAATGCCTCGTGATGATTACTTACCTTGCGGCGGACCGTAGTTACAGCACTTGACGCCGTCTCGACATGCCCGCCTCCTAGAGCATCGGCAGCCGCATCAAGATCTTGTTGCCATTCAGGTAGTGGAGGTGACGCCAAATCTCCCCCGCACACTGAAACTAATCCACGGAATTCCCCAACCTCATCTTGAAGTTCATTGAGCTCGCGCCAGACATCAATGATCCGGCGTTGAGTCATCCGTCGAAGCCGTTCACGTCGTTCTTTGGATTCGCGTTTGAGACGCTTTTCGTAGGCTAGGCGTTGGGTTAGTTTTTTTCCAATATGACCGACGGTATTTTTAACCGCGTCCATAACTCGACCACCGCTGCGCATCGCATTGCGTGCGGGACCATCAAGATTCCGCGCCCAAGCAGACTCACCAAGACCACGATGGTCAAAAACATCCGAGCCGAAGTAGGAAAATTTTCGCTCGTTGAGAAAAAGCACAAATACAGCACCATTCGTCTGTCCTGTGCGAGTATCCTTTAAGTCTGAAAACTCCCTTTTGTTTGCCAATCCACGCCCAAGTGCATTTTCCACGGCATCCATTCCATAGTAATTCACACCACGAGCATCTTTCTATGATTCCCCGTTAGCTCGCTGCATAAGAACGATGGTCCAGTTCTTGCCGTTTTCATCTAACCATTTTTCCAATGCATCGAGGGAAGACTGGCTAAGACGGGTGTTACCTTTGACGTAGAGGTGCTGAGTAGGACTCCAGTTTTTTAAGACATCCTTGCTGGAATTAATGGTTTGTGCAGCATCGCCTGCAAGAGTTGGGGTGAAAATCAGTGGGTTATCCACGAGAGCTAACAGAAGGATCAGCTTCACGACAGAAAATCGTCTAACTCGGAGCGCTCTGAGTAATTTTACATCCTTCATCATGTTTGGCATAGTCCTTTGATAGTCAAAGGGCCAGTTCATACAAGCCTCAGCCATCTTTCTTTTTCACGTGTTTACAGATCCTTTAGACCAATTGCACTTGGCTTGCGCTTCTTTGGTTGTGTTTCTTGGGTTGTCGACAAGTTCAAACTTATCCTATTTTGGCTCCGCCAGTGTTGCGGCCGTTTCGGGCCCACGCCTACGCTAAAAAAACAGGGCCCCCTTTCGGAAACCCTGCTTTGCCTTTACAGTAAAAACAATGAAACTATAAAATTGATTTGGGCGAATACGCCTTCGATGAATAGCGATGAATCGCTACTCCTTCGTTTCGGCCATGACTTCTTTCACCTTGGTTTCGATCTCGGTGTAGAGTGCTTCGTCCTCTTTCAGGGCAACCTTGGTGGCATCGCGACCTTGTGCTAGTTGATTTCCTGAATAGCTGAACCAGCTACCGCGCTTCTGGATGATGTCGAACTCAATCGCGAGATCGATCAGTGAGCCTACCGAGGAAATCCCTTCGTTATACATGATATCGAATTCGGCTTCCTTGAATGGTGCTGCAACCTTGTTTTTAACTACCTTCACGCGAGTTCGGGCTCCTGTGACGGTACCGTCCGTTGCTTTAATTTGACCAAGACGGCGGATGTCGACACGCACGGATGAGAAAAACTTCAGAGCACGGCCACCAGGTGTGGTCTCTGGGCTACCGAACATCACACCAATTTTCTCGCGAATCTGGTTCGTGAAGATGCAAGTCGTGCGAGCCTTGGCGATGAGAGAGGTCAGCTTACGCATCGCTGCACTCATCAGTCGGGCCTGGGCGCCGACGGTGCTATCACCAATTTCACCAGCCAATTCTTGTTTAGTAACAAGAGCGGCCACGGAATCGAGTACGATGACATCGATGGCGTTAGAACGGACGAGGCTCTCACAAATCTGCAGCGCTTCCTCACCTGAGTTAGGCTGGGAGACTAGCAGGCCATCGATATCCACACCAAGCTTCTCGGCATAAGCGGGGTCGAGAGCATGCTCAACATCGATAAAGGCAGCTAGGCCACCGGCCTTCTGGGCCTGGGCGACAACGGTGAGTGTAAGTGTCGTTTTACCCGATGACTCAGGACCATAGACCTCTACAATCCGACCACGTGGGAATCCACCGACACCGAGCGCTCGGTCGATTAGAAGGTTTCCTGTAGGAATGACATCGACATCAACGCGATGTCCATCGCCGAGGCGCATGATGGCTGTTTCACCAAAATCTTTCTGAATTTGGGAAATAGCGAGATCGAGATTTTTTTTGCGGGCTGCCGCGATTTTGTCATCGGGCTTATTTGAGCTTTTGCTGGCCATGGATTTACTAGATTTACTGGTTTTTGATAATGGTGACTTCACGGGTGCTGTCGCAGTCTTGGCTACTTTCAAAGAACTTGCGGCAGGTGTGGTGGATGAGTTAACTGAAGAATTAACTGGCGACGGGGTTGTTTTAGCGGTTGCGGTACTCATGACAATGGTTGTTTTAGGTTTTCCGCACTATGCGCTGAGAGATTTACCAGGTCAATAAAAAACTGTTCAAAAGATCACTGTTCATGAAAACATGTTCATTTGACGCGACTTACAGCAGGTAGTGACAGGAATAATTGACGCAAAAAGGGGTGGCCGAAGACATCATACTGGGCATTATCAGGTGCATGGACCCGAAGGATCTCCAAATTAGAAGTTACACAGGCGGCATGGCTTCAACCAATGGCTACCTGCTCGGATCAAGTAAGGACGGCGACACATGCTTACTCATCGATGCCCCTCTCGGCGTCAGTCAATGGCTCGAGAACCTCGATGAGCTACCTACTGACCTGCTGCTCACCCACCAGCACTATGACCATGTCGAGGATGTGGCCAAAATGGTCGCCAAAGGAGTGCGCTTGCATTCGTTTTCACCGTACTCAGATGATTTGACCCTTGAGAAATTGCTTCAGCAGTCGGGTATCCCGATCAAGGTAGAGCCTTATAAAGTAGAAAGCCTGCTGGAAGGGAAAAGTGAACTTGAAGCGGGAGGTCTTCAATTTTCATTAGAACACGTGCCGGGGCACTCACCTGACAGTGTTGTTTTTATTTATAATGGTATTAATAATGGAGTGGCCTTTGGAGGTGACACTTTGTTTGCAGGTGGTGTTGGCAGGGCTGACTTACCACAAGGAGATATGGAGCTCTTACTCACTGGTATTCGATCGAAGCTGTTCACTTTACCCCCCGAAACCAGAGTGTTCCCAGGCCACGGTCCCGACACCACCATCCAGGCTGAGCAGAGCACCAATCCCTTTCTCTAAAATTGATCGTCCCCACGGATGACAAGAAAGATTCATTTTCCCAACACGACCACTTGCGTTTCGCCAAAAAAAGTGCCAATCTGAAGCAGAGGGCGACCTCATAAACAGATTCCTGCCATTCATTCTGTCATCTAGTAATGAAAACAATGACGTTTTATGGCCGTAAAATCAGCCAAGTTCCGTGAGCAATCACGAATCATAATATCCCAAAAAGCCACTCATATCAATTCACACTAACATTACGAAAACCATGGAAGAAACATACGCAGACCCCAATTTCGCATCCGACTCACCATTCAATGAGACTCCAGCATCCCAGCAAGCGGCCAACGACCTTCGTTCAGCTGCGGGCGCCGCTGCCGAAGACGCAAGTGCCAAGGCCAAACAAATTGCGCAGGACGCCAGTGCCAAAGCCCAGCAGTTCAAACAAACTGCCGTGGACAAGGCCCAGCAATTCCGCGAGTTCGCTGGATCTAAAGCCAGTGACCTCAAGGAAACAACCAGCGTCAAAGCCCAACAGCTCAAACAAGCAGCAGGCGAACAAATGCAGCAAAGCCGAGTCAAGGCACGTGAAGTCCACGCCGACACCGAGGAATACATCCGCCAACACCCAACCAAGTCTGTTCTTACAGCCTTAGGCATTGGCTTTGTCATCGGATTGGCTATTCGCCGATAACGGAGAAAAAGCTTACTAACTACCACGCTGGGAAATATTACCCACTGCGTGGTGGCTGGATAGTACTTCTTTTGACCTCCACCATGCAATTCTGTCGCTATGGCTACTAAATCAGCATTTTCAAAAACCAGCCTTGAGGCTTCGAACCGCGCTGTAGAACTCGACTCACCAGCAGATGAGCCGAGCTTAGGCGAAGTATCGAGCCTGATGAAAACCGAGCTCTCTGGCTTCATTGCCGCCCGTGTGGAACTGGCCTCGATCGAGGCCAAGGAAGCTGGTGAATTTGTAGCGCGCAAGGGCATCCAGGGAATCATCCTTGGCATCGCACTGTTCTTCTTCTGGTCACTTATTCTAGCCGGCCTAACCGGGGTTCTGGCTCCCATGGCAGATGAGTGGTTAGCAGGGAAAGTCCACTGGCTTCCCGGCTGGGCGGCCGTGCTTTTTGCGCTCGCCGTCCTCCACGGGATTGTGGCATTTATCTTTCTGATGGGGTTGAAGAAAAAACCAGCCGCACCGCTGTTTGAACTTTCACGTCAGGAAATCGAAAACGATAAACAATGGCTCAAAGAAAACAAATAGCCCAAGCCAAGGAGCGTAAGCAAGAGCTTGCAGCCCAACTCGCTAATTCTCGACATTCTATTAGCCAGAGCCGAGAGGCATTGAAGGGGCAGCTTCAGCTCAAAAAGCAGCTTCGTAAGTTTGTTGTCAGCAAGCCAAAAGCCATTTTTGCCGGTTCCGTTGTTGCTGGACTCATCCTAACGTTACTTCTGAAGCGACCACGGAAATCAAAAAAGTCGGCTCCAAAAACAACCAGTCAAATACTGCTTGGATGGGGACTTGCTCTAGCCAAACCTGCAGCTAAAGCTTGGCTAGTGACTCGCGCTAAAAAAATAGCCACTGAACGCGTCAGCACACTAACTCCTTTGAAAGAAAATCGTCCCTTCAGCAATGTCTCCGCTGAGATCGAGGACGAAACTATCGACTGGTAATGTCAAGGTGCCCTGGCTAGCTATTCGACCAATAGCTTACCTATATAATAAATCAGGCAAAAATGAGCCTGCTTTCCTCTTTACTCCCTAGGCATGTTTCGACCAGAATATACATCAATGAGGCAATACGGCATCAGCATCCTCCCTTCCTTGTGCTCACTTCTGTGTATTCTACCGCTTCAGGCGCAGGATGCCCCTGATGATAACGGCGCAGCGGACGACAATGGCCTTCTGGGAGCAGGCTTTGGTGACATGCCAGAAATGCCGGAAAGCATCCGTGTCACTAACGATGGAACCCTTGAGTTCGACTCTAAATTGGGAACCTGCCTTTTCAAGGGGAGCGTTGTGGTGCAAGGAGACAATGGTCTCGTTCTTAGAGCCGGACGCGTGTTGGTCAATTCCAAATCAGAAACAGCCAATCTCGCTGGCCACGTTTCAGTAAGACAAAAATCTACTAAGGGGGAAAATGGAAAAATCATCCCCGGCATCCAGCTCTTTGCCAACAAGGTACTGCTGAACGCAAAAACAAAAATCATCATCTTAGACGGCGATGTTAGCATCTATCAGGGCCCAACACTACACCGAGGAAAACATGCCGAGTATAACTACGAGACAGGCGAACTCGTAACCCAAGGCCTTGCAAGCGGCCTTGGTCCAATCTTGCTGGAGTCAGACCGGTTCCGTATGGTCAATCGCCATGGGAAAAAAGCCTTTATCGGCGACAAGGCCGGCATCACTACGCACGACGTTTCAGATCCTAATTATTGGCTGCGCTCCGACCGCACAACGATCTACCCAAGTGATCGAGTCATTTTTAAAAACCTTCGTCTCTACGCTGGCAACACCCCCATATTCTGGCTCCCCTATTTATCCCAACCACTGAATACCGATCTAGGCTACCACTTCATTCCGGGAGCTAGAACCAACTGGGGACTCTACTTACTAAATCGCTACGGCATTATGCTTGGCGGTGAAGTCGACGAGCTAACTGGTGAACGCGAAGGCGCATGGTTACTCTCCCAGTGGCACTTCGATCTCATGAGCCGACGCGGCGTAGGAATGGGTATGGATCTTCTCGACACCCGCGTCCGTGACAATGATAACCTGACCGGCCTCAAACTCTATTACCTCCAGGACTTAGACCCCACTCTAAAGCGAACATCCGAGCCACGGGGAAACGTCAATCCCAACCGATGGAAATTTGAACTTAAGCACCGGATCGACCTCGCCAAGAGTGGTGAAAGAAAAACCTTCCTCGACTTTAACATCACTGCACTCAGTGATCGATTTTACCTCGAGGATTTTGAACCCGGAACTTACCGAATCAACCCAAATCCTGATAATGGGATAGGCATTTACCACCGCGACTCAAAATATCTAGCAGGCCTCTACGCTAGACTACGCCTTAACGATTTCTACCAAACTGACACGCGTTTACCTGAGCTCTTTTTCGATCAGATCAAGGGACCCATCTTCGATTCTCGCATTCTGCACGAAGGCCAAACCACCTTTGGAATCTACGATGAACGGCTCGCTGACTTCCGCAGGAGAAGCCTGAAGTCAACCGCTGCCACGCTGCCACCTGGACCAGCGCTGGACGAAATCAACGCCCTGCTCGTCAACCGTGGCTACACTCGTTTCAACACCTATCATGAGTTCAGCCTCCCATTAAACCCAGGTGGAAAAATCGCGATCACTCCACGTGCCGGCGTGGGCTACACGCGATACTGGTCGTTGGACAACGGAGCCAATGCATTCGACCGCACTCACCTATCAGCTGGTGTTGACACTTCAGTGAAGTTCAGCCGTACATACCCCAACTTCGTAAATAAAAAGTGGGGTATCGACGGCATGCTGCACATTTTTCAGCCTTACGCGAACTTTTCCCAACTCTCCACCAACGAGCTGGACAGCTCCTTTCATGGCATTGAAGAACTGTCACCATCAACTCGGCCAAGACCTCTAGAAGTTGGTCGGTTTACAGCTACCGACAGCCTGATGGACTGGTCTATCGTCCGCCTCGGTGCTCGTAACCGATTACTCACCAAGCGTGATGGTGATACTCACGATTGGCTGGTGATGGACACCTACATGGATGTTTTCATGAACGACCCGGAGTTTGACCGAAATTTTTCGAACCTCTATAACGATATCATCTGGCAGCCCTTGCCATGGATGAAGCTGAATCTGGAAACTCAATTCCCCATTACCTCCAGTGACTCGGGCTTCCGTGAGTTCACAGGAAACGTCACTTTCATGCCCAACGACGCGCTGGAGCTGACTCTTGGCTACCGCCAGCTCAACAACCACCCCATCCTACAGGATTCTAACAGAGTTAGCCTCCGCGCCTATGCCCGAATCAGCGGGTCTTGGGGATTTGGATTTTATCAAAGTTGGGAACTTGAGGACAGCACCCCCGAAGTACAGCAATATAACATCTACCATGATTTCGATAGCTGGACAGCCTCGCTCGGATTACTGATTCGTGACAACCGTGAATCCAGTGATGAATATGGCATCATGCTTAATTTTACTCTGAAGGAATTCCCAAGAGTCCGCCTACCACTCTCGATTGATAGCGAGTAGAAAAACTAACAAGCTAATAAGCATTTAACATTTTTGAATTAACATTTAGTATTTCCCTACATGACCATTTCACCTGAAGAACTGATAGCTAGCTTGCAATGGCGTTACGCCACCAAGGAATTTAACACGGAAAAAAAGATCTCTGCTGAGACATGGGACGCCATTGAACAAAGTATGGTGCTCACACCATCGTCGTTCGGACTTCAACCGTGGAAATTCATCACGATTTCCGACCAAGATATCAAAGTCGATCTACTCGAACATTCATGGCATCAAAGACAAGTCACAGATTGTTCCCACATGGTGGTTTTGTGCGCCAGAGACGGTATGGACCAAGAAGATATTGAAGCGTGGTTAGACCAGCTCGTAGAAACTCGGGGAGTCTCAAAGGAAAGTTTGGAAGGCTACGCAGGTATGATGAATGGCTTCTTTGGCGGCATGGACTACAACCAAACTCTTGGCTGGGCAAAAAACCAAGTTTATATCGCCCTAGGCCAGTTGATGTCTAGCTCCGCTGTGCTCGGTATAGATGCCTGCCCGATGGAAGGTATCGTTCCAGCTGAATACGATCGCATCCTCGGTTTGGAAGGAACTGGCTACACAACCACAGTAGCCTGTGCAATGGGATATCGTTCAAGCGATGACAAATATGCCGAGCTACCAAAGGTTCGATTCAGTAGTTCTAAAGTGCTGGAGAGCATTTAGGGCAAGTCCACTCCTTCTAGGGCGAGGCAGGTATACCTGTTGCTGGTGGCGCTGACGGAAGCTTTCCTCCCTTCACCTTCGCGTAATAGCCATTAACGATCGATTGTAAAACCGCCTTCGAAAGCTCTTTATTTTTGTCCTGATAACTCACCTTCACGATCATGGCATCCACTTTCACGATGAATTTCTCTCTGATCTTGGCTTTGGCTGTTGCAGTATCACCCGTCTCCCAAAGCTCGACCAATGCATGTTTCTCAATAACAGCATCTAATAACTCATCGGTCAGTATCGCCTGCTTAAAGACATCTTTATCAAATCCATCACGAACCTGACCCATTGTACCCTCAAAGCGAAACTCCTGATTCTGCTTGGCCTTGTATTTTTTATACCCCTTATAACCCACAAATAGGCCACCTATACCAAGCACGACTAATAGCAGTGCTGCAATTGAAAGTTTTGTATTCCGGTTCACGCCCCCATATTACACATGCGAAGTTCTCTGCCAAGCGTATTGCTGACCCGAGGTGTTCGGTTAGTAAGTAAGTAAGTAAGTAAGTAAGTAAGTAAGTAAGTAAGTAAGTAAGTAAGTAAGTAAGTGAGTGAGTGAGTGAGTAGGTTCCCACTTCTTCACTTCTTCACTTCTTCACTTCTTCACTTCTTCACTTCTTCACTTCTTCACTTCTTCACTTCACAACTTCACAACTTCACAACTTCACAACTTCACAACTTCATGACTTCATGACTTCTCCAAATACTTCTCCAACAACGGCTGCAAGCTCGCCACCGTTGCTTCAGGCCAATACTCCTTGGGCGTCATTAACGCTGGAGCCAGCGCATCGTGCTCGGGCCAATGTGGCTGATCTGGAATTAGCGCCACCGCTGCGGCTACAATTTTTTGAGCATTGGCAGCATTGGCCATCAAGTTACCAATCACTGTTTCCACACTAACATCTTCTTCATCCTCATGCCAGCAGTCGTAATCAGTCACCATACAGAGCGTCGCTAAAGCTATCTCAGCCTCGCGCGCCAACTTGGCCTCTGGCAGATTGGTCATACCAACGACATCAAAGCCAAGCTGCCTGTTCGCCTCACTTTCAGCTCGTGTAGAAAAAGCCGGACCGTCCATATTCACGTAGGTTCCTCCATCATGGACGGTGCAACCTTGCTTGAGAGATGTTTCCAATAAAATTGCCCGAAGTCCGGCACTCACCGGATCACCAAAGCCAACATGGGCAGCAATCCCGTTTCCAAAAAACGTGTGATGCTCCCGTCTGCTGGTTCGATCAAAATACTGGTCAGGCAACACGATGTGTCGCGGCACATATTCCTCCTTCAAACTCCCAACCGCAGTCACACAGATCAACCATCTAACTCCCAGACTCCGCATCGCCCAAATGTTGGCCCGGTGGTTGATTTCATGCGGGAGTAGCCGGTGCCCACGACCATGCCGTGGCAAAAACCAGACTTGTCGGCCTGCCATCATACCACCAACCAACGCATCGGACGGATCGCCAAATGGGGTTTCGATTTTCCGCTCCTCGGTCTGTTCAAACCCCTCCATCTCGTAGAGGCCGCTGCCGCCAATGATTCCTATTGCATTCATGATTTTAATTGATGTGAACTGTTATCTAAACTCTTATCTAAACTCTTATCTAAAAGTACCGAACTTCTCTTTTTCTGCCATTTCCAATGTAAGGCTTTCGCTACTCACCGTCACTAAAGTCCCCACGCTGACCTTTTTGTAAATAAGCGGCTGGGCATCGTGGAACGCCCGGATACAACCAAAGCTGCAGCGTGTCCTTTTGGGGAATTTCCCGACGTGCATACCCACACCATACCACGTTAGGCGTATCCAGTAAGGCATAGAAATACCTTGGTAAACGGTTCCCTCTGGCGGGGTTCCATCATGTAGCCAGGTTTTGGGGACAACGACTTTTCCAGTCTCTTCGTCAACGTATTTCCCATACTTGTTTGATCGCTTATCCTCGAGCATCTCCAGGACTTTATACTCGCCCGTAGGCGTCTCGTGATCGGTCACCCCGGTGGAAACATCTGTTTTCAGTATCACCCTACCTTGACCATCGAGTAACCACGCCTTTTGATCGTGGATCGATACCCGGATATTCGTGTGCGACGCATCAGCTTGCTTATAACGCTTTTTATTGAGCTTCCAGCTCGGATCTTGCTTCTGAAACAGCTGGCAAGACGAAATCATACTTGCTAGAAATAGAAATACAGCAATCTTCGTAAACAACCTGATGGGCATACGTGTAGATTAAGTTCTAAACTTTAAACTCCAAACTCTAAATTCCAAATTCACTTACACGACACGACACGACACGACACGATAATAACTTTAATTGGCCACAAAGTGCACAAGATCCACAAAAAACTCCCTAAAGCTGATGGAACAAGCCGGGTTTGAATTTTATCAGTGGGTTCATACAGAGCAATTGTTCATAGCGCCACGTCGTGCACGCCGTAGCACGCCGTAGCACTACGTAGAAAACCACAGCTAAAGATCACACCCGAACAACCCCAGCCTTGTGGATTTTGTGCCTCTTGTGGCTAAAATCTGGCTCTTCGGTAAATAAAATGAAAACAATCATCATCTCCACCCTCTGCCTCGCTACCGCTCTCGGTGGTGTCTATTGGTATCACTTTTCCACCGAGCCTCCCATGACTCCATCCGATCACCACAGCACGTTGAGCGAAGCCGACTACGCACGTAGTGACCTGCGAGAAAAAGATGCGGTCGCACGCATGACACCACGCATAACTAAGGAACTTGCCAATAAAGGACTCACACTTGGAGACCCAGTCTTCATCCGTATCTTCAAAGAATCCAGAGAACTTGAGCTCTGGGTAAAACATCAAGTTACAGGGAAATACCGTCATTTTAAAACTTGGAAAATCGCCGCTATGTCAGGAGCGCTCGGGCCCAAGCTTGCCTCGGGAGACTTCCAGGCACCGGAGGGTTTCTATTATATCAAACCATCACAGATGAGGCCCGATAGTAACTATCATCTTGCCTTCAACGTTGGCTACCCAAACAAATACGACCTTGCTCACAACCGCACCGGCTCCTTGATCATGGTCCATGGCAAACAAGCCTCCGCAGGCTGTTTCGCCATGACAGATCCATCGATCGAAGAAATTTACACACTTTGCCGCAGAGCACTCAATCAAGGTCAACCCTATTTTCGTTTCCACATTTTCCCCTTCCGTATGACTCCCGACCGCCTCGCCTCCGAATTCAACCACCCGTGGCACGACTTCTGGATGAACCTCAAGGAAGGATACGATTGGTTTGAGAAAAACGGGACACCGCCAAATGTTTCGGTGAAGGATAAACGGTATCAGTTCAGGTAGGTTTGGAGTGCTGAGGCTTGCCCTGAGCTTTACCCACAAGTTGCTTTCGCCTTTGTTTTCCTTCGCAAGTTCGAGCCCGGTTCAACGCTCTATTCGCCAAAGGCGAAATTAATACCAGCCCAGGGAATGGATGAAATCAATTCCCTGGGTTTTTGAGAAAAACAACCCGTTCTCTAAAGGAGAACCTCAT
>JASJLI010000087.1:0-10231 GCA_037620805.1 Akkermansiaceae bacterium
ACCATGCTCCGATGAAGGCAGCGCCTACCGCCACCGCAATCATCAGAAAGTGGATGTCGAGTCGGAGTTTGCGGAGCTTTTCCAGCATGTCCAACATAGCATCCCACCCCCCGGTCATGTAGGCAATTAGGTAGATTCCAAGGGCTATGTTTTCCGTGTCGGGAAACCGCTGGGTAATAATTCCTGCAAGCGTTGCGAGTCCGCAGATTATCGCACTGCTTAGAAGAATAGGCCAAGAGCCTTCGTCGTGATCATGAGCCATCGGAGTGGCACGAATCTAGCGGGTTTGATCGAAATAGGAATCGAAAAACCTGTGAGACTGTATCTCAATAGCTGTTCTATTCCTCAGAGCTTCGACTGGCAATGATGGTGATGATCTGGCTGTTGTCATCACAAGGGTGATCGAAATCAAAGTTACCGATAGTTTGATCAATCGTAAAGCCGGATTGCTGAAGCATCTCATTGATTTCACGTGGCCAAAACCAAGTCAGGTGATGAGTGCTTTCACTGGTATCTAACACTTTGTTGCCAGGCGACACCACCTCGTAGCGATGTTCACGTATTAACTTTTGCGAAAGTCGCATGATTTCAAACCGTGTGTGGCATCGCGCAGTGTTTCCGTCGGGTAGTTTGGCTTCCTGATCTGAAAACCACACACCTTCCTCGAGTTCACCTGTGATTTCCGCCCACGGAATGAAGGTGGTAAAATACAATCCTCCACCTGGGTGGAGATGTTGATGAATGTTAGAGAGGGTGGGTAAAATTTTATTGTAAGGAAGTAATTGAAGAGTGAATGCCGGTATGGTGATGGAGCCGTAGGGCGTTCCTGTCTGGAAGTCTTCCATGCTGGCTTGATGGAGGACGGCGTACTCGTTTTGCTCACGACAGAGGCGCAGCATATCGGCGGAGTTATCCAACCCCTCAATCAGGTATCCGTCGTCCAGCAACGGCAATAGCAATCGACCCGATCCACACCCTAGCTCAAGCGCAGTTCCTGAATATTGCTGGAGAAATTTTTTCAACAGCGGGAGCTCGGCACTTACCCCTTCAGCTGCCCAAAAGGTATCATGCAGCGTGGCCTCTAAATCATCATACATCGGGTCTTCTTGGTATTTGGAGTTTGTAACTTGGAGTTTAATCGCAAAGCAGCGTCTAAGCGTCCTGTGGTCGGATCATCGCATAGATAGTGGTTCCCGGGGTGGGTGTTCTCATTTCATCATAAGCAACTTCTAAGCCTTTTTCTTCTGTCACCCGAAATAGGAGAATGTGTTCATCGCCATACATCTTTTGGAAATCCTCCAAGGTGAACTGCTCGGAGATGGTTGTCTTTTTGATGACGGCACCCTCGGCAGCAAAGCGCTCGAGTCGTTTGAACTGCGGTCGGGTAGGGAAGCAGATTCGCCCTCGCATGTGTGCCGCTACAGCTGTCTGATGGTGTGCGTCATCATCCATAGGAGCCACCTGCCAGACGTTTTCCCTGCCAAACACATGAATAAAGTGGTGAGCTGCTAGGGAGTTAACTTCGTCGTTGGGGGTCGTGGTAATCAACTGCCCCAGTCCAGTGAGTTCAAGTTCGTCTTCAACATATTCTGAGAGAATATTGGCTCGCGCCGCGGAAAGCCCCTCGAGTTTGGCCCGCGCTATGTTGTCATAATTAGTGTCTAACAAAAGAACGTCATGGCCGTCATCTTTGAGCGCTTTTGCCACGAGTCTCACCCACTGTCCGGCTCCAGCGAAAAGAACACCACGTGGGTTTTTAGTAGCGAGTCCGAGCTTGCGTGCAAGCGGTGCAGCCAGCAGTCCATAAAAGGTGACGGTGCCTACAATGACGATGAACACGATTGGAACCATCTGGTTAGTGACAGCGCCAATTTCCTGACTGAGGCTACCCTCATGAACGGCGTGGTTGAACTCCAATGCGAAGATGGCCGTCACCGCAGCAGCTACGATACCCCGAGGTGCCATGGCTGATAGAAAAATCTGTTCTTTCAAAGTGACTTGTTTGGAAAAGAGGTTAGCGCCAAACACCGAGATGGGTCGGATGATGATGATGAGCATCGCAAGTAGCCCAAGCCCCTTCGGTAACGCGTTAACAAGCTCGCCCAAATCTACACGACCAGAGAGCACGATGAACAACACGGAAATAATAAGGACGCGAAGGTTTTCCTTGAACTCCAAGATGTGTTTTACAGAAACCGATTTCTGGTTTGCCAGTGCAATACCAAGCACCGTGCAGGTGAGCAGTCCAGACTCAGCCTGTATGGCATTAGATACCGCAAAAGCCGTCGCAGTTACCGCGAGTAGAAATACCGAGTGTAAGTAATCTGGAATCAGATGATGCTTGAGTAATAGCTCAATGATTTTTGCCAGCACATAAGCCAGCACCACACCCACTAACAGGGTGAGCCCGAGTGCTCGCAAAATTTCATCCATGGCGGCATCCACATTACCTGCTATAGCTACTTGATAGACCAAGACAGCAAGGATGGCTCCAATGGGGTCGATGACGATGCCCTCCCACTTTACGACATTACCAATTTTCCGTGAGGGTTTGATATGCCTGAGAAGTGGCGCAATCACTGTCGGGCCTGTGACGACCAGTATAGCGCCTAACAGGGCTGCCACTCGCCAGTCGAATCCAAGCACGTATCGCGTCGCCGCATAGGTAAGGAAAAAACTGATTACCACTCCCAGTGTGCAGAGCCTAAATACCGGGGTGCCGCTTTCCTTGAGGTCGGAAAATTTTAAAGTTAGTCCTCCTTCAAAAAGGATCACGGCTACGCAGAGCCCGACAGCTGAGAGTAGCACGTCGTTGGCGACAAGGTAGTCATCAATCGTAGCGCCAGTAAAGTGGCCCATACCGAAGCCAAATGCTAATAGAACGAGGATGGACGGAAGTTTGCATCTCCAGGCTAGCCACTGGGCAGCGATACCGAGTGCAAGGACGAGTGTGAAGTAAGTCAGAGGTGTCATAAATGAGATATACTATTGAAGGGCGAAATAGTGTGAATGACCATTGTAATTACATTGAATTTTAGTAGCGGGTTGCTTGTAGTTACATTGAATTTTAAACATGCAAACAATTTTTAAAAATCGAACATGACTGCTTGACGGGGGGGGGTGGCTTGACCAGTCTGACATGGATGGTTCCCATGCATATTGCTGTGGGGGCTGTTTTTTAACGACTTATTAATCACCAATTTAGCGAAGAATTTACAGTGTATTCTAACGAAGATTACCTCCTTGAACTCCTGACAGAAGCCGGACTGGTGACTGTTGAGGAGATTGAGACCACCCGTGGCCAGTTAAAAGGCAGAGAAAGTGTCGTGGAACGGCTTGTTGGGAGTGCTCGCGTCAGCGAGGAACAGGTTGCCCAAGTCTGCGCGCAGAGCTCCAGCATGGATTATATTGATCTGGCGCACACACCGATTGCCCCGGACATGTTTGAAAAAATTCCGGATGACGTGGCTAGACGATTCCGCGCCGTACCAGTATCGGATGATGGCACCTACTTGTCCGTCGCTGTTGCCGATCCCCTAGATTTTGAGGTTCTCGACAGTCTTCCCCACATTCTTGGACGTGAGATCAATCCCGTTTGTGCCACTGCTTCGGCCATTGCCAAGGTGATTCACGAGAACTACGGCGGTGATGTCACCGAAGAAGATGAGGTGTCTCAGTTCACTGTTGTTACCGAAGAGGGGGCCGAAGAAGCCTCCGCCGATGATGCGCCCATCATTAAAATGGTCTCTACGATGCTGCTCGAGGCTTTCAAGATGACCGCGAGTGATATTCACATTGAGCCTCTCGAGACCAGCTTGCGCATCCGCTTCCGTGTTGATGGTAAGCTCATTGAGGTCGATAACTACCCTAAGAAGCTGCACCCCGCCATCATCGCCCGTATCAAGGTGATGAGCGGCACCATGAGTATCGCCGAGAAACGTCTTCCTCAGGATGGCCGTATTCAGATCCGTGTTGCTGGTAAAGAGGTTGATCTCCGAGTTTCATCCGTACCAAGTAACCACGGCGAGAGTGTGGTCATGCGGATTCTTGATAAAACATCTCTAATGCTCGGTCTGCCCGAGCTTGGATTCCTTTCGGATGACCAGGAGGAAATCAATGCACTCCTTGGCATGCCCGATGGTATTATCCTTGTGACCGGCCCTACCGGTTCAGGAAAGACCACCACTCTTTATGGGTGTCTTAATAAAATCAATACATCCGACCGTAAAATCATCACGGTTGAAGATCCTGTGGAATACGAACTTCCTGGAATTAACCAGGTGATGGTGAAAACGGATATCGGCATGACTTTCGCTGCCGCTCTCAGGGCGATGATGCGTCAGGCACCGAATATCATCATGCTCGGTGAGATTCGAGATGAGGAAACCGCGAGTATTGCGATCCAGGCGGCTCTTACCGGTCACCTCGTTTTCTCCACCCTTCACACTAACGACGCTCCAGGCGCAGTCGCCCGTCTCGCCGATATTGGTATCAAACGCTTCCTGATTGCCTCATCAGTAAGAGCCATTATAGCCCAGCGCCTTGTCCGTAAACTTTGCCCACACTGCAAGACCGCCGCTGTCCTCAGTGATCGCGAAATGCGGACACTGAACCTTGATGCTAAACAGGTTGCAGAAAGCGATATCATGGGACCTGAAGGCTGCGAAATGTGCCGAGGAATGGGTTACAAAGGCCGTATGGGTATCTTCGAGATATTTAAAATCGACGACGAAGTGCGTCACCTCATTAACGAGGAACTCACCTCACCACAGCTACGCCGACGTGCTCGTGAGCTGGGAATGCGCACCCTGCGCGAAGACGGCATCCGTAAGGTGCTCGCCGGCACCACCTCTGCAGAAGAAGTCCTGCGTGTCACCATGTCCGACAGCGACTAAACCCAATACTGAATCCAACAGACACGTCACCGACAATATTCAACAGGATTCACGCAACAGCTTACATATCTTTCATGGACCATTCACAACTCCTCGACATTTTCGTTAACCGCGGCTTGATCGATCAGTACCTTGCTACCGACATCGTTCAAGAGGTCGAAAACAGCGGTAAGGAAATCTCAGAAATCCTTGCCGACTACGAAGTCATTCAGGAACAGGATGACGTCTGGCCGATCATCGCCAATGAACTTGGCGTAGGTATGATCGACCTCGCTTCCTTCGTGCCGCCACCAGAGCTTCTTTCTATGATCCCTGCCGGAATGGCGCGTCTTCACGGGGCTTTGCCGGTCAACGTTGACGGTGAGGGTCTTACTGTCTGCCTAGTTGACCCGCTCAACCCGCAGGTCGTCGAGGACTTGCGCTTTGCCTTGGGTAAAGAAATCATTCTTGCAATTGCTCCCGATCACCTTGTTGAGAAATGCCTCAGTGATGCCTACGGTGGTGACGGGCATGCGATGGATGACATCCTGAAGCAGCTGGAAAATGGACTCGTTAATCCCAATGAGCCGAGTGCCCAAGATCTTGAGGCCGAGGCCAACTCAGCTCCCATTATTCGTTACGTCGACCTGGTTCTCTATCAGGCCATTAACGAAGGCGCGTCCGATATTCACTTCGAGCCGTTTGAGCAGGAATTTAAGATCCGCTACCGTGTTGATGGTGCTCTTTATGAAATGGCGCCACCGCCAACTCACCTCGCATTGCCGATCCTTTCCCGGATTAAGGTCATGTCTAACATGAACATCGCAGAGAAGCGGCTGCCCCAGGACGGCCGCATCGTGAAGCACATCGGTGAGAAACAGGTGGACATGCGTGTTTCCACGCTACCTACTCAGCATGGAGAGAGTATCGTGCTTCGTGTTCTTGACCGTAGTAACATCAATCTGAGCCTCGAGATGCTCGGGATGCCACCCGCTATTTTTGAGTATATCAACGAGACCGTGCGTAAGCCTAACGGAATCTTTATCTGCACGGGTCCTACCGGTGCTGGTAAGACCACCACGCTCTACGCGGCTCTGAAGGAAATCAACACCATTGATTCCAAACTCCTCACCGCTGAGGATCCTGTGGAATACGACGTGGATGGAATCATTCAGGTGCCCGTGCATGAAGCCATTGGTCTTACATTCTCTCGTGTTCTTCGTGCCTTCCTTCGTCAAGATCCCGATCGTATTTTAGTGGGTGAGATTCGTGATATTGATACCGCGCAGATTGCCATTCAAGCGTCCCTTACCGGTCACTTGGTGCTCTCCACCCTTCACACCAACGATGCGCCAGGTGCTGTCACCCGACTCGTTGATATGGGAACCGAACCCTTTCTAGTTGCCGCTTCCCTCGAGGGGATTCTTGCCCAGCGCCTTTTGCGTACCATTTGCAAAGAATGTAAAGCATCCTACGAGCCAAACGAAGCACTACTGAACCAGCTCGGCGTTTCCTCCCATGAGTTGGGCGACAAGGAGTTCTATACCGGACAAGGCTGTGATCTTTGTGACCAATCAGGTTACAAGGGCCGCCGCGGTCTCTTCGAATTACTTGACGTCACCGATCCGATTCGCGATCTCATTACCGATCGCGCACCTACCGTGGTGATTAAACAAAAAGCCATCGAGCTGGGTATGAACACCCTACGCGAGGATGGACTGCGCAATATTTACGAAGGCAAAACCACCATCGAAGAAGTTCTCAAATATACCTAAACAAGCAGTTTGAGCCTTCCTTACAGGGCGGCTCGAGCACCTGATTGAAGATTTATGTTTCCAATCACCCCATAATTCCACAAGATAAACCAAGCAACCATTAACCTGTAAACTACCATGGCCAACTTCCAATACCTAGCACTCGACGCCAAGGGTGAGCAAACCACCGGATCCGTTCAGGCGTCCAGTGAGTCTGACGCCATTGCTCAACTCCGCTCCCAAGGCCTTTACCCGACCCAAGTGGTCGAGGAAGGAAAAGGCACTCTTACGGCAGGAAAAACTAAAGCCAAAGCTCGCGGTAAGAAAAAAGTAAAATCTGTGGGCGGAGGCAAGATTAAGCCGAAGCTGCTCATGATTTTCACACGTCAGCTTGCAACACTGATTGACTCAGGTCTACCGCTTCTCCGTGGACTCACCGTGCTTGGTAAACAGGAGCCCAACCCCGTGCTGCGCAGCACCGTTAACTCACTCGCTGATTCGGTGCAAACTGGTGCCACATTTTCCGAGTCTCTTTCCCAGCACCCAAAAATCTTTAACAAGCTATTCGTCAACATGGTCAAGGCCGGTGAGCTTGGTGGTGTACTTGAAGTCGTGTTGACTCGTCTTGCTGAATACATGGAGAAGGCGAACAAGCTGAAGAACAAAATCGTATCCGCGATGGTTTACCCGATCATCGTCCTGTTCATCGCCGTCGCTATTCTAGTATTCCTAATGCTGGTCATCGTTCCTAAGTTCAAGGAGATGTTTTCTGAGCAAGGTGGAGAGCTCCCCCTGATTTCCCGTATCGTATTCGGGGCGTCGGAGAATATGCTAGCTGCACCGTTTATCTTACCTAACGTCGTCTGGATCTTCCTTGTTATAGGAGGTCTGTTTGTTCTGATCAAAGCGTGGTCTGCCACCAAGGGTGGTCGCGGAGCGGTAGATGCCTTCAAACTCAAAATCCCAGTCATGGGTGATTTGACCAAGAAGAGCGCCATTTCCCGTTTTTCACGAACTCTAGGAACACTGGTCACCTCAGGTGTGCCCATTCTCCAAGCCCTTACCATTACCCGCGATACTGCCGGTAACGTGGTGGTTTCCAATGCAATCGATCAAGTCCACGAAGCCGTTAAAGAGGGTGAATCCATCGTAGCGCCACTTCAGGCAAGTAAGATTTTCCCAGCGATGGTTATTAGTATGGTCGATGTTGGTGAGGAAACCGGACAGCTTCCCGAGATGCTTCTAAAAATTGCCGACGTTTATGATGATGAGGTTGATAACGCTGTAACTGCGCTAACTTCAATCCTTGAGCCCATCATGATTGTATTCCTGGCACTGGTTGTGGGAACGATTGTATTTGCATTGTTCCTACCCCTGATTAAAATGATTCAGGGCGTGGACGCTGAAAACTAGTCTTCGTCGATCTAGAACTAGGCTGTCGTAATTGCTGCGGCAGCCTAATCTTAACTTGTCAGATTCATGAAAATTCCGAACCAAACTACTTCGAGCCGCAATACGGGGCTTCGTGCCTCGGCCTCGGCCTTTACCTTAATCGAGCTTATGGTCGTTATTGCGATCATCCTGGTGCTTGCCACAATGACTGTGGGAGGTCTTGGATGGTACAAGCGTAAGGCCGCCGAAGGGAAAACAACGGTTCTCGTATCAAGTATCGCACGGGGTCTTGAGGAATATCGACTTGATAATGGCTTTTTCCCACATGCAAATGGTGGCAACGGGAGCACTGAGCAGGTTTATATTGCCCTTTACGGAGATGGGAATCTCGTAATCGATGGGACAACAGGCAATGTGACGATAGGAACGGGACCTACTGGCACTCCAGATAGCGAAAACAAAGTTTACCTCTCCATTCTAGACCCGGATTTGAAGGGAAATAAATTAAACGTCGATCCTTCAACATACACCATCCTAGATGCATGGGGAACTGAGCTGCAATACCGCAGCCCAGGTGAGATGAACCCAGCCGATGATTTTGACCTCTGGTCACTCGGGCCCGATGGCAAAGGTGGTCCCAACACTGGAACGGAAAAGCAACGATTAGATGATATCAAAAACTACTAAGTAGTAGCTTGAGGATATCTATCTACGCTAGGCATATATTAAATGCTGGGAGCATGTTGAACCCAGTGGTGTCAGCAATACTATTCTACCGTAGAATACTAGAGCGATACTTGGGCATTCACCTTTACATCGCATATTCTACTGCTTAGCTGGATGTCCACCCAATTATTTCATGCCAGAAGAATCTTCATCACCAGAGCCTCAAGACGAGGCCCCACGTAAAAAATCGCCAGCCAAATCAGTCAAGCCAGCGAAAAAGAAAGCAGCCGAAAAAGCTGCACCTACTGAAAAATCTAAGAGGCCACCTCGCGCTGAGAAATCTGAGAAATTGGCCAAGCCAGAAAAAGGGGGGGACTCTCCTAAGTCAGAAAAAGCATCCACTCAGGATGGTGCGGATAGGTCAGAGAAGCCTGAAATGGCAAGTCGTGACTCGGATTCAAATGAGGCTCGCCCCGATATAAAACGAGGCGTACGTGGTAAGAAAAAGGCCGCATCAAAAAAGTCTGCGGGCAAAAAATCAGCTGAATCATCCGACCAGCAAGAAGGCCAATCTGCTGCCTCCAATAATAAGGAAGCCAGTGACCGTAACAATGACGATGCGCAGCGCAAGCAGGCGCGTAGAGGGCGTAACCGCAACCGTAACCAAAATCGTCAGGACCAGCCGCAGCAAGAAGAGCCCAAAGTAAAACTTGATGCCAAAAAAGTCGCTAAGCGTGCATGGAAAATTTTCCTCGGAGAAGTCACCGAAGAGGGTCTTGCTCTAGTGGCTGATAAAGAGGCCCGTGAGCTGGCCCGTCGTAGCCTTCGCGTTGCAGAAATTTATTCCCACGAGGAAGCTGTTTTTGTGCAGAAAGGGAAAAAGAAGAAGGCTGGGAAAAAAGGTTCTCCGCAATCTGAGTCTAAGCCATCGAAGCGGCCCGAGCCATCTGAGCAGTCTGAGGACAAGTAAGGGGGTCTAACAGGATTATTGGTGCGTCTGAATGAGACGTCTTTATCCCCTTCATCCGTTTGGTGGACGATGGAGCCCTCCCTTTCCTACGCACTCTCAAGCACCTCACTAATAGCAGCGAGTTCCTCGCTGCTAAAGTCGAGGTTGTCTAGGCAGGCAACATTTTCTTCCAGTTGTTTTACACTAGATGCTCCAATGAGCGCACTGGTGACCGCAGGATGATGTAATACCCACGCCAGTGCCATATGAGCAAGTGATTGTCCTCGCTCCTGTGCAATGGTGTGAAGTTTTTGGACCTGAGCGATTTTTTCATTCACAGCTTCTTTCTTTAGGAAACCATGTTCCTTGGCTGCGCGGGAATCGGATGGGATGCCATCAAGATAACGGCCTGTGAGTAAACCCTGGGCGAGAGGTGAGAATGGAATGCACCCGATGCCTTTGTCGAGTAGTACATCCGTAAGACCATCTTCTATCCAGCGGTCAAACATGTTATAGCGTGGCTGATGAATTAAACAGCGCACTCCCATGGAGGAGAGGAGCTCAATGGCCTCTAGCGCCATATTAGCATCATAGTT
>JASJLI010000088.1:0-7211 GCA_037620805.1 Akkermansiaceae bacterium
GGTAAAACCGATATGCCAGCAAAGAGACCAAGCGTGAGCCGTCGACCGAAGCGGTCAGACAGCCACCCTCCAGCCAAGCAGCACGGTACCCAGATCGCCGTGCAAACAAGGTTGAGCGTCACGATATCTCCATCGGTCATGCCCAGGCTGCGACCGATGATGGTTGAGACCACCATACCCAGTCCGATCACCCCATCGGGAGCAAACTGAGGCATACGAAGCAAGGCCATGCACAGAGTCAAGAGCATGCCAATCTGAGCCGCGACAATCCATTGTTTGCGAGCTCCGAAACGGCGAAGATGCAGGTTATCCACTAATGGCCCCATCAAAAACTCCCAAGACTAGGGCAGTAGGATGGTTCCAGCAAATACGCCGATTGCCGCCGCATCCATTCCCTGGCGCTTATACTCCAGAGTCATGGCCACCCCAGAGAAGCCCTGAGGCAGGCCTTCGGTGAAATACAAGCCTCCGAATGCCGTTAGGCGTCCGCGTTTTGTTTTTAGCAAATTCATGGATGAGAGTGATTTCGAAAGCCACAATTCCAGTGTGGCATTACTTACGACAAGAGGATTTGCATGGACATGTTTTAGCCGCAAGTGTCTCTGTAATTTTACCTGCCGCTAGACTGACTGAAATACCACCATCCGAGTAATCCGCAAAATCATGACGCGTTATAAAACGGCCCATTAATACGGCTCAGATAGCTCAAAATATTTTATAATGGCCACGATGAATCTATTCTTTATCTCAACCCTTTTTGCGATTGCCAGCCTCGCCATTTCCATATTGATTCCACCTGACTCCTGATACCTGACTCCTGTCCCCTGATAAAAATGATTCCAAACGTACTCGCCGAACGCTACGCCTCCCCTGCTATTTCTGAAATCTGGTCCGCCGAAGGCCGCATCGTGCTTGAACGCGAGTTTTGGATCGCGGTGATGAAAGCACAGAAAGATCTCGGTATCGATATTCCTCAGGAAGCCATCGACGCCTATGAGTCTGTTAAAGATCAGGTAAATCTCCCCGCCATCATGGAGCGTGAGCGTATCACTCGCCACGATGTGAAGGCGCGCATTGAAGAATTCTGCGATCTTGCCGGACACCAGCACATCCACAAAGGAATGACATCACGTGACCTCACGGAAAACGTTGAGCAACTCCAAGTTTATCGTTCCCTTTTGGTGATCCGTAATAAAACGATCGCGACTCTCGCGCAGATGAAGACCCGTTCCATCCAGTGGCGCGATCTTGTCATCACGGCCCGTACCCACAACGTAGCTGCTCAACCAACAACTTTCGGTAAGCGTATTGCCATGACTGGCGAGGAACTTCTCGGAGCTCTCGGCATGCTCAACCACCTTGTTGATACTTATCCGGTGCGTGGACTCAAGGGAGCTGTTGGCACCCAGATGGACCAGCTTTCCTTGTTTGACGGCGATGCCGTAAAGGCTTCCCAACTTGAGCAGAAAGTCTGCACCCACCTCGGCATCCCAGAGGTCTTTACTAATGTGGGGCAGGTTTATCCTCGCTCACTCGACATGCGCACCGTTTCTATACTTGCCGATATCGCTTCCGGCCCATCCTCACTCTGCAAAACTCTACGCCTCATGGCTGGTCACGAAACCGCCAGTGAAGGCTTCGCCAAAGGACAGACCGGATCAAGCGCCATGCCGCACAAAATGAACTCCCGCTCCTGTGAGCGTGTGAATGGTTTCCATATCATCTTAAAGGGCCACGTCACCATGGCAGGCGGCCTTGCTGGTGATCAGTGGAACGAAGGTGATGTTTCCTGTTCGGTTGTTCGCCGGTTAATGCTGCCAGACGCGTTTTATGCGCTTGATGGCCTTTTTGAAACATTCCTCACCGTGCTCGGCCAGATGGATGCCTACCCCGCAGTCATCGAAGCAGAAAACAACCACTACCTTCCTTTCCTAATGACCACGACAATCATGATGGAGGCCGTCAAAGCCGGTGTAGGACGGGAAGCCGCTCACAGCGCCATCAAGGAACACGCCGTTGCCACCGTCAACGACCTCCGCGCTGGAGTCATCCGCGAGAACAACCTACTTGAACGCCTCGCTGGTGACGATCGCATCCCGCTCAGCCAGGATCAGCTCGACTCATTGGTCGCCGAAGGCGGTGAAAATGCAGGCACAGCCCGCAGCCAAGTCGATTTCTTTGCCTCAGAGGTAGAAAAACTTGAGGAAAAGTTTCCCGGCGCAGTGAATTACACCCCTGGATCGATCCTTTAAGGATATTTTACGCAATAACATTTAATCGTAATCAACTTAAGATAAGCGAGTTATATAAAACTTTTTGATTGCCTGCATTTTATTACCACTTTCTTTGAACGTTTCCTGAACAATGGAGTCTGTGGATAATGAGAACAGCGTGCTAGTCGCGCAGTTCTTATTCATGTAAGGGTGAATTGCAGATGTCAGCTTTAATTTCGTTTCAGCGTGTTGAAGTTGTAATCTCGGAAAAGCCGTAGGAAGGGGTCCCCCCCAACCTGCGGCTTTTTTCTTGCCCAAGTAGTCGGCTATTCATGGTTTTTTGCCTCCTATCTGACCATTTCAGTCAAATAACCTCTAAATGGTGGATGTTTTCTACATACGATTGAAAATCCGTATTGAGTTTTGCGTATCAGATTCATACATTTAAAAAATCATTGTGATACAACCCATGAAATACAAAATTCTCAGCTCGCTCATCGTTACTTCGCTCTGTGGAACCATCCACGCACAAAATGCAACACCTGACGTGCCAGCAATACCAGTTGCCCCAGGTAAAGTGGCAGCCGTTGCCAAATCTCCTCAACTAAAAGAACAGGAGAAACTAGCTGCTGAAAATGCACTTCACGCCGAGAAGGTCAAAAAAGACCTCGCTGAGCTCCGCACACGAGTTTCTAAACTTAAATTGGAAAAAGAAGCACTCACTGAAGAACTGGCAATAGCAGCACTGAAACGCAACAAAGCCAGCGAAGAGGCTGATGTTAAATTCGCGGCTGAACTCAAAGGGCTCACACAAACTGCAGAAATATCCAAGATCAAGGCAGTCCAAGTGGCGAGCGAACTTAAAATCAAACAAACCGAGTGGTCATCAAAGTCCGCCGAACTCGAGGCCCAAATCACAGCCCTCGAAACCCAGAAAAAACGCGACGCCTACGCCAATGCCAAACCCGTCTATCTGGATAACCCGCTTAAGGCCGATGGCACCCTCGTCATTTCAGACCGCCGCATCAGTATGAACGGCGCTGTAACGATGACCACAGCCGAACACGTCACGACACGTATCAATTACTATAACAATAACGATAACACAAAGCCTATCTTCATCGTCATCGATGCCTCACCGGGCGGATCAGTGATGGCTGGCTACCGTATCCTCAAAGCGATGGAGGGCAGCACCGCCCCCGTCTACGTGGTCGTCAAATCCTTCGCCGCCTCCATGGCTGCAACAATCTGCACTTTAGCTGAAAAATCATACGCATACCCGAACGCTGTGATTCTCCACCACCAGATCAGTTCAACCATCATGTTCGCCAATTTGAATCTCACCGAACAAAAGGAATTCTACGAGGAATCCCAACAATGGTGGAAACGCCTCGCCACACCCATTGCTAACAAGATGGGAATCACCACCGAAGAGCTGATCAAGAAAATGTATGCTAAGACCACCTCGGGCGACTGGACAGAATTCGGCACTGAAGCGCAGAAGCTTAAGTGGGTCGACCACATCGTCGAGCGAATCCATGAAACTTCACTACTAAAAAATCCTGATGCCAAAAAACCAGTTGCAGCCAAAGCCTATTACGGGCTAACAGAGGTGACCGATGAAAAAGGAAAACCCTGCATGTATCTCCCCCGTCTGACGCCAAAGGATTGTTATTTCCTCTATAACAGAGACGGATACTACCGCATGAAGTAGATTTGCAGTCTCATTTTGTCATCGCTGACATCTTTTCTTGCCACGTATTAATTCATACTCATAGTCAAGCGCATGCGTATTCCGCTGATTTCACTCTCATTTCTTTTTAGCGTCTTAGTTCCCCTATTGGCCCAACCTGAACCTATTAAGACCATTGCCATGGGAACGGCGGCTCCGGAGTTTTCTCTCCCAGGAGTCGATGGAAAAAATTACACACTTCAAGATTTCTCCAAGTCCAAGGTATTAGTGATCGTTTTCACCTGTAACCACTGCCCTGATGCCAGAGCAGCCAGAGGAAAAGTAATCGCTCTCAACAAAGATTATAAAGGCAAGGGCGTGGCGGTTATCGCTATTTCTGGAAACGACGACAAAGCTCTCCGACTCGATGAAATCGGATACTCGGTTTACGGGGACTCGTTAGAGGATATGAAAAACGTCGCCAAGGAGGAGAAGTATACCTTCCCGTATCTCTACGATGGCTCCACACAGAAAGCGACCAAGGCCTACGGTGCCGTATCCACACCCCATGTTTTTGTTTTCGATGCAGAGCGCAAACTTCGCTACACAGGTAGAATTGACGACGGCCGACGCAGCCCTAAAAACGTAGGCGAGCCCTATGTTCGCAAAGCGGTCGATGCCTTACTTGCAGGTAAAGAAGTAGCCACCCCTACAACTCGTCCATTCGGCTGTTCCACCAAGTGGGCTTGGAAGCGCGATAGTGTCGCCAAAGACAACGCGAAGTGGAAAGCCCTCCCTGTAACCCTAACAGATCTCGACACCAAGGCAGCCAAGAGCCTCGCTGCGAACAAGACACAAAAACTTCGCCTGATCAATTTCTGGTCGACCGTTTGCGGCCCATGCGTAGCTGAGTTCCCTGAGCTTATCGACACCTACCGTCGCTTCCAGAACCGCCCAGTAGAATTGATCACCATCAGCTCGGATCCTGTCGACGAACGAGCCAAAGTTCTCAAATTCCTCACCGGTCAGGAAGCAGCCCTTTCCCCACGCACTGCGGGTTCGGTAAAAAAAGAAGGTCGCACGTCGAACAACTACCTCTACTCCGGCACCAATCTCGATCATCTCGCAGAAGCTATTGATCCAAAGTGGAACGGAGCTCTTCCTCACTCCGTGTTAATCGCTCCCGGAGGAAAAATCATCTGGCGTCATACGGGCCGGATTAATGCCGTGGAATTACGTCGTGCGATTCTTGCCCATCTGGACAAGAATTCGGGAGAATAGCCATCTAACAAAAAATGTTGGGTTTATAGTATCTGGGAACTAAAACTTCTCAGAATCCCCCCGCTTGTTTTTTCGTTTTCGAATACTACGCCGCCCGCCCCTAGCCTGACGCATGGGGTCGAAAAGGCTATCCATGCCGACGTCTTTAATTTCACAAACTACGGCCATCAACTCACCGAGTCGGCCCTTTGGGAAGCCTCGCTCAGAAAACCATGCAAGGTATTCTGGTGGAAGATCAAAAATGGGAACTCCATGAGGGGGGAATTCTTTGGGGCCAAAACGACCGAAGGGCATGAAGGTATTTCCAATTTCAGCGAGGAGATTGCGGAAGTCTTCTCGGTCGATCTCGGTGAAGTCCATGCCCGTAGGCTAACCTCATGAGCCAACTACAAAAGCCCAATCCCTCACGGGAATCGTTATTTCTGCTTATAATTCTCCACTAAATTTGAATGTATTCTTCCTTGGATTGTCAGAAAAGCGAAACCTTCGCCCAAAAAGGAGGCCCTTCTATAGAAGGGCAATGCCCAGATCGATCCTTGACAAGCCTTAATAATTCTGGAAACTACAGTGCCCCTCGCACCGTAGATAGCTACCCGGTTCTTAGAAGACCTTAACTATTTATCCACCCCCTCCAAAAACGCACCCCACAAATATTATGGCATGGCTCTGGTACTCACTCTATTTTCTCGTCCTCATCGGTCTCTCTGGTTATGGATTTCACCGTTTGATGATTATTGCGCTTTACCTGAAGCATTCACGTAAACGCCCTGAGCCAAAAACCCAATTCGAGGACCTCCCTTTGGTTACCGTTCAGCTCCCATGTTTCAATGAGATGCACGTCATGGAGCGCCTTCTGGAGTCCGTTTCTAATCTCGACTACCCGAAAGATAAACTTCAAATCCAAGTCCTTGACGACTCTACTGACGAAACCACTGAAATCTGTAAAGTAGAAGTAGCCAAGCTTGTCGAACGTGGATTCGATGCTGAGCATGTTCACCGCACCGACCGCACAGGCTACAAAGCCGGAGCACTCGAGAACGGAACCGCTACCGCCAAAGGCGATTACCTCTTTATCCTCGACTCTGACTTCGTGCCTAACCCGGATGTGCTTCACAAAACGATCCATTACTTCACCGACGACAAAATCGGGATGATTCAGACTCGCTGGGAGCACATTAACCGCACCTATAACGCCCTCACCCGCGTTCAGGCCATGTTCCTCGACGGTCACCTCGAACTTGAGCAGACTGCACGTAACCGCAGTGGTCGATTCTTCACCTTCAACGGCACAGCCGGTATCTGGCGTAAATCCTGTATCGATGATGCAGGCGGTTGGGAACACGACACCCTTACCGAAGACATGGATCTCAGCTATCGTGCCCAGCTAAAGGGATGGAAGTTCATCTTCCTCAATGATGTCACCACACCCGCCGAACTTCCTGTTGATATGGAAGGCTTCAAGAGCCAGCAGCATCGCTGGGCTAAGGGTTCTATCCAAGTTTGTAAAAAATGCCTCGTCGACATCTGGAAGAGCGACGCACCTATCTACTGTAAGCTGGAAGCCACCGCGCACCTTACTTCGAACTTTGCTTACCTTCTCCTTTTCGCCCTGCTTTTCCTCATTTGGCCTAAGCAGCACAGTGAATTGTCATGGTTTGCTGAAAACGGCATTTCCGAGCACCTTCTCAACTTCCCTATATTCTTCTTTGGTAGTGTCTCAGTGGCGATGTTCTACATCATGAGCCAAAAGGCACTCCGGCCTGACACCTGGCTGAAAGACATTCTCTACTTACCGCTCTTGCTCGCACTCGGTATTGGTATGTCTGTTAATAATGCCAAGGCAGTGCTCGAAGCAATATTTGGCCACGAGAGCAGCTTTGTCCGCACTCCTAAGCATGGAATCAACGGTAGCCAAAAGAAAGAAAAAGCAGCTTTCAAGAAGAGTAATTACAAGGCAATGAAGTCTCTTACTCCCATTGTTGAGTTCGCTTTCGGTATCTTCTTCACCGTAGTTGTCATCGACAACGCCATGAACAACAACTGGA
>JASJLI010000089.1:0-35160 GCA_037620805.1 Akkermansiaceae bacterium
CGCATGGTCGCATTTGTCTTTACCGAAAAAGGCCGCCGCACGCCGAGGGTCCTCGCCTTCCCGGACTTCCGGTCGCCACCGAAGAGTAAGAAGCCATAAAGGGCAATGGTTTGAATGGAATCGGGAGTGGCTGAGTGATTATTTTTCAAGAAAATACTTGTCGGGGGGGGGGGGGGCTTGGATATTGTTAGCCGAGTTAGCTCAGTCCCAGAAGAATTACACGATGAACACAACACTTCCGCTCAGCATCGCTGCAACCGCAGCCCTCGTCCTTTCCGCAAGCTCCAGCACCGCCGCCAACGTGGTGGTGAACGGTGATTTTTCGGTGGATGCAACGCTGTTTTCAGCATCCCCTGGATACACAACAAGCAGCCCAAACCCTACGACCATACCTAGCTGGACGTGGGTTGGAACAGGGGGAGGCCATGGAGTCAACGGCACCATTGTAGGAATGCATAGTCCATTTGGCCCTACCGACAACTCAGCAACCTCCACGTGGGGGTTTCTTCAAGGCAGCGGCACAGCAGCCATTGCTCAAACAATCATTCTGAGTGCCAACACCACTTACGATATTTCCTTCCTCGCCGCCAACCGGGGGACCAATGCGAGCGCTGAGGGTCAGGTCACTATAGCTGACGACTCGACGACCTATTACGACTCCAATTCCACCGATTGGGACAACTCTGCATTTGAATCCGTGGTGGATCAGTTCAGCACCGGAGTCAGCTTTGACGGTAACGTCGTCATCACCCTCAGTAACACCTCTCCAGCTGGTGATAACACAGTCAACTACAGCAATATCGACGTTGACGCAGTTCCCGAGCCATCAACTACAGCCTAGCTTGGCTTGGGACGACTGGCCCTGATAATCCCTCGCCGCAAGTAAACTTGACCACCTATAAATTTCATTCCGCCTCATCCCACACGGGAGGAGGTTTTTTTGTTCACCGCCACTCGTGCTTGGGATATCTCCCCGCAAGATCCTTCTTCATCTGCGGGTAGCCACGTTCCCAAAACCCTTTGAGGTCCCCGGTGACCTGCCATGGCCGTTGGTTCGGAGCAAGAAGATGCACTAACAACTTCGTCTTACCTTGTGCGATCTCCGGCAATTCATCGACGTCATAGAGCAGTTGCATTTTGAGGGCTATCCACGGTTCACCATCCTGAGTGTATCTGACTTTGGCTTTACGGCCATTACTTAAGGTCACCTCAAGTGGAGCATATGCCTCAAGCACAGCTTTCTGCCCCTGCGATAACCATTTATCCAACACCGGCATGACATTCCGGTTTTTGATATCCTTATACGATTTTGCACCCTGGCACACTTCTTCTAACACCATTAATTTATCATCATCATCAAACCCTGGAAGTTCCATCTCTGGCATCCATTTTGATAGACTCACTAATCGGGCAATCCATCGCTCTACACTTTGATCCCAATGATTCAGCTTCAACTCCCCACCAGCTACGCGCTCTGCCAGCAAAGAAGCCGCATCATTTAGCGGAGGCTCGCCTCCTTCTTTGGTGCTGATGACGAGATCACGAAATTTTAACTCCTGTCGTTTCACCACTCTACGAGAAATCGGATCGTAATAGGCACCGTTCACATCATGAAAGTCCTCTGGAAAAAGTTCACGCAACCCCTCCACTGGGACCTCAGCACAGCGATTCAGATAGACAACTACCTCCTTCCCTTCCACCTCCGTCATCTCAGTGGCAATAAATACCTGTGCATCCTTCACGACGCTATCCGTATCCAGTTTACCTCGTCGACCACCCACTACACGACACGCTAAAGTTGCTTCGCCAAGGCGAACAGCAAGCCGGTCACTGAAAGCTGCAAGAATTACCTGGCTCACAGCATCTTTGCGTGAGTCAAAATTCACCTCGTTCCAGTCTAGCCCCATTCTTATCGCGGTGCGTTCGAGTTGCTCTAGAGACTTCGCTACCTCTCGTGCTCCGCGTGCGAGAATTCCCGATTGGGCACAGCGGCGAAGATCATAGCGCATATCGGAGGCTACTTGAAAGGCTCTCCACTCAGCTACAAAATCAGAACCATCGGATGGCTCCATAAATTCCTTTCGGCCATCGGCACCACGACCGCGAGCAAACACGCCCTCACCTTGCACCGCAGCTGCGATAAATCCGGCTTCTGCGACGCAACCCGTCTCTTGCCCCGCGAGTAGCAATCGAGCATAACGAGGATGCAGTGGAAACTTAGCCATTAATTCGCCAGCTTGCGTTACCAAACCCAACTCATCCACTGCACCTAACTGATCTAGTAGCTGTTCGGCAATTTCCAAACCATGTTCATTGGGTCGGTCAAGCCAACGAAACTCTTGGATATCTTCTACTCCTACCGCTTTTAGTGAGAGCACAACTTCGGCAAGATCCACACGTAAAATCTCGGGTAAATCAAATTCGATACGTCGTCCATGATCAGCCTCACCCCACAACCTAACACATCGACCAGGAGCAGTTCGACCAGCTCGACCCGCACGTTGATCCGCAGAGGCTCGAGAGACTTTTTCGATCATCAATGTATCGAGTCCCCGCTTGGAATCGTATCGAGCCACACGCGCCAAACCTGCGTCAATAACTGTGCGAACACCATCGATCGTGAGTGAAGTTTCCGCGACGTTGGTTGAAACGATAATTCGTGGTCGGCCGCCATCTTTAAGAGGAGCTACTGCAGCATCTTGCTGCTTGGGGGGCAGTCCACTGTAAAGGGGGCACACATCCCAACCACGCGACCATGGAGCACGCTCAATCAACTCAATACTGCGCCTGATTTCATGCACACCTGGAAGAAAAACGAGAATGTATCCGACATCGTCCCGTGAAATATTTTCTCGAACTGCCTCTGCTACTCGATCCCAAATCTTTACATCCTGTCGACCCCTAACCGGTGCAGGCCCCGCAACGCGGTAACTGATCTCCACGGGATACGCCCTGCCCTCGGCTTCCAAGATCTCACAGGGCTCCAAATAATCCTTCAGTCCTGAAATTTCTAATGTGGCTGACATCACAACGAGTTTCAAATCAGCACGTGTCCCCTCCTGTAAATCCAAACACCTCGCCAAGGCAACATCACTGGCAATCCTCCGCTCATGGAATTCATCAAAAATAACCGCGCCCACTCGTGACAACTTTGGGTCCTCCTGAAGCCAGCGTTGCAAAACTCCATCCGTTACATAAACGATCCGTGTGCTGTCGCTCATCTTGTTTTCGAACCTTACGACATGCCCGACCTCTCCACCATGCTTCACACCACGCAACGAGGCTACATGCCGAGCCAGTAATCTCGCTGCAATTCTTCGCGGCTGGACCACGACAATCAAGCCCTCAACACCACCATCTAACAACATGGCTGGCACACAGGTCGATTTCCCTGATCCCGTGGGGGCACGTAGTAATAATCGGCCTGATTGATGAACTGCACTCAGCAATTCCTCGCGTAAGGCGTGAACGGGAAGTTCTATCATTTATCCTTGTTTGTAAAATTTCTGATAGGATCGAGGCGACATACCTATCTCCTTGGTGAAGGCGCGGGTAAAATTTGCGTGTTCCTCATAGCCTAAACTCGACGCGATTTCCTTAACTCGCATATCTGTATTAATAAGGCGATCACATGCGGCTGACATCTTCACCTGCATAATAAACCGCCGTGGTGTGGTATCCATATGCTGTTTAAATAAACGCTCTAAGGTACTTACCGATACGGAAGCCGCCTTGGCAAGCTCCGCGATGCCCACACCTTTTTCAAGATGCTCATAAATTGCAGCCACGATGACGGCCAGCTTATGGTGACGGGTCGGCATTGGCAACCCCTCGACGTGACCCATCCTACGGGAAATCCCCGCCGTGCCTACCCACTTTCCGTCGATATTCTTGAGCGGAATCTTACTCGTCGAGCGCCACTCAACACCCCCAGCACGTGTCGGTATCAACTCCGACTTATTCCAAAATGCGACCCCTGACTCCAATACAGCCTCATCGCCACGCTGGTAATTCATTGCCAAAACTGATGGAAACAGGTCCTCATCCTTCAAGCCCACCAAATCCGACGCATCACCCATCGCTACCTCATGGCAAAACGCCTTGTTCATATACACAAACCTCCCGTCCCCATCCTTGATCCAGAAAAATACATCCGGCAAAGCCTGAAATAGAGCCGGCGCAATCTGCCCAGGCATCAAACGCGACGAAAACCCTTCAAAATCATACTCAGGAAGCACTTCCATAGGCACAAATTGGCCAATCAACCGAAATTAGCAATGACGAAAAGTGATAACATCTTGAAGGATGATCCCATCGACTAAAATCCACAACCTGATACAGTCCGCGTCCCGCCATGAAGACTAAACATGCCATACTCCTTGCCGTCGCGCTCATCCCCGCCGCATCTCTCCGCGCCGACAATGCAAGCCAGGCTGCCGAACAACTCAAAAAGTTCCCCACCTACCAAACCGGATACCTCGATAAAGAAGCTTCGCTCAAGTCCTTCGAACTGCCCGAGGGCTACGAACTCGAACTCGTCCTCAGTGAACCTCAAATCAAAGAACCTGTCGCTATCGCTTGGGACGGCAACGGCGTAATGTACGTCGCAGAAATGCGCACCTACATGCAAGACGCCGACGCCAAAGGTGAACAAACACCTGTATCACGCATCTCCCGCCACGAGGACACGAACGGCGACGGCACCTATGATAAACACAGCACCTTCATCGATAATCTCCTGCTGCCACGCATGATCCTGCCGCTCGACGACCGTATCATCGTCGGCATCACCAACACCCTCGATCTTTGGACTTACCGCGATACCAACAACGATGGCGTCGCCGATGAAAAAATCAAAATCTACGAAGGAGGGAAACGTGGTGGCAACATGGAACACCAACCCAGCGGACTGATCTGGGGACTCGATAACTGGATCTACCTTACCTACGAAGCCACCCGCTACCGTTACACCGATGGCAAACTCATCGCTGAAAAACTCCCCCGTGGCAACGGCCAGTGGGGGTTGACCCAGGACGATGACGGTCGTAACTACTTCGCCATAGCCGGTCGCGAAGTTGCATCCACAGGATTCCAGCAACCCTCGCAATACGGTCTACTACGCCTGCAAAACGAACTTCCCGCAAGTTTCCAAGAAATCTTCCCCATTGCCACCGTTCCCGATGTCCAGGGCGGCCCGCGCCGAGTTGGTAAAAACGGAGCTATCAACCACTTCACCGGCGTTGCCGGACCGGAAATATTCCGCGGCGACAACCTGCCCGCCGACCTCTACGGCGACCTTATTATCCCAGAGCCCGTCGGACGTTTTATCCGCCGCGCCAAGGTCAACCGATCCAACGGAAAAACCACCCTGACCAACGCCACTCCAGGCACAGAATTCATCCGCACACGCGATGTTAATTTCCGACCTGTCCAATCAGTTACAGGCCCCGACGGATGCCTCTACATCGTCGATATGCACCGAGGCATCATCCAACAAGGAAACTGGACCCGCCCAGGAAGCTATCTTCGCGAGGTGATCAATGGTGCTGGTTTGGACAAAAATACCAGCCACGGCCGGATCTATCGACTGGTGCACAAAAACCACACCCCGGGCAAGAAACCCAACCTGAGTTCGCAAAAAACCATCGATCTCGTGCAGCACCTCGCCCACAAAAACAGCTGGTGGCGCGATACGGCTAAAAAGCTGATCATCCTACGTAAAGACCGGCAGTCCGCGGTGTCCGCTCTGCAAAAGTTGGCTTTGGACAAACAACAAACCACCCAAACCCGCATCGCCGCACTTTGGGCACTGGAAGGATGCTCCGCCGTCAGCGAACAACTCCTCGGCACCCTGCTTGCCGACCCCACACCCCGCCTTCAACCCCAAGCTATCCGGGTCGCCGAAGCCTTCGTTAAACAGAACAATACTCACATCATCAACGCCCTCACCAAGCTTGGCAGCAGCACCGACCCCGAGGTCGCCGTGCAACTACTCAACTCCATCCGCTACTGCGGTAACCCGTCGGAACTAACCGCCGCCACCGATGCCATCTTCAAGCAACACGGCCATCTCGAAGTCATCGCAGCCATCAATAAAGACGCGGCCAAACGCAACGCCGAGGAAGCCCGCTTCCAACAAGCCCGCCGAGCCAACAACCGCCTCGCCAGCACCATGGCAAAGGGTAAAGCCACCTACCAACAAATCTGTTTCGCTTGCCACGGAGCCGACGGAAAAGGCCAACCACTCGCAGGCCAAGCAGGGCACTTCCTTGCCCCATCATTCATCGGATCCCCGCGCGTCCTCGGTAATGGCGAAGCTGTGATCCTAGCCCTACTCCACGGCGTCGAAGGCCCCATCGACGGCAAAACCTATGACGGATTAATGCCCGCCCAAGCAAACAACTCCGATCAATGGATCGCCGACGTCACCACCTACATCCGTAACAGCTTCGGCAACAAAGCTCCCGCCATCACAACCCAAAAAGTCGCCACCGTGCGAAAAAAACACAGCGGTCGGAAAAAAGCCTGGACGCAAACTGAGCTTAACAAAATCGAACCCGCCCAGCTGACCAACCGGAAGAAGTGGAAACTCACTGCCAGTCATAATAACTCTGGCTGTTCTACAGCCATCGACGGCGACCTCAAAAGCCGCTACACGACCAATGCCGTTATGTCTCCCGGCATGTGGTTCCAAATTGAACTCCCTAAAGCCTCTCAACTGTCCGGCATCAAACTCAACACCCTAGGATCAAACAACGACTACCCACGTGGCTACAAAGTTGAATGTTCCATCGATGGCAAATCATGGAAAGCTGTCGCGAAGGGGAAAGGCAACGGCCATCTCACCGACATCTCATTCACTGCCACACCAAGCCGATTCATCAAAATCACTCAAACGGAACGAACCAAAGGCAATTACTGGTCGATTCACGAACTTTCTATCTTCGGAACCCCATCTCACTAATCACCGCAATCCATCACAGCCATTCCTCGTTATGACACGAAGAATGCCACCAAAATCGAATCAAGTGATAGCAGCCTGAATGACCTTCACGTATACCCCCTGAGCATCACCTCACCTGCAATGGCTGAAATCGACCCATGGTGTTTAATAAATATTCTGAATGATTTCCTCGCCTAATCAGATTTTTCTCAGTAAAACCCCCCACCGTTCTATAAAAACCAGACAAAAAATATGAATACTAATAACGAAGTAAATCGCAAGCGCCTATTATGGGCGGGATTCGTAGCCATTCTCGCCGCAGGCGTGGGTTTCGGCATACGAGGTGGAATTTTTGCCAACTGGGCAGCTGATTTTGGATTTAGCGCCACCCAACTGGGTGCAATCGGAGGGGCTGGTTTTACAGGCTTCTGCTTTGGCATCATGATTGGTGGAGTTGTCGTTGATAAAATAGGCTACGGCAAACTTGTGATCGCAGCGTTTCTTTTCCACATCCTCTCTGCATTCATTACCTTTGGTGCCACACAAGGACAAGATAGTGAAACAGCCTATCAATTCCTCTTCTGGGGAATGTTCGTATTCGCGTTAGCAAATGGAACTCTTGAAGCCGTTGCTAACCCTCTGGTATCAACCCTCTTCCCAGAAAACCGTAACCACTATCTAAACATTCTTCACGCATCATGGCCACTTGGTATGATTCTGGGCGGCATGGTTGGCTGGTTCCTCGGTGGTGATGGTGGTTGGGGCTGGAAAACCCAGCTCGCACTCTACCTCGTTCCAACGCTCGTTTATGGGATTATGTTTATGGGACAGAAATTTCCACAATCAGAAGCCACAGCTAAAGGCCTTAAGTTTGGTGAAATGCTCAAGGACGTTGGCATTCTCGGAGGCTTGGTTGTCTCCTTCATGCTTTACCTTTTCTTCCAAGGCACGCTAACTCCATTATTTGAAGCAGGATCCTCCGCGCCAAAAATGATCTCTTTGTTCATCGGTGTAGCCACTCTTGCGACCATTGGCACGATGACTAAGTTTTCAATGGGTCACTGGCTGCTCTTTGTTCTGTTTATCGCTCATGCTCTTGTTGGAGCTGTCGAACTGGGCACCGACGGATGGATTCAAAATATTACTGGAGCTATATTGAGCGTGGAAGAAGGTAAAATCCTCTTCGTATTCACTTCTCTAGTGATGTTCCTGCTTCGATTCTGTGCACACTTCATTGAGAAGAAAGCAGGTCTTAACCCAATTAGCCTGTTATTCGTATGTGCAGTCCTCGGTTGTATTGGTCTCAATCTAGTCTCTGCTGTTACCGCATTTGGCCCAGCTATGGGTGCACTTCTCGTCTATGCGATTGGTAAGACATTCTTCTGGCCAACCATGCTCGCCGTTGTGGGAGACCGCTTTCCTGCCACTGGAGCCGTTGCTATGAGCCTTATGGGCGGTATTGGAATGATGTCCGCTGGACTCATCGGATCACCCGGGCTTGGCTATTTCAAAGACCGCTACGCTGCGGAAGAGCTTAATAAAGTTGATACGGAGGTCTTTGCCGATTGGAAAGACCCTGAAAAGAAAAGTGCCTTCCTTAAATTTGATGAAGTCATACCTATCGATGGCAAACGCTTGGAAGCAGCGAAAAAGACAAAAGCAGATGACCGCACTGAGGTTGAAGCTACAGTCGTAGCTGCGGACATCGTAGGAAATCGCCGCACTTTGAAAGTAGACTCCTTTATTCCAGGAGCCATGGCTGTAATCTTCCTTCTTCTGATGATCTACTTCAAGATGATCGGTGGATATAAAGCCGTTCGTTTGGACGACGATGAAGGTAAATAACCATTCCTGAATCACTCAACTATTCAGCGGGGCTCGGGATAACCTCCCCAGCCCCGCTTTTTTCTGCCTCCATTCAAAATTTAATACTCAAAACTTACCACTCAAAAATGTCTAGACCAGTCACTCTATTCACCGGCCAATGGGCCGATCTTTCTCTCGCCGAACTCCTACCCAAAGTTTATGAAATGGGCTACGATGGCGTCGAACTCGCCTGTTGGGGAGATCACTTCGATGTCGATGCCGCACTCGCCGATGATAACTACGTCATCGAAAAATGGGCCTTGCTCACCGCAAACAAGCTCGATTGCTTTGCCATTTCCAACCACCTCGTTGGTCAGGCGATTTGTGATAAAGTCGACGACCGCCACATTGCTATCATCCCCGAAAGCGTCGCTGGCGATGGTGACCCCGAAGGTGTCAGCCAACGCGCCGCCGAGCACATGGCAAACGCCGCCCGTGCCTGCCGCAAATTTATGGACGCCCGCCCAGGTGGAGCCCACCCATTCACCCCTGCCGTCAACGGATTCACCGGATCATCCATCTGGCACGCCCTCTACTCATTCCCACCCACCAGCCAGGAATACCTCCAAGCTGGATTTGATGACTTCGCCAAACGCTTCACCCCCATTCTCGATGTGTTCGAGGAAATGAACGTCAACTTCGGCCTCGAAGTCCACCCCACCGAGATCGCCTTCGATATCGTATCCAGCGAACGCGCCATCGAAGCTATCAAAGGTCACAAACGCTTCGGATTCAACTACGATCCATCCCACCTCGGATACCAAGGTGTCGATTACGTTAAATTCATCCGCACCTTTGCTGAGCGTATTTTCCACGTGCACATGAAAGATGCATGGTGGGGCCACGGTGACGGTACAGTAGGCATCTTTGGAGGTCATACCGACTTCGCCGACCCTCGTCGCTTCTGGGACTTCCGTTCCGTTGGCCGCGGTGACATTGATTTTGAAGAAATCATCGTTGCCCTTAACGACACCGGCTACGAAGGACCTCTATCCGTCGAATGGGAAGACGCCCGCATGGATCGCTTCCACGGAGCCACCGAATCGTGCGAATACACCCGCGGACTCGATTTCCCAAGAAACTCAGGCGGACTCTTCGACAAAGCATTCGATCAAGACAGCCAGTAACATTATCCACTATCAATTATCCATTCTAATATTATGTCTCCAAAACCATTAAAAGTCGCCATGATCGGTGGTGGTGCTGGCGCGTTTATCGCCAACCCACATCAGAAAGCCATTCACTTTGACGGAACCCGTAAGGTTCACTCCGTTGCCCTCCATCCCGATCCTGAGATCGCGATGAATGAAGCCAACAACTGGCCTTACCCCGTCAAAGGCTATGTCTCCTACGACGAGCTCTTTGCCGATCAGGCCAATCTGCCCGAAGACGAACGCGTCGACTACGTGCTCATCGTGACACCTAACTTCGTCCACTTCGACCCTGCCATGAAAGCACTCGAGCTCGGACTTCCCGTGATGTGTGAAAAACCACTCACCGTGAACCTGGAAGAGGCCGACTTGCTCGTCGCGAAAGCAAAAGAGAAAAACGTCCCCTTCGCCGTGGCTCACACTTACCTAGGCCACTGGTCGAGCTGGTTTAGTCGTCACATCGTCCAGAGCGGCCTCATCGGTGAAGTCCGCTGGGTCGACTCCTACTACATCCAAGGCTGGCTTGCTGATAAGCTTGAGGACTCTGGCCAGCAGCAAGCCGAGTGGCGCACTGACCCCAAGAAAGCTGGCGGTAGTGGTTGCGGTGGTGACATCGGAACTCATGCACTGATGCAGCTTCGTTTTGTTACCGGACTGGATGTAGAACGCGTTTCAGCCCGACTCGATAAGTTTGTCCCCGGTCGCGCTATCGACGACCATTTCACCACTTACGGAGAACTCACCAATGGCGGAAAGTGCCTTGTTCGTGCTTCGCAAATCTGCATTGGTCACAAAAACGACCTCGGCATTATGATCGCCGGCACCAAGGGCGCTCTGAAGTGGAGTCAGGAAGATCCGGAAAAGGTAACGATCCTTCTTCAAGACCAACCCGACCGCACTTACTGGCGTGGTCAAGTGACTGCTAACGATGGATTCCTCGGCGACGTGCCCCAGTGGCTACTCGACGAGCCCACCATCCCCGCAGGCCACGGTGAAGCCTTCCACGATGCCTACGCCAGACTACACCGTGAGTTTGAGAAAGACGTCCGTGCTTATCAGGCGGGTGAAACATGGAGCTGTGACGGCAGTAAGTATGCCAACATCGACGACGGCCGCATGGGCCTCGCTTACATTGACGCCTGCCTCAAGTCCGACGCCGCAGACGGCGCTTGGGAAGTGGTCACTAAGGGTTAACTCAACTCTTCAGCGTTCAGCTCCCCAAGAATATCACGACCTGATATCAAACCTAACATTTCAAGCTCGGCAGTTAATACCTGCCGGGCTTTTTTTCCGCCCTCATCAGGTCGTCCACAGTGTGTGCATGAAGCAAAGCCCGGATAACCTTCAGCTTTTTGAGGATCATTTTCTGGTGATACGAGCGTCACCAATGGTCGTGATCGCTCACGACTCACGGGCATCACCACAATGGGGTGAATCCAACACGTCAGAGGTTTGTTAAACCAGGCATCGATCCCCTCGCGCCCCTGCTCCATCGATAATCGTTGAATTCCGCATCGTCCCTCGCGATCGAGAAAAACACACCGTGTCTTCGGGAAATGCTCAGGGTAGTCGTCAGCCAGCTCCCCCGCATCAGCCTTGCGGGTCGCGGTCTTCAATGACTTACCACCTCTTACCGCAATCACCGATTGATCGGGCAGCGTCAATCCATACGCGTCAAAGCTATCTCCATGGTCTTTGAGCATCGTCTGAATACCCGAAGCCTCTTCCTTCGATAAATAGACACCATCGTGACAACACGTGGCTCGGCACTTCTCCAGCTCACAGGCCTTCACCTTCTGGTCGAATGCCTCATGGTCAACTAGTGCCTCACGCAGTTGATCCGCCAGCACTTCAGCTGTTTTTTCATACGCCGTGTTCTTCTTACTCACTGGGGGGAGTTATTATGTGAATAGGTAAGTATGTAAATAAGTTAGTACGAACCTCCTACCTACTTACCTATTCACATAATCACGTACAAACTTTTTCTCTCTTTCTCCCATTTGGTATTTGGAGATTGGAGTTTGCAATTTGGAGTTTAAGATCCACGCATGGCCCTCCCACTCAAAAAAAGCGAAATGATCTGTTTCTACGATGTTCAGTATCGTTGGAGCAAACGTAGCACCAATCAGTTCGTCGAAGTCCGCGTTGAACTCAACGAAAACCCTCATGGCCAAATGATCATCGCCCAATGCCCCCGTGTTTTTCGCCCTGACATGGTCGAAATCGTCATTGAAGAAGGCCGTAAACTGGGCTGGATCCCCGAGGTGACAGCTGAGCCTATCAACGTGCGTCTTACGAAGCGTGGGTTGACCAAGGTGGATTAATTCACACATGATCGTGTTTATTTTATGAGCAAAAAGGTCAAACGCGAGATCTCGTCACCGCTCCAGCCTAGGCAGGGCTAATAGATATTCAGCCGGTGGTGGTGCACAGCGGAACCACCGGATACTATCGTGAGTGTATTCAGCTCCTGAGGAGCGGCAGAAGTGTGCATGATCCCATACTCGCCGCTGAAACCTCTGCCAGCCCTCCGGGACTAGACCACATTGACCTAACCTAATCCGGTAGTTAGCTCCATCGGCTAATATCTATCGCCCTTACCAGCGCAATGAACCCCAGTCAGACTGGTCAAGCTGGGGCTGCCTGTAGAAACATTACTTAGGTCTTGATTCTTCGCTCGATAGGCAGCCGTGGACAGGAATGTCCACACTCCACAAAAAAACGCCGCCGGAGGTAATCCCCCGACGGCGTGATGATTGAGTTATTGTCAGTAGCCTTACGCTTACTTCTTGTCCTCTGAGCTTGGGCTCCACTCCTCGGTCGATCCAGCGGATGCGAGGTTGAAGGCTTGCTCGAGGCCAACGAGGTCGCCGGATGGGCGAAGTGTCTCGAAGCTTGCAGACTCTTTCTCGAGTTGCTCTGGGTCGTAGTTAACTGCCTTGATCGAAAGACCGATACGGCGCTCAACTTTGTCCACCTTGATGACACGGGCTTCGATTTCGTCGCCCACCTTGATGACGTCCTTAACCTTCTCCACGTGCTCTTCGCTAAGTTGCGAGATGTGGATGAGACCGTCGATGTCGTTCTCAAGGTTAACAAAGGCACCGAAACTAGCGATCTTGGCGACGGCTCCCTTAACGAGATCACCAACCTTGAAGCTGCCTTCGATTTCTGACCATGGGTCACCGTCAAGCTGCTTGACGCCAAGGGAAACACGCTGGTTTTCCTTGTCGATGCTGAGCACGATAGCTTCCACTTCGTCGCCCTTCTTGATGACTTCAGATGGGTGGTTGATCTTGCGAGTCCATGAAAGGTCGGACACGTGGATCATACCGTCGATACCTTCCTCCATTCCGAGGAATGCACCATAAGGAGTGAGGTTACGAACCTCGCCCTTAACGGTAGCACCGATTGGGTACTTGGTTTCGAGTTCGTCCCATGGGTTGGATTCGAGCTGGCGAACGCCGAGGGAGATCTTCTGCTCCTCGATGCTGATACCGAGAACAACTGCGACGATTTCCTGGTCGAGTTCCAACACATCGCTTGGACGGTTGATACGCTTGACCCAAGAGAGTTCGGAAACGTGGACAAGTCCTTCGACTCCGGCTTCCATCTCGATGAATGCACCGTATGGGAGAAGCTTGGTGACCTTGCCTTTGACTTCGGTGCCAATTGCGTAACGAGCTTCGATGTCTTCCCATGGGTTGTCCTCCATTTGCTTGAGGCCCAGAGAAACACGCTCCTTTTCGCGGTCAACGTCGAGGATAAGAACCTCGAGCATCTGGCCGATGTGGAGAAGAGCGGATGGGTGACTGATGCGTCCCCAGCTCATGTCGGTAACGTGAAGCAGACCGTCCATGCCTTGAAGGTCGACGAATGCACCGAAGTCGGTGATATTCTTGACCTGGCCTTCAACCTTGTCGCCAACTTTGACGGACTGGAGGAAGTTCTGGCGCTGCTCAGCGCGTTCGCTTTCGATCACTTCGCGGCGGGAAAGAACGATGTTCTTGCGCTCGTCATTGACCTTGACGATTTTAAATTCGTAGACCTTGCCAACATATTCGTTGAGATCTTTTGGTGGGATGATGTCGACCTGTGATCCAGGAAGGAAAGCTTCGACACCGACGTTGACCATTAGGCCGCCTTTGACAGCGCTCTTGATCTTGCCCTTGACGAGTCCACCTTCGTGGTAAACGGCAACGATTTTTTCCCAGTTCTTGCGGTGTGCGGCTTTCTCTTTGGAAAGCACAACCATTCCCTCGTCGTTTTCGAGTTTCATGAGAAGCACTTCTACTTCGTCACCTTCTTCGATTTCCTCGTCTTCAAATTCGGAGGTTGGGATGGCACCCTCGGATTTGTATCCGATGTCCACGAGGACAACTTGGGGTTTAATAGCGATAATGGTTCCGTTGACAACGGATCCTTCTTCGAATATGCGGAACTTTGAGTCGATCAAAGATTCCAATTCTGCAGTAGCAGTCATTTTATTGTTTTGTTGGGTTAAGGTTAGGTTCCTTGGTTAATTTCTTTCCATTTTTCCTGATTCGCTTCTGTAATTAATTAGTAATTAAATAGAAACGAAGCAAGTGCCCCGTGGATTGCCGATGAGAACGGGGCGCCAACACCCATCGACTGAAAGAAAATCTGAGGCGGGAAGTTACTAAAACACCCCTATTTGGCAAGCAGAATGCTTGTATTTCTACAAACTTCAAAAACACACTAAGTAGCTCTTTATGTGCAAGTTACACCATTTAGACATACGATTAAGATGTCACATCACGTGCCAAGGTCACCCGAATCCGGATTTTAACGTCATCGCCATACCTTTTTCGGGCAATCACACGAAATTGCTCGACCAGACCTCCGGGGGGAAATCCGGGGCCTTCGAGATGAATTTCCAAGTAATCAGACCCCTTCTTCTTTTTGATCATCTTAACTGAAACAACCTTGAACTCCTTGTCTGTGACGGTGATTTGCAGCTCTTTTTCAATAGGGGCGGCACGCGAGACCTTACTCACCAAGTACGAGGCCAGCGGCACACACAGTCCGGCACAGACGAGAGCCAGAACAATGACCAGTCGCTGCGCCCACAGACGTGGCGTGGCCTGTTTCCCTCTCACACCAGCCATGAAAAAGTTTAGAGAAGAGCCCAGGACAATGGCAACAACGTTGGCTCCAAATAACAAGGCTGCACCTCGGGCAATTGAGTGCTCACCTAGTGCGAGGGCAATTCCTGTGGTCGCTATCGGAGGGACGAGTGCCGCAGCAATGGCGACCCCTGCTAACGCGCTACTGAGCCGTGGTCGGGAGAGGCAATAGGAAGCGGCAATTCCCGAAATAAACGCCACGCCCATGTCGAGCGGCGTAGGCTCACCACGGGCCAGTAGCTCGCTGGTGATTCCCATTCCGACCCATCGGGCGATGCCACCGAGAATGACACCAATGCATAGAGCCGAGAGAAAACCTAACAACACCGCCTTCTGGCATTGTTTCCATAAAGGCCAGTTTCCCTGAACCACCGATAGTCCGCCACCTAACAACGGCGTCATCATCGGAGCTACTAACATGGCCCCAATCACGACTGCAGCACTGTCCGCAAGTAATCCTAAGCCGGCAATCGCCGTGGAGAGAATCATCAAGACAGCAAAGTCAAAACTCCAGCGCGCTTTGCCTTCGATTTCAGCAAACAGCTCAATACGCTCGGCTCGATCGAGCTGGGGGATGGTGAGGCTCAGTGAACGGGCCACCTTTTCCTTAATGCGGTGCCCCATGGGCCTGGCCGATCGGATAACGCCAACACACAATCCCTCATCAGAATTGATGAGGCGTTCTGGGACGGTGCCAAACAGCTTTCTCCTCAGCGTTCCCCCGCTTGCAGCTCCGATGAGAAGCATCCCATAATCCCCCTCTTGAAGTTCCTTGGCGATGGAGTGGGTAATATCATTAGAGAGCTCTACTTTGGCGCTGATCGTCTCGGGATCGATACCTGCTCGAATGATCACACTGCGTAGTTTAGCGTGACCTACCTCATGCGATAATATATCAGCATCAGGTTCAACGTAGAACGCGGTAGCATCTTTCCCGGCAATGGCAGATACTAAACGAATCCCGTGGCGCGAGTGAGGCCCTCCCGCACAGGGAACTAAAATTCCAGGTGCCAGCGGTTGACCCTCAACATCTTCTAAATTGGAGAGTCGGAGCACAAGCACAGCGCTGTGTGCTTCATCGAGAAGTTCTCGGGCGAGCTTCCCTGTCATGGAACCATCTTTGGTAGAATCATGGCGACCGACGATAACTAGCTCAGGGTAAATATCGCGCTCGACCGATAAAGCTGTTAGATGTCTACTGCGGGTATTAACCTTACTGAGTTTGATCTCTAATGTTCCGCTATCAGCTAATGCATCAGCGATCATTTCCCACTGAGGTTCTTTATCCAATAGATCTGATCCCCATGGATCCCAAACCACATCACTTGCCGACTGATGATCAGAACCAGATTCAACCCACAGGATATGAAGAGCAGATTCCCGGGCATGAGCAATACGCACAGCCCAGCGAGCCATCGCTGCAGCTTCGGATTGTTTGCGAATAACTAACAGCATCATAAAATTACTTACCGAACTTACGATCAAGTTCGTTTAGGGAAATGTGAATGAGTGTGGGCCTTCCGTCGGGCGTGCAGTAGGGCAAGTCACATGCAAACATCGAGGCGAGCAAGGTATCGGCGTGATCGATTCTACAAGGTTCACGTCGACCTATCCGGCGTGCCACACCAGCGGCAAAGGACTCGTAAGCCATCGCCTTGCCCTTGCGTGAACCTACTGTTTCACTAAGTTCGTCAACCAGCTCCAGCAGGAATGCGCGAAGATTGGTTACCTTGAGAAAGCTTGGCACACTGCTCACCTTGACGGTGCTACCGCCGAAGGCTTCCACGGACATACCCGCATCAGCGAAATGATTGGCATGTCGTATTACAAGGTCGGCATCCAACGCTTCCAATTCTAACAATTCTGGAACAAGCAGGCCTTGGGAATCGATTCCCGACCCACTTTTTGAATCAGCGCCTTTGAGTAAGTCTTCATAGACAACGCGCTCTCGGGCGGCCACGGGATCAAGTAGAACTACTCCCTCGTCTCCTTCAAGAACGATATAGCGATCATGCAGGGGGCCGATCAGATTAAACTCAGGTACTTGCACCAGTTTATCACCTGAAGTATCAACAAGCTCTTCTTGTTGTTCGGTTTTGTGTGGAAACGAACTCGGTGTTCGAGAATGTGGCGAGTTCGCAGATGGTTGCTGGGCGACCTGTTGGGGCTTTACTTTTTCAACGCTTTCCCCCGAAGGTAATTTAGTGACCCCCTTATCAACGGGTTCGAAATCATCTGCTGCATCTACTTTGGGGACGACTCTCTCTGGGGCCTTGGGTGTCAGTGCCATCTCAACGGCAGAAGCAACCAGAGCACGTACTTCGTGGGGTCGATGAAAGCGGACTTCGCGTTTGGCGGGATGAACGTTTACATCCACTAGGGTGGGATCCATTTCCAACCACAGCCATGCGGCGGGATAGGTTCCATCGATAATCGCGCCACGATACCCATCGCGCAGAGCTCGGGATACAGCGGAGTCTTCGATAGGTCGACCATTGAGAAATACAAACTGCTGTCGACGTCCCTTGCGCGCGTATTCCGCGGGAAGCAGGTATCCCCTCGCCCTCATTCCTTTACCTTCAGATTCTTTGACCTCGATCAATCTGGCCGCAGCATCAGATCCAGCCAAACCTGAAATTCTTACACGCCAGTCCTGGGTTCCGGCCAGATCGAATATGGTGCGACCATCCTTGATCAAGGTAAACCTCACCTCGGGCGAAGCGAGAGCGTGAAGTCTGACCTGGTGCTCGACGTGGGCCGACTCCGTGGTCTCAGCACGCAGGAACTTCCGGCGTGCAGGCACGTTAAAAAATATCTGTTTGGCCTCAACACAGGTCCCCTCCGGCACACCGGCATCACGCACGTCCTTAAGCGTGCCTCCATCGACGATGATTTCCGTCCCTGCTACGCTTTCTTTTTCCCGCGTGCTTAGTCTGAACCTCGAGACACTGGCAATACTAGGCACCGCTTCGCCTCGAAAGCCGAGGGTTAGGATCGTTGCCAGGCCTTCGCTGTTTCGCAGTTTGCTGGTGGCGTGGCGCTCCAGAGATAACAACGCATCCTCTCGGCTCATGCCGCAGCCGTCATCAGTGACCCTAACGAGGGCTGATCCGCCTCGCTGGATCTCGACGGTGACATGCCTTGCTCCGGCATCTAGGCTGTTTTCCACCAGCTCCTTAACCACACTAGCTGGGCGTTCGACGACTTCCCCAGCCGCAACTTGACTGGCGAGGGTGTCATCGAGAACTTGAATCTTCGGCACCGTTGAATAATGGATAGTGGATAGCGGACATTGAATAATGCCCCTGACGGGCAGAGTCTATGTGCATGCTCCCGCATTAGCCAATAGTAGTTTTCACTTCATTGGATTTTTTCATTGTCCAATATCCGCTATCCCCTATCCATTAATCCCCTATCCATTATGGCACGAGACCCACAACCAACATTCATGGAACGCATGGCCAATAGCAGGCCACCGTGGTTCTGGTGGTTTCTTGCCCTGATTCTGGCCTCCTGCTTCTCCATCCTGTGCTGGTCGCTCTGTATTTCCATTTTTAGTAAACCGGAAATACCTCGCAACTACGAGATTCTCAGAAAACTGGGACGCCTTCCTGAGCACCGTGCGTATACATCGCAAACAGCGCCGAAGCACCCTGAGCTCTCGGCATCGGCCTTACGTAAAAGTTATCTAGTTTTCAGCGATGAGAATTTAACAACCATCAATCGTAGTCTTTTGCACAGCTACCTGACTAACTTCCGAGAAAACACCTTCTGCGCTTATCTCGAAGGCGACTACAAGGTGGTTAGCGCTCGGAAGCTCACCCAAGATGATATCATCAGTGAGGGTTTTGCTGTAAAATTCCGCGCCTATATCCAACCGGATGAATTTAGTGACCCCGCACCCTATCCTGTCATTGCCGAAATCATCTTTCCTACGCCTTATGTGGATTCCTATAAAGGCTTTCACAAAGACGACATCGTTGAACTAGGCATTACCCCCCAGTTTGCATCACTGCTTCATGTAGGCAAACTCACTCAGGAAAATGATGACACCATCGTGGTCATCACAGCCGTTAGCCTGGCTAGTAAAATACGCCCGCCTCACGAGGGGCCATTTGATTTAGTGCCCCCCAAGGAAGTAAACTTGGGTGCAGCGTTTCCGCTGTTCCCGTAGCGAATATAAATAAAAAGCCCCCACCCTATCCGATAAAGGAAGGATGGAGGCTTGATTGAATTCTTTAGAATAACTGCTTAGTTGCCGTAGATGGCTTCTTCACAGAGAGCTTCCTCGATACGGAGGAGCTGGTTGTATTTCGCGATCCGGTCAGAGCGGCTCATGGAACCGGTCTTGATCTGGCCAGCGTTGGTTGCCACAGCGATGTGAGCAATGGTGCTGTCCTCAGTCTCACCGGAGCGGTGGGAGATCACGGAGTTGTAGCCGTTGATCTTACCGAGCTCGATCGCGTCGAGAGTTTCAGTGAGTGTTCCAATCTGGTTCACCTTAATAAGGATCGAGTTAGCTACACCGAGGTCGATACCCTTTTGGAGGAAATCAACGTTGGTCACAAACAGATCGTCGCCGACGAGTTGAACTTTGTCGCCAATCGCATCGGTGAGGACTTTCCAGCCATCCCAGTCGTTTTCGTCACAACCGTCTTCAATAGAGTCAATTGGGTATTTCTCACAGAGTTCTGCAAGGTAAGCGGCCTGCTCTTCAGAGTTGCGCTTGGCTCCGCCTTCGCCTTCGAACTTGGTGTAATCGTAAACACCATTCTCGAAGAACTCGGAAGCTGCACAGTCAAGTGCGAACGTGATGTCTTTGCCAACTACATAACCTGCTTTTTCAACAGCAAGTGATACGGTATCAAGAGCATCTTCAGTGCCGTCAAACTTAGGAGCAAAACCACCTTCGTCACCTACAGCAGTGCTAAGACCACGATCGTGGAGGACTTTCTTAAGGTTATGGAAAACCTCAGCACCCATGCGGATAGCTTCTTTAAAAGTTGGCGCGCCGATAGGGCGGATCATGAACTCCTGGAATGCGATGGGTGCATCGGAGTGTGAACCACCGTTGATGATGTTCATCATTGGCACAGGGAGAACCTTTGAGTTAGGTCCACCGAGGTATTTGTAAAGAGGAAGACCGGCGGCAGAGGCTGCTGCGCGGGCACATGCTAGAGAAACACCGAGAATGGCATTGGCTCCGAGGTTCTTTTTGTTAGGAGTGCCGTCTAGTTGAATCATCGACTTGTCGATGAAAGTCTGGTCGGTAGCGTCTTGCCCGAGAAGAGCAGGTGCGATTTTCTCGTTAACGTTTGCTACAGCCTTGAGAACACCCTTACCGAGATAACGGTTAGGATCTTCATCACGGAGTTCGCATGCTTCGTGCTCGCCAGTGGATGCACCGGATGGCACAGCAGCGCGGCCAAATCCACCTCCTTCGAGATGAATATCAACTTCTACGGTCGGATTTCCACGAGAATCAATGATCTCGCGGCCTGTAATATTAGTAATCGTCGTGTCAGACATTAGTTTAGTTTTAGTTAGGAAAATATTTAGTAATATTTAGTACACAGGGCGCCGTACATCACTCGATTAAATCGAACTGCACGCCCCCACGAACAGGTTTGCTTAAATGTAAGCTTCGATACTTTTCACAGTAAGAGGACGGTCTTTTTCAGTTTCCATATCACGCACTTCCATGCGATCACCAGGTTTTGCGCCCATGAGGGTCATTCCGACTTCGGAAAGGTAGGAAACGATGTTTTCGTCAGCAATGGTATCCCACGCACCTAGGATGGTGTATTTGACGGCCTTACCCGCATCATCTTCAAGGTTAACAATGGTTCCAATATTAACGGTGCTAGTATCAGCTCCTTTGAAATCTGTAGCCTGGACATGAGCTAGTTCTTTCTCAATCTGTGACTTCCGGCGCATCAGTACAGCCTGCATTTGCTTGGCTGCTTTGAATTCGAAGTTCTCACGAAGGTCACCGTATGAACGAGCAACGGCGATCTCTTTAGTGTTCTCAGGAATCTTTACCTTGGCCAACTCATCGAGGTCAGTTTCACGTTTAGTGATACTTTCGTGGGATGAAATCACACCTTCAACCTTCTTCTCAAATTCTCCGGTAACGAGATCCTGAGTTTCTGGGCGAGCTTTGATAACGCGTGCCATCAGTGACTTACGATCCAGGTCGGTAAAGACTGGGCTACCGTAGAGCTTACGACCAAACTGGCGGGCCTCGGACTCCTCTGCATCGGCGAGCAGGTCAGAGATCAGCGTTTTATCGTTCGTCAGCATGGTCCGGAGTCTCGCACTCTTACTTGGACCATCGGCTACGTGGTCGCGGTCGAGGAGATTAAGAATTGAGTTTCCTGTTTCAAAGGTAAACACCTCAGCTGCTGATTTCTCACGCTCGCGACAAATCCAAATCAGGGCATCGGGTCCAAGGCTACGGTTAGAGATCGACTTCTTGAGGTGATTATGGAATGCATCATCGGCTCCATGTTCAATCAAATACTTGGCAATCTCGGTAACTCCCCTTGAGCCCACTTGGTCAAAAACCTTAAGCATTTCATCAGGCCAGGTTTCGCCAAAGGCATCTGGAAAACTCTGGAAAATGCTTCGTTGTGTCGCGGCAGAACGGCCCTTGAGATTATCCACCAAGCGCTCTTGCTCAGAAGTAATCACATCGGCGAGGCGGAGATCATTGTCGGCAAGCTCAAGGCTGTCAAAATGGTTAGTAATCTCATCACGCGCGACAAGGAACTCAAGTACGAGGCTGAGGTGAAGCTTGCGGCCTTTTAAACAGAAAGCGTTGATTCCTTCGATCAGACTTTTGATCTGGCTTTCGTCTTCTTCAAAAACGGGTAGGTTTTTACGGACATTCTCTAGGGCCTTAACCTTGACCTTAGGGTCACGAGAGTCGGTAAAGTCAGCCACAAGCATTTCTGCTGGACTCAGTGAATCTCCCCGAAGGATGAGAGGATCGGTACGCTTACTTGGCACCGAGAAGACATGGCTCTCACGCATGGCCTTCTTAGCCCGCTCCCACCATTTTTTATAGATATCTTCAGCAACCACACTGCCGCAGAGCTCGCGATCAAGCTGATCGAGCATCATGCTGCCGCCGTGGCTCTCAAGCGTGCGTTTTACAAGTTCGGCGGGATCATTTTCGACCAATTCACGTAATTCATCGATATTCTCGAGTTTCCGTGCACTGAAGTGCTCTGTATCCAGTGTCTCTGTTTTTTGCAGAGCGAACTGGAGTGCCATCTCCTGTTTGGGTTGTTTTTCAAAATCAATGACGACCTTGCCTCGCGGCAAGTCCCAACTTTTGACCTTACCGGCCCCCCAATTCTTATGAGTACAAAATTTTCCGGGAGCAATTTCTGACAATCTCTCTCCAACGGTTTGCGGGATTCGACCCGCTTCTACAAGCTTCGCTACGTCTGGATGCATGGCTTTAGCATGGAAAGTCCCAGCATAAATTGCAACCCTATTCTCTCATTCTGATGCATCAAGTTTATTATTATCTCTTCGCATCCTGCTTTAAGCACCTACTCCCCCCCTGCAATACGCTGTTTTGGGCTAGGAACACGGCGAACACGAGGTAAGCGGCGAAGGCGGATAGATTCCTCCAATGACCTTTGTAATATGGGTAAACGGCCACGCCATGCGAGTGGAACACGTGCAATGTCATCAGTCCCAGCAACAGGACCATTGTAGGTCTCCACACCTTGAGTCGATTCGACGTGCAACCATTGTTTACCTTCCCTGAAAGTCAAGGTAGCTGTACCATTGTTGTCACTAATCGATGCTGAGCGGTCTTCATAGCTAATAACGCGCATTGGAAGAGCCGGAAAATCAACCCCTCTGAGAGCTCCTGGAAACGGTTGATTCAGTGCGACATTACCATGTTGCGCTACGGGTGTGTTTCCAGCCTGAAATACGAGCGTGGCCTTTTTTTCAAGGCCTGAATGGAAGTAACTGATCGTAACTTTGTCACCTATACGATGGTGGGAGAGCAGAATCATCAGCTGACTCTCGTTAATCAAAAGTTGGTCATCCAACTTCCAAATCACATCCATCGGCTTCAGTCCGGCAACGTCAGCTGTGCCGCCTACCGTTACACTTTGCAGTAAAAACCCACTACCGCGCGGTAATTTGGGTAATTGTGCGTATACCGCATCTCCTAGTTTCGACACGCTGATGCCGAGCTGAATTTCCTGAAGCTTCGACTGTTCAGAAGCTACACCTTTCCCTGGAATAGGAGGCGTTGGTGAAGTTGTCGGATTTTGAGTTTGTGCACTAAGGGAAAACGCACTGGTAACAAATACACTGATGACACCGACAAAAGAAAATTTCCTGATAAATAAATTTAAGAACATGAGAGTAATAATGGGGGACTAAAATTGGGTTTTAAAATCGAGTAACGGGCACAGTGACGACCTCCTGACGTGGTTGGCACAGCGTAATCACGGTTCCTGTTTTCTCATCAAGAACACGCTCTTCGTCGATAACATGATATCGATATCGATAGTGAGGCGCACTACCATCAAGCGGCAGGATCAGGCCATCATCTTCAAGGCCATCAACTCGGTTGGTGGTCTTAAGGACTACTAACGGTGAAGAGCCCAGAGCTTCCGATACTGGATCTATCACGGCAAGTGAAGAAGGCGGCACAGCATCAAACAATGAGGATCCCCACTCAAACATAACAGCTGGTACAGCTAACAAAGCGATCGCCGCTGCAGCCTTCCATGGCCAAGATGACCCTCCTGTGACTTCTGTGCCTGCTTGGAGGAGTGAGTCTTGAGAGGAGTCCACGGATGTGGCAATTTCAGCCACGTCAAAAGAAGAACCAGCAAGCTCGTCGATGGTGTCTTCCATCTTCATCTGCCCCTCTTCGCTCACGGAGGAAGGAATCAGCTGACTAAGTTTGTCTTCGATCGATTGAAAATTATCCATGGCGTTCGCGTTTGAGGGTTTCTAGTTTACGCTCAAGTTGCTCGAGAGCATAACGGTATCTGGAGGCTGCGGTGTTAGGAGATATCGCCATTGTCTCAGCGATTTGACTAAAGGTTAATCCTCCCCATATTTTTAAAGTTACAACTTCGCGGAGCTTCTCACCAAGGCCATCGACCGCTTGTCGTAGCAGCACGGCATCATCATCGTCTTCCGCACTGGTATCTAGCCAGTAGTCATTCCGATCATGAAGGAAAATGATTGCCTCTTCCTTGCGTTTCTTCCGACCTTGTTTTTTACCATGATCCATCGCCACGAATCGTAACACCGAATAAGCCAATGGTAAGTCGGGAGGCACGTTATCCCGCTCTTCCTGGTATCCCCAGAGTCTAATCAAAGCATCCTGAATCATATCCTCAGCATCTTCCCGGGATGAGCAACGCTGACGTGCATAGACATACAAACGTGAGCTGTGCTCTCTGAGCCAGCCCTTCCAAGTCGAGGTGCATGCTCTAGCACTTTCGATTGCTGATTTCTGCCTGATGGTCGCCATCTATACTAATAATGCCATAAATAGGCACCTTTGTCTGTTAATTTATCCCTCCTGAGGCATTGCCAGAGTTTCCCATATCGCAGCATAAACGTCCTCAGCCGATCCAATTTTGCTACCGACACGGCCAATAAATACGGGTTGCTCGGCTTCGGGAACCTTATCGCGACCGTGAGAGCCTTTTACCAAACTCGCATCCAGAGGGATAACATCGAGCAAGGCTCGCATGCCAAACTTCTTTCTAAGCAAGAACCCGGCAATTTTAGCCTTGGGTAAGGCAATTTCCGGATCAAGAAACAGCTCCACAGGGTCGTATCCCGGCTTGCGGTGGATATCGATACAACGAGCGAAGTCAGGAGCCTTGGCATCGTCTTCCCAATAGTAATAAGTGAACCATGCATCAGGTTCAGCCACAGCGATGAGGTCCCCTGCCCTTTGAGTACCCACACCTTCGCCCCACATGTCAGAGGGAATCCTTACTTCTTCGATACCATCTATTTCCGCCAAAACTGATTTCACCTCCTCCTTGATCGATGAATCATTGATATAAATATGAGCCACTTGGTGGTCGGCGACGGCAAATACGCGACAGCCACCGCAATCGAGAGTTTCCAAGCCCAGTTCATCCTTCACTTGGATCCAGCCACGTTTGCGAAACTCGCGGTTAAGATGAATGGCTCGGTTGACTTTGGAAATACCGTATTCCGATAACAAGACCACCTCGACCCCACGTTGCTGATAGAAATCAATGAGTTCACCGACCACTTCATCGATCGCTTGCAGCTCGGGCACCACCTCGGGAGCATCCGGTCCAAATTGCTGCAGGCAATAATCGAGATGTGGCAGGTAGACAAGATTCAGTGTTGGTTTTTCTTTTTTCTCAATCCACTTGGCTGATTCTGCGATCCAGCGTGATGATGCTATCCCAGCAGCGGGGCCCCAAAAGGAGGGAAAAGGAAACTCGCCAAGGTCGGACTTCATCTGTTCGCGCAGATCCATCGGTTGGGTGTGGACATCAAAAACTTTTCGTCCATCAGCAGGATACATTGGACGTGGTGTCACCGACCAATCAGCGCTGGAATACATGTTATACCACCAAAACATCTTGGCACAAGTGGTGTCCGGATCTTGCGAGTGAAGTTGATCCCAGATTTTATCTCCCTTGACGATATGGTTGCTCTGTTTCCAGAACTTTACCTCGGCGGATTCGCGGTCGTACCACCCGTTTGCCACAACCCCGTGACTGCCAGCGTCTTTCCCGGTTAGATAACTGGATTGTGCCGTGCAGGTGACGGCGGGGAACGCCGGTGGGAACGATTGTAAATGCGCCGTTTCCGCGAAAGAGTGAATCGCTGGGGTGTGTTCACCTATCAGCCCCTTAGTGAGGCCAACGATGTTAATGACTGCGACGCGATTCATAAAGTAGGGCACGTTTGTAATTTACCGGCAACCCTAGGTATAATCAACCCAAGTGCAACTCATCCACATATCCAGCCGACAAGTTGACCTAGTCCTACCTTCTCGTTGGGTATCGCATGGTTGGACGTTTACTCGCTGTAGGAACACTTGTTCGGGTGCTTGGTTTAGCAGTGCGTGAGCCTTCTTTACCGGGGAGAACACCGTCGGCGAAGTCGCGAGCTGAAGGAGCCACTTTATAGCGGCGCTCCATGTCCGCTTGCGCCTCATACTGGCTTTGCTCCCCTGACACAATCGTGGGTTGGATAAAAATCAGAAGTTCACTTCGATCGACGCCCTTGGTTTTACGACTAAACAGCCGCCCGAGACCGGGAATCCGACTCAGATACGGTACACCTGACATGCTGTCATCTTGCGACTCAGTCACCAATCCACCGAGAACAACCGTTGATTTATTAGGTATCGTCACCGTCGTGAAAATGGATTCGGTAACAATCGTTGGAATCTCATTACCATCCACAATCTGGGCACCTTGGAGGGCCTCGTTTACAAGTGAGATTCTCAGAGTCACTTCTTCATCAGAGTTAATCAATGGGACGACCTCAAAACGTAGGAGAACATCTCTATATTCGATATTCGTGTTCTGAGTTCCGGTTCCGGACGTGCTAGTATTGGTTGGCACTGCGATTCTTTGACCTGATGAAATCACCGCTCTGCGGTTGTTCGCGGTAAACACGGTCGGACGTGACAGCACTTTAAAATTCGTATTCGTTTCAAGTGCTATCAGAGTTGCCGCGAAGTCCTTGTAGGCGCCATATATATTCAGTCCTGCCGAACCACCACCAACAGCGGTAGCGAGTCCCGCTACATTGGTAAGAGTGCTTAAGTCGATCAAGCCTGTGTTGGCTCCCGAATTCGTGCCTCCAGCGGTTTCTCCATTACTGATTTTACCAAAACTAACACCGGTCGTATTGCCCGTACCAAGAGTCACCTTACCGAACACTGTCGAAATCATTACCTGCTGTGGGCGACCATCGAGTTTTTCAATAAGCTCTGAAACAATCCTCAAGCTTTCAGGAGGGCCTTGCACAAGAATACTGTTAGCAATGTTATCGGCGACAATAAATGTCTTTCCAATAACCCTGGACTCAGGAACATCGTTTACGTTGAACTCTTGAACGGACTCAGCTGAACCACCGTTACCGCCACCCGTATTACGCTTATTTTGATTTCCATTCTGATTGTTATTATTGTTCTGACGGTTGTTATTATTGTTCCGGCTGGCTCCCCCTTGTGCAGTAGAACTACTCGAGGCATTGTTCGCTTCCAGCGCATCAGCAGCTACTTGAAGGAAGTCGCTAGCAATCATGAATCGCAGCTTCTGCTTAATGAATGAGCTCCTATTAGGTGGAGCATCGAATTCGCGCGCGAGGCCTTCAACAAAAACGATATCGACGGGGCGTCCCATGATGAAAATTTTATTTAACCGAGGGCTGGCAACGATTTGCACAGGGATGTCTTCTCCTGCAGCCGAGGTAGATTTTGTGTTGGTAGTTGTACGACCAGGAATATTAGGTATATCGGCTCTCTTTGCCGTTCCTGCCGTAGTTACACCAGCTGTCGTCTTACGCTGCTGCTGCGCGTTCATAATTTCATTAAGTATTGCCGCCACATCTTCGGAGTCCGCGTATTTGAGAGCCACCCATGTGGTATCGACGTTGCCAGTAGGAACATCGATGTATCTTTGTTGATTAATCAGTTTGCGCACAAACGCGGCCTTACCGGTGATCAACACTGCGGAAGCATTAGGAACAGGAGCAATTTTAGCGCCAGGTCCAAGTCCGTGAATACTCTGAGTGAAGGTTCTTACTGCCTCTTCTGGCTTAATGAAACCAAGCTTCATAAAATAAGAAATATAGGAGTCGCCTTCTGGAATGTCGTTTACGTCGTCGATAATGTCTTCCAGTTCCGCTGGACCATTTGATCCGGTGCCCTGAGCTTTGGGTAGAAGCTTCACTTCGTTTGCACCACTAGGGACGAACACAAAACCTTCCATATCAAGAATCTTGATGAGTAGGCTAGCCGCCTGACGATTAGTCAGTGGTCCCCGCTGATAGAATCTGATTTCCAAATTCTGAGTCGCAGAACTCAGCAGAACGCGCTTACCCGTGTATTTGCTATACTCGTCTGCTACATCCTGATCGTCCCAGTTACTACCATCAATCACCTGGCCTGCAGCAGCAGCGATAGCATCAGGACCTTTAACCGGACCTTTCTGAACCGGCTTTGCTCCAAGAATAACACCCCCAGGGAGGCCGGGAATCACAGGTTTTCCAGGCACTACCGGATTTACCTTTGGCGCAACTGCTGGTACAGTTGGCGTAGCAGGAGTAGGGACTGGGCTTGCAACAGGAGTTGGCGGTTTGGCTGCTGGAACCTTAGGGACAACGGGTGTAGCAGGTTGACCAGATGGGGTCACAGCGGCTTTGACAGGTGTTTTAGGAGTCTGAGCCTGTAAGGAGAGTCCTAGACCTAGTGAGATGAGAACGGGAATGAGTGCTTTCATACGGATAAACTTGATGGGATGATTTTTTTGTTAGCGCCCTGATTTGGGGACGTGGCGGACTCGTGATGATGATTTACTGGAAGATTTGCCGGGAATAGGAGGACCTCCACGACTCGATGAAGTCTTTGTTTTTTTAGTAGAAGCCTTGGAGGCTAGCGAAGGACGGACCTTAATGAGTTTTTCGTCATACGAAATCCATGCAGTTTGAGAACCTTTACGAACTCTGACTTTGGAATTCTCCTGAGAGTGTGAGTCTTGCTTTACTTCCAGCAACTGAAAATCCCCTGCTGAAAAACCGGGAATCAGGCGAATACGGTCTTTCCTGTCCTTTTTGTTGATTAAGGTGACTGACCAGCCGTTACCACTGGGACGAATGCTGCCAAGCATCCAGTCGCGCTCGAGAGGTGAAATATTCTCCCCACGAGGAGGAGGCGTCGGTTTGATCGTGAATGGAGAATAAGAAATCAGTTTAGTAAACTGACCAACGTTGGGCTTCTTCGGAGGCTTCGCGATAACGATACCAGCAAAAAGAATGGATCCGACTAGGGCAAAAAGGGTAGTTTGGTATGAAGTTGAGCGCATATTGGTTGATTGGGTTCTTATGAGAGAATTAACGCCAGATTGGCAAATTATTGTCTATTTTGATTAATTAGTAGTGACCGCCTCTTCTTCGATTTCGGGAGTAAACCATTGAGTCACCTCAAGTTCACAGTCGATTCGTGTAGGATCGTCCCGCTGTGGCGAAATACGTAACGACGTAATGGACCGACCTTTTTGGGGATCCTGCAAATCCGTCAGCCAGAGGTAGAGTTCCCTGTCCATCGCATTGCCCAACACCTTGACTCGAGCACTACGGAAGGCTCCTCCCTCCTCGGGATTTTCACGCTGAGGGCTTGGACGTTTTTTTAACTGCACTTTATAGCGCAACGCACTCTTTTCAGTGTAGGTAGCCAGTTCAGCTCCAACTTTACCATGAGATCCCTCCACAGGTGGATTATCTAAAAGCCAGTCAACATCCGCGATCTGTGATTCCCAAGCATCGAGTTCCGTGTTCATCTTCTTTAAATCCTTGGTCCCCTGCTTGAGCTGATTTTCCTTTTTCTTCATTGCCGCATTGTAGGACGTAAAGAGGAAAATATTCACGATGAGGAATGCCGCACCAAAGAGAATAAAGATGAGTTTTTTTTCGCGATCGTTCATTATTCAATTTCTCCCTTTAGTGTTCCCTCGTAGTTAAACTTCCAACGGTTGGTTTTAGAATCCGACTCCGCAGGCGGTAGCGACCACTCGTAGTCAGAGAGTGAGCGTCTCAGCTTTTCCGCATAGCTACTGGCTAGCTTCAGGTCGCCTGTTTCACCCCGCAGGATAATACGCTCACGACTAGCTTCGTAGACTTTGAATCGTAAATCTTGTCCGGGAGGTATCAATTTTGCAGTACGTTCGAGAAGCTGTAATGGCCAATGCGGGCTATCCACCACTGGTGCGAGCTGATCCCAGTCAGCATTAAAGAGGCCAATATCTCCGTGATCCATTTTTACAACCTTCAGCTCGGTATTTTGCTTTTTAAGCTTACTGCTAAGTTGGAAATAGCTGTAGGCAAAATACCCGGCAATGCCGAGATAAGCTAGAAGCACAGCAGCAATGAGCATATTGCGCTTTTGCATTTCTGCCTTCATTCGCTGCTCAGCTCGCACATCAGCGGGAACGAGTCGGCTCATCGGATGAGGAAGAACCGGAGAAGGCTTTGGTTCAGCTGAGATCTCTGCGTCTAGTTCTTTTCCAAAGGCTTGAATATCCTCATCGCTAGGATCTGAGTCTTGGCCGGACATCCAGACGATAGCTTTGTCCATATGCAGAGTCACCCCTTGCAGACTTAGCTGGGTAAGCGCTAGTCTGATCTCACGAATAGCATCCGATGCCAGCTGAGTGCCTGGGAGCGATTGAAAATAGGTCAACCGGCCGCCACTGGTGATAGCAAACACCCACCGTCCTAGCTCGCGCCATAAGGTGACGGCATTTTCAGCCATTGGGAAACAGCGTGCAGAAATATCAAACTCACTGGGTGCGCGTAATGGCATAGTTCCCTCAACTGGTGCAGACAAAACCACACTGAGAAGCAAAGTTTGACCGTCCTCGTGGCCAGCAGGGAAAACATCCGTTAATCGACCTGCATCGGCTTCCGGACGGATCCCTGATTGTTCTAAATGCATGGACGCTAAGTCCTCAAACATCGACGGGTCCTCTGTCTGAACCTTAAAAGGCACAGCAAGGGCTTCACGCACTGGAAATCCCATGAGTAAGCGTCCCGACGGGATTTTCTCAAGCGCTGATGCGCGAACAGGTCCGTTTTCAAGACTTCTATGGAAACCTTTTTCACGACTGCCCTGCCATATCTCCCAGCCTTCGGGGCCGGGGATTAGAAGTGCGCTGTCTATTTTACTGCTCAATGGATTTGCTTACCGGTTAAGGTGATCGTTAATGGTTTGTTGTTCGATGGTTAGCGATGCTGCTGCATCGATTTACCTAGGGAATAATTTCTTCTTTTCGCTCCAGAATCGCTGGCTGACCAGTCCTACTTCTTAGAATGAGTGTAATACGGCGTTTTACTGTTCCAGCCCGACCATCACTCACTATACGCGTAGTTGTGTCGCTTATTGTCAAGCGTGGTGTCACGGTCTCTTGCTGGAACTCGGAGACTCCTAGCATACTGAGAGCCTCGGTCAAATTTTGAAACCGTTGATCGTCCTCGGTGTCTCGTTCACGATCTGGTCCGAGCACGTGTTTCACCAAATCCTGAGCATCATCGATCGATACCTCGGCGGCGGCGGCAATCAACTCAGCCTTCGCTTCGTTGACATCAAGTTTGCCATTACTCCAGATAGTAAACCAGTTCTTCCAGTGCGGATTAACAGCTTCGAGAAGCTCCATATCTTTTACCAGGCGCATTTCATCAAGGTTGTAAAAAGGCCGGTTAAACGGATGATTCGGACGCCCCTGATCTTCATACCAATCGAGCTCGGCTCCATTTAACTCCACCAGATCACCAGCATCCACCCAGTCGGTTAGATTATCAACAAGCATCTGTGCTTCTTGAAGCTCCATACCCCAGTCGGTAAAAATATCTGTCAGCAAAGTTTTGTCTTTGCGCATGAGGATCACGTTGATGTTTAACCTCGCTGCTTCAGATTGAATACGTGCTCTGTATGAAATATCTCGTTCCTCGTCATACCAGTCCAGAATAGGATCCATTTTTTTCACTGCAGGGTTAACCGCAACAGCGATCCCCATCTCCGCTACTTGCAGAGCTTCGAAACCATTGATCTGGGAGGCGGCTATATCAGCATCTAAATACACCACTCTTACTGCAGAAAAAACAGCGAGGGCCAATATGGCCATGATCCAGAATACAGCAACAAGTGCGCTGCCCTTTGCTGTGGAACCGAAACAGCTTTTCGATTCCTTTGGCAAGGAATACTCAACAGCTGAATATGTATCGTATGTTCTCATGTTATCTACCACCACTGGGTATTCCACCGGGAGGGGTGCTTCCACCTCCTGGCCGCCCACCACCGCTGCCTGGAATTGGTTGACCAGGATTAATTGTTATAGGAGGAACATTACCTCCAGCTCCGGTAGTCCCCTGAGGTCCCGCTGGATTCTGCTGCATGATTTGGCGGAAAATAACTTCTGGATTTTGCTTCGGTACTACCCAAAATGTCTGTTGCATAATATCTGCAGTAGGCTCGAACCGACAATAAAATTTCACCTGCAAGGGTAACTGCCCGTTGTTGTCCCACTCAGTGACATGTTCCAACGTTCTTCCATCCACAACCTCACAATCACACATCCAAAGATTTTCTATCAATGTAATTTCAGCAATTGGTTCAGCCTCCAAATCCCCCGTCGAATCTGAATCTTCAAGAATTTCCACATCATAAAACCTTAACACCACATCGACAAAACCATCACGCTGTTCAACAGTAGCCAACTCGATTGCTTCGGCAGTCATGGGGACATCTCCCCAGTTAAAAGACATAGGCACATTCTGAAATGTTAGATTGAATAGAGTGCGTGATACACCACCATTACTCGAATCATAACTCTCCAGGCGGACAACTGCATTTCCTGGCATTTGCTCGAAGTGATTTTTAAGCAGGTTGAAAAACGCATTACGCTCCATAGTGGAGTTTTGCTCCTCCACCACAATTTGACTCAACTGCAGGGACGTCCTTGCAACCTGAAAAATCCCACCAATCAGCATAGCCATCATACCAAGCGCAACAACCACTTCCAACAGGGTGAATCCCCTGCTGCGCAATTTGCTTTTTTGATTTGGTTTGGTTCTCATACGCTATTACCTATTGGATTCGCTATGGTTGATAGAGGTTGCCATAACGCCACGTTTCGGCGCTCTGCTCCTGCCACCCACCCTCAGCTTGCCAGTAAAAAATAACCTCAATCCGGAACATGTTCTGCAGAAGTTGCCCGTCTTCGTTCTCAAGCTCCATGGGTTCGATAATGGTTTCGATCTGACCAGTGAAAAATGATTCTTCGTCTCCTGTAATCTCTGTCAGGTCAAAGGTCTCACTACCTTCTTCAAGATTGGGATTACTCAGAGCATCGGTCATCGCACTACGAAGAATGCGATCAATGCGCATCCTGTCTTGAATAGTCGCTGCTGTCTCGCTGGTCATATGCAACGCCTTCACCAGTGACACAGCAACCGCAGAAAAGAGCCCAAGCGCAATCACGATCTCCATCAAGACATAGCCTGCGCGGAGCTTTCTTGAACCTGCGCGTAGCTTTCTGGAACCTGCGCGTAGCTTCGTGGAGACTCCGCGGAGCTTCTTGCCCACTGGTAATTTATAAGCTGTAACTGGTAACTTCATATCACTCGTTTTCCACACTCATTTCCTCGTCCCGAACACCTGCTGTAAGTGGGTGCAACTCACGAATCAACCAGCTTTTGCCGATACTGCAGCGAATCGAAATAGGCTCTACTAGACCCACTGGATCGAGAGTGAGGATGATTTTCTTGTCGTCCTCAATTAATTGCCACTCATCCGATCGCCAACGTTTGATTTCATAGGTAACTTCATCATCAGTATTTTCGCTGGCTGTGATGTCCTCAAAATTCTCTCTCGGTATTTCAGCGTCTCCCTCTTCGGGCTCCGTGAAGTGCTCATCGCTATCCATTATTACATATTGGGGAGCAATGGAAATTGAGTCCTTACTAATGACCAGCTGATAGGCTCGCTGTTGCCTAACGGCAATATTGCGTCCGCGCTTAGCCAGCGATTCGATACTCCCTGAGGCTTCACGCAGTTTTTGCTCGGTTTCAACTGTGCCGATACTTAGCGTCAGCCATGTGACTAGCATTGCCACCATGCCGAGCACAAAGACGATTTCCAAGAGGGTGAAGCCACCAGCTTGCGTCCCCCTTCTATGGCATTTGCCGTTTTCCATTATTGCTTAGGATCCTGACTCGACATGTCGTCCTCAGTTCCTTCAAGGCCGTCTTTACCGAGACATATCAACTCTGGACGAGATCGATCTTTTGTTCCTGGGTATTTGTAAAGATACTCATTATTCCACGGATCTATAGGTACGTTATCCATGATTTGCGTCCAGCGCCTTGGTCTAGGTGCCGACGTTGGTTTCTCGGCAAGGGCTTTTAGTCCCTGCTGCTCAGATGGATAGTGACCAGCATTGGTTTTGTAGGACTGCAGGCCGTTGTTGATCGATGAAAAATCACCATCGACTACTGTGATTGCTCCACTATCGGATATTTTGGTCATGGTAAAAATAGCCCCACCCATAATCATGGCGATGATACCAAGAACGATCACCATTTCCAGTAATGTGAAACCGGACCGACTCATGTTGGCGATGGATGTTAAGTGAGAGGACGATTTATTTTGGAACTTTGTTTTCATAGTTTGAATCAATTGGATACTTTTGGAAGATATAGAGGATAAAATAGGGCTGAAATATAGAGTCGATTAGCATACTCACGTATCTTAGGAATCAATACGTTGGTAACACTTCGTTTCTACAACCAATTAAACGCCTTTTCAGGGAAAAGTTGTCTGATTTTTTCAAAGAATTTAGTCATCATACGAAGTTTACCCCCAAGTTGGCCAAAAGCCCCTTCATACCGTGATTCTACTGATCAGTGCCCCACCTGATCCAGGCGACTATTCATCAAGTACAGTGATCACTCGCTCGTTGAGCATTATCTTAAACTTATCGAGATCACGGGCTAGCAATAGCTGCTCCTTTTACAGCGCAGTTACCATATCTAAAGGGGCGGGATGATTAACTCGAACATTATCTTGCCCCTCCAAAAGCTCTCTTGTTTTAGATGGATCAACTACTAGCTTTTCCAACTCATCCATCTTACCAATTGGCAGGATCCAATAACTTTCCTTGCTGCCCATAGTGTAAGCCTAATGCAGAATCCAATTTTGCTATTTTATTACTGAGTTGAGTGATCTGCGTATTCCTCAAAGAGTGCAACATCTGGGCACAAAAAAAGCCCGATTCCTTCC
>JASJLI010000090.1:0-5258 GCA_037620805.1 Akkermansiaceae bacterium
GGTGACTGGGGTTGCCACACGCTTGATACTCCCGTCTGGGCGCTTGACCTTGATCCTCCCACCGTTGTGGAATGCCTGGAGCGGAAAGACTCGCTTGAGGGAGTGATTCCGTCCGGCAGTCGGATCAAGTATCATTTCCCCGCCAACGCCAAGCGTGGTCCGGTGGCACTCAATTGGTTTGACGGTCCGCAGGATTGGACCAAGGTCGGGCGTATCGATAAGTTTGGCGCAGAGCACGCCGCACACTTTAGCCGAGCCTGCTGGATGGTGGGCAGCAAGGGTATGATCGGTTGCGGCACACACGCCGGAGCACCAGCGATCCTTCCCAATGAGTTGCGCGAAGAGTTGAAGACAAAACCTGTAGCCGAGACTATCCCGCGTGTCGAAGGTGGACCTTTCCGCGAGTGGCTGCGTGCGATCAAACAGACCGGTCCGGAGCCTGGATCGAATTTCAGCTACTCGGCAAAGTTGACCGAGATCATTCTGCTAGGAGTACTGGCCCAGCGTTTCAACACGCGGATCGAGTGGGATGCCAAGAACGCCCGAATTACCAATCACCCGGAACTCAACGCATTTATCAAAGAGCCCGTCCGAAAAGGTTGGGAATACGGCGAAAAGCTGTAATTAAAATGGCAACTACTTGATTTCTAACACGATAAAACGAAGTGATTCAACGCACGTTGGTTTATCTAAAGTCACGGAAAAAGAATATCTTCGGTAATCTACCACCTGAAGGAATGATAAACCCGAGGTGTCTACTATTGGTATCGTGCCACCATTGCTGCTCGGTGATCCTCAGGGCTTTCCCCTTAGCTTCGACTTGATAGCCAAATTCCGCCCTGTAATAACCACTCTTTGGGATCGGGCCCTCTGTGACGGTCCAGCCTTTTGGATCGACCATCATTTTACTTTTCCCCAATTTAGCCACAATCCGATGCTCCGTAAGGTTGAACCACAGTGTCTTCCCCGCTTTCAATTTGCCATCACTGGCATTTACAATTCTCATTCGCACGGGCAGCTCTTTATTTGAAGGGTCAGGAGTAACGAGGATGTAGAAATCCCTAACACCTTCCGGGATTTTCAATATTGGAGCACCCGCCGGCAGGTTCTCTGGATCTACTATCTCGTTTTTTGCCATCAGTAGGGTGAGATCACCCGAAGGCAGGCTAATCACTTCTGAAAAATTCATACTGGGAAGGAAAACCTGCTGGTTTTTTTTGCCGTCAAAAAGGTAAACGATTTTGGGGGCATCGTTCGGTCGCTCTGGAAAGATCACTCGACACGTGCGTTTATATTTTGGCGGCTCCTCAGAGTAGACGGTCATACTCGAAAGGAAGAGCAGGGCGAGCAGTAAGTATCTCATGAAATTATTCTATATGCATTCCAAACAAAGCACCATTAAACTTCATCCGCATTCAACCAGCGGAAGGTTTTAATGACGTATTTGCGACCGAAGATCTGATTGACCGCATTTGCAGGAGGATCGATGGAGTCAGCCTGATCCGCTGCATCTACGAAGTCCCGGCTCCGCTGAATCGTTGCCTCACACCAGGCGCGAGCTACAATCTTTCCTCTGCTGTCACGCGCATCACCGTAAGCACGGACCGTGAATGTATCATCTCGGGCTGAGAGAACAGGGGCGATGGGCCTCAGCACATCCGCCTGCCGGATCCAACCGGGCACACCGTGGGCACTGCTGCCTTCAGCAGCTTCAGAGAACTCATAGTTCACTCCATCAAGCTTCGGATCATTAGGGTTGGTTTCATGCATCGTCGTATCCGAGAGCATTTTTGCGGGGTCACGAAGTTCCTTCAGGGGATCATCTGTCAGGTTATTGATCGCCGTCTGGACTGCCCCCGCCAGTGCCAGATTGGTGTTGGAACTGAGCTGCCGGTTGACGAACTCAGATAAGGAGAGGAACGGACCGCGTAGACGAACCTGCTCGACAATTTTCTCTGCAAGATCCTCAATTTGGTCATCCGTAAGACTTCTGAATCCGGTGAACTCGGATGCATTGGGCGCCAGACCGCTGACGCTGTTACGGCCACCTGCTTCAAGGTCAGTAGCAACGGCTCCACGGCTAACCACGTGCGGGTTAGTCCCTGTGGTGGATTCAATACCATTTATGCCATGAAAAGCGATCTCCTCACGGTTTTTAGCATTTCCTAACAGAGATCTCCAAGCCGCGACGGAAGTCGAATTCACGTTGAACATGCCTGCCACCTCCAGCCGGGAGGCTACCTTGAGGAAGGATTCGGAACTATTGATGACTTCGTTCACCCGCGCCGTAGCTTGAGACTCAGTCAAACCCGAGTCCGCGATGATGGCATGATAGGAACGGTTAGATAATCTATCCTCCCCTGTCATAATGTCCCTGTAGAAGGTTTTCAGATCTTTGGCGATACTGCCACCAAGATTCCGTGGTTGTGGCGCGATCGAAGAAACAAACCAGTCATCGAAGAGCATGTGGTTCGAGCAATAGGCGTCGTCGTGCTGGAGGTTGTATTGCACACCGCTCGGAGCCAACGTGGGCGGCACAATCCTATTTTGGGGAATAAGAGGAGTAGCGTCACTGTTTCCAATGAGGTTCATCTGAAACGGTGGATATGGGTTGTTTCCTCTGGGGTTCCAACCGTTGAGTTCGATCAGTGAGGCCATCGGACGAAGCGGAACATCCACCATGATAAGCCTCGATAGGCCGTCACCACTCTGGTAGCCAGTGGCAATGTATGATTCAGAGTCGCTCAGATTAGGTGTGATGGTAGATCCTAGGCTGAGAGAATGGTAGGCAAAGTCGAAGGTATTGTTCGCCGGGTGGTCCTTAGACTCTCCACTGTCTGGATCGCTCAATACCATGGCTGCCAATGCGTTGTTTTGCACGACGCCTTTGGTGGGCCGGTTTTGATTGGTGCCCGGTCCGGTGCCTATGGTCATACGGGGGCCGAAACTCATCGAAAAAAGAGGTACCCACGGACCGGAGGCAAGTTCTCCAATGGTGTAGCCTACTTCATCGACCTCATCGGGTGGCCAATACTTGTCGCCCTCGGTTATATTAGCCAGAGCTGTAATATTGTGATACTCGTCTCCTATTCCCGATGGAACGATCGCAGTTCCACCAAAGTGGGAACTTCCGTCCCCGAAAGACAAGGAAAAGCCGTATCCAGGAGCGCGGTCCCGATAAGGCTGGGTAACCCTGTCGCCCCTGAAGAGGAACCAAAAGCCTCGATCTGCTGTGAGGTTCGACGAAACAGCAAATCCACGTCCCACCAGTTTCTTTGGGTTATAGCCCTCTTTCAGCCTGAAGGCTCCCCCACCGAAACCGTAGCCAGTATCGAGCTCCCCTGGGGAGAATATTTTCGCTTCCCCTGGTTTGAGGGTAAGGGTTCCCTCCGGCAGCCAGCAACCCCATGTCCGCAAATCTTTCCATTTTTGGCCTCTATATTTGGTCTGATTACTCGTTAATTGATTGTCATATGGATTAGCGTAATTCCTGGGCCAATCTAGAGTCTGGAAGTTGCCATTCGTTAACAATTTGTATTGAGTGATGGGGACTGTATCAGGATTAGGATAATGCAACTTACTGGCGATCGCCATTGCCCCTGGCAGAGAACGTCGCATCCCAAATCCAAGAAAGTTCCCATGTTTTCCGCTGCCTTGACCTGCGTTGAGTGTTCCCTTGATTTCATGCTCCAAGGTAATATTGTACGGATTCCATAGGGTGAAAAATGGCACATACATCAACTCCATCTGATATCGTTTCGGATTTTTATTGAGTCGTCTCGGGTCTTCGACTGCCTTGGCATAAACCAAAATTTGGCACCTTGCGATCTGTGGATGGAGTAACTGTCTGTGCTTGTGGTTGTAGATTTCAGTAGAATTGATCGAAGACGCCCTCGGCTTGGCAATTTTATCCCAGACGAACGGGCTCTTCACGACCCCGGAGCTATAGGAGAAGTTCTTGTAAGAAGTGGCAAAACTCCGAAGCGAGGCCCATGAGGCGGAGGCCGCGTAGTAAGTGGCTGGCTGTTTGTATCCTAAAATCACTGAATACTCACTCCAGGGATACAAGTTTGACTGTTCAGGGTCATAGTCGTTGGTTGTCGGTTTTGGAACCTGGGAGGTTGCACCTTGTTCGGGTGTGAAACGGAAAAGGGGGAGTTTTCGACCCGGATAGCTAGCGTAAATGTCGTCCCACCTCTCGGTGAGAATGGAGATGTCCTTGCGCCATCCGCCAGTTGCGGAGTTCGTAAGCAGACCGACCGCGGAGGTCGATAGGTCGTGGAAACTTTCGGCGGGGTTGGTAGTATTCGCTTCTGGGAGCAGTGTGGTCGTCCGCAGGCTAAATGCCCGACTGGCGGATTTCGCGGTACTGGTGGAATCCGTAATATAGGGTTCAGGGTCGTCAACCAGACCTTTCAGACCGAAAACCTCTGGATCTGGCACGGAGTGGGATTGTCCCATTTCCACCAAGCCTAAAGCATCGTTTGTTCGGGGTTTGTAAGGCTGCATAAGCCGCGCCTTCTGGTTCTCGGCGCTGACCCACCATGCCATGGCACCCGAATTATTTTTAAACAACTGCGGCTCCAGATGCACCTGCCCGGAATTGCTGCCTAGCGTGCCTTCAGATAGGATCGGCACTGAAGTAGCCGTGGAAGATGATTTCACCAAATCGGTAAGAGCGTCGTTTTTTGGATCGCTCAGTCCTACTGCGCCAGACACGAAATAACCCACAAAACGCCCGTTGGCAGAAATTGACGATTTAGTTTTCGAACTGTAGTCAGGAACAGTCGGTCTGCCCGCATTATCATGATTACCCCCCTCCCAGCTTTTCCAAACGCCTGTTAGTGGAGGGGCATTCGTATCCATTATGTTTAGCGGTGCTGTAATTCTCGTGTCTAACCCCGACTGCTTTTGCAGTTCACCAATGGCGAGCATCAGAGACACACGAGCATTCGCCTGGGCCTCGGCCATCGCCTGGCCATTCCGGCTAGAGCGCAGTTCGATGGTGCTCAGGCTCAACATGGCCAGGGCAATCATGACCAGTAAAACCATCACCGAGATGGTAGCGATCAAGGCAAATCCGGATTCGACTCCAGAGTTCAGACCAAGCTTCGAACCGACTTTAAAACGACGAGGGACGGATGGAGTGGTGTGGGTAAATTTTGTCAGTGGGTATACCAAGCTGCTTAAACATCTAATGTAACTACAAAGAACTTACACCTTTTCACCCAAAATGCCAAAGTATTCTTCAAATCGAT
>JASJLI010000091.1:0-30511 GCA_037620805.1 Akkermansiaceae bacterium
GGCGATGTCTTACGCAGCATTGAGGATATGATCGAGCTCCGCACTCGTCTACTGGAAGGCAATGAAGGATTCCTGCGCGAGATCGAAGGCGAGATGGACAAGGAGCGAGAAACGCAATCATCTGACTTCGCTGTTAAATTCGCCGGTATGCGTGAAGTTTTCGCCAGCCAAGGCGAGCAAATCAAGAAGCTGATGCACCGTAAGATGAATGTCTTGGCATCCCTAAAGAGTTTGTTTACCGCTGAGAATATCCCCAAACAAATTGAATCAGCCTTAGTCGATTCCGTAAAAACAGCTGTGGAGCAGCAAGCCAGTGACGATGGTGAAAATCTTGTTGAGCAGTGTCGCAAACACTGGGAAACGGTTCGCCCAAGAGTGAAAGAGCGGTTAGCTATTTCACTAGAAGATTTTGAGAAAGAGACCGGCGGATTTGGATCCACACGCGATCGGTTTATTAAACGTATGGGACGTGCAGCCAGACAAGTTGTGGTGAATCTGAAAATCCGCGGGGGCCTTGATATGCAACTCACCGCACGGCGTTCCGGTTTGAAGACATGGCTCTACATCTGCTTGCTATTGCTCCTTTCCGCTGGTGTTACTGGGTCGCTCAAGATCAACCCATATCCATACCTAGCACTCGGCCTTCTTGCTAGTGCGCTTACAAGTATGGTCGTATTTACTTTCCAATCACGCCGATCAAGATCCGAAATCATTGAGTCATTCGCTGAAAAGCTGGATGATTCTCGAGTCCCATTTGCTGATGCTCTTGGTAGTGATTACCGGGATGGAGTACGTGACTTCTATATCGAATATGGAAGCTTGCTCGAGTCCGTCCGGCGCCACATTGCTGACGCCAAACTTGATCTGCAGCCAAACCTCGAGCAATGGAATGGCCTGTTCCTCGAGTTGAAAGAAATCGAGCAGGAATTATAAAATAACACTATGAGACGCAAAGGCAGAGAAGGAGAGGCACGTGAAAACAAGCATGTGCGAAGTGGTCGACCTAATAAATCAAATAAGGCACGTACCGAGGAAGATCTCTACGAGCTCATCGGGGAACAGAGGCCTCCATTGCTCCTGATCCTAGATTGTGTTCAGGACCCTCATAATTTAGGGGCAATCCTCAGAACAGCCGACGGAGCAGGTGTAACTGCCGTAGTGGCGCCTAAAGACAAATCGGCAAGTATCACCGATACTGTCCGTCGCATTTCTGTGGGTGCGGCGGATACCGTTCCATTTTTCCAAGTCACCAATCTTTCCCGGACCATGAAAAAACTTCAGGACGCCGGAGTCTGGTTGGTAGGAACCAGTGATGCCGGCGAGGGCACGCTCTACGAAACTAATCTAACTGGACCGATGGGTATTGTTATGGGGGCCGAAGGCACCGGCATGCGCCGACTCACCGAGGACAACTGTGATTTCCTTATCAAAATCCCTATGGCTGGCACGGTTGATTGTCTCAACGTGAGCGTCGCCACAGCGGTGTGCCTCTACGAGGCCGTCCGACAGCGTATGTAGAGCGCTAGTTGCATACAAATCAAAAGCCCCGATTGTACTGTGCAACGGGGCTTTTTGTGACGTAATTCATCGCTTTCCTAGGACTTAAACATCAGAATCAGCCCTCTGGTTAGACCACGCTGATTTCAACGTTCAAGTCGTCGCTAAGATCCTCAACGGCGGTGATCAAGGTTTCTTCAGCGATAGAATCAGGGAGACAAACGGTGCCTGTGGCATGAAAGATTGGGTGACCTGACATCGCGGCACTCTCGATGGTCGTGCTCAATTCTTCGATATTGGCTCCCACTCCAGAAATAGCCTGAGTAAGTTGACTTACGATACTGGGGCGATCATTTCCAAAAATATCCACTTTTAGACAGCGGGTGTAGGGGTAGTTGGACAGATCTCCTTGGTCGTGAACCTGTACGGAAATACCTTCTTCGGAAAGAGCCTGCAGTCTACTTATTAGTGTAGCGGAGGTATCACTGTCACACTCGACACGAACAACACCGGCAAACTGTCCAGCAAGGCGCGCCATCCGGCTTTCTAGCCAGTTACAACCATTTTCAGAAACCGTATTAGAAACTCGACTCATGATACCAGGACGATCGTGAGCACAGATAGTAAGGACGAGAGAAGTAGACATAATGATATGAGTTAAATGGGAGACCGTTACACGTATGGCAACGAACTAAACGCTAGCACGGCCACCCTGACTATTGAAGTCTTATTCCACATAGCATTTCAAAAGAAACGAATGTTCTATTTTTAAGGGAGGAAATTAATTTGCGCTTCGCGGTTGAGTGGAAGCCGGGCGCTTTCTCGAAATGGCTGCGTTACGCCTCGGTCATGGTGCCCGCACCACTCCCTCATCGTGCCTTGTCATTTCAAGAAATCACTCCGGCATTCGTCTCGTTTGAATCACTAAGTGGAATTATTCTACGATGACGGGTGTGCCATGTTTGGCGTTTTCAAAGAATTTTTTTGCCATGTGATCGGGCATGCGCACACATCCGTGAGAGGCTGGATATCCGGGAAGGAAGCCAGTGTGCATTCCAATTCCGTGATTGAAGCGAAGAAAATTTGGCATCGGTGCGCGAACTGCAACTTCGCCAGCGCCAGGTTTGTGTTTTCTGAAGTCCGCATTACTATTGACGGTCTCTCCTGTAGCTCGGTTCTTGATGACACCGTATGAGGATGACTCGTGATCAATATCCTTCTCGGTGACGCTGAAGCGTCCCGCAGGTGTGGTGTGTGTGCTATCTCCCGAGGAGATAGGTGTAACTCCTACTAAGACGCCGCCTTTGTAAAAATAGGCTTTCTGCTCTGCACGCACGATTTTGATTTTAGCGGCTCCTTGGACTCCGTCGCCATCCCAATATCCCTTGGGTTGGTAAGTTGGTGTTCCGTCAGCGACCGGCAGGCCGTTTTGCGGGCCATAACCTGCCAGATACTGCGAGCCACCACCGACGGTGCCTGTAGCAGGGTCATAGGGGGTGCATTGGCCTAAGATCGCAGTTAAGCCAGTTAAAGCCGAGAGGATTAGGGAAGATGGATATTTCATGTGTCGTGAGTATCAGGGGATGTAAACAAATTAGTTTTGCGTGATGCAGGGGATTATGCCCTCCATTCTGTGAAGGGTCAATACGTGAGTAAGTGATTTAATAAAGATATCAGCAGGTGAAAAAGATTCAGAAGGATTTGACTCAACCACGTAATCATTCACTTAGCCACCTGCGCTAAACGGCTTTCTTACTTGCCTTGAGGTGCTTCCTTGGTTATCGAGCGCCCGACGTCTTACCAGACCATCCATAATATTATGCCTAATTACGATTACCGCTGCGAAGAATGTAGCCACCTTTTTGAAGTTTTCCAAAAGATGAGTGATCCCAAACTCGAGAATTGCCCTCAGGACGATTGTTCAGGAAAGGTCAAACGCCTCCTAGGAACAGGTTCAGGTGTGATCTTTAAAGGTTCGGGATTCTACCAGACTGATTATCGTAGCGATTCCTATAAAAAAGGAGCCTCCAAGGAAAAAGGGGGGGACACTAAGACCAAAGCAAAGCCTAAGGGCGGCGATGGTGGATAAACTCCAAGTTTCAAACTCCAAATACCAAGCAAGCCTGCTTGTATAGTTCACGGGATGTATTCATGGTCGAAGAACTGAGTGGCCAATTCTTCACGTTCTGGCTCTGTGGCTAGAAGGAATTTTTTTACAAACGAGTTTAGGATAACCGAGGAGTATTCTTCCGGCGAAGTTTCAAAGCTACCCAAGAAATACGATGCAGGAGCTTTAGAATGGCCACGTGATGTCATCACCAAAGTTTCGCGGGTATCAGCTGTTTTGATCCATGTTTGTTTCTTGGGGAGAACACCCATTCTCCGAGCCCTTATCTCAATCCAAGATGAGCTCTCCCATGAATCAACAAGAATAAATCCAAGCCTGTAAGATTCACCCTTTCGACTCCCAGTTTCTGCAGACGTATAGGATACACTACGTGTAAGTTCTGTGAAGTAAGCAAGAAGGGCGATCAATAGAAAACAGCATAGGATAGTTGCTTTTGTTTTCATTCCGCCTGTTGTGCAAACAAAGGGATCCAGCCAAGGCTGCCTCTAAAAAACTCGACGCTGTCATCGACGATTCGCTTTGACGCAGCCGTCAAATCGGAGGCTGTTTTGATGACTGGATCGATGGGATGCTTCATCGGGTTAAGATTGGTTTTTGGAGTTTGAAAATTGAATCTTAAAACTTAAAGCGGTCTGGCATAGGTGCCACACCGATTATGCCAACCTGCCGTCCAGCGTTTTTCCCCGCGGGCCTGTGGAGAGTTTCTGACACGTCGATCGAGGCAGCGTTTGGCTGAAGCTGCAAACTCAGCAGCAGCAGCTTGTCCGGCTGGGACATCACGCATCTCCATCAATACCCACATCATTCCCCATCCTTGTCCCTTATAGCGTTCGGTGGGATTGGTGCCGTTGCCTTTGAAATTCACATAATCGATAAGGGCGTAGGTTCCATTCGTGGTGGTGGATACCTTGTGGTAATTCGCCTGGATTCGAACTCGCTGAGCGGTAGGAGCTGAGGCCATCATTGCGGGTAAGGCCTGTCGGCTGGTGGCGATGATGTAGTCGGTTTGCAATGCTACATTACTAGCCAGATAGGTTCGTAGAGCTTTGAGCTTTGCCCCGTTGAAATCGCGTAGGAATGCTGCTTTGTTTGGGTATGGGCAGTGTTTGCTGTTGGCGACCCATGCTGGAATGCCTTGGCTGCCTCGCTGCTGAGCATAACGAATGAAGAGGGGGAACGACTCGGTCCAGCGACCACGAAAACCTTGTGGATACCAGATGAAATGGCCAATGCCCATGGAGGGAAACTCCTCGCCATCGTTCCAGTGGGTGAGGCCAGTGATCTTACCTCCGGATTCGTTTTGCCAGATCTTATGGCCAATTTTGTGTTTGGCGGCAGCTGAGAGCCCTGTGCTGGCTGGTTTCCCTGGAGCCGCCATGACTTGGACTGGCGAGGTTGATTGCACTGGAGGAGTGCTTGAGGCTGGGGAACAGGCGACCAGTGTGGCCACTGTGATGGTGAGAGCTGAATTGAATGCGATAGGATAAACTTGCATGATGTAGATAGAATACGCTCTAATAGCCTCACTCCAAGTAGTTTTCTATGCCTATCCTATTAAAATTTCTGATTACCGCCGGCCTGATTGTTCTTATTTCCCAAGTTGCCAAGTGGAATGATCGGTTAGGGGCCTTAATCGCGGCCTTGCCGATGGTTACTGTGCTCGCCATGACGTGGATGTTTTTCGATTTAAAAGGGGAGGAACAGACGGAGAAAATTGCCAATCATGCTTATTACACGTTCTGGTATGTAATCCCAACATTACCGATGTTTCTGTTAATACCGTGGATGTTGCGCAAGGGGTTTCACTACGGCTGGTGTCTGTTAGCTGCTTGCGTTCTCACCGCCGTGCTTTTTGTGATAACAGCATGGGTGATGAGGCGCTTTGATATTGAGCTCATGTAGGTTGAGAATTAAGGCATCGGGAGTTAGTGTGTAAAAAAAGGCCCCTGAATCCATAGATTCAGAGGCTGTGAAATGTTATTTTGTTATGCGTTTAGTGAACAATTTGAACAGGAGTGCCTACTCTGGTTTTGGCGAAAAGCGTTTTTACAGGATCTTTGGGCATACAAATACATCCGTTTGAACCTGGGTAACGATGGGCGTAGCCACTGTAGTGCATACCGATTCCACCAGCGGTGATCCGCATCCAGTAGGTCAGTGCGGCGCCGACGTAACGATCATATCGGCCACGATATCTGCGGCGGTCACCGCCGTGAACACGCCAGCCGTTTTTATAGAGAGTTCCGAAAATATTGGACCTCTTGGTCGCTATCTTACTGGTAATTTTGAAGTTACCTGCTGGTGTGCGTTTCCCTGCTTTACCGGTGCAGTATGGCAGTTCCATAGCAACTTGCTCACCGACGAGCATCTGGGCTCGTTGATCGGAAAGATCAATGCGAACTTTAGTATTACCGCTGTTGGCCGTTTTGATGAGGCTTTCATCACGATAAACCTCACGGGTCTTTTGATAGTCTGAGCGACCTTTAAACGACTAGTATTTGCCCTGGCTTAGACTTGACGAGCAACTGGAAAGAACGACGGAAACAGCGCCGAGAATACATAGGGAGGTAATATTTTTCATGCTGATTTCTTGGGGGGATATTGCGCTGTAAGGGAGAACGCAGGAGAGTTCAAGAATCAAAATCACCGGGCCCGACGTCATATCAAAACACGGTTTAATGGCTAATTACTGTCTAAGACAGTCGGCTAGTGGACAATTGACACACGAGTTCCAACACGCACCTTGGTAAATACCGTAGGAACGGCCTTGTAGTAGGTGCGGATACAGCCGTGTGAGGCTGGGTGCCGGGGGACATTGCCTTTATGCATGCCTATACCGTCCCAGGTAATACGCATCCAGTAGGGCATTGAGGCCCCTACATATTCACCACCCTCGGGAACAGGGTCCTTGCGGCTGTCTGCATTTGATTTCACAAGATCTCCGTCCGGACCATAGATTCGGCCATATGTCGTTGAGCGTTTTTCAGATTCAATTTTTTCGAGCACGCGGAAATTACCGGTCGGGGTAGGATACTTTGATGTCCCTGTAGCCACAGGATAGTCCATGGCAAGCTCTGTGCCGTTCATCAGATAGGCACGCTGGGCTGATATATCAATACGGATACTGGAGTTAGATGCGTTGGTGCGTGCAAGCACGGTTTGGTTTTTCCACACCCCATAGTTTCTCGGGTAGGCCTTCTGTGCTCGGAAATGGGCATACGTTCCAGGTTGGTGCGGATTCACATGCGCTGCCGTGAGAGGCTTCGCCTGGTTTGGATTGGGTGTGCCTGAGCTTCCACAACCATTTAAGAGAAATGCGGTCAATAAGGCGGGAATAACTGAAGTAAGGAATTTCATGTGTTCGTTGGCTGGGGGTAACAAGACAAAGTCTTTATATTAATTCGTCGGTGAAAGCAAGCACGTTTAGTGTTCACCTTGATAGACGCATGATGGTCACATTTATGCAGACCATCAAAGCCCCTCAAGGATTGCAGTGGCATCAGAGGTTTCAATGGTTTTGATCCTAGATGAAATGCCCTTAGTAAGGATCACCTTCGATTTTGAAATTATTAGTAATTGGGCTGCAAATAGGCGGATTTCCATACCGACTACTCTACTCTGGCTGGCATCAGGCAAGGCTTTAATTCGAAGAATCATGATCAAGAAATCTCTATCATCTACCTAGTCGATGATCGCATTAAAAAAGTCGATTTGTATGACTCGCTATTTTCTGTTGTTCTGACAAGCATGCCGAGATGAGCAGTGAGAGCGTCGAATTCAAACCACCTAGAAGAAACTGGGTGTCGTTCTGGAGTTTGTTAGTATTACAGGCGCAAAATGCGTTTAATGATAAGGCCGCTCAGTTTTTGTTGATTCCAATGGGGGCATGGCTGTTTAAAGAAGCGATTGCGATCCCAGGGTTGGCCATGATGGAGTATATTGAATACATCCTCGCCATTGTCATCGTATCTCCCTTCATCCTGTTTTCTCCGTTTGCAGGTTGGCTATCAGATCGATTTAGTAAAACGGGCGTCATCCGAGGCGCTTCGATATTACAGTTGGTCGTCTTGATTTGGATTTCCTTCGCCATTCACTATCAGCAAATATGGCTGGCGATTGGTGGGTTTTTCATGCTTTCCGTTCAGTCAGTCTTACTAAGCCCAGCCAAGCGGGGCATCGTCAAAGAACTGATAGGGCACGAGAAGTTGGGCTTTGCCAGTGGGATGATGGAAATCACTGTGGTGCTAGCCATCTGTGGTGGACAGATCATTACTGGGTTCTGGTTTACGAATCGGTTAAACGGAGGGATAGATGGCTGGGACGCAGCATTGACGCCACTTCTTGTGTTCACCATAGCATCAGTGGCGGCACTCGTCGTTTCCTTTGTGATCCAACGCGTGCCTGTGCAAGGTCACCGGAAGTTCAGTTTTGATATTCTTTTCGAACACTTTAGCCAAATTGGGGAGTTATGGAAAGATCGACGTATTAAACTCTCTGCCGCTGGAGCCGCTTTCTTTTGGGGTTACGCAAGCTATCTGAATCTGGCGGCTATTAACATTGCCAAGCAAATTACCGATGGCGGTAACGAATTCGCCGTGGAGTCGGCAATTTTAATGCTAGCTGCGAGCGTCGGTATCTTTATTGGAGGAGCCGTGGCATCTTTAGCTTGTCGGAAGAATATTGAACTTGGCCTAGTTCCACTTGGAGGGTTTGTCATGGTGATTGGCACGCTGGCCTTAGCTGCCACTCCAATTGACTCGTCTTGGCTTAAGGTATGGTTTGTGGTTGCGGGTGCAGGCGGTGCCTTATTGTTGGTGCCTCTCAATGCAAACCTTCAAGATCTCTGCCCACCTAAAAAACGAGGTAAAATCCTAGCTGGGCTTAACTTACTCGACTGCATGGCCGGTCTTTTTGCCGCCCTAATCCAGCTAGGACTCGTCGCGAAAGGAGTGGATTTCAAGTGGCAGTTCATAGGCCTAGCCATCATCTGTATTTTAGTAACGAACTACTCCGCCAGGTTGCTACCTCAGCACTTTATCCGACTCATGTGTCTCGGTGCTTTTAAGATGATTTATAAAGTTCGCTCTGTGAATTCTGACCGTATCCCTAAGGAAGGTGGCGTGCTGCTCACACCTAACCACGTCAGCTACATCGATGCATTTATCCTCTCCTGCGCGTGCCCTCGTAAGATCAGATTTCTAATGTTTGATGGTTATTTTAAACATCCGTGGATAGGGAGGTTCGTTCGTATTTTTGATGCCGTTCCTATTTCCCAAACTCGGGCTAAGGAAGCTGTCCGTGTAGCTGCGGAGGCACTCGAAGAGGGGGCTGTGGTATGTATTTTCCCTGAAGGGCAACTCGCACGCACCGGAGTGATGAATGAGTTTAAGCGCGGTTTTGAAATGATTGCGCGCAAGGCGAACTGCCCGGTCGTACCTACCGCCATGGATGGACTTTGGGGTTCTATCTTTTCGTTTGAACGCAACAAATTCATCTCCAAATCCCCCTACAGAATTCCTTACGGAGTCACCGTAAACTTCGGTGAACCCATTGAAGCTTCAGATGTAAACGCTACCAAAATTCGTAGAGCTGTAGAATCGTTACGCGCTGATGTGTTCTCCATGCGTCAGGTATTATCGAAACCGATGACGCTACTGAGCAAATCGGTCAAGGTATCAGGACATGATAGTTCCGAATATCAACAAAGAATAGGAGAGCTTCTAGATTTGGATATCAGCGAACAAACTCAACTGGTGGCCAATGCACTGCAAGTAGGCGAAATTAATGCCATCAGAAGGGGGCAAACGGTAATGATCGAGTGGGACGGACTGAAGCATTGCCGCGATGTGTTAGGCATTGTCTTTGCCCAGTATTTTAATTTGAAAATGGTTCTTATTAGTTCGGCCACAACCAAAGGTGAAGCGCTTGCACTAAGCCGACAGCATCAAGTCGATCAATATTTTGCGGGGGCATCACTAAGCCGTATTTGGCAAGAGCTAGATCTACCAGGCGGATGTTACGACTTCTCTGAAAACGTCCATGAGCCCTCCAGCTATAAAGAGGGGGTATTCCCTTGTTACACCGTCGATGGCCGCGTGATCGCAATGTCTATGCCCCACCCAGAGGCAAAAACCGCTACCAACCAACACCAGGATGGATATCGCGCTGGCACCTGGGGCAGGCTTCTACCTGGATTTAATGTTAGCCCCACTGAAACAGGAGTGACACTGAGTGGCGCGTCGTGTGGAGAGATCAACATCAACGATGTTAAGTTGGACGCCAATGGCCTACTTGAACCTATGAACAACCACGACCTATCCTGATGAAAATCCTCGAAGTCATCACATGCATGGATTCCATTGGCGGCGCTCAGCGTCACGTTGTGGAGCTTTGCCACTCCGCCGTATCCGCCGGTCATGAAGTGCATCTTGCCTACGGCGGGGAGTGTGCTTTGCCCGCTTAAGAGTTAGAGGGCATTCACCTGCACCTGGTTGATGACCTAGTGAGACCCATTGCGCCGTGGAAGGATACGCGTACCGTGTTTCAACTGCGCAGGATCATTAACCAGGTGTCTCCTGACTTGATCGCAACACATTCAACCAAGGCAGCGCTCCTAGGGCGTATTGCCGCCTGGATCACAGGAACAGCTAATTTACACACGGTTCACGGATGGTCGGTGAGTTTATCTGGCCACGCGCTGAAGAGGTTCATCTGGCGGCCGCCAGAAAAAATAGTCCATGTTGAGTGAGAGGATTTGGTAACATCAAAATCCAAACAACATGACAAAACAAAAAAGACACAAACCCGAAGAAATCATCCTACTACTACGCGAATGCGATGCCAGTGATAGAAGTCAGTGGGCACGGATTAAGGAGGATCGGATGATGAAGGTTAACCCTCGTCTTCCGTCGTATCCTGAACCATTTTTTCAAGGTAAGCAAGTTCACGCTTATCAAGAGATTTACCTTCGCGTTTCACAAAAGTAGCGATTCCTAGGGTGGGGGAGCCGTTAAAAAATGCCCCAAACGCCTTTTTGAGTAAATTTAAACCAACCTCTGTCGAATTCGCCAGTGGGGTGTAATAGTAGCGGTTGCCCCGCTTCTCCATCTGCAAAAATCCTTTACCCTCGAGAATCGAAAGATAGCGGCGAGCTCCGGAATAGGAGATCGCGGTATCAATTTCGTTCTGCAATTTTTCCGCCGACAATTCACCGTGTTCATGCACAAGGTACATCACTTCACGCTCGCGGCGGCTGAGGTTTTCAAAATCTGGTTTTTTCATAAATATCGGCTACTTCTCACTCGGTCTAATACTCTGCTTTATCGTTTACAACAAGAGGAAACCCCCCTTCCGCAAATAAAGTTGCATTTTTAGGTGCGGAAAAAACAGCATTGGATATCTTCGATGTCGATCTTGATTCCGAGTTGAGTGGGGTAAAGGCTCCATTCATCTATTTACGAGATCCCAATGACAAAAAAGTTCCGCACATTATTGACCTGCCTGACTGGATGTATTTTCAGTCAGTTAGCAATTACTCCGCTACATGCTCAGGATTCTGAAAACTGGAACGACCTCAGAGTGGGGGAGTTCATTCACTGGGGAATCTATAGTGCCACCGAAGGTGCGTGGGGTGGAAGTACCGTGGGAGGAGCTTCCGAATGGATTCAACAAGGAGCCAACCTCACCACCTCTTCATATCCCTCTACGCTGAGGGCCCTCTTTACGCCGAGTGCCACCTGGGCGACTGATATTGCCAGCGAAGCCAAAGCCGCCGGCATGGAGTATGTCGTCATCACCGCCAAATACCACGATGGTTTAGCCCTGTTTAATAGCACCGAATACTGGTCACACCTACCGCGTTCAGGCGCTCGTCTATGATGGTCGTGCTACGGCCACTATCACTGGCCGCACGGTTGAATTTGACGGCATCGACCAAGGCGCCTATGCCAACGGTGTCAGTGAAGTCACCTGGGGCGATGGATTGCTTGTCACTGGAACATTTACAGCTGACAGCACCTCACAGGACTTCACAGTCGAAGCTTTCTATGATGACGGAGCGACAAAAGTGTCCAAAGGTGCACAGCTCAATGCCCTTCTTGTGCACACAACTGCTGTCCCCGAACCATCCTCCACAGCCCTTCTCGGCCCGGGTGGACTTGCTCTGATCCTGCGCCGACGCAAGTAATTCTGAGCGATTCAATTTCACCACTTCACTCTCCTCCGCGGGGAGTGAGGTTTTTTATGTCAAGGATGGACGTGGAGTGAGGAAGGTTGAGTCCGCTTTGCGGTGGGGCGGGGCTTGCCACGTGCGGTGGGGTTTCATCGGTCAGGGATGTCCGTTGCCATGCTCGGGAAAAAGTGCGACTGTCGCCGGAACCAGAACTGTCGAGCCGGTTCAGTAGAAAGCGGAATTAAGCTTCCGCATTCCATATCGTGTTAGAAACGCTCAGCTGTGGGTTTTAGGTTCAACTCACCTGAGGGAAACAATGAAATTTCTGGCTATGTCTGAAATGTTCGATTTGCTATCCATAGGGCAGGGGGTAAGCCACTTCTCCTTGCCAAACCAGGTGCGTTGGCGTTTAGCATATTGGCGGGTGGCCGCTGCGATGAGCTCGGAGCATTCATCTCTCGTTAATTCGCCGGCAAGGTGAGCGCGTATCTGAGGAACCCCAATGGCTTTTTCACAAGTGGTAGAGGCATTTGTTAACGCCGCCACTTCTTCAATGGCACCTTCGCCTAACATGACTTCAGTGCGTTGATTGATTCGTTGACGAAGAGTTTCCCTATCCCACAGTAGGCAGATGCCACGGAGATCTTTCTCGATGGAGTCGCTGGCTTGTTTCCAATCGCTTTTCAAGTCGGACATTTTACGTCCTGATAGAATACAAATTTCCAAAGCTCGAATGACATAGCGACGGTTCTTGAGATTGGTCATCTCGGCACCTTCGGGATCCAATTCGGTAAGTTGAGCGACGAGTGAATCATCGTTTTCTTTCTCTAGTTTTTCACGCAGATCGTCGTCGCCCGACGGGACTGGTGATGGGCCATGGGTGAGAAACTTGAGATACATTCCCGAGCCTCCGGTAATGATGGGTGTTTTACCTCGGGACTTGATTTCTTCAATAACTGGGAGAGCCATTTCCCGAAAGCGCATGGCGTCGCAACGCTCATCCTGCGACAGCACTCCGTAGAGATGGTGAGGGACTTGGCTTAATTCATCGGCACTCGGCGCTGCCGAAATGATTTCAAGCCCACGGTAAAGCTGATAAGCATCGGCGTTGAGGATCTCACCATCGAGTAGACGCGCCATCTCGATGGCGAGCGACGACTTTCCTGATGCAGTAGGGCCGCAGATGAATAGTGGATAATTGATAATGGACAGTGGATAAGAGATGAAAAACCCGCTTGGAGAGTGACTCGCAAGCGGGTTTGGTGATTGTTCGCTACGAGGGAGAGACTATTCAGCTACGGGAGCTGGAGTTTCTTCTTTTTTGACTTCGGCAGCAGCTTCTTCTGCGACTGGTTCAGCTGGTGCTTCAGTAGCTTCTTTGACGGGTGTCTCGGTTGCTGTCTCTGCTGTCTCTGCTGGTTTAGTTGCAGTTTTAGCTTCTGGTGCTTCGGCTGTTGTGTCGGCTGGCGCCTCAGTTGCTACCACTGGTTTAGTCTCGGTTGCTTCTGTTTTAGCCTCTGATGCTTCGGGGCTGCTTGATTCCTTAGCTTTTTCATCCGCCGCTGTAACAACGAGCTTGCGACCCATGAATGGTTGATCGTGAAGAACTTCGATGGCGCGTCTTGCATCATCAGCTTTCTGCATTTCGATGACTCCAGATCCCTTGGGTTTATGCGTCTGCTTGTTGTAGGCTAGCTCAACTCTGCGCACGTTGCCTATTCCCTTGAAGAGCTCTTCGAGAGCACTTTCGTCTACATCATAAGAGAGATTGTCGAGGTGCAGTCGGGCAGGGTTGTTGCCAGAGTTGCTGCGTTTATCTCCTCTAGGCTTCTCCCCTCTGGGTTTGGATGGTTTAGTCTCACGTGCTGAATTCTCAGCAGGTTTACTCTCATGTGTTTGGTTCTCGGCGGGCTTGCGCTCACGAGGTTCACGTGGTGGGCTATCTTCCCTTGGTCCACTTGATTCATCCGGCTTAGCTTTCGCGCCGTTAACCACGAGGTGACGGCCCATGAAGTCCTTGTCATGAAGCACCTCGACGGCACGCTTGGCCTCTTCGACGCTTAGCATCGTGAGGAAGCCGTAGCCTTTGGAACGGTGTGTTTGGCGGTTGTAGATAATTTCTATATTGCGCACGGATCCTACACCTTTGAACAATTCCTCAAGGTCATCTTCAGTGGCGTCATAGGAAAGGTTTCCGAGATAGAGGCGAGGAGTTTCTACGGGGAAATCCTTCCCTTTCTCACCTGCACCTTGCCCACTGGCCTTAATGGCACCTTTGGACCGGGTTTGCTCGCCCTTACCACGTGCGTCACGGGTATCACGTGTATTGGATTTCTCCGCAGGTTGATCTTTATTAGCCGCAGATTGCCTTCTTGGTGGACGTGTAGGCTCTTTGTAGAGACCTAAGAATTTCTTAATCTTCTCCCAGAATGTAAGTGGGAGTGGTTTGGTTGGACGGCGTCGAGGACCTCCACCGCTTTGGCGGCCTTGGCCTCCTTGCCCACCTTGTTTGGATCGGTTACCACCTTGCCTGCCCTGACGGTTGCCTTCTTGGCCACCACCTTGGTTGGATCGGTTTCTATTGCGATTACGGTTTCTGTTACGGTTGTTGTTGCCGCCTTGGCGGTTCTGACCCCCGCCGTTGCGGGAATTGCTGCTGTTTTCTTGAGACATTGTAATAAGTCGTTGTTGGTTGGTTTGGGTGCGCCGACGGTGTTGCATTTGTCAGTCTAATTGCCTGAGTAGGCACGGTCACAGTATAAGTCGGAGTGGTCTGAACCGCTGGAACGAGCTGTATTGTGTCCGTGTGCGTTCCCCTGAGTGGTCGTCCTCTGAGTTTGCACTTAGATCTAGTTCTTGTTATTGCCCCGTCGAGGGCGCGATGGTTGTTTGCCAGGGCTCCCAGGCTTGTCATGGCATATCCGGACAAGTCTTGCCTGTTTCCTCCAAACGCAAATTGCTGACCAAGCCGAGGTGGGAACCATTGAGCCGAGTTAGCAGGGGATGTGTGTAGCGATTGCATTTGCATAGAAACAGTTGCTGGCGCGGAGAATCTAATCATAAATCATGAAAACACAAGGCCGTAATCAGGAGTTGTCAGATGAGTATGCTTAGGTAGAGTCGCGACGCATAATCGCTACCCTCTTTAATACTCTCTTTAATAATGAAGTTTACCCTCCCTCTACTCGCCTGCCTTTTCGTTCATATTCTTCAGCCCATCATGGCCGCAGAAAGCTATCTGGTGATGGAAGCACACAGTGGCCGTGTGCTGCTAGCTGTCGATCCAGAAAAAAAACGCCCCGTGGCCAGCCTCACGAAAATAGCCACTTCCAAGGTGGTGCTCGACTGGGCCAAGGTATCGCAGACTGGTTTATCGGCCATGGCCTCAGTGCCTCAGAGCGCCCTCACTTTTGGAGCCCCCAATCCAATGGGACTCAGGGCTGGCGACCGAATTTCACTGCGCGACGCCCTTTATTCAGCTCTTTTGGGATCCGACAACATAGCAGCACAAACACTCTCTGACCACGTCGGGCGAGCGCTACTAGCCAGAAGGCAACACAATGGAGACCCTCAGAAGGTATTCGTCTCTGAAATGAACAAGTTGGCAAAGGCTCTAGGCATGAGAAGAACTCGCTTCTCCACAGCACACGGTCTCGACCTCCCAGGTAAAAAGGGATACTCCACAGCCTCCGATATGGCTCGCCTCAGTGTGCATGCCATGCGCGATATTGGTTTCACTTTTTACGTGAAACAGAAATCCCGAACAATTACCGTGATCGGTATTGATGGGAGAAAACGGTCATTCAAAGTCGCCAATACCAACCCGCTTCTCGGGAATATGGGTGTCAACGGAATCAAAACCGGCCTGACCACTGCAGCTGGGCAGTGTATTGCAGTCAATGCACACCGCAGCCAAATCGTCAAAAAGATCAGCGCAACCCGTTCACAGGTGAGAAAACGAGACCTTGTCGTGGTTGTCCTCGGAAGCACCGACAGAATAGGACGCGCAAAACAGTTGATTACTCAAGCTTGGCCATTATACGACCAGTGGGCTGCAGCTGGATACCAAGTTTCCCCCAAAGGAAAAGAATTGATCGTCGTGCCTAAGTTACGATAGACCCTAAATACTCGAAGATAAAATAGACTACCTTTAATAAATAAAAACAGATAACATGAGAATTGGAGTTTTAAACAGTGGGGGCGATTGTCCAGGATTAAATGCCGTGATTAACGGTGTTGTGGGAGCAGCCGATAAGTTGGGCTGGGAAGTCCTTGGTTTCCGTGACGGATTTGAAGGTTTGCTCCCAGAAGGGGGTGACTATATGACCTTAACGCCAGATGATACGAGTATCGTAGCAGGCCTCGGCGGTACTATTCTAGGAACGACCAACAAGGGTCACTTTGCAGCCAAGATCGGCAAAGGCGATGTGGCCAAAATCCCAGCTGAAATCATGGATAAGGCACGGGAGAACGTCAATAATTTAGGCCTGGGCGGCCTTATTGTCATCGGCGGTGACGGATCTCTAACCACCGCTCTTCAGATGAGTGAGGAAGGGTTTAACATCGTGGGTGTGCCCAAGACGATCGATAACGACCTTCAAGCCACCTCGATGACCTTTGGTTTTGATAGTGCCGTTTCTTCTGTAGTAGACGCCTTGGACCGCCTTCACACCACAGCCCAGAGTCACAAGCGTGTGATGGTGCTCGAGGTGATGGGTCGTCACGCTGGATGGATCGCCCTCTGGGGTGCCATCGGTGGAGGAGCCAATGCCGTCCTCATCCCTGAAGTGGATGCAAGTATTGAAAAAGTAGCCGACTTCATCATGGAGCGCGAAGCTCAAGGCAAGCGTAGTTCATTGGTTGTAGTCGCCGAAGGAGCCAAGCTCCTAGACGGAGGCATCATCACCCGTTGCGAAGGCGAAGCCAGTGAGGTAAGCCTCGGTGGCGCCGGAGAACTGGTTGCCAAGGAACTGGTTAGGCTGACAGGAAAAGACACCCGTTCCTGCACCCTCGGCCACCTTCAACGTGGCGGATCACCCACTGCGCTCGACCGTGTTCTCAGTGCCCGTTTCGGAGTTCAGGCCGTTAAACTGATCGCCGAGCGCAGGTTCGGTCGAATGGTTAGCTACAAGTCCTCTGAAGTAGGCTCAGTGCCAATCGCAGCAGCTGTCAACCACCTCCGACTTGTCGATCCCGAAGGCGAGGTGGTTCAAACCGCTAGAGCCCTTGGTATTTGTCTAGGCGAGTGATCAATTTTATGGCATGCATTTCCCAGCATGAACGACCCATTACTCACACTCTTGCAGACCAAGGCCCGCTACTCCAATACGGAGTTAGCCGAGGCGTTGAATCTTTCTGCCAATGAAGTCAGCTCACGTATCACTGCGTGGGAGAAGGACGGCACTATTCTTGGATACCAGGCGGTCATAGATGATGACAAGGTCGGGGAGATGGGAGTGACTGCCTTTATTGAGGTGAAAGTCACCCCTGAACGAGGAGGCGGCTTTGATCGACTGGCGATGCGCGTGGCTAGATTCGACCATGTGGTTTCCTGTTACCTCGCAAGCGGCGGCTATGACCTGATGGTTGTGGTCGAAGGCAAGGACCTGCGTGAAGTTGCTAGCTTTGTTTCTCAGAAATTAAGCACCTTGGATGGTGTCATCTCCACCGCGACGCACTTCCGTTTGAAGGCGTATAAGGAAAAGGGATTCATTTTCGAAGTGGCAGAGCCAGAAGGCCGATTGCCCGTCAGTCCATAAACTAGTTAAAATATGGACTATTCAGATAAAATTTCCCGTCAAGTGGCGGGTATTCCAAAGTCGGGCATTAGGGACTTTTTTGAGCTCGTACAAGGCCGCGATGACGTGATCTCCCTAGGCGTAGGTGAGCCTGACTTTGCGACTCCGTGGCATATTCGTGAAGCCGCTATCTATTCACTCGAAAAAGGCCATACTAGCTACACTTCCAATCTCGGTCTATTGAGTCTTCGTAAGGAGATTAGTCGATACGTGCGTGATTTCTTCCACGTCGATTACGATGCGACCACTGATGTTTTGGTCACGGTAGGTGTCTCGGAGGCCATCGATCTTGCCTTGCGCGCACTACTTAACCCAGGAGACGAGGTGATCTTCCACTCTCCTTGTTATGTTTCCTATTTACCCAGTATTTCGCTGGCCTACGGAGTCCCCGTGGACGTGCCAACGCGAAAAGAGGACGACTTTGCCCTCAAAGCCGAAATGCTCGAGGCGGCAATCACCCCTAGAACACGGGTGTTAATGCTCAACTTTCCCACCAACCCTACGGGTGCGGTCATGCCTACCGATGAGTTGGAAAAAATCGCCGTGCTTTGTATTAAACATGATCTGATTGTGCTCAGTGACGAGATTTACTGCGAACTCCGCTACGATGAGGGTGAACACGTCTCCATCGCGTCATTACCTGGCATGAAAGAGCGCACCATTCTGCTACACGGCTTTTCCAAGGCCTTTGCCATGACAGGCTTCCGGCTCGGTTACGCATGTGCTCCTCAGCCTCTGATTGAGGCGATGATGAAAATACACCAGTATGCGATGCTCTGTGCTCCGATCACTAGTCAGGCAGCGGCGCTGGAAGCCCTTCAAAACGGTGAAGCAGCGATGATTAAGATGCGCGATAGCTACCATCAGCGGCGCGACTTTGTGGTCGGCAGACTCAATGAAATGGGAATCGACTGTCACTCGCCGGGTGGAGCCTTTTACGTCTTCCCCGATATTCGTAAAACCGGGCTCACAAGTAAGGATTTTGCAATGAAGCTCCTAGAAGCCGAGGATGTGGCCGCTGTCCCAGGTGACGCCTTTGGCGAAGCAGGGGAGGGATTCCTCCGTTGTTGTTATGCTGCTTCCTTTGAAGAGCTCAAAACAGCAATGAACCGAATGGAGCGCTTTCTCGGAACCCTCTAAAACACCCCGAAAATGAGCAAGTTGTCAGAGATTCAGAATGATCGCACCAAGGCCCATGTCGTGCCCTTGGCGATATTCATGGTCCTTCTGGCCCCGTTTCAACTCACAGGCTGGCTTGAGTGGAAGCATCCAGACGCCGCATGGTGGCAACATTACCCAGCTCAGTGGCAATACCCTATTCAGTCATTGATTGCGATAGTGTTACTACTATTTTTCCGTAAAAACTATGAGCTGAAATGGAGACTGAAACACGTTGTTTTCGGCGCCGTGATGGGGGCCATTGGTATCGGGTTTTGGATTCTTCCCACACAGATCCACACCTGGATGGAATTGCATGGGAAACAAGAAGGCATCCTCAAGTGGTTGGGGGTGATGCCTCGTTCTGAAGGGTTTAATCCGCAGGACCTAGCTGACAAGTTTGGTGGCAGCCATACCGTCTATTGGAGCTCGCTAATCATGCGTTTTTTCCGGGCTGTCGTCGTCGTTGCTCTGGTTGAGGAGATTTTCTGGCGGGGGTTCCTTATGCGCTTTCTCCTAAACCCGGATCGCGACTACTGGAAAGTGCCATTTGGGAAACCTGCTTGGATTTCCTACATCGTCGTCACTCTCGCCTTTATAATGGTTCACCAGCCTGTCGATTATCTTGGTGCTCTAATATTCGGATCATTGATGTATTGGGTGGCCGTAAGAACTAAGAGCCTACTAGCCTGCGTCGTTATGCATGGAGTCGCCAACCTCCTAATGGGCTGGTATGCTATTGAATTTGGCAAATTCGGCCTATGGTAGCGCCCAGTAAATCATTGAAAAAACAGGGAAAACTCTGTTCATTTTATAAATTCTGTCAAAACTCAACTGATCCAGCCACATGAAGATAGGAATAGCACAAGTTAACGCTGTCATCGGCGATTTCCCAGGAAACGCCAAACGCATCCTCGTAGCCTACCGCGAATGCATTGAAAACGGCGCTGAGCTAGTCATGGTGCCCGAAATGGCTCTGGTCGGTTATCCGCCAAGGGATTTGCTGTTTAAGTCGCAATTTGTCCCCAAGTGCCTGCAAGCACTGGATTATCTGGCCGATGAAACCAAGGACGTCCCTTTAGTGGTCGGATACGTTGATCAATGCCCCGATGAAGCTGTCGGTAAGCCATTCCGAAATGCGGCTGCTTTCCTTCAGAATGGAGCTATTCGCCATAAAATCTGGAAAACTCTCCTTCCAGCATACGATGTGTTCGACGAACGCCGCTATTTTGAACCCGGAGAAAGCTGCGACCCCATTGTCTGGAAAGGCACCCGAATCGGCATCACCATTTGTGAGGACATCTGGACTGAGGAGTACCTGCACAGGCCGCTTTATAGTCGCGATCCCGCTGAAGAACTGGCATCGAAGGATGTTGATCTCATTTTAAACCTGAGTGCATCACCATTCAGTATTGGCAAACCAGCTCGCCGGCAGCAAATGCTAGCTGATGTGGCGAAGGCCGCTGGGGCACCTCTGGTGTATTGCAACTGCATCGGTGGACAGGACCAGTTGATTTTTGATGGCAACTCACTCGCATTAGACGCGATGGGGCGCCCCTTGGTCGCGCTCAACGCCTTTGAAGAACAATGCGTCGTTGTGGACGTTTCTGATGAAGGCAGCGACGAAACAGCTGCAGCCGAGACCTGCTCCGAGGAAGAAAGTTACAAAGCTCTGGTTCTAGGCCTCCGTGATTACCTTCACAAATGTGGATTTACTAAAGCCTGTCTCGGCCTCAGTGGGGGAATCGACTCAGCCCTAACCGCGGCCATCGCCTGTGAAGCCCTAGGGGCAGAAAATGTTCTGGGGCTGACGATGCCGAGCCAGTTTTCGTCCGGTGGAAGCGTCGATCACTCGATCGAACTTGCTAAAAACCTCGGCATGGAATGCCAGACTGTGCCCATTGGCGATACTTTTGCTGAAGTAAAGACCGCGATGAAGCCAGTCTTCGGAGATCTTCCCGAGGATGTTACCGAGGAAAATATGCAGGCACGTATCCGTGGTCTTTTCCTGATGTCCTTATCCAATAAATCCGGTCGCCTTCTGCTCACGACAGGAAACAAAAGCGAACTCGCCGTCGGTTACTGTACCATGTATGGCGACATGTGCGGAGGACTCGCTGTCATCAGCGACCTTCCTAAGATGCAGGTTTACGCACTCTCACGCTGGATCAATCGCGACAAGGAAGTCATCCCTTGGGATACCATCGAAAAACCGCCCAGCGCCGAGCTGAGACCCGACCAAAAAGATCAAGACACCTTGCCACCCTACGAGGTGCTCGACGCCATCCTAGAACTCTATGTCGAGAAACACCTGTCGGGCACCGAAATTGTCGAGGATCATGGCTTTGAAGAAAATCTTGTTCGCTGGGTGCAACGCAGAGTAGACTTAAACGAGTGGAAGCGGTACCAAGCTGCCCCTGGCCTTAGAGTCACCTCGAAAGCCTTTGGCATGGGACGCCGCATGCCTATCGTGCAACGATTCTCTGATTAATTCTTCAATTAGTTAAGCCGCCACTTACTGGCTACTTCTTCACCTTTTTACTTCCCCACTTTTCATTTCCCGCACTTATGAAAAACACCGAAGCACGCAAAATCCTTGGGCTTGATCCCGATGATGATCCACGTGCATTTTTGCCAGCTTTTGAGGAAACTCGCGATTACAAACAGGAACTCGTTAATAACGCTCCTAGTGAGGAAATAAAGTTCCGCTATCAGCAGGAACTTCTCGAGTATGAAGCCGCAGTCAAGGTGGTAGCAGGGAAACAAAAAATCCGACCACACACCGATTTCATGGTGGTGCTTCTCCTCCTTGCCTCCTTCAGCGCCGTTGGTTGGTGGGGCTATCAATGGTATCAACAACAATGGAATGCCCACGCTCAAACTGAGGTGAAAATCGCCGAACTCCAGTCGGAAGGAAGGATCGCCGTCATTGGAAGGAAATGGCCCGAGGCTGAAATCGTCTATCTGGAAATTGAAAAATTGGACCCCGGATCAACGGTTGCGGCCACTGGATTCGAGGCCATTAAGCGAGGAAAGTTAGAGGAACAAAGCCAGCAACTCTTTTACACCCTGGGAGAAAGCCAAGCAGCACTCGAAGCAGGTCGATGGGATGAAGCTGAGAGGTTGGCTCGGTTAGTAATCGATCAGTCACCTGATAATGAGACGGCCAAACGCAAAATTGAGATCATTCACCAGGGGCGCCGGAAACAGGATATCTCACTCAAGATGATGGCCATCACAGATGCTCTCGATCAAGGAAGTATTCCCGAAGCCCAACAGGCGCATACAACGCTGCGCATGACTGACCCGAAGAACCCTAACATCTCAATATTTGCCAATCGTATTGAAACTCAGTTACAAGCCATCAAGAAACGCCACGATAGGGCGGAAGTATTGCATCAAGAGGCTCTCAAGCTCGACACTGGAGAGTTCTCACCCAAAGCGATGACCATGTTAAATGACGCTAGAAGACTGCACCCGGAATCGGTTCAGGTCTTAGCGTTGTACAAGAAAATGAGTAATTACACCCGCTCCATCAACGTGCCTGTGGATTACCCAACGATCTCGAAAGCGATCGAAGCAGCCCTACCACGCGATCTCATCCGCGTAGCTCCTGGCACCTATAAGGAATCGCTGACCATCACGAAGCCGATCAGGCTTGAAGGAAGTGCCGATGGGAAAACGAAATTCGAACTACCTGCCAAGGCGTCCGGATTCATCACCATCACCTCCGAAGCAGCGGGCGCCAACATTAGTGGATTTGACTTCAAGCACATCGGCTTTGACCATGGCATAGATCGTTACTCCGGCATCACGATTGAAGCTGACAAGGTCACGATCAGCTCATGTAACATCGAGCATTCCGCGGGCCACGGTATTGCGATTACCGATGGCGCAAAAGCTAAAATCATAGGTTGTAAAATAACCCTGTGTGGCTGGGATGGGATTTCCGTATACGGGAAAAGCAGCAAGGCTGAAGTCACCGACACGCTCTGTCAGAGCAACCTCCAACAAGGTATCGGATTCTGGTTAGGTGGCAGCGGCAGCGTGACTAACAGCCGATGCTTGAAAAACGGACTCTGTGGTATTGTTGCCATGAGCAAAGGAACCAAGGTGGTAATCACCTCCAACACCTGCTCATCTAATCGCGAAGCCGGTATTCTTGTATCCGATGCCGTAAGCGCAGAACTCACCTCTAACTTATGTGAGAAAAACCTCCTCAGTGGAATTGTCGCCCGTAGCGATGGCACCGCGGTCACGATGGTGAATAATGTCACCAAAGGAAATCACGAAGCTGGAATCCTCACCCATCGAGGCGTCAAAATCACTAAGTTTGAGAACAATAAGGCCAGCGGCAATGTCAGCCAGCAGATCTGGCGCGATGCCAATTTGAAAAAATTGAAAACGAAGTAGGAGGAGGGAATATGGATACTAACCCCGAGGCCGCAGACGAGAACAAACAACCTCGTGTGAGGTTACTTTCTATTCTATTAGAAAATAGGAAACTCGGCTGGGTGTATTGTCATCGGTACCATCCTCAATATTGCAGGCGGTGGTTTCAGTTACTCCGTTAACATGGGATAATAGCGTCCGAACTCGACTATTTTCAACCTCCATCCCTTGTTTAGGGCTGGAGGTTTTTCTTTGTCCTGCAATACAGCCTCGATTTTCGCTTGCAGGGCGGGGGAGTCCAGCTACTTTGCGCCCTCGAGAATGTTCCTCATGGCCATTCTCAATCATTCATTTTTCAATTATCCAATCATCCATTCCAAAATGTCCACTGCAACAGAAGAACATACCCACACATTCCAAGCCGAGGTGCGCCAGCTCCTCGATATCGTTATCCACTCACTCTACACGGATAAAGAAATCTTCGTCCGTGAACTCGTTTCAAACGCCTCCGATGCACTGGAGAAAATGCGTTTGAAGCAACTCACTGAAAAAGATGTCTTCGAATCCGACCTCGAACTCGGCATTGAAATCACCACCGATGAAGAAGCCAAGACATTGACGATATCCGACACTGGTATTGGAATGAACAACGAGGAACTCATTGAGAACCTCGGAACCATCGCTCACTCAGGAACCAAGGCATTCCTTGAAAAAATGAAAGAGCAAGGCGACGGCAATGCTGATGTCATCGGGCAGTTTGGTGTCGGATTCTACTCCGCATTCATGGCCGCCGACCACGTTGACGTCCACACCCACTCATGGGAAAACGGCACCGGTGGAAACACCTGGAGCTCCGACGGCGCTAGCGGCTACAGTATCAACGAAAATGCAGAAGCCAAACGCGGTTGCAGCATCGTTGTTCACCTCAAGGAAGGCATGGAGGAGTTCAGTACAGAGTCCCGTATCAAGGCGATTCTCGAGAAATACTCCAACTTTGTTTCTTTCCCAATCAAACTCAACGGCGAGCACATCAATAAGGTGGAAGCACTTTGGCTGAAGAGCAAAAAGGACATCACCGAGGAGCAATACACGGAGTTCTACAAGTTCACCGCCCACGCCTTTGATGATCCTCGTTACACCATGCACTTCAGCGCCGATGCACCATTGGCGATCAATGCTCTGCTATTCACACCCACTGAAAACACCGAGCAATTCGGTATGGGCCAAATGGAACCAGGTGTTTCTCTCTACTGCCGCAAGGTTCTGATCGATGCTAAACCCGAGAAGTTGTTACCCGATTGGTTACGCTTCCTGCGCGGAGTCATCGACAGCGAAGACCTACAACTCAACATCTCCCGTGAGTCTATGCAGGACAGTGCAATGGTGCAAAAACTCAACAATTTAATCACCAAACGCTTCCTCAAATTCCTTGAAAAAGAGGCCGAAAACGAGCCCGAGAAATACGCTGAATTCTACCAAAAATTCTCCCGTTTCCTCAAGGAAGGCATCGCCACCAGCCACGAGCACCAGGAACAACTAGCTGGACTTCTTCGCTTTGAAACTTCACTGCAAGACGCAGGCGAGACAGCCAACTTCGCACAATACATCGATCGTGCCAAAGAAGAGCAGGAGAGCATCTACTACCTGACCGGAATGTCCCGCGACGCCATCGAAAGTGGCCCATACCTTGAAGCCTTTAAGGCGAGGGGGCTTGAGGTCTGTTTCTTTACCGAACCTGTTGACACCTACGTCATGGAGGCTCTGCCTGAGTTTAAAGGCAAAAAACTCGTCTCAGCCGACCGAGGCGAAATCGAACTCGATGACATCGCCACCGAGGGCAAGGAACTCAGTAAGAAAAAAACAGAAACACTGATCAAATTCCTCGAAGAGGAACTCTCAGAGCGCATCGACAAAGTAGAATCATCCGGTCGTCTCGTAGACAGCCCGGTAGCAGCATTAACGCCCAAGGAAGCACCCAACGCACAAATGCGCGCGATGATGCAAGCCATGGGTCAGGATATGCCAGTCACCAAGGCCACACTCGAGATCAACCTCAGACACAATGTCATCCACGGCCTGCACAAGCTTGTAGAGTCTGACGAGGACACAGCTAAGCTCGTAGCACAGCAACTCACCGACAATGCATTGCTTGCTGCCGGACTTCTGGAAAACCCACACCAGATGGCATCACGCATGAACGAACTCATCGAGAAGCTGGTTCAGAAGTAATTTTCTAAGCCATCATCAAATCATCATTCAACGGTCATGCCTACAAATCGGGCATGGCCGTTTTGTTTTTCCCCACAGAGCGGGCACAGATACAGTTCGAATTAAATATCGCATTCTCAGAGCCTTTAGAAGTTGGCCAAATCCCAGCAAACCGCAAAAAGGACCAAATAGCGTTAAAATGCCCATTATCACAAATTCGGCACGCCAAACCCACCATTCTACAACACCCGTTCACAACTTCGCACAATGCATGTAATACGTGGTTGTATATTATGAGGTGCTGATGTGTGATCTTTGCCCTGCATTCACCCCTTAACATTGAACACTCAAATCATTTCCCCTTGCCCAAATTCCAATTCGCGCAGATACGTGACGATTCGTGGTTCAAAAAAGATGGAATAACTCCCCCACCCGCTTGCTCTTAAGCGGTAACAGTCGGATACTTCACCACAGACAAACATGCGGATTCCATTTTACATTATTACCACTATCATTGTTACCATGCTCGGATTCAATATCATCGCAGGAGAAAAACTGGTCACTGAAAACGGCCAGGTGGCTGCGTGTTCGTTGCCCTTGGACAAGGAAGCCTCAAAAATTGCCTACGAGACGGCAACCTTCGGAATCGGATGATTCTGGGGTCCTGACTCCGAGTTCGGAAGTCTTAAAGGTGTGCTGCGAACCCGTGTGGGTTATGCAGGTGGAACCAAGGAAAAGCCGACGTATCGCTCGATGGGCGATCACACCGAAGCGATCTCCATCGATTTTGATCCTACTGTTGTTTCCTACAGCGAACTACTTGGCTACTTCTGGAATGCGCACCGCTGCGATTACAGTAATCGTAGCCGACAATACATGAATGCTGTGTTCTATCAGAATGACAAGCAGCGTAAAGTGGCCGAGAACTCACGTGCCCAACAAGCACAGAAACTAGGTATTTCCATTGGTGACGTGAAAACCGAGATCATCCCCGTTAAGCAGTTCACCTACGCGGAGAATTACCATCAGAAATACTACCTCACCCGCCAATCAGATGTCCGCAACTTCCTCAGCAAAACTTACCCCGATTCCAAGTCACTGGCCGACTCCACCGTCGCAACCCGCCTTAATGCCTACCTGGGATCTGGAATGAAACTCGACTGGAAAACATTTCTCAAAGAACTCCCTAAATACGGGTTGCCACAGCCCCTTAAAGACCGCCTTGAGAAAGAGGCACTGCGAAAGTAGTTTATGTAACCGCGAAAGATGCGAAAAGAGCGAAAGTTTTTCAGACTGATGAAACGATTTAATCCACAGATACACTCAATTCGGAAAATCCGTGAGTCCTCAACATTTCTTTAATGTTTGACCTAAACGTAGAACAATTTATAGTAAATAAATCGCTTAAGGCATAATGCTCCGTAAAACTACAGCTGTGATGTTCATGCTGGTGATGGCTCTGCTCATCACTTTGAAACATCCTGTGCTTGGTTATTGCCTATGTCTGGATTCTTACTTTACCGGCGATTGTGTCTGCCAGGTTGAAAAGCCTCAGACTGTTTCTGATGCCAAAGAACCAGCAGCCCCCTGCCCTAACTGTGCGAGTTGTGAAACTGAGATCAATACCAATCAAAACTCACCTGTTAAGCCTGTTCCGTGTGACGATTGCACAGAGCATCTTAATATTGATGTAGGCGACTTCGTGTGGCAGAGCACAGACCAAGTCCCAGACAATGCAGAAATGCTGATCCCCTTTCCTGATTATTTAGCCGCTACCACTGTTCAGATCCCCAGTATTTCTGTCGGGACGACAATGCAGATTCGCGGTAGTCCACCATTTAGGTGGCAGAATATCCCCATCTATCTCAGACACTCTGTGTTGATACTTTAATCCCTTTTTCTAGCAGACGCACTTGCATCGTCTGCCCCCGCTCTTGAGCACTGCCAAAGTGGCAGTCATCCATTTCATGCTCCCTGATATTGGGACCATCGTCTTGCATTCATTCACTATTCAATATTCACCATTCACTATTCTCCCCCGTGTCTTTAGATACTCTTACCAACACATCCTCGCGATCTAATTCAGATCCGCCGTCTACGAGATCTCGGAGGTCTCGTACTTGGCTATTACCCGTGGCCCTACTCATCGGGTTCTTAGGTGTCATGGCCCTACTCTTTGGCAATCGACTCATACCGGCCACTGAAGTAAAAACAGCTGCCGTCATCACCTTGCGCCTCGGTGACCAGGACAAAAAAACATCTCCTGATGCCCCTCCTATTGAGACCACTCAAGGCCGCATGCTATTTCAAGCTTCAGGTTGGGTTGAACCAGATCCCTATATCACTTACGTCCCCACCCTTATCAATGGCGTGGTGGATCAAGTGAAAGTCCTCGAAGGTCAGTCGGTAAAAAAAGGAGAACTCCTCGCCACCCTCATCGATGATGATGCCAAGCTCGACCTTCGCGAGGCAGAGCAGAAAATCGTGCGGATGAAGGCGCAGATCCATGCTCATTGTGCAGGATCGGACATTTCCAATGCTGAACTAACAGCAGCGGAGAAAAAAGTAGACTCACTCCAGGCCCAGTTGGCAGAAGCTGAGGATAACCTACGCCGACTCACCAGTATCCCCGCAGGCGCCATTCCCGTGCAGCAAGTTGTCCAAGCTCGTTTAGCAAAAACCCAACAGCAAGCACTCGTGGCAGAAGCCCAGGCTGAAATTCCACGGATACAGGCACGACTTGAACAAATCGAGTTTGAACGACTTGCGATGACGGCTTCAGTAAGCGAGCTGGAGACAGCCCGTGACCGAGCCAAACTCGCCATGGATCGCACCCGTATTATTGCTCCGATGGATGGGATTGTCCTCCACCTCCATGCAGCCCCAGGTAAAAAACGCATGCTTGATATGGACGACCCCAAATCAGCGGTGATCGTTGAACTCTACGATCCTAATCACCTACAAGCGCGTATTGATGTGCCACTTACTGAAGCGGCAGGACTGCGTGTAGGTCAAATTGTCGAACTGGTTTCCGATCTACTCCCAGATATGACATTCAAAGGTAAAGTGACACGTATTAGCGGTGAAGCCGATCTTCAGCGGAACACCCTGCAAGCAAAGGTTTCCATCACTAATCCAGACCAACGATTGCGTCCCGAGATGCTTCTACGCGCCAAGTTTTTCGGCTCAGGCTCAGGTCCAAGCGGGAGCTCTTCGGTAACAAACTCACAGGCAGGATCTTCTCGGCTTTCGCTCTACGTGCCGGAGGTAGCAATCATTAACGAAAATTCTGTCTGGGTAGTGACCCCGGATCAAACCGCTGAACTCCGTCAGATCAAACTCGGAACTGACATTCGGGAAAAACATCGCCGTGTCCTTGAGGGACTCAAATCAGGTGAGCATGTCATTCTCCCTCCCCACACTGATCTTGAAAACGGAACTCGCGTTTCCCCTTCCCTTCAAACTTCAAACTGAATTCTTCGAACTCATGACGCCATTTATCTCCATTAACTCGGTTACCAAATCATTTACCAAAGGGAAAGCCACGATCACACCTCTCGAAAACCTGTCCCTGGATGTTCCTAAGGGCGAGTTTCTTGCACTGATGGGCCCCTCTGGTTCGGGTAAAACTACACTGCTCAATCTGGTTGCCGGTATCGATTCCCCGACGATGGGCGAATTAGTTGTCGACGGCCATGATATCGCCCGTTTATCCCGTGCCGAACTCACCCGCTGGCGTGCATCGCATGTAGGTTATATTTTCCAGCTCTACCATTTGGTTCCCATTCTTTCAGCCTTTGAAAATATTGAACTCCCCCTCTTGTTAGGAAAGCTTTCCAAGTCACAGCGACGTGAAAAGGTAAACGCGGCACTGGAGCTTGTTGACTTAGCCGATCGAGCCCATCACCGCCCTTCCGAACTCTCTGGTGGGCAGGAACAGCGTGTCGCTATTGCGCGCGCCATTGTCCACGACCCTGGTTTGTTAGTAGCGGACGAACCCACAGGTGACCTCGACCGCGAATCTGCTGATGCCATTCTTAATCTTCTTAAAACCTTAGCCAACGACCACGGCAAAACCATTGTGATGGTAACACACGATCCCAAAGCCGCAGAGGCGGCTCACCGCACGCTGCATCTTGAAAAAGGACAGCTCATTGAGAATCTAAACTCCAAGATTTAAACTCCAAATACCAATTTTCAAATGAAGCTCGTTACACTCGCCTTAAAGAATCTGACTCGTCACCGACTCCGATCGATGTTGACGATTATGGGTGTGGCCGCAGGTATGTTCCTTTATGCCTCGGTTGAGACGATGCAGGGGTCTCTGGCGAGGGCTACTCAGTCGAGCGCCAACGATACAACATTGGTCGTCTATCGTGAAAATCGATTTTGCCCGATGACATCACGTTTACCTGAGCATTATTTACCAACGATCAAACGTATCAAGGGTGTACGTGAAGTCATCCCTATCCAGATCAGCGTTAATAACTGTGGAGCATCTTTGGATGTCATCACCTTCCGAGGAGTTCCTCCTGAAGCTCTAAAGCAATACAACCCGGCGCTCAAGATCCTGGAGGGCTCTTATGATGATTTCACCAAACGTAGTGATGCTGCGTTGGTGGGTCGGCATTTCGCCCAGCGCCGTGGACTTAAGGCCGGCGATAACTTTGAAGCGGTGGGTGTTAATGTCTACGTGGCTGGAATCATCACCTCGGATTCGCCACAAGACGATAACGTAGCCTATGTGCACCTACCCTTCTTACAGCAGGCTTCGAAAATCGGGCTTGGAATCGTGACTCAGTTTAATGTGAAAGTGGAATCGTCAGAACAACTGGACGGCGTTGCGGCAGAGATCGATGAGACGTTTAAGTCCGATCAACAACCGACACAGACGCGACCAGAAAAAGCATTTTTTGCAGAAACGGCTAAACAGATGATTGAGCTCATCGGTTTTACTCGATGGCTTGGTCTTGGCGCAGTGCTCGCAGTGTTAGGTCTAGTTGCCAATGCCGTGTTACTCATTGTCCGAGGTCGGGTGAAGGAAACGGCCATACTCCAAACCCTTGGGTATTCACGAAAAGACATTGCCGTCATTGTGATGTTCGAAGGTGTTCTACTCGGATTAATAGGCGGCTTTATTGGCGTCGCAGGCGCCTTCGC
>JASJLI010000092.1:0-41123 GCA_037620805.1 Akkermansiaceae bacterium
CGGAATAGATAAGCCGTTTTTAATTTCCTTGGGCCGATAGGCAAAGGTTGGAGTATCAGCTAGTAGAACTAACACTTTATAGCCTGATGCTTCCGCGCGCTCCAGCAGCTTGTCACGCAGGTCTTCCTCCGCAGGATGATAAAGTTGGAACCATGCATCACCTTCGGTAATTTCGGCGATGGTTTCGAGACTGGCAGTACCTACGGTGCTCAGCACAAACGGAACGTTGTGTGCCTTCGCCGCAGCGGCGAGAATTTCACAAGATTTCGGCCACATCAGACCTTGCAGACCAACCGGTGCAATACCAAACGGAGCATCATAGGTTTTACCGAATAACTCTGTTTGTTGCGATGCTCCCGCATAGTCCCGAAGGTAATACGGCTTCAGCTGAACTTCACGGATATCGCTCGTGTTGCGACGAAGATTCACTTCTGAGAAACAGCCTCCAGCGAGGTAATCATAAGCAAAACCAGGCATGCGCCGTTTCGCCCGAGCCTGCAATGCCTCGACTGAGGGGTAATTAGAATTAAATGACATGATGAAGAGTTTGGGTCTACGGTTAATCGTAGAGAGGACCGTAGTTTTAACAAGCGCGGAAGTCGCTACCCTCCGAATCAACTATACCGTGAGCAGCCAGTGACAATGGACGGAAGATCAGGTAGATACCGATCACACCCAAAGATCAGGTCGAAGCCGCCTACCTGATGGCTAGCAGCCAGCTCAGTAAAACGACCGGACAAGTCATCAGCGTCGATGGAGGTTTGCACGAAGCCTTCCTTCGTTAGACCCCCCTACCTCGTCAACACTTTCTAACGTGTTGACGGGTAGGCCGCATTTTCGTATATCCTCACAATCCAGCAAACCATTATGTCAGACGCTACAAATTTAAAACCTCCCGTTGTCCCCAAGAAATATCTCTTCTCTTTCTGTATTGTAACCGTCCTCTTTGCACTTTGGGGATTTGCGAATAATTTTACGGACCCTTTGGTATCTGTTTTCAAAGACGTCTTTGTCATCAATAACGCTCAAAGCAGTTGGGTTCAGATGGCATTCTATGGAGGCTACGCGACGATGGCAATTCCAGCCGCTCTATTCATTAGAAAATACTCTTATAAAGCAGGAATCATCGCGGGACTGGCTTTGTTTGCCACGGGAACGATGTTATCCATCCCTGCTGCTGCAAGCGCCAACTTTAACCTCTTTATTGGTGCCATCTATATTCTGACATTCGGACTCGCATTTCTGGAAACTACAGCCAACCCCTACATTCTCTCCATGGGAGATGAGTCAACGGCTACACAGCGGTTAAATTTGGCCCAAGCATTCAATCCGGTCGGCTCTCTGACAGGCATGTTCATTGTCGGCTCCGTGGTATTATCTAACATTCAAGTCGTTGACTTCAAAAACGACATCGGCGGATACAAGGAAGAGCTATCAATAGTTAAGACCGAGAAGGTCGAGCTGGATGTCCTTCCATTTTTAAAAGCAGAAGCACGCCCCAGAAAAAATGATGCTGGAGCTAAAGCCTATGTCATCGAGAAAACACCAGAAAAGGTCGACGTAGGAGTGGCCTTAAAGGATTACAAAAATGGAGATATCGCAAGCTACCAGGGACAGGCTCACGTCGATATGCAGAAACACGATCTAAAGTTGGTTTCCAAAACTTACATGACACTTGGATTCGTCGTGATTGCGGTGTTTCTTATTTTCCTCGTCAAGAAACTGCCCAACACTTCGGCAGCAGATGATAATGACCACGAAATTCATCCGTGGGAAACAGCCAAGAAACTCGTCAAAAACCCGCGCTACATCTGGGGAGTTGTCGCTCAGATGTTCTATGTGGGAGCCCAAATCATGTGTTGGACGTTCATTATCCAGTATGCGGAAAACGAGCTAGGAATGGATAAAGCAACCGCGCAGAACCACAACATCATGGCCATGTTTATTTTCCTAACAAGCCGCTTTGTATGCACTGCGTTCTTGAAGTATATCTCTCCTGGAAAACTACTCACCATACTCGCCGTCGGAGGTGTTACATTCACCTTGGGCGCTATCCACTTGGAGGGCATGACAGGACTCTACAGTCTGGTGTTAATCTCAGCCTGTATGTCACTCATGTTCCCAACCATCTACGGCATGGCGCTGGAGGGAATCGGGCAAGACGCCAAGCTCGGATCAGCAGGGCTTATTTTAGCCATTGTAGGAGCCGTTTGGCTTACTGGCTTCCAGGGCAAGATCCTGGACATGGACGGCTTCATGGGCACTTCCGCAACAAGGGGGTCATTTTACCTCACCGTCGGTTGTTTCATTATTATAGCCATCTATGGATTCCTCTGCAGAAACCCACGTAAACGCGCTTAACGGGCACGCCTAGGGCGAAGTCAGCATCGATGGACTTACAATTAGCGAGAGGGTATTCACCTTATCAGGAGAGGCTTAAACGCCTCCTCTTTATATGACCTCCGAAAATTAAAATCGAAATTTACACGCCTGGCTACAGAGGCTGGCAGTGCCTGTGTGCGTCACGTTTTCGATCGATCAGAAACCATCCGTTCACTGGTAACATCGCGCGCGTTACTCGACATCCTGCCAAATGGCCTCCAGCCCGTGCGCTGTATTCTGTTTGATAAAACACCCCTGAGTAATTGGCCTGCGGCATGGCATCAGGATCTCACCATCGCACTGAAGGAAAAGCATGACACACCGGGTTATCTGAATTGGTCGGTCAAGGACGGTGTCAGCCATGTTCAACCACCCATTGAACTTCTGGAAAAAATGGTGACTGTCCGCATCCATCTCGATGACACACCAACGGAAAACGGAGCTCTCAAAGCAATCGAAGAATCACATCTGAAGGGGCAGATCCCAAGTGATAAAATCGCCAAACTAACAGATGATAGCGACTCAACATGCTCGTGCGCGGCTGGCGACATCCTTTTAATGAAGCCTTTGATACTGCACGCGTCCGAACGCTCCATAACACCCGTACATCGTAGAATCATTCACATCGAATACGCCGATCTATCGACACTTGCAGATGACCTGGAATAGTACGACCAAATCTAAAAGGGCTTAAACCGGCGTCACACCCTTCTTCAGAATGATGTTAGCGTATTTGTTAAGATCACCTGATGCGACGACGGCATGAGAAGTTTTAACCCGATCATAAAAGGCGTATCTCTCTAGACGTGAAATCGATGGATTTTGCTCACAGTGACGTTCGATCACTTGGGCATATGAGCCTTCTACTTTCGGATCAAGACTATCCCCCTCCACAGCGTCCATCGTGATCACCGGCGTTGGGTCGTAGCCATCAATTTCAAAAAGCGGTAAAATGGCATCGAGCAAGTCAGGAATACTTAATCCATCGGCTCGGATCACTGTATCATTAAACTGATGTGCGGGAAAATGGCCATCAGCAAGAACCAGTTCCTCACCGTGCCCCATACGGCACATGACAGCTAACAACTCAGGTGACAGCAGTGGTGAAATCCCCTTTAACATAGCTAAATCGTAATCACCGCGACAGATATGACCAGCAGATTTCTGCTACCGGTCCCCATGTTTCTCGTTCTGAAAACGTGCTACATAAAAACCCAACCGTATAGCCCCTATAAAAACGCACTTACTGAATGGAAATCTACCATTTTAGCTGCTACAGCTAAACTCCTAGTAAGGAGGAATACTTATTACTTAACCTCTCCATACCCCCCCCGGAATAGACAAGCCGCCTAGACACTCCTATCGTTATGATCAAAACACTTCTTCTTTTATCCATCCTACTCACCGCTTATTCTGCAAATGCTGAAAAACCCAAGGGAGGCATCCTTGACCAGAAAGCTCCTGCCATTACAGCCGATAAATGGGTATCGTTACCTGCTGGAGCCAAGGCCCCGACTCCTAAATCGCTCAAAGGGAAAGTGATCTATCTCTACTGTTTCCAATCTTGGTGCCCCGGTTGTCACAGCTCCGGTTTTCCAACGCTACAAAAAGTCAGCACGCATTTCAAAGATGATAAAGCGGTGCAATGCATCACCATTCAAACAGTCTTCGAAGGATTTGGCACCAACACTGAAGCAAAGGCTCTGGCGATGGCTAAGAAATACAAGCTCACCGGAATTCCTGTGGGGCACAGTGGGAGTAAGGAAAAGAGATCGGCTATTATGTCGGGGTTCAAGACACTCGGCACACCGTGGACGATCATCATCGGCAAGGATGGCGTGGTGAAATACAACGGGTTTCACATCAAGCCTGAGGAGGCGGTGAAGATGATAGACAGTTTAAAAAAATAGGGGGAGACCTACATCTCCGGTACTCTTTCGAGAGTTTCCTCGAGTCGGCCCTCGGTTCCATGTTCACGGCACCAGTGGCGGACGTAATTCATATCGAGGTTTTCTGTGCCTTGAATCGCTAGAACATCGCGTGCATCATCGAGATCTTTGGCTCTTGCCCATCTCAATTTTTGAACAAGCACATCTTCCGCTGTCGGTGCCCATATTTCCATCTCAAGTTGAGGTGAGCGAAACTTTATCTTCCGTGCAAATTGTTCTAGGACAAAAGGATCATCAAATAGCTCAAATAACTCCACTTGGAGTTGGGGCTGACCAATCATCCTACCCACATGACGCTTTCCCCATGTGAGGGTGTCGAACTGCACTTGCTCGCCAAATACCACCTTATCTTTGAGATGATTAATCACTCGCTCGATAATGCTATCGTCCGCGACGGACAGCACGATATTAACATCCTTAGTGCTCCTAGGAATGCCATAAATCCCAAAAGCGAAAGCACCAGCAATCATGTATTCCGCTCCCACGGCTTCACAAGTTTTTACAACCGCTGCAGCTAGATGTTCTACACTCATGACTCTACGCTGGTAAGTTTCGCTCTTTCATAATCACGAACATAACGAAGACGATCAATCTGCTTAGCGAGTTCCACCTTAGCCACATCGGGGTCTTCGATTTTTTTCTGCCACATGACACCTGCCAGCATGCGCTCCATCACGCTGTTGGTGAGTTCAAAAACATCCGCCAATCTCTGCTCAGGCGTCAACTGACGGGCACGCAAAACCTTCTCCATGTAGATTGCATCCTGGAGTTTTTCGAGGTCGTGTTGTTTTTCCGCTTCGGTCATCGGGATGGTTTGATTCTAGCCCAGCTTGTCAGGCATGGCGATTCGTTTTTCACCTAGACGTGGGCCTAGCATCAAATTGGAGTTGTAGTGAGCATACTGTTTAGATTTTCCATAAAAAAGCCCCCAGCGAAGTGATCCACTGGGGGCTTGTGATTTGTTAGCGTTTAATTAGCTGACCTCTCCACGAGCCATGCCTTTTTCCTCGAGGGCTGCTTGGGCAGCTGCGAGGCGGGCAACAGGGATACGGAATGGTGAGCAGGAAACGTAGTTGAGTCCGGCGCGGTGGAAGAACTTCACAGATGAAGGATCTCCGCCGTGCTCGCCGCAGATACCGATCTTGAGGTTCTTCTTGGTCTTGCGACCACCTTTGACACCCATTTCAACAAGTTGCCCAACACCCTCTTGGTCGAGAGCAGCGAATGGGTTGTTGTTGAGAACTTCTGCATCCGTGTAGGTCTGAAGGAAGCTTGAGGAGTCGTCACGTGAAAGACCGAGGCCTGTCTGGGTGAGGTCGTTGGTTCCGAATGAGAAGAACTCAGCGTGTTTCGCCACTTCAGCAGCGGTGAGACATGCACGAGGGATTTCCATCATGGTTCCGACGGTGTACTTCAGCTTGGACTTAGTGAGACCAAGTTTCTTACGAACGGCAGTGGCTGTTTCGTCGATGACCTGCTTCTGGAGTTCAAGCTCACGGGCGTAGGATACGAGTGGGACCATGATCTCAGGAACAACCTTGGTGCCTTTAGCTTGCACTTCAGCGGCAGCTTCGAGGATAGCCTCGACTTGAGTCGCAGTAACAGCTGGGTAGCTGATTCCGAGACGGCAACCACGGTGACCGAGCATTGGGTTCTCTTCGTGAAGAGCGTGGATACGCTTGGTGATCGCTGGTGCGCTCATGCCGATTTTCTTGGAAAGATCCTTCTTCTGAGCAGCATCCATTGTGCCGATGAACTCGTGAAGTGGTGGATCCAGCAGACGGATAGTCGCTGGGCGACCGTCGAGTGCCTTGAAGATACCGATGAAGTCTTTCTTCATGAACACCTTGATCTTGGTGAGTGCCTTGGCGCGACCTGCGTCGTCGTCAGCGAGGATCATCTCACGAACAGCGTCGATGCGGTTACCCTCGAAGAACATGTGCTCTGCACGGGTAAGACCAATGCCTTCAGCACCAAACTTGATCGCTTGGAGAACCTGCTCAGGTGTGTCGGAGTTCGTGCGGATACCCAGCTTACGGTGCTTGTCGGTCCACTTCATAAGTTCGATGAACTTCTTGTAAGTAGCTGACTTCTTAGCAGCAGCTTTGTTTTCGATAAGACCTTGAATCACCTGTGAAGGAGAAGACTTGATCTCGCCTTTGTAAACGTTTCCAACAAAACCGTTCAGGGAGAGAACGTCGCCTTGCTTGAGTGTGACGCCATTTCCAACGAGAGTGCCTTTGGCGTAATCGATGGTCATGTTGTGAGCACCACAGACACAAACCTTACCCATCTGACGGGCAACGAGAGCAGCGTGTGAAGAGGCTCCACCTTCTGTGGTGAGGATACCATCAGCAGCGATCATTCCGCGAAGGTCTTCCGGAGAAGTGGCCTGACGGACAAGGATGACTTGCTCGCCCTTGGCAGCAGCGGCAACAGAGGCTTCAGCAGAGAAGTAGATCTTACCAGATGCGGCACCAGGACCAGCAGGGAGACCGTTACCCACTTTCTTGGCAGCTTTTTCACCTTTGGTGTCGAAGATAGGTGCGAGAAGGTGGCTGAGGTCGTCAGCAGGAATGCGGAGGATAGCCTCTTCTTTCGAGATGAGCTTTTCCTTAACCATATCGAGGGCGATATTCACAGCGGCGAAACCGGTGCGCTTACCGTTACGGGTCTGGAGCATCCAGAGTTTTCCTTCTTCGATGGTGAACTCAACGTCCTGCACATCGCGGAAGTGCTTCTCAAGTTGCTTACGGATTTTCAAAAGCTCTTTGTGAGACTTAGGTAGGTCCTTGGCCATCTTAGCGATTGGCTTAGGTGTGCGAACACCTGCTACAACGTCTTCGCCCTGGGCATCGATGAGATACTCACCGTAGAACACGTTTTCGCCGGTGGCGGGGTCACGTGTGAAGGCAACTCCGGTTCCGGATGTTTTGCCTGTGTTACCGAAGACCATGGCCTGAACGCTAACAGCGGTGCCCCATGCGGCTGGGATGCCATACTTCTGACGGTAAACGATCGCGCGATCATTCTGCCATGAGTTGAACACGGCGTTAACAGCTCCGATGAGCTGCTCGCGTGGGTCTTCAGGGAAGTTCTTACCTGAACGTTTTTTGATGAGTGCTTTGAACTCGGCTACAACTCCCTGGAGCTGCTTAGCGGAGAGGCCGGAGTCGTCTTTAACTTTGGCTTTGGCTTTAGCTGCATCGAGGATGACCTCGTATGGGTCATGGTGCTCACCAGCTTCGGCTTCAACTTCCATTACAACGCTACCATACATTTGGAGGAAGCGACGGTATGAATCCCAAGCGAACTTGGCGTTACCTGTTTTCTTAGCAAGAGCTTCAACAACTTTGTCGTTGATACCGAGGTTAAGGATGGTGTCCATCATTCCTGGCATTGACTCACGTGCGCCGGAGCGAACGGAAAGAAGAAGTGGGTTTTCGAGGTCACCGAACTTTTTGCCCATGGCTGCTTCAACCTTGGCGATGTTCGCTTCGATCTCTGCGATGAGAGTCTTAGGGTATGACTTAGCGTTATCGTAGTAGTAGTTACAAACTTCAGTCGTGATGGTGAAGCCAGCAGGAACAGGAATTCCAATGAGGCCCATTTCAGCGAGGTTTGCGCCCTTACCTCCAAGGAGGTTTTTCTGGGAGCCGTCACCGTCGGCTTTTCCACCTCCGAAGAAGTAGACGTTTTGTTTTGATTTACGAGCGGGTGCCTTGCGTGCTGCCTTCTTGGCAGCAGGTTTGCGGGCAGCTTTCTTTACAGTTTTGCTTTTAGCAGTAGCCATCTTAGTGGTGGTGTAGTTTTTGTTAGTTGAAAAAGAGGCGAATAACACGCCTATTTCTGAAAGAGGAGGCGCAACATAGCAAGGAACCACACAGCGTCAAGCCTCCGCTTATAGGTTTTGTGTCCTCATTTTCAAGGGGATACCTTCCCTCATGGCAACCTCAGCCATGTGACTTAGCTCTCAATATCCGCATGTTTTTCAAAAAGAATCTTTATTTCGTTAAGGGCTATTAATATTCAGACCTTTAGGAGCTTCATTACGCCCTTATGAAAACCAAATTTTTTGTACTTATCGCGCTGGGAGTGGCTACGACACCAGCCAGGCGTTTACCATCGACTTTAATTCAGTGGGTTCCAGTTCCATCTGGAACAACCGTGACAGCCGCTACGCCTTTAACGGTTAACGGAGCAGGCTATGGCGATGTCAAGTTTGAGGTAGCCAATGCAGACTCATTGATTGTAGCTGCAAATCATCAAAATGGCTCAGGAACCAATATGAACTCTCTCGAGCTCGACGCTGGTGAAATTGTTTGGGTTACATTCCTTGGGCCACAGGCGCTCAATGTTAGTTTTGATATCATCGGCATCAATAACGGTGAAAGCGCCACCCCCGTATACATTGGATCTGGCGGTGATATTCATCAACTTGAGGCCATCGGTGGAAACGGAGTCGGCACTGCAGCTATCACCTGGGATGCGGTTCCCACGCCAAGCAGCAGCCTTTTAGTCCTCGTGGGTTCCGGATCATTGATCCTTCGCCGTCGTAGAGGCTAGGCCTACTACCATATTTTAAGAACCGCTACCCATACGCGGGCGGCGGTTTTTTTGTCAGCGCCCATAAAATAGAGCGTTGAAAGCTTGATTGATACCCACAAAAAAACACGGAGAATCCATCCCCGTGTGTTAAATGTTTTAGTGAAAGCTAGAGCAATTAGTCTTTGCCGTATTTTTTGAAGGTATCTTCTACACCTTCCATTTTTTCACTGAAACCTTCCATCGCTTTCATAATAATGGGGCCGACTTCTTGATTGGTCATGATGCCTGTCATAGCAGCCATCATTCTTTTCTCGTTCTCTTCTTCGGCCTTGTCCATCTTTTCCTTAACGAGCTTTTTATCTTCTTCAGATGGATCACCAAGGGCATCGAGCCTACCAGCCATCGCAACGAACTCGTCGCCGATCTTGCCAATTTTTTCTGCTGCTTTTTCAGCACTACCTTTGTCTTTGGCCGATTCAAGGGTAGTAATTAGTTCTCCCATTTGGGCCGCCATTTCGTCGCTTACTGAGGCTGCTGTATCTTTGTCGCTTACTGAGGCTGCTGTATCTTTTTTTCCGCAGGAAACGACAAATAGGGAAAACATCATGGATGTGGTCAGAGCAATTCGAGATAATGTTGATTTCATTTTGTTATATTGGGTTGTTAGTCTGGTATACACGCCATCAGAGCAATGACGTATGTCCACTCACCCTATGCAAAAGTAAGTATCAGAAAAAGAGTATAATTAACAATTTTGTTACTTTAGAGTTCATTAACTACCAATCAAACAAGGCAATCATGGGCATCATGGGCAGCGCTGTGATCATCACCTAAGATCTAATATCACCTATGCGTTCAGGAAGTATGATCAAGTCCTTCGCCATCTCCATCATCTCAGTCGCACTATGTATTCAACTGATGATGCTCCCCACACGCGGTTGGGTTGTTCACCTCTTTGGACAAGATCGACCTTACCTCAAACTCTGCGAAGCATCGAACGTTCGTAAATGTAGTCGGAGTGGTCCATACACTGAAATTAGTCTTAACAGGCGTGGAATGTGGGTATCCAAAAATCAACAAACAATGAATGATGGCACGCTGATCCAATTTTTTCAGAAGCTTACTGAAGAAAACAATACTCGAGATCAGACAACGGTTCTTAGAATAAGAATCGCAGGCAAGGCCCCCGCAAAGAGATTTATCCATCTCACCCACTGCGCAGGAGAAGCATGGATTGAAAACATCTTAGTTGCGGTTTGGAACCGATAATATCAAAGAGGAGAAGTAACTGGTTAAATCACGCAGAAAAAAGCCCGACGTCACACGAGGTGAGGCCGGGCTTGTAGATTATTAGTTAGAGCAGTTAAGCTGACTCTTCTGTCTCGGTTGGCTCCGTTGAAATAGGAGCAGCCTGGAGTGGTGCTTCTTCTTCAGCGGTAGGAGTTACTCCGTCAGCGCCTTCGGCGAAGGCATCATCTTCGGACTCTTCCTTAACGGGTTCTGGCTCCTCAACAGTGAATTCAATCTGAGAATCACGGTGCTGGTGGAATCCAGTTCCGGCAGGGATCAGGTGACCCATGATCACGTTCTCCTTGAAACCGCGGAGGTAATCGATACGTCCGATGGTAGAAGCATCTGTAAGAACACGGGTGGTGTCCTGGAAGGATGCTGCGGAGATGAATGACTCAGTCTCGAGAGACGCCTTAGTGATACCAAGGAGAACTGGCTCAGACTCAGCGGGCTTACCACCGTTTTTAACCACCTCTTCGTTGGCCTTCTTAAAGGTCGTGCGGTCGATCTGGTCGCCCCAAAGGAATTCGGTATCCCCTGGTTCGGTGATCTTCAGCTTACGAAGCATTTGGCGGATGACGATCTCAATGTGCTTGTCATTGATCTCAACACCTTGGAGACGGTAAACGCGTTGGACCTCGTTGGTGAGGTGTTCTTGCAGGGCTTGCGCTCCACAGGCTTCCAACAGATCGTCCGGAGAGATGGGCCCCTCAGTGATCTGGTCACCACGGTGCATGAAGTCGCCTTCACCCACGATGATGTGTTTACCCATTGGCACCAAGTGATCTGCGCTTTCGCCGGTATCCATATCAGTGACGATGACTTTCTTTTTACCACGAACGTTAGCTCCAAAGGATACTTCACCATCGATCTTGGCGATGGTGCAGGCATCTTTCGGACGGCGGGCTTCAAAGAGCTCGGCAATACGTGGAAGACCACCGGTGATGTCACCAGTTTTTGCGATCTTACGCGGTGTTCGTGCCAGTTGAGCACCAGCCTTGACGTTTGAGCCTTCCTTGACGGAAAGGTGAGCACCTACAGGAATGGAGCAGCTGTAAATCACTTCGGAAGTTTTCTTGTCAATGATGACAACCTGCGGGTGCAGGTCCTCTTTGTGCTCGGTGACCACCATACCCTTCTTACCCGTTTCCTTATCGGTCTCGGACTGGACGGTAATACCTTTGATCATGTCGCGGAATTCAACCTTACCTGCCTTCTCTGTAAGAATAGGCACGTTGTAGGGATCCCAAGTTACGAAAGTAGCACCTTTCTTAACCTTCTCACCATCAGGGATGGAGATAACAGAACCGATCACGAGGTTGTATGACTCAAGCACGAGGCCTTCTTTATCACGAACAACGATTGAACCTTTTTTGTTCAGGGCAACGAAGTTACCATCGGCGTCCTTAACGGCTTTGATGTCTTTATAGGCAACTGTTCCACCGTTCTTAGCCTTGATGATAGGCTGTTTGAACGTAGCCGTAGCAGCACCACCCACGTGGAAAGTACGCATCGTCAGCTGTGTTCCTGGCTCACCAATCGACTGAGCGGCGATAATACCGACAGCTTCACCGAGTTTGGCAAACACACCGGAAGCGAGGTTCAGGCCGTAGCACTTCTGACAGCAACCACGATCAGCTTCGCAGGTAAGAGTGGAGCGGATCTTGAGGCGCTCGAATCCGAGTTCCTCGATCTTGTTCGCTTCCTTCTCACCGATGAGCTGGCCAACCTTAAGGATGACTTTGTTGGTGATGGGGTCTGTGACTTTTTCACCGGAAACACGACCGTAGATACGGGTGGAAAGCGATGCCGCTTCCTCGTCGTTTTCGATAATAGGCTCGGCAGTGATACCATTGACGGTGCCACAGTCAGCTTCAAAGACGATCACGTCCTGGGAAACGTCCACCAACTTACGGGTCATGTAACCAGAGTCCGCGGTCTTAAGCGCAGTATCGGCAAGTCCCTTACGGGCACCGTGAGTGGAGATGAAGTATTCCAATACGGAAAGACCTTCACGGAAGTTCGAAGTAATCGGGCGTTCGATAATGTCACCTGACGGCTTAGCCATCAGACCACGCATACCGGAAAGCTGCTTAATCTGCTGCTTGTTACCACGAGCACCGGAGTCGACCATGAGGAACAACGGGTTGACGAGTTTGTCACCTTCGTTGTGCTCAAGCATACGGTAGAGGGCGTCAGCGATATTATCGGAAGCGTGTGTCCAGATATCGATCACCTGCTGGTAACGTTCGTTGTTAGTAATAACACCGTTACGATACTGTTTAGTGACTTTCTCGACATCAGCGTAGGCTTTCTCAAGTTCGGCTCCTTTTTCCTTGGGAACTACCATGTCGACAATACCAATAGAGATACCGGAACGAGTAGCTTCCTTGAAACCAAGACCCTTGAGCTCGTCGAGAACCAGAACAGTGCCGGCTTGACCTGCACACTGGTAACAGCGCCAGATAATGTCGCCAATTTGACCTTTACCAACGTTGAAGTTGACGAAACCAAGACCGGAAGGCCAGATCTCGTTGAAACGAACACGACCTGGAGTGGTCACGATGATCTTCGGTTCTGAGTCACCGTAGTGCTTTTCTTTTTTCGACTGATAGTCTGGGTTACGCAGGCGGATCCAGTCGTGATACTTCACCTTACGGCTAGCAATCGCGAACTCGACCTCTGTCGTATTTTCAAACAACGGCAGGTGGATTTCCTTCTGAGCCTCAATCTCTTTCGCCGTAGGCGTGCGAGCATAAGTGAGGTAGTAAGCACCGAGAATGATATCCTGTGAAGGAACCGTAATCGGCCGACCACTTGCTGGCGAGAAAATGTTGTTAGGAGCAAGCAGCAACTGACGACACTCCAACTGTGCCTCAATAGAGAGTGGCACGTGCACAGCCATCTGGTCACCGTCGAAGTCCGCGTTATAGGCGGTACAAACGAGCGGGTGAACGCGGATAGCGGATCCCTCAATCAACACGGGCTCGAAAGCCTGGATGGAGAGACGGTGCAAGGTAGGAGCACGGTTCAGCATGACTGGGTGTCCTTTGGTCACCTCTTCGAGGATGTCCCAGACTTCTGTCGTCTTGCGATCGATCATCTTCTTGGCACTACGCACAGTGTGGCAGTAACCGAGGTCTTTGAGTCGGCGGATGATAAATGGCTCAAACAAGGTGAGTGCCATCTTCTTAGGTAGACCACACTGGTTAAGCTTGAGATCAGGACCAACCACGATCACGGAACGACCGGAGTAGTCAACACGCTTACCGAGCAAGTTCTGGCGGAAACGACCACCTTTACCCTTGAGCATGTCAGAGAGTGACTTCAGTGCGCGGTTACCAGCACCTGTGACGGCACGACCGTGGCGACCGTTATCGAATAGGGCGTCAACTGCCTCCTGAAGCATACGCTTCTCGTTACGGATAATAACATCCGGAGTCTTGAGCTTAAGCAAGTTCTTGAGACGGTTGTTGCGGTTGATAACGCGACGATAGAGATCGTTCAGGTCGGAAGTAGCAAAGCGGCCACCTTCGAGTGGAACCAGCGGACGAAGATCCGGAGGAATCACGGGAAGCACGTTCATGATCATCCACTCGGGACGAGTCTTCGACTGAGCGAAACCACGGGCAAGCTTAATACGCTTGGCGAGTTTCTTCTTAGTCTGCTTGGAACGTGTGTTCAGCATTTCCTCTTCCAGCTGTGCCGTTAGTTCAACGAGTTGAACTCCGGAAAGCAGGGATTGAAGTGCCTCGGCACCCATGTGGGCCTTGAAGTTTCCTTCGCCGTATGCGTCCTCGGCATCGAACAGCTCGCTCTCACTGAGAAGCTGACCAAGCATAAGCTCGGATGATCCGACGTCAGTCACTACGAAGTCTTCGTAGTAAATAATACGCTCAAGCTGACGAGCGGCGAGGTCGAGGACCAGACCGATACGACTTGGCATACACTTGTAGAACCAAATGTGGGAAACAGGAACGGCAAGCTCAATGTGGCCCATACGCTCGCGACGGACACGGGAGAGGGTGACCTCAACACCGCAACGGTCACAGACGACGCCTTTGTGCTTGATACGTTTGTATTTTCCACAGGCACATTCCCAGTCCCGGGTAGGACCGAAGATACGCTCGCAGAAGAGACCGCCTTTTTCTGGTTTGAATGTACGGTAGTTAATCGTCTCTGGGTTCAGCACTTCGCCACTGGACCAGGAACGGATGATTTCAGGTGATGCCACTGTAATGGCAACGTGATCGAACTGCTCGGGCTTTTCATTGACTCCGAAGAGTTCACGCAGGTTATTTTCAACGCTCATTGTAATTAAAATGTGTTAGTAGTTTATATTCTGGTTAATAACTGCGGATTAGAGGGTGAGATCATCGAGTGAGAAATCGCTACCTCCAACTTTCGGTCGGCCGCCGGTTCCCGGTCGGACATCCAAGCAGAGTGACTGCATTTCCTTCATTAGAACATTAAAGGATTCCGGTGTTCCTGCCTCGAGGTTATTGTCCCCCTTGACGATGGATTCGTAGATCCTTGTGCGGCCCTGAACGTCATCAGACTTCACGGTTAGAATTTCCTGTAGTGTGTAAGCGGCGCCGTAGGCTTCAAGTGCCCACACCTCCATCTCACCGAATCGCTGGCCACCGTATTGGGCCTTACCACCAAGCGGCTGCTGGGTAACAAGACTGTATGGTCCAACGGCACGTGCGTGAATCTTATCAGCCACCAGGTGACCAAGTTTCAACATGTAGATCATGCCGACCACGATTGGGTTATGGAATGCTTCACCGGTGCGACCATCATAGAGGGTCGATTTACCACCGATTGAACCGTCCTTACCGTCACCAATCCAGGTGTAGCCAAGTGTTTCTTCTTCATTTGGTTTACGTTCGCGAACTACGCCGTTGTCACCGATGTATTTCACACCGTCAACTTTTTTGGCTTCGCTCATGAACTTCCAGATTTCGGACTCTGGGATACCGTCGAAAATCGGGGTAGCCACGGTGAATCCGAGTGCTTTGGCTGCAACGCCAAGGTGAGTTTCAAGAAGCTGTCCAACGTTCATTCGAGATGGAACACCGAGAGGGTTCAAGCAGATCTCCACTGGAGTTCCGTCGCTCAAGTATGGCATGTCCTCTTCAGGAACGATGGTTGCGACAACACCCTTGTTACCGTGACGTCCGGCCATCTTATCACCAACGCTAAGCTTACGCTTGGCTGCGACGAAGACCTTAACTTCCTTAATAGCACCTGGGTCGATTTCCTCACCGCTCTCAAGCTGATCGAGACGACGCTCACGATCCACGTCCAGCTCGCTGAAGCGGCCTTCGAAGGTGGAGATGATCTCGAGGATCTTGTTACGGATTGGGGATGGATCGATTTCGATGTGATCGTAGATCGCTGCGAGCTTACGAAGAAGCGTCTTAGTGATCTTACGGTTGGCTGGGATGACGATCTCGCCAGTCTGGGCGTTAACAACATCAAGAGGGATTTTCTCTCCGAGGAGGATGTCTGAGAGTTTCTCAGTCAACTGCTCGGTGAGCTGGTCTTTCTTCTTCTTATAGTCGTCGTTGATCTTCTTGACCTGCTTCTTAAGCTTGGATGGATCGAGCTCGTTCTCGCGCTTGCGGGCGAGACCGTGGGTAACCACGCGGATGTCCTGGACGATACCCGTGCAACCGGATGGAACACGGAGAGATGTGTCCTTCACGTCAGCAGCCTTCTCACCGAAGATGGCGCGCAAGAGGCGCTCCTCAGGGGCAAGTTCGGTTTCTGACTTAGGAGTGATCTTACCGACGAGGATGTCGCCAGCTTTGACTTCGGCACCGATGCGGATGATTCCATCGTGGTCGAGGTTCCTAAGAGCTTCGTCACCAACGTTGGGGATATCACGGGTGATTTCCTCAGGTCCTAGCTTGGTGTCACGTGCGGCGCACTCAAACTCGGAGATGTGGATGGACGTGTAGATGTCCTCTTTTACCACCTTCTCAGAAATAACGATGGCATCCTCAAAGTTGTAACCGTTCCAAGGCATGAATGCCACTAGGATGTTACGACCGAGAGCAAGCTCGCCGTTTTCAGTGTTAGGTCCGTCTGCGAGCACATCGCCAACCTTGACCTTATCTCCGCGATTGCAGATAGGCTTCTGGTTCAGGCAGGTGCCAGCGTTGGAACGCATGAACTTACGCAGTGGATAAGCAAAGATTCCCTTGGCAGGGTTGCTCTTCACAGCGGTCATCTCACTGAGGAACTTCTCGTCAGAAACGGGAAGGTTTCCATCCTTGGTGGTGATGATGATTTCAGCTGTAGCTGCGGCGATGATGCCGTCGGCCTCAGCCATAATCACAGCGCGGGAGTCCTCGGCGGCCTTGGCCTCAAGTCCGGTTCCCACAAGTGGGGCGTCAGAGATAAGAAGTGGCACACCTTGGCGCTGCATGTTCGCTCCCATGAGCGCACGGTTGGCGTCATCGTGCTCGAGGAATGGAATGATTCCAGCAGCCACAGAAACAAGCTGTTTCGGTGACACGTCCATGTAATGCACTGTGCTAGGATCAACCTCGATGAACTCACCACTTTCGCGGGCGGTGATACGAGTGGCTGGCTTGGTGCTACCAGCTTTCTCAATGAAGTTTCCTTTTTTATCGATGGGGTTGTTGGCCTGAGCAATGAGGTATTCCTCTTCCTGGTCAGCAGTAACGTATTCGATCTGGTTAGTGACCTTACCCTTCTTAACGAGGCGGTAAGGAGTTTCGATGAATCCAAACTCGTTAATACGAGCGTAGGTGCAGAGCGAGTTAATCAGACCAATGTTAGGACCCTCGGGGGTTTCAATCGGGCAAATACGTCCGTAGTGAGACGTGTGAACGTCTCGAACTTCGAAGCCTGCTCGGTCGCGGTTAAGACCACCAGGTCCTAGAGCGGAGAGACGACGCTTGTGAGTCAGCTCAGCCAGAGGGTTAGTCTGGTCCATGAACTGGGAAAGCTGGGAACGACCGAAGAAGTCACGGATGACAGCACTGAGTGCCTTCGGGTTGATAAGCTTCTGTGGCGTCATGCCTTCGAGGTTAACATCAAAGAGAGTCATACGCTCTTTAACGAGACGCTCGGTACGGGCAAGACCTACGCGGCACTGGTTGCCGAGGAGTTCGCCAACAGCACGGACACGACGTGATCCAAGGTGATCAATGTCATCAAGTACACCCTCACCTTTTTTCAGCTTGAGGAGATATTTAACAGCACCCAAGAAGTCTTCAGGAACCATGACGCGAGCCTTAGGATCGACGTCAAGTTTCAGCTTCTGGTTGATCTTGTAACGACCGACACGTGTCAGGTCATAACGCTTTTCGTCAAAGAAGAGACGATCGAGCAGTGCCTTTGAGTTGGTGACTGTTGGTGGGTCACCAGGGCGGAGCTTACGGTAGATATCCTTAAGTGCGGACTCCTCATCGTGTGCGGGGTCTTTCTTAAGGGACTTAAGAAGAATTTCGTCTTCGCGTGAGTCGATAACGTCGACGGTCTTGTGACCGAGCTCGATGAGCTGGTTGACGTTACCAATAGTCATTGGCTCGTAGGCCTTAACGATAACTATTTCACCATCAAGAATGTCTTCGAAAGTTACTTTCTGAGCAAGCTCCTCCTCGTCGTTGGCCTTGAGGACCTTCTTGAGGTTGAGCTGATCAATGTTGTAGAACTGCTCACAGAGATCACGATCCGTAGGCCAGCCCATAGCACGGAGAAAAGTGGTAGCAAGGAACTTCCTTCTACGGCGACGACGGTCGAGGTAGACGTAAAGAAGATCGTTGGTATCAAATTGAGTTTCAAGCCATGATCCACGGTCAGGAATGATGCGGAATGAGTGAAGAAGCTTCCCGTTAAGGTGCGTGGATGTTTCGAAACAGATACCGGGTGAACGGTGAAGCTGGGAAACGATAACGCGCTCTGCACCGTTGATAACGAAGGTGCCTCGGCGAGTCATCATAGGCATTTCGCCCATGTAAACGCGCTCTTTCTTAGTGCCACTTTCGTCCTTCAGTTTGAAGGTCACGTAAAGGGCGGCACTGAAGGTTTCTCCAGTCTGGAGGGACTCGAGGGCGGTTGCCTTAGGTTCTTCAATATCGAAGGCGATGAATTCCAGAGTAATTGCCTCATCATAACTCTTGATGGGGAAAATCTCGCGGAAGACGGCTTGGAGGCCGGATTCATCTCGCTGAGATGCTGGTATTTCTTTTTGAAGAAAATCCTCGTAGGATTTGCTTTGAACCTCGATCAAATTTGGTGGTTCGATGACTTCCTCAATCGTTCCGTAGTAGCGTCGTTCTGCCATAATAGTAAGTGGGTATGAGCTTTGGTAAGCTGGATGCTGGATGCTGGATGGGCTGTTATTTCAACTCGAAGTGGGTGTTTTTAACGCTGGCTGCTGTAGGCAATTTTATTCAAACTGCTGGAGGCAGATTTGCCCGCACTGTTTCCAGTCCGGGCGTTCGTGTTACACTTAGTGCTTCGAGTTGTGTGGTGGGTGGTTGAATTTCCGAGGAACGTCTTCCTTGGCGATTCGTGGGCGGGGTTCAGATATATCTGGCTGTAGTTAGTAATTTTACTAATCAGAAAGTTATACCTGAATGCCGCCCTGGATTGTCTTTGTAATGAAAAGAGGTTTAGAGCCTCTTGATAGTTAGATGACTGACTTGTGTGTGGTGCATGTGAAACAGGGGCACCACACACAAAGAAAGTCTAGTTTGCGTAGAACTGGAATGTTCTACTATAACTCGATTAGGGACTACTTGAGCTCAACCTTGGCACCAGCTGCTTCGAGCTCGGCCTTGGCTTTCTCTGCGTCTTCCTTGGAAGCACCTTCGAGGATGGGCGCGGGAGCGCTCTCGACGAGTTTCTTGGCATCTGCAAGTCCGAGTCCGCTGGCGATGCCGCGGACGGCCTTGATGACCGCAATTTTTTGTCCGCCTGCCTCGGTGAGGACGACGTTGAATTCAGTTTGTTCCTCAGCAGCTTCAGCAGCAGCAGCAGGTGCAGCAGCGGCAGCAGCAGGAGCGGCGGCGGAAACGCCCCACTCTTCTTCGAGGGATTTAACGAGCTCAGCGGCTTCAAGCACGGTGAGTTTTCCTAATTCTTCAGCTATTTTTTTAATGTCAGACATATTGTTTTTTCTCCTTGTTGGTTACGTCGCGCCCGGAGCTCCCGGACATTTCAGCTCTTATGCTTAAGATCCGACGTGGGAACCTTATTTTTATCAGGCACATCCCTGGAGAGGGATACGCCATCCGTTCAGATTGTTGTTAGCCTTCGTGTTTGGCTTTGATAACGCGTGCCAGCGATGTTGCTGGTTCGTTGAGGACGCGGGCCAGTGCGGTAGCTGGTGCGTTGATGGTGCCGAGCAATGTTGCCAGCAGAACTTCACGTGATGGAAGATCAGCAAGTGCATTAACTTGGGCAGCGTCGAGGATGTCGCCATCAAGGATACCTGTTTTGATTTCAGGTTTCTTGAACTCCTTAACGAAGTTTTTGACGGTCTTGGCTGCTGCACAAACATCGGACTCACCAGTAACAAAAGCGGTCTGACCTAGAAGGTGCTCGCTGATGTCTGGGAGTTTGGCGTTTTCAAGAGCCTTACGCATGTAAGTGTTCTTGGCAACGTGGCACTCGGATCCGTTTTCGGTGAGACGGTTACGGAGTTCGTCGAACTCGGGAACGGTCATACCGGTGTAATCAACCACCAAGACGTATGGGGATGAGTTGACGCGCTCGAAGAGCTCGTCGATGATGTATTTTTTATCAGGATTCATGGTCTTTTCTCCTTGGGTTGATTAGTTAGTGACTACGGTGTAGAGGGAGGACTCGAGAGCGACGCCCGGACACATGCTAGCTGCGAGGGTGACGTTCTGGATATAGTTGCCTTTAGCGGATGCAGGCTTGGCTTTCATGACACTTTCGATGAGAGCGGTCGTGTTTGCAAGAAGCTTATCTTCACTGAAGGAAGCTTTACCGATGGCAGCAGAAACGTTTCCGTTTTTGTCGAGTTTGTAGTCGATACGACCTGCTTTCACTGCATTGACTGCAGTAGCGGTGTCATCGGTGACGGTGCCAGTCTTCGGGTTAGGCATGAGGCCACGTGGTCCGAGGACACGGGCGATCTTACGAACTTCGAGCATGGCGTCTGGAGTGGCTATAGCGGCATCAAAGTCAGTAAAGCCCTCCTGGACCTTTTTGATGAGGTCTTCCATACCTACTTCGTCTGCACCTGCAGCTAGGGCAGCCTTGGCTGCATCACCAGTGGCGAATACGACGACTTTGACGTTCTTGCCAGTGCCGTGTGGGAGTGCGACGGATCCGCGGACCATTTGGTCGCTTTTGCGGGGGTCGATTCCGAGTTTGAAAGAAAGTGTGACGGTGGGGTCAAACTTGGGTGCAGGGAATTTTTTGATGATTCCTACTGCTTCTTCGAGACCGTATTGCTTGTCTTCTTCGACAAGTTCGGCCGCCTGTTGGTAGCGTTTGCTTCTTTTGCTCATTGTTATGGTTGCAGTGCGGGCGGATCTTGGCGGGATGCCTAGTTCCTCCTGCGGGTTTGTGTCGGGGAGGCGAGGTGCCTCTCCAACGAAATAATTACATTCCTGTGATTTCGAGACCCATCTGGCGGGCAGTGCCTGCGAGGATCTTGGCGGCTTGCTCAGGATCGTCCGTGTTGAGGTCGGCGATCTTGAGGCTGACAACTTCCATAAGCTGAGCTTTGGTGATCGAGCCACATTTCTCTTTATTGGGCTCACCGGAACCGGATGCGATCTTCGCTGCCTTCTTGAGAAGAACGGCTGCAGGTGGGTTTTTGGTGATGAAAGTGAATGACGCGTCATTGTAGACGGTGATGATGGTAGGCAGGAGGTCACCAGATTGCTTCTGGGTAGAAGCGTTGAAGTCCTTACAGAACTGCATGATGTTTACTCCGGCCTGACCGAGGGCGGGGCCTACGGGTGGGGACGGGTTGGCTTGACCTGCAAGAATTTGCAGCTTGAGAACGGATTTGACTTCCTTGGCCATGGTGGTGGTAGTTGTTAGTTTTTGTTATGGTTAAATGATTCCGCTATTCACGGCAACATTATGAAAATTATTCAGCTTCGTTATTCAGCTTCGACTTGCCAAGCTTCCAGTTCCACAGGGGTGGCACGACCGAAGATGGTGACAGAAACAAGCAGTTTGCCAGTCTCGTGATCGATTTCCTCGATAATGCCATTCTGGCCTTCGAATGGGCCGTCGCCGACCTTGACGGTGTCGCCAGTTTCGAAGCTGATGGCCGGGCGGACGTTTTCCTCACGCTCCTTGATCTGGCCGAGCATGCCGTCGACCTCACGCTGACGCATGGGGATGGGCTTACCTTTGGTTCCAGCAAAGCCAATGACTCCGTCCATTTCCTTGATGAAATACCAACACTTGTCGACAAGGTTCTGAGCTTCATCAAAAAGCTGCATGTTGACGATGATGTATCCGGGGAAGAATTTACGTTTGGTTTCGATCTTCTTACCCTTGCGGTTTTCTTCGACACGCTCTTGGGGAACGAGCACCTCGTAGATAACATCGGCCATTTCCTCGGACTCGACGAGGCGATAGATGCGATCGCGGACTTTCTGCTCCTGGCCGGAGAGAACGTGGACGACGTACCATTGCTTACGTGGTTCTGGGATATTTGGCATGATGAGGTGTTGGTAGGAAAAGTTGAGTGAAAGTGGATTGCCCTTTGTGCGATAGGTCGTATTGATCGCGGGCGATTATGGGTGGTTCTATTTACTGACGAGTGGGTCGATTTACTGACCCAGGCTTGTAATCAGTCCGAGGACTTTAGTGGCAACAACATCGAAGGCAGAAACAAATCCTGCGAGGAGGATCATGGCGACGAGCACTACGAGAGTGGAGTCGACCAGTTCCTTATATTTCTTGAAGCCTTTGACTTTGGGGTCGTTGTCCCACGGCCAAGACGCTTTGCGGAGCTCTGCTTTGACTTCGTGAATAAAGGTGGCGATTTTCCTGAACATACTGTTGTTATTTGTAAAAGCTCGCTTGGTTAGCTTGCGTTAGACTTGTCTGAGAAGAGAGATAGAGAATTTAAAATATGATGAAAAAGCTGGCAGGGAAGACAGGAATCGAACCTGCGACCCTCGGTTTTGGAAACCGATGCTCTACCAATTGAGCTACTTCCCTGTGATATGTGTCAGCTTTTTCCTGATATGATTTCGAATGATGACTCCTAGTATCTTTAGGCGACTGAGGGGCACTCCGGCATGTTTGCCGAAGTGCCCCAAAAAACCAGCCTAGTGGTAGTCCCCGGGGAGGGGACCGCCAGACCTAAGTAGACTTAGGCGATGATCTCACCTACACGACCTGCACCAACGGTGCGGCCACCTTCGCGGATAGCGAAGCGCATGGTTTTCTCCATGGCGATAGGTGTGATGAGAGTGACTTCGAGTTCAACGTTGTCACCAGGCATTACCATTTCAACGCCGTCAGGAAGCTTAATGCTGCCAGTAACGTCTGTTGTGCGGAAATAGAACTGAGGACGGTAGTTGCTGAAGAATGGAGTGTGACGTCCACCTTCGTCCTTGCTGAGGACGTAAATTTCACCTTTGAAGACAGTGTGAGGATTCACGCTACCTTTTTTGGCGATAACCTGACCACGCTCGAGGTCGTCTTTCTTAAGACCACGCATGAGGAGTCCAACGTTGTCGCCTGCACGACCTTCGTCAAGAAGCTTACGGAACATCTCGATGTCAGTAACGGTAGTAACTTGAGTGTCGCGGATACCCACGATCTCAACTTCTTCCATCTTCTTAACGATGCCACGCTCAATACGGCCAGTAGCAACGGTGCCACGACCTTCAATTGAGAACACGTCCTCGATAGGCATGAGGAAGTCCAGATCAACTGGGCGCTCAGGCTCGGGGATGTATGTATCGACAGCTTCCATGAGCTTCATGATGTTTGCCTTTTGATCGGCATCACCTTCGAGAGCCTTAAGAGCAGAACCGGAGATGACAGGGATGTCGTCACCAGGAAATTCATACATGCTGAGAAGTTCGCGGATTTCCATTTCAACGAGCTCGAGGAGTTCGTCGTCGTCGACCTGGTCCGTCTTGTTCATGAACACAACGAGAGCGGGGACGCCAACCTGACGAGCAAGCAGGATGTGCTCACGGGTCTGGGGCATTGGGCCGTCTGCTGCGGAAACCACGAGGATACCTCCGTCCATTTGGGCGGCTCCGGTGATCATGTTCTTTACGTAGTCGGCGTGACCGGGGCAATCCACGTGTGCATAGTGGCGCTTCTCGGTTTCGTACTCAACGTGTGCAGTGGAAATAGTGATACCGCGCTCGCGCTCCTCGGGAGCAGCGTCAATATCAGCGTATGCCATAGCTTCTCCACCGCCTGCTTCTGCAAGAACGCTGGTGATAGCTGCTGTGAGAGTTGTTTTGCCGTGGTCAACGTGACCGATTGTGCCGACGTTTACGTGTGGCTTGTTCCTTTCAAATGCTTCTTTAGCCATGATGTTATGTTTTGTTGGTTGCCCGGATGAACGGGCTGCTGGTTTTTCTTAGTGGTTAGTTACTCTGGACTGGAGCTCTTGGCCGGATTTGAACCGGCGACTTCGTCCTTACCAAGGACGCGCTCTACCCCTGAGCTACAAGAGCTTTCGCCCTGAGAGATTCCCCTTGGTTTTTCGAGGAATTCGCCGTTTAAACACCTGAATAATACAGGTCAAGAAACAACTTATTCACTTGAGCTACCGAGGGAAAGCGGGCGGCAAGCTAGCAGAGAGTGGACGACTGTCAAAAAAAATCTCTACTATTTTGTTATTTTTTGATATATGACGCGTTTTCTTAGGTTTTAGGCGATTTCTTAAATGAAAACTAGATATCTACAAGTCCAACATACTTCGCAAATCAAAATAGATTCGCCCCAGCTAAATACCGGCATGGAAAGCAGGCTCAAATTCCAGATTTGGCCAGGTTTTTCCGGTGAATGATCCGCCAAACACCGGGCATAACAAAGACAGAGCAGATCATGGTCAATACGATGCCAATGGCACAGAGGCTGCCCATACCTGCGAGTGCTTTATTCGACGCCATGGACAGGGAGCCAAACCCGATAGCGGTGGATACTCCGCAGAACATCAGGGCCTTGCCGATGCCATGCCATACTTTTTCAGGCTCGCTGGCGTGACGGCGCAGCGCCATGATCATGTGGATGCCATAGTCCATACCCATCCCAAGCAGGAGCGGGACGGCTACAATATTAAGCATGTCCCAATCTATACCCAGAATCCGCATTCCAGCGATGACCAGTAGCATCGGAGTGACGAGGCAGCAGGACACGAGGGACACATCCCTAACATCACGGAAAACAATGACGAGCATGACTAACAAAATTGATCCCATGGGGACAAAAATATGAGTGACATCGCGATGAATCATAGGAAGCACTGCCGGGCTCAGTAACGACCATCCCGAGGCGTAGGCTCCCTCACCGTTCAATTTCCTTAGGGTCGCAAGATCCTCCTCAGTCGGTTTGGCTGCGGCATCAGTAATAATACTCCCCTTAGCTAGTCCCCCACCCTGCGGGTCACGCCAGAGGTAGCTTTGAAGAATTTCAAGGGCAGCCTCACTTTGGGGGTAAATCACCCCGTCGTGATCACGAAATTTCTTCAAAGCATCAAACACGCTGATCGACAACGAAAGCCCCTCATCTGAGAAACCGGCGTCACGGGCCTCTTGTATAAGGCGATCCTTCGAGGTGAGTAGTTGCCCCAGTGTAGATCGGTTCCCTACTTGGCGATTAGCGTCAGGCCACAAACCCGTGGGCATTGTCCCTTTGGTAATATCACCCCGCCCCACCGATGCATCCATCCGCGACTGCGCTTCACGGAGACGGTTGAGCATTTGCTCGTCGTCATCAGCCTCGACAACCAATTGAACCCCCAGGGAATCCCACGCAGGGATATGTTCCTTGATACGCCCCATGGCTTCCATCCCTGGGGAATAGGTTGGCTGCATCACGGAAAAATCAAAAGTAAGGCGAGGCAAGCCGAGAAAGGAAATCACGATTACGGAAGAAAGCATCACAACCGAAAGAATCATACTGGCAACACGTGGCGGTAAAAATCGAGATTTAAGGCGTGGCGTGACTGGTGCCTTGTCAGACCCTTCCTCGTCATCCGCATAGAGGAGTTTCAGTTTTGATTTACTAACAATCGGAAGATATAGCGGCAGCATGATAGCCGCACCCGCGAGAATTCCAATCGCCACCAGCGCGCCAAGTTGACGAATCCCCGGCAGGCTACTGAAACACAATGCTGAAAATACGGCTGCTGTGGTGACGGCAGCCCAGACGATGCCCTTGGTCACGGCACGACGTAGATGAGCCTCGTTTTGCCCGGATACCCTGGCCTCTTGACAAATCACCATTCCATAATCGACTGCCAGTCCGATCAGGATGGAGGCAAAACCCACACTGAACATACTCAACTCGCCGTAAATCAGACTGGCGAAGCCGAGGGTCACCATAAAGATCAGCACCAACATACCGGCTAGGGACATAAGTAACTTCAACTGCTTTTGCATCCACCAGAACAACAGACTCACGAGCAGGAGGGTTAGCCCCACTGTGCCGCGCACATCTTTTTCCATACCGTTACCTACCTCAGAGGTAAACACCGGACCACCTGTGTAAGCAACGTCCACCCATAAATGATCACCGCTCTGACGCCACTCTTCTGCCGCATCCTGCACGCTGAGTATCCATTTTCGGGTCGCCGTATATCCTGTAACCTCTTGGGCTGGCCTTACGAGAACAAGGTGTATCATGCCGTCCGGCCCCTGGTAACCACTGTCATCGCTATCTTCAAAAATCTTGGCCGAATCGTGACCCAAAAAGTCAAATGGATCCCTTGAGGCAAGCTGCATCTCGGAAACATCCATTACTGTGCCTAGATGCTGCAACGCCTTCTCCAGACGTAGTTGGGACTTCTCCTCCCCCAAGTCATCGATCAGTCCGTCCCACTCTGACTGGTCACCATTGACCCATAAATAGGCGATCAATTCCCCAAGCCCATCGGAATCCTTTTCAAATACAGGACGCCAGCGAGCTTCGCTAACAACTCCCTTTGCCTTCAAATGTTCTGAAAGTGACTCGGCCTCCTCGGCCAGTAACCCAGCATCGTCCTTGCCACACTCAAGTGTGACAATCAATGCCCCACCCCGCTCTATCGTATCTCGATACACCTTGAGCCCATGCACCTCCGGAACGTCCTGAGGAAGCTTCTCCAGAATATCCGTACCAAAACCCAAACGAAACAGGCCCACAACAGACCCCAGAATGAGCAGAACCACGATGATTATCTTTCGCACGGGCGGACACTAAAAAACACACACCAGCTTGTCGAGTTATCATTAGGGACGATGAATAGTCCTCGGATAAAAACCTCTATAAGATCATCTATGAAGCTCTCTACGAAGCCCTACTGCTCAGCCAGTTTTCCATTATTGCATTAAACTTTTGAGGATGCTCTAACATGGCTGCATGGCCACACTTTTCGATCCAAAACAGGTCAGAGTTGGGTAATAACTCATCAAATTGCACAGCTACATGCGGAGGGGTCACGATATCATCCTCCCCCCAAATAAGACAAGTGGGAGTCGTAATCTCAGGTAAACACTTTGCCATGTTATGCCGTATGGCACTTTTAGCCATGAGTAACACCCTCGCAAGCTTGCGTCGGTCATTGAGAGTTTCGTATGCCTCATCAACGAGTTCCTTGGTTGCAACTGCCGGATCGTAAAAGACCTCCTCCACCTTTTCGCGTATCACATTATAATCTTTTCGCCTTGTGTAGCCACTGCCCATTGAGCTTTCAAACAAACCCGAGCTGCCTGTGAGTATCAACCTTGATACCTTTTCAGGATGGAGCTTCGAGTAACTTAAACCGATATGCCCGCCGAGGGAGTTGCCTAGTAGAATGACTTTATCCAAAGCTTTGTAAGAAATAAATTCATGCACAAAATCAGCCAACCCCTTGACGGTGGTATTGCCGAGAGGCATCGTGTAGATAGGCAATATTGGCATGATGACCTTATAACCATTCGCACCAAAATATTGAATCACATGCTCAAAGTTACTCAACTCGCCCATTAATCCATGTAGCGCTACAATTGGTTCTCCTTCTCCAATTTCGATATAACTGTAGTCTTTTTCGTTTTTAAGCAATTGCTCCATGTGTCGTGCGGGGGGGTGGTTATTCAACACATCTATAAGGATTTTGCCCACCACAAAATCAGCCTAATAATAGCATTCAACACGTATTGTGGCCCACCACTGTGTCTGAGACCCTAAAGACCTAGGTAGAGATGCCCCCACAGCTTGTCAAGGGTAGCGTAACCCTTTGCAGGCATCAATAAGCTGGCCAAAGGAGCCGAAAAAAGCCCTTTAAGCATCATCCAAATGGTAAATAACAATATGAATCACATGATAAAAGATCGTCATGCTTCCCCACCCACTAAAGCCGCCAATCAAGATTTGAAATCCTATTTAGTGCTTTCTGGCTAGCTTTTCCGTAACAACGATTATCGCGACACCAACCACTAACAGGCCAACAGCCGCCCAAGTATGGCTCAGACTAAAATTGGGCATATACCGATCCCAAGAGATTACTTTATCTGGGATATCAGCTGAATAAACAGCTTTTTTCCACGGCCAGATAATCACCAGAGAGCCAGCGACAAAACCGGTTATGAGAGCGACGACTGTGTCATGGTATCGTTTAAAAAGCCAACTCAGAACATGAGATAAAGCGACAAGCCCAAGAACAGCACCAACCCCAACTGGAATCAAAATAGGCAACGAATCAGCGAAGTTCAACTGGCGGAGATCATTAACCGCATCCAGCACGATCAACTTATAGTTACCCATCAGTAATAGTACAAACGACCCTGAGACACCGGGAATGATCATACTGCACATCCCGACCACTCCACATACAGCTAAGTAAGCAGGGTTTTCATCTTCAGCTGCCGGACTAAGAAACGCCAACCATACGGCTAAGCCTAGCCCGATCAACAAGCTAACAATTTGCAAAGCACTCCAATTTCTCACCATCTTCCCAACAGCAAAAATCGAAGCTGTAATCAGGCCAAAAAAGAAAGCGTTTACCCATACAGGCTCAACCCCATAAGCCTCCTTAAGTAATTTTGCGAGTGTCAGAATACTGGTAACGACACCCAATCCTAGAGCTACAAGGAAACTCAGGTCAACATGCTTCGCGAAGCTTCTAAAATCAAATTTCAGAAGGTATCGGATGGCTTTAAAATCAAACGACTTCAGTGCATCGATCAATCTTTCATAGATGCCCGTTATAAACGCTATCGTGCCACCGGAAACACCCGGTATCACATTAGCTGCGCCCATGGCGAAGCCTTTCAAGAACGTCAAAAAGTGCTCCATTATTCGACGTTTACATTTCTAACATTAGGCGGCTTGGATTCTCCAAGCAGTCTTTGATACGGATGAGGAAAGTAACCGCCTCCTTGCCGTCGACGAGGCGGTGATCGTAGCTCATGGCGAGGTACATCATCGGCCGGATAACCACTTCACCATTCACGGCCATCGGGCGTTGCTGGATGGTGTGCATGCCGAGAATTCCGCTCTGAGGCGGGTTAAGGATCGGGGTGCTGAGCAGAGAGCCGTAGACTCCACCGTTAGATATCGTAAACACACCACCTTGAAGATCGGTGAATTCAATTTTCCCATCCTTTGCCTTAGTGGCGTAGTCGAGAATGTCTTGTTCGATGTCGGCGAAACCTTTTTTCTCACAGTCGCGGAGAACAGGGACCACGAGACCTTTTTCGGTTCCGATGGCGACGCCAACATCGTAGAAATTGTTCTGAATAATATCTGTGCCATCGATGCGGGCATTAATGCCAGGAACATCCCTGAGTGCTTGCACAGTGGCCTTTACGAAGAACGACATGAAACCGAGCTTACAGCCGTGTTTCTTGATGAAATCTTCCTGCACCTCCTTGCGCAGCTTCATGATAGCCGTCATATCCACCTCGTTAAACGTGGTGAGAATGGCGGCTGTCTGCTGCGCGTTAACAAGGTGACTGGCAATCTTCCGGCGCATCATACTCATCTTGCGGCGAGTAGTTCGTCCATCGTCCTCGCTCTCAGGTTGGCCAGCACGCTCGGGCTTGCTTGGAGCCACTGAGAGATCAGGCTTCATACCTGTAACAGGAGTTTGTGGAGCAGGAGCAGGGGTTGGTTTAACAACCGGTGCAACCGTTGCAGGTGCGGCAACTGGCGCTGCAGCAGGCTCAGGCCTAGAATCTGCGGTCGCCCCCACAGTAATCGTGGCAATCACCGTGCCAATGGGCACTTCTTCACCTTCGGAAACGATAATATCGATCAAACCTCCTTCTTCAGCTTCCAGCTCGGTAGAAACTTTATCTGTATCCAGGGTAACTAAGGCGTCATCTTTGGAAACAGTGGAACCATTGGATACAAGCCATCGACCGACACTGGCTGATGTGATTGATTCGCCGGCAGCAGGAACTTTAATCTCGATCAGCTTTGCATCTGGCTGAGCATCTGGCTGAGCGGAGGCAGCAGGCTCAGGGACTATCGCAGCCTCGGGTTGAGCCGCTGGGGTTTCTGTAGAAACGGCAGCTTCCTCAATCGTTGCAACAACGGTGCCAATGGCGACTTCTTCACCTTCTTGCACGAGTATTTTCAAGATACCAGCAGAGTCGGCATCAAGGTCATTGGAAACTTTATCCGTCTCGATCGTTAGAACGGTTTCACCTTTAGCAACGGAGTCTCCGTCTTGCTTGTGCCAGCGTGCTACATTTGCGGAGGTAATTGACTCTCCGACGTTAGGAATTTTGACTTCTGTAGCCATGGGAATTATTTCTTGTTAGGTTAGATGGTGAATTAAACTTCAAATGCTTGCTCAATGAGCGCTTTCTGCTCACGGATATGTTGAGCCTTAGAGCCGGCTGCCGGGCTGGATGACGCCTTGCGTCCTGCGTAGCGAATACGGGAGCGAAGCACGGTCTCAAGGCGAGGTGTGATGTAGGAACGCGCCCCCATGTTCCGTGGTTCCTCCTGTGCCCATACCCACTTGCGTGCTTGTGGATACTGGCTGATAATTGCCTCGAGCATCTCGATATTAAATGGATAGAGCTGCTCGACACGGATGATGGCGGTGTTCTCGATTCCCTGCTCGTCACGATACTTGGCGAGATCATAGAATACCTTACCGGTGCAGAAGACGGCGCGTTCTACCTCGTTAGGCTTTTCAAAGTCCTTCACATCGGGAAGGATTTCTTGGAAACAGGCACCTTCGAGGAAATCCTCTTCAGTAGAAACTGCTTCAGGGCGCGTGAGCAGACTCTTGGGAGTCATCAGGATAAGAGGTTTGCGGAAACCACGCTTTTTCTGTCGGCGCAGAGCATGGAAATACTGGGCAGGTGTGGAGAGATTTCCAACCTGAATGTTTTTCTCAGCACAGAGCTGGAGGAATCTTTCAAGTCGGGCACTCGAGTGCTCCGGCCCCATACCGGCATAACCGTGAGGGAGAAGCATCACTAAGCTGCTTGGTGTTTGCCATTTGGATTCAGCTGATGAAATAAACTGATCAATAATTACCTGTGCACCGTTGGCGAAGTCGCCGAACTGAGCTTCCCACATGATAAGCATGTTAGGGCTCTCAAGCGAATAACCATAGTCGAATCCTAACACCGCAGCTTCTGAGAGCAGGGAGTTGTAAACGCAGAACTTCGCTTGATCTTCTGACATGACCTTCAGAGGGATGAACTTTTCTTCCGTTTCTGAGTCAGTGAAGACTGCATGGCGCTGACTAAAGGTGCCGCGTCGTACGTCCTGACCAGACAGTCGAACCGGGTGACCTTCCATTAGCAATGATCCCCACGCGAGAGACTCGGCGAAAGCCCAGTCGAATGGCCCTCCATTTTTAAGAGCATCCTGACGGCGTGGAATAAAGCGCTTGGCCAGTGTTGTATGGAGATTAAAACCTTCTGGCACGGCCGTAAGCACCTTGCCGATGTGTTGCAGGGTGTCGCGGGAAATACCTGTAGGACATGGCGCGTGGGAGTAGGTCGGCTGTGGCTCGGCGGTGGAACCACTGAAGACGGTACGGTCGCCTGCCTCCATGTGTTTGACCATACGATCGTAACCATCATTGAGCTTCTGCATGACGGCATTTTCAATTTCGTCGGCCTGAGTCTGAGTCAGCGATCCGTCTGCGACGATGCGGTCTTTGTAGAGGTGACCGATCGGTTTACGAGCGTCGACCTTTTTATAAATGTGTGGCTGAGTGAACGCAGCTTGGTCAGCCTCGTTGTGACCGTGACGACGGTAGCAATACATGTCGATGACGATGTCGCGCCCGAAGTGTTGTCGGAATTCCAAGGCAAGTTCTGCGGCCCAGACGAGTTCGGCTGGCTCCTCGCCATTAACGTGGATCACGGGTGCCTCGATCATTTTTGCCACATCCGTTGCGTAGTGCGAGGAGCGAGCATCTTCCGGCATGGTGGTGAAACCAATCTGGTTGTTGATGATGATGTGGATGGTGCCACCGGTGCGGTATCCGGGAAGCTGGGAAAGGTTTAACACCTCCGCAACTGAGCCCTGACCAGCAAAGGCTGCGTCTCCGTGGATGAGAATGGGAAGAACCTTTTTCCGGTGTTCTTCGGTGACATTGCGCTCGGATTCGAGAACATCATCACCTCCGATCAGGCGCTGACGGGCGCGGGCTTTCCCTTCAACCACAGCATTCACGGCCTCGAGGTGGCTCGGGTTAGCCGCTAGGCTGACTCGAATTTCGCCATCGGGGAGCTCGCGTTTACCTTCATAACCGAGATGGTATTTCACATCGCCGTCACCTGCCACGAGATCGGGCACGTAGTTAGGTGTGAATTCGTAAAGTAGGGTAGTGAGTGATTTCTGGAGGAAATTACGCAGGATATTGAGACGACCACGGTGGGCCATACCCATTTCAATTTCCCGAACATCGGAAACGGGACACTTTTCCAGAATGGTATTGAGCAACACCATCGTTGCCTCGCCACCTTCGAGAGAGAAACGTTTTTCACCGAGGAACTTCTTTGCGAGAAAGGACTCAAAGAGCTGAGATTCAAGAAGCCAAGACAAAATCTTGGACTTTTCCAACGGTGGCTGAGTAGCGGGCTCATCACGATACTCGACTCGGTCGCGAATCCAATTCCGGATCTCCGTGTTGAAAATGTGCATAAACTCCACTCCGAGATAGCCGGAGTATGTTTCCTCAAGGGCTGCGATCATCTCGCGCAGCTTCATCTTCTGACCTTTACGGAAATATTGTGTGGAAACTACACGCTCTAAATCATTTTCTTCCAGTCCAAACTGGGAAAGTTCAAGTCGGGGATTTTTCACAGCCCCCTCATCGAGAGGGTTCAGGTGGGCCTGGGTGTGACCGAGGGTGCGGTAGTTATAGACAAGGCTGACTACTTTTCCACGGAAGTTCAGGTAATGCTCGTCATCCGACTGGACTTCAACATTTGTGGTCGGCACGGGTGCCTCACTTGTGATGCTTACAGTTATAGGATCTTGGCTGACTGCAGGAGCTACCGATTGTGCTGCTTGAGCCGTTTCTCGTTGCTTCAACTGAGCTGTTCCCAGCTCGAACCCCTCGAAAAATGCCGACCAATCAGCGTCCACTGACTGAGGGTCTTCAGACCACTGATCGTATTTTTGCTCCAGTAGATCCGCGTTAAAACGGGCTGATACCGATGATTTCATAAATGGGAAAAAGTGAATTAAGAGGTACTAGTTGCTTTTCTTGCTTGGTGCGTGATAGAACTTGGTTCTAATTACTGGCGCACCCCTAGAGAGTCAACGCACAACGTCGTGTTTTTTGCGACATATTTTTCAATCCTATTTCCACGCACATCCTTTCATGATCGACGTCCGCAATCTCACCAAACGATACGGTAGGCACGAAGCCGTCAGCGACATCAGCTTCAAAGTGGGCACCGGCAGAATTGTCGGGTTTCTCGGGCCCAACGGTGCCGGCAAGACGACAACGCTACGTATGCTCACTGGATACCTGCCTCCGACCTCTGGTAGCGCCGAAGTCGCGGGATATGACATGTTCCGCCAATCGCTCAAAGCCCGACGCAAAATCGGCTACATGCCTGAGAATGTGCCTCTTTACGATGAAATGCGCGTCCGCGAATACCTCCGCTATCGAGCCCAGCTCAAGGGACTGAAGGGAAAGGATGCCCGACAGCACATCGGCGAAGCCATGGACCTCTGTGGGCTGACTGATGTCCGACGCAAAATGATCAAAACGCTTTCCAAGGGATTCCGTCAACGCGTTGGCCTTGCTGATGCTCTGGTTCACAAACCCGATCTTCTCATTCTGGATGAACCCACCAACGGTCTCGACCCCAATCAAATCCGGTCGATCCGTAATCTGATCAAGCGTCTGGGCGAAACCCACACCATCATGGTTTCCACGCACATCCTCAGCGAAGTGGAAATGACCTGCGACGAAGTCATCATCATCGATGAAGGAAAAATCAAAGCAACCGGCTCCCCCGCCGAGTTAGTCAGTGAAATGCGTGCAGCAGGAAAAATCACCGTCGAGCTTCATGCCGACCCTGAAACAGCTTCCGGAGCATTGGCACGACTCGACCACGTCAAAAAAATCATCGAGGAGGAATCGGGTGACGAGTGGGCGCGTTTCTCCATTCTGGTGGACTCTGGAACCGATACCCGTGAGCGTATCGCTAACCTCGCCGCTCAGTACGGCTGGCCGATCCGCACACTCCATCGTCATAAGGCGACGTTGGAAGATGTTTTTGTGGAGCTGACTCGAAAAGATTGATTTTCTGGAGACAGGAGTTAGAAGTTAGACACAAGAAAGCCGGCGCCCCATCTCTGGAACACCGACCTACACACAAATTCTTGTTGGTTTCTAGGCTGGCACTTTATGCAGGAGCCGGCAGCTCAATGGCTCCACCGTCGTCGGTAGCTGACTCAGTCGCTGGCTTTACCTTTGAGCGCACTTTGTCGGCAGCAGTCCGTCCGGCAGCCGCGCCTTTGGCGACACCTTTTTCGACAGCATCTCTGACCGATTTCGGCACAAATTCGTTGGCAAATGTGCCGGCAAATACAGCACCGTAGGTAGCGCCATAGGCGACATCAAAAATGGCGTCGGCAATGGCAGCCTTCAGTTTTGGCGCCGCCTCGCGGGCCCTAGCCGTAGCGTCATCCTTTCCTGCTTGAAAGGCATCGGAGCAGGATTCAAAGTGGCGTTTTTCTTCAGCACTTGCATTAGCATCTGCATTAGAATGGCATGAGTCCTGAGGCATATCTTCGTGATTGTTTTCTGTTTCCATAATCTTGATTGTTATTGGGTTAATGACTGGAAGTTGTTTACTTCTTATTTAAAAAGGAAACTGCCAGTCCGTTGCATACGATTAGACCATAGAATGGGCCAATCCACAGTTACAATCGTCTCACATGATTATAACGCCAATGGAAAATGACTTTATCTATAAAAAGCCTACGATTCCACAACTCTATCTCAAACTCTCTTCAGCCCAAGCCCCTCCAACCTTCTGACAAAATCAGTTGGCAGGCGCCCCTTATTTCGAGAATCCATTTCCATCCGAGTCAAGACCAGTGAACCAGTAGCGTGGGGTTCACAGGCAATAACTAATCGTAATCCCAGACGTTCAAAGTCCCAATCACTGTCGTTTTCCAATGCAAGCCAACCATCCTCAAGGACCGCTTCCAGCACTGAATCTCTGAACAAGTCACCTTCCGTCCACCACCGAGCTTCGCATTCATCATACTGGCGCATACTATCGACCAGCACATACTCTTGCTTTTTCGAAATGCGATCCACCTTACCGCGCCAGCGCAGACTGTGCCATCGACGCGCCCAGCTGCGCACTCGAGGTTGGATCGTCTCAGCGAGGAATAACTTAATCTTGGCTTCAGTGCCGACAAATTCCTGAGGAATCGGTCGCTGTGGTTGCATGGTCAGAGCGAGCTGTTGGTAGGGAGCCGTGCCCATCGCACCATGATAAATCACACTACCCACATCCACCGTCATGGCACCACCACAGTAAACGCGACCCTGCCATAATGCACCACTACCCCGACGGAACCGTTCAGGATGATCCCTCATCAGCAGAGCCTCGGCCTTACCGTAACCATATTGTTGTTTGAAATATCGCCATAAAGTCGTCCGCCTGCGGTGCCATACAAAAGCCGCACCGCAAAAGCCCATCCGATAACCAGAATCCCTCAGTCGCCAACAAAAATCCACATCATCTCCAGCGACTCGGTAGTCGGAGTGAAAACCACCAAGCGCCTCCAGCACTTTTTTCCTAACAACGATATTGCACCCCGGAAGATGCTCCGCCTCGCCATCCTCTAGCAAAACATGCGATGGGGCTCCGGGAGCTGATGCTACTACAGCTTCATCGACAGAGCTTGAAACATCGTCATCAGCCGATGGAGTAGGCGGCAAATTGGGACCACCGCAAGCATCCCAGCCACCCTTGAAAAAGGCATGGGCTAACCACGTCAACCATGCTGCATCCGGTTCGCAATCGTCATCGGTATAGGCGATAATCTCACCTCTTGCTTCCTCAGCACCCCGATTCCTTGCCACGCTCAGCCCGCCATGTTCAAGGCGAATCAACCGGACATCATTAAATTTCCCGACAACCTCCGCTGTGTTGTCTGTAGAGCCATCATCAACCACCACTACCTCGTAATTCGGGTAATCAATAAGTTGAAGTGCCGACAAACAGGTCTTCATTCGATGGCCACCATTATGGGTGCAAACCACCACAGAGAACATTGGCCAATCGTTGAGCACTATCCCGTCTTCGGGAGCCTTCACCGCTGGCAGTATTTCCGCCAAAGCCGTGAGTGCCGGCTTGGGTTTCCCCTCACGATCCGTCAGACCGAAATCCCAATCCTCCATCACCACCCCACGGTTGAGCCAGCAATCGCTCCACGCATAAGCGGTCATCCCGGCCATTCCGGCTAATAACGATTCCTGCACACACCAGAGCATCGCATCCCGCTGGCCAGCCTCACTATTTCTCCGAGTATCAAAACCAAACTCACTGAGCAACACCGGACGGTCACCGGCCACGTTGTGGAGTCGCGGTAAGTATTTGGCAAAATCCTCGCGTCGTTCCAGATAGACATTCATCGCTGTGAAGTCGGCATTGTCCGGCTCCATGTATTCCGTGGTAGGAAAATTGGCATACGCATACAGCAGCTTAGGGGATTTTGATCGGCCGAGTTCTATCAATGCCTCCAGCGCCCGACGCACCTTCATCACCCCCATCCAGCGCACCATGTCGGAAGGGATTTCATTGGCTACAAAAACACCCGCCACAGCAGGATGCCGCCCCCATCTCTTCAGCCCATCAGTCAACGCCAACTGAGCCACACTGAGTAGTGACGGCTTCGAGATAAAATCACACCAGTATTCCCAAGCGAGCCCCACAAACACCCACAGCCCCGCCTCCTGCGCCGCATCTAGCAGCTCCTGGTCTGGCTCCGCATAAACACGCACAGCATTAAAACCAGCCGATGCAATCCTCGCCATTTCATCCTTATCGTCCGCCACCGATTTCGGTCGTGGCTCAGAAAATGGACCATAGGTCACCATTTTCAAGAACACACGCTCGCCACCATTCTTGGAAGATCGGAAAAATTTCCCATCCACCTGGAGGCGATGCATTTGGTTCTCTGGCACGGCGACAGACTAAACTCCAAATACCAAACTCCAAATACCAAATGTTTTAAGTTCCAAATACCAAACTCCAAACTCCAAATACCAAGGGAAAGCAAAGACACGCTGCCGCATGTATTTAACGCGGGCGAAGCCGCATTAAATTGGTTTTTGGAGTTTGGTATTTGAAACTTAGAGTTTGAGGTTTAAAACCATCCCGTGCTCAAGACCACCGACTTCGACTACCACCTGCCCGAGGAACTTATCGCCAGCCGACCGCTAGACGATCGCGCCTCCTCGCGTATGATGGTCATCCACCGTGACACAGGCGAGATCGAGCATCGGATGTTTGCGGATTTCCCAAGTTATCTGAAACCCAACGACTTGCTGGTTCTTAACGATACCAAGGTCACCCCGGCCCGGTTCTTTTCCAACGATGATAAAATCGAACTCGTCTGCACCCACAAACTCTCACTACTCGAATGGGAATGCCTCGTGCGACCTGGCAAGAAAATGAAACCTGGCCGCACCGTTGAGGTCGGCGAAGCTATCGGCACCGTCGAGTCCATCTTGGAAAACGGAAACCGCATCATCCGTTGGGACCGTGAGGTCGATGAGGAGACACACGGCAGGCTTGCACTCCCCCACTACATGAATCGCGAAAGCGACGTCGCTGACCGCGACCGCTATCAAACTACCTTCGCTCGCGAGGAAGGAGCCATCGCCGCCCCCACCGCCGGCCTGCACTTCACGCCTGAAATCCTCTCAGACATCAATCACGCCTTCCTAACACTCCACGTAGGCGTCGGCACCTTTCGCCCTGTCAAAGCAGAGTTCGTCAAGGATCACGACATGCACTCTGAGCGGTATCATCTGAGTCAGGAAACAGCCGACCGCATCAACGCCGCCAAACAAACTGGACGTGTCATCTCCACCGGCACGACATGCACCCGTGTGCTGGAGAGCCTCGCACGCGGGAAACTTCAAGATTCAAACTCCAAAAACCAATTGAGTGCCGTCTCTGGAGAGACGGATATTTTTATCAATCCGCCCTACGATTTTCAGATTGTCGATTGTTTGCTGACCAATTTCCACCTCCCCCAGAGCACCCTCATCATGCTCGTCTCCGCCTTTGCTAACAAGGAACTCATCCTCGAAGCCTACGCCAAAGCCGTGGAAGAGAAATACCGCTTTTTCTCCTACGGGGATTGCATGTTGATTCTGTGAGCAGCCCAAGTAAACGCTTGACCTCAATTCAGTTATCCGGAATTTCCGGATAACTGCCACCGACGGCAAAAACTACACCACTAAACACTACAACCTCGACGCCTTCCTAGAGTTCGACGACCGCGAAGTGCTTAAGGACGCTGGAAAAATCACCGCCGCGATCGCCAAAGACCACGCTGAGTGTGAGTTTGAAAAATTCAGAATCACCCAGGATCAATCTTTCATCAGCGACTTTGACGAAGATCTCGAGCGACAGATGAAAGCGATTGAAAAGAAAAATTAAACCTCTGCCGCATCAGGAGTGCGAGCGCCGAGCTTATCGTTCAAGTAGAGAAGCCCTGCTGTGTCGTCACCAATACGTTCTAACAATGCGATCACGTCCTCGACGCTTTTTTCCTCTTCCACCTGCTCATCAATAAACCACTGCAACTGGCTTTGTGTCGCATAATCATTCAACTTCGTTGCCAATGCGTAGAGATTGTTGATCGAACTTGTATTCTTCTGTTCCTGAGAAAGAGACTCTTTAAAGACTTCAAGCGGATCAGAAAATTCGCTACGTGGACTACCTATGCCGGATAGCTCGACCTCGCCGCCTCGATCCTGGAGGTAACGCGTAAACTTCATCGCGTGCGCCTGCTCCTCTTCATACTGTAAGTACATCCAAGCTGCAAAACCATCAAGATTCTGGGCATCGAAGTAGGCGGACATTGCAAGGTAGTTATAAGCAGCGGTCAGTTCCTGATTAATCTGAGCGTTGAGAGCGGTTTGAAGGTCATCGTGAATCATGGGGGTATCTTCACTCTACTCGATCTGATGTCAAGTGATCAGGGTCTGAGCCATCATCCTCATCCCCCTAAATTCTTCAATGTTTCACCCATTTTTCACCTCCGTTTCATCAAACATTCATCAATCGCTGCCACAGTCAGCAACGTCATGAACGAACAAACTACATCGAACAACGATCATCCCGTCATCAACCAGTGTGCCACTCAAGCCAAACGCGCAGCAACGCGCGTCAAGGGCTGGGGCGGCCCCGCTATCTCAGTCATCAGCTACGGACTTATCATCGGCTTTGCCCTCACTGGCATCGGAGTGATGATGCTCAGCTCTCTTGTATGGCTGCTATTCGGAATCAGCTCATTCAGCGGATTTGGCCTCCTCACGGGAGGGCTTTTCCTATCGGCTGCCACCGCTCTTTTTCTGGGAAAGCTCACCAAGGCGGGTGATAGCCTTTACGCAAATCGCAGGAAACAACGTCTTGCTGCATAAAACCCCAAACAAATCCTCTTGCATTTCCCCACGCAAGTATTAAGAAACCCGCGCTGTCAGGACTGTGGAGTGTCGGCAGATGAATTTGGTCAGGACCGAAAGGTAGCAGCCACAGTTTGTCCGTCATTGCCGCGGTTCCTGGCAGTATTTTTTTTGACCGCGAAAAAGCCGACATTCGCGAAAGAAGACTTGGGGATGTCGCTGCGCTCTAATGCAGACTGGATATGATCACCGCAGATCAATTTCATATCGGGTACTCCTACCGCCCCCAACAGCCACAAAAATCCCACGACTAGCAAGATCTTGCAGGTCGCGGGTTGCCGTGGCTTTGGAAGCCTGAGTCATGCTCATGTATTTCTTGGCACTCATGCCACCTTTGAAGCCCTTTGGCCCTTCTTCCAACATGCGGCGCAAGACACGCAATTGCCTCTCATTGAGTTCAGGTGCAAATCGGTCAAAGAGTTTCGCTTTCTTCAGCGTGAATTCAACATGCTCTTCAGCTTCAGCCTGGGCATCGAGCACCATCGCTATGAAATAACTGATCCAGCCTGTTAGTTCATTCGATGACTGAGCTGATTGAAGGGCATCATAATAGGCGTTTCTGTCTGCCTCGATGGCACGGGACAAGCTGAGCAATACCGGACGGTTAAACCCTTGTGACAAGGCTTTCTCAGAAACCGCCCGGCCAATACGACCATTTCCATCCTCAAAGGGGTGGATTGTTTCAAAATAGAGGTGCGCAACAGCGGCGCGAACCGAGGGGCTAACGATGGCAGTCTTACCACCTGGTGCCGTGTCATTAAACCACTGGACAAATGCCTTCATTTCGCTTGGCACACGATCCGATGGTGGCGCCTCGTAGTGAACTTTCTGTCTGCCTATGGGTCCGGAAACCACCTGCATGGGCTCTTCATGGGTGCGCCAGCTTCCCGCTTGAACCAAGCTGTCACCCTTCATCAACATCCGGTGCCAGGCAAAGAGTTTTTCCTCGCTCAAGGGCTGCGCAAAGCTGTCCCGAATATCCAGCATGAGTTCGGCAACACCATCGGCCCTGCGATCCTGCACATACTCAGGAGTCGGATTCAGGCCGAGATTGTTTTTGATCGATGACATGACATCGCGGCGACTGATCATTTCGCCCTCGATTTCGGAAGTTTTCACCGCCTCGACCACCATCATATCGATCATCGATGCTGTCTGGTCGTCTTCGGACAAGCCCACAAACAAGCCGCTGGATCGCCCCATTCTTTCGGAAAAAAGCAACAATGACTGTTCCAACGAGGAAAGGTCACAACTGAAATTGGGCCAATCTTTGTGCTGCCAGTTGAAGCTCATGAGCCGATTATACCACATAATCGGCTCACATAAACAATAAAATTGAGCCGAATAGAGTCTGCAATCGGCTCATATTCAAATCAACGACAAAGGTTCCTATCAATCCACAATCCACGGACTGGAGCCCTCTCTGACCCCTCTCGGTGGCGGAGTCTTGAAGTCAGGGAGTCAGATCAAAGAAGAAACCTTATTTTTTATAGATTCCGCCACGTGAACCAATCACCGCAACGCTGATCAAAAGCAGCTTTTGCTCTGGCTTGGCTTCGGGATCTGGGTTTAAGCCAAAAATAGCTCTATACCCTCCGATTCTT
>JASJLI010000093.1:0-3969 GCA_037620805.1 Akkermansiaceae bacterium
CCCCACCAAACACCGTGGGCGCCTAACCCTTGTGGAAAAGCAAGATAGGCCCCTACTGGAATTGCTACGGCCCAGTAGGAAAAAACCCCTAGCCCTGCAGGGACTTTGACGTCGCCCAAACCACGTAGCGCAGACGAGGAAATAACCTGTGATCCATCGACGATTTGAAAAACCCCAGCAATAACCAACAATCCCGTCGCCAACTCAATCACCTCCAAATCGGCCACAATCTGTGATGCGATCCATCGACCAAACAGTAGGAATGCGAGCATCGATATGCCGGTGAACACCAAACCATAGGCCCAACCTCCTAGTAAGATAGTCCGTTGTCGAGAAACACTTCCACCACCTGAGGCCTCGCCCATTCTGACGGTAATAGCCATCGCCACACCGAGAGGAACCATAAACGAAGTAGAGGCACAAGTCAGCGCTACCTGATGGGCAGCCAGCGCTACCACTCCGATACTACCAATCATCAGAGAACCAGCAGCAAAGGCCCCCACCTCTGCAACCAACTGAAGACCTACGGGTATACCCAAGGCTAATAGCGCGCGAAACTCTTTACCATTCCAGCGTCCCCACCACCTTACAGGACTCCATTTTTTCACCCTCGCAGATCGTGTGATCCACAGGAAAAGAACCACAACGGTATAACAACGCGAAATTAGCGTGGCCCATCCTGCCCCCTCTAACTCAAGTGCGGGCAGACCCCAGTTTCCAAAAATAAGAAGCCAGTTGAGAAAGACATTGAGCACGACACCCGAAAGCAAAATCCAGAACGGCACCCATGGTCGATTTAGAGCATCGGCAAAATTCTTCCATGCCATCGCAACTAAAGCGGGAACCAGAGAGCATGCGGCTAGGAACAAATACACCGGTGTGGCGTCTACAACTTCTGGAGCTTGTCCAAATTTCCCCAGCAACGGTATCGTTGCTCCAATCCCCGCCACTACGATCAGCCCCAAGGCCAATGCCACCCATGTGCCATTCCTCACCGCGTCCTTAACCTCATCGTGTCGTTCTCCGCCTCTCCCCTGAGATACCCTGATGGAAATTGAGGTCAGTAGCCCGATACCAAATAGAAATGGCACCATCAACAAAGTGTTGGCAAAGGTGGATGCAGCTAGAGGGACAATCCCAACGTGACCAATCATCACCGTATCGGTCACACCCATCAACATCTGCCCCACCTGTCCGGCAATCAGAGGTAAAGCCAGACATAAAGTCGCCCAAGCTTCTTTCACAAACGATGGTCTGTGAGTCGTGTTCTGCTGGTTATTGGGGGCCTCCTTCATCGTTACTTTCCTGTGTCGGACGAACATCGTGTGAGATACCACCTGAAGTCGAGTTTTTACGGTGGTTCATTGTGAGCTGATCTGTTTTTCTCCTGAACCACGCCCTACGCAGAACTTATGAGACGCCCTTATCACCAACTACAGTTTCTCATATTCGTCTATGCGTTTACGGCGATCCTAGGTCGGATGATTTCACTCCCCGCCCCCATTCTAGTGTTATGGAGAGTTGGACTCGCGGCCATCATCATGCTGATATGGCTGGCCATTTCAAAGCGGGCCCCTATCAAAATGGAGCGGGCATTTATCATTCGAGCTCTCGGCATTGGATTGATCCTCGGCATGCACTGGATCACCTTTTTTGGAAGTATCCAACTAGCCAATATCTCCGTCTGCCTCGCCGGTATGGCAAGCACCTCATTTTTTACGTCTATGACTGAACCTCTCATCGAACGGCGCAAGCCAAAGATCAGTGAGTTGTTACTGGGATTGATGGTCATCCCTGGACTACTATTGATCGTAGGCGCCTCCTGGGATCACGCACTAGGACTTGGTTGCGCCCTTATTTCTGCCCTATTTGCTTCTCTCTTTCCGGTATTGAATCGGAAATTTGCACTCTCGGGCACTGCACCGCAGACGCTGACACTCTACGAAATGTTCGGAGCCGTTGTCGTCTGCCTGATTTTCACATCCATTGCTGGAATACCTGTCCTTGAACATCTTCCTACAGGTATGGATTGGGTTTGGCTTACTGTGTTATCTGTCGTCTGCACGGTCTGGGCCTTTTCCTTCCACATCAAATTGCTGGAGAAATTCACAGCATTCACCAGTAATTTGGCGATGAACTTTGAGCCTGTCTATGGGATCATTCTCGCCGCTCTGATCTTCCACGAATACCGGGAACTAAACTCACTTTTCTATCTGGGAGCTACCTTTATTCTAGCTGCGAATATCATCCACGCATTCATCAATAAAAAAACCACCCACCACACATCCGTGCCGAGTGAACTCCCCATCGACTAGGAGTTATCATTGGGGATGTTAATCGTGAAACACGTTTCCTGTCCGGGAACCGACGTTGCTGATATCTCGCCCCCGTGGGCTTCGATGGCTCGACGAACAATCGATAAACCTAAGCCAGTGCCCTTGATCTCACTTTGGGAATGGTGTTTTTCTACACGATAGAACCGTTTGAAAATGTAGGGAAGATCCGCCGAGGGTATTCCTACTCCATCGTCGAACACGAAGATTTTCACTCCTTCATCATGCTGCTCGGCACCGACCACTACACAGAGCCCGGGATTTGGGTTTTGCTTGAGGGCGTTTTCAACGAGATTAAAAATAATCTGCGTCCAGTAGAAACGATCACCTATAAGGCTGAGTTCGTCAGGGATGATATCGATATCAACCTTCGCTTGTTGATTAGAAATCATCGACTCTAGGCGGTCACGCACATCCTGCACACATTCCTTGATCAAGAATGCCTCTTTGTTGAGGGTCATCGAATCACCTGATTCCATTTTTGAAATCATCAGCATGTCCTCAACGAGTCGGGAGATACGCTGACCATGCCTTCGCATGGTGGTCAGGAATTTGCGTGTGGTCGTGGGCTCTTCCAAGATATCATCATCGAGCAGGTTTTCCAAGTAGCCGTTGATAATCGCCATAGGCGTGCGCAGCTCGTGTGAGGCGTTGGCCACAAAATCGCGTCGCACTTGATCTGCCTGATACTCATTGGTGACATCACGGATGACCACACGAGTTAATCCCTCGTCGCCATGACTTTCCAACGGAGCGGCGTCAATCACCCAGGCACTGACACCCTGCTCGCCGGCTGCTCCAAGTGGTGTGTAAGTCGAGTGCAGCGTAACTTGTTCCTGCATCGGCTTACCCGTGCGGATGCACTTCATGATCGCCACAGAGAGTTGTTCATCGAGAAACGCCTCCATGATACTGCGACCCATGAGTCGGCGACCTTTGACTATAGTGCGCGCGCAGGCATTGGCAAAAACGATCTGGCTAGTTTCATTCACCAATAAAAACGCATCACCGAGAGCATCGAGAAGCTGGTCCCGCTCACGCAAAGCCTCCTTACGAGCTTCTCGGCCTCGTTTTTCGAGGCGTTTGCACTCATGTTGGTGAACCCGTTGCTGCCATACTATGAACCCAGCAAGGGCAGTCAGGGCAACGGTAAGAATAATTTCTAGCATAATTCAGCTACGATTTACGATGTGGGAATGGAAACTTGATAACCGATACCACGTACCGTCTCCAGAAGATCTGCGCGTGTCTCCAACTTTTTGCGGAGGCGTTTCATATGGGTATCTAGTGTTCGGCTGTGGACATCACTGCTGTAGCCCATCACGTCGACTAGGATATCATGCCGATCCTGCGGATTGTTTTTACGTTCGCAAAGGTAAAGCATCAACTTGAATTCTGTAGAGGTTAGATCAACCTGTTCGCCATCGACATAAAAGAGTAGCGAGTTTTTCACAAACTTAAACGGTCCACACTCAAGTTCGGCACCACTGGCTTTTCTACCGGATCGTTTGAGAAGGTTTTTCACCCGAAGCATGAGTTCCTTGGGACTGAACGGCTTGGTCATATAATCGTCAGCCCCAACTTCAAGACCAAGAATCCGATCTTCTGTTTGTCCACGGGCGGTCAACATAATGAC
>JASJLI010000094.1:0-5380 GCA_037620805.1 Akkermansiaceae bacterium
AAGCCAACGCGGGCCTTAAATTCGGGTTCGTGTCTTCTTCGTTTTGCTTTCATTGTTTGTGATTTGGGTTCGGTTATTTTACCGCTCCTGTCCACCACATTTATAACTTAGCTCCTGGCCTGAATTTCGGGGTCCACCTCAGATCTCCCCATAAATTTTCTTTTAGGAAAAAACCTTTATTAATTTAGTAAATCTGGCCATATTATTCATATGAAAAAAATAATTCTTATTATCGTTAGCTTATCTGTATCGCTTCTAATTTCAGGCTGTGCCTTAAGTAGCAAGTCACCAAATACTTATTCCCGCAGCCAGGCAGGGCAGAGGCAGGTTGTAGAAATGGGAACAGTGCAACATGTGCGTGAAGTTGAGATTGAAGCGAAAAAATCAGGAGCAGGGGCTGTTGCAGGCGGTGTAATCGGTGGTGTAGTAGGTACAACTATTGGTCAAGGAGATGGCAAAAAATTGGCGACGCTTGGGGGTGCTGTCCTCGGTGCAATTCTGGGGCACGTGGCTGAAGAGGGTATCACCAAGGAAAAGGGACTAGAAATCACCGTGAAAACAGATGAAGGTGAGACAATGGCTGTTGTGCAAGGCTCTGATGTGACATTTACAGCTGGTGATCGAGTACGCATTATCACCACTATCGATGGAACTACAAAGATCACTCATTGATCTCACGGATTGTTTTCGGATTGGGGACATGTCTGTTTCAATTATCAGCTTCAAGGGACAGATGGTTTTTATGAGTTTAGTTGGGAAGCGCCGAACGAGAATAGATTAAAGTATGGCTGAGAGAGTTTGAGGATGAGTTAGGATGGAGTGACCTGGCTACTTTTGTTGAGGATGAAAAACTGGTAGAGTGTTACCTGCCATTAACTTAAGCCTTTTAATTGCAGCGTAGCTGCTTTGGAGTGCGCGCGGCTTGACACCGCTTTTTAACGGAGACTCCGTTAATTTCGAATTACGCAAATTCAAAGTTCTAAAGAATAATTTCTAGCAGAAGTAGGATAGCTGTTCACGCTGCTAACTTTTATTCCTTAACATATTAAATCCGCCAACCGTTTTATAAAGGAATGCCGCATTAGCTGATTGAGGGGGCCCGATACTCAGAAATCCACATAGAAAACATTATGAAAATAAACATTTCACTATCACTCATCGCCGCCGCTGCCAGCGCCCTACTCCTCTGCCAGTGTGCTGCAAATCGTGTTCCAGAACTGAAGCCCGGTGAGGCCTATTTCGATGCCTCTCCCGCAAGCAAACATCGCGCGGAACTAACGGGTTTTAGCATCGTCTCAGTGAACGGGAAAAAAACTAAAGGCAGTGCCACACGCGTGCCGAGTGGGCCAGTAAAGGCCGTCGTAGAATTTCACTGGCCTAAGAGCGGCAAGAAGAAGGTCCCCCTGAACTTCAATGCCCGGGATGGCCATTCCTACTTTGTTAAATATGACCGTTACCCGAACCTTGGCTCATCAAGCCGGAACCTAGGTGGCGTTTCTACGGGACTCTTAGCGACCGGATCGCAATTACATATATTAGGGCTTCCTCTAATTGGTGCAGGTATTCTTACCGGCTTTGTAGGCAGCATCAGCGAAGGGGCTGGCCTTAAAATCCGCTCGACAAAAGCGGCTGACTTCATCGAGCTGTCTGTCATTTCAACCCTGACAAGCGAAGGGGTGAGGCTGAAAGTGAAAACCTATTCCCCAGGGAGTAATAACAAACGGTGACCAAAAAGCAAATTTCTAGCAATATGATACGTAGCATAAAGAGAAAGCATTGCGCTAGTGTGAGGCTTGCCCTAATCGCTCGCGCGGTTTACAACAGGGGTCATGAAACGCATCTTCCTCTTTCTGCTGCTCGCCGCCGCGCCATTCTCATTCTGTAACGCCGCCGATCGACCCAATATCTTATTCGTCTTCAGCGATGACCATGCGCCACATGCCATCGGCGCCTACAACGGTTGGCTGAAATCGGTGAATCCGACGCCGAACATCGACAAGCTCGCCGCTCAGGGGATGCTTTTCGAGAATAGCTTCTGCACCAACTCGATCTGCGGACCGAGCCGTGCCGTCATCATGAGCGGCAAGCACAGCCACAAGAACGGCTTCATGAACAACGGCAACTCGTTCGACTGGAACCAGCAGACCTTCGCGAAAATCTTGCAGAAAAACGGCTACGAAACCGCCCTCTACGGCAAGTCCCACCTCAAGGGCAAGCCACAAGGATTCGATGATTGGAAAGTCCTACCCGGCCAGGGACTCTACTACAACCCGGACATGATCACTCCCGAGGGGAAGAAGAAGATCATGGGACACTGCACCGACGTGGTGACAAACCTTGCTGTCGAGTGGCTTAAGAACTCGCGCTCCAAGGACAAGCCGTTCTGCCTGATGGTCCAGCACAAGGCACCTCACCGCAACTGGATGCCGGCACCGCGCCATTTAAAACTCTATGAGAACGTCACGATGCCAGAGCCCGCGACCTTATTCGACAAGTGGGAAGACAATGCGCCGCCCGCGCGCCACCAGGAGCTAGAAATCGACGGCCATATGGATTTAAACTTCGACCTATTCGTTGATCTGACACCGGACTTCGAGGAGTCGCCTCACGAAAAGACGCTGAGCAAAGATCGTTCCGCTTGGCGCAACATGCAGCGTATGACGCCTGAGCAGCTCAAGACCTGGCGCGATTTCTACCGCCCGAAAGACGAGCATTTCCACAAGTTAGGACCCACCGGCAAAGATCTGGTGCGTTGGAAATACCAACGCTACGTGAAGAACTACCTGCGCTGCGTGCGCGGTGTCGACGAGAGTTTGGGGGTTTTGCAAGAAACGCTGAAAGAGCTCGGCTTGGACAAGAACACCATCGTGATCTATTCGTCAGACCAGGGGTTCTACATCGGCGACCACGGTTGGTACGATAAGCGTTGGATGTATGAGGAGTCGCTGAAGATGCCGCTGATCGTGAAGTGGCCGGGCGTAACCAAACCAGGATCGCGCAGCAAGCTGATGGTACAAAACCTCGACTACGCAGAAACGTTTCTGGAAGCCGCCAGTTCGAAGATCCCAGCAGACATGCAAGGAGCTTCACTAGTCCCATTGTTAAAAGGCGAGACGCCATCCGACTGGCGCAAGAGCATCTACTACCACTACTACGAGTACCCCAGTGTCCACCAAGTGCCGCGCCACTACGGAATCCGGACCGAGACGCATAAGCTGATGAAGTTCTATCAGTTCGGCGAGGAGTGGGAGATGTATGACCTAGTCAACGACCCTGATGAGCTTACCAATATCTACGGCAAGGCCGGAACAGAGAAGCTTGAGGCGGATCTAAAGGCACAGCTCGATGGCCTGAGGAAGGGATACGCCGACGACAGCGATGTGAGCGAGAAGTCCAAAGCGTGGCAGAAAGAAGTGCGCAAACCGATGGCCGAGCGCGACATGAAGAAGATTCGCGGATTGTAGGCGCATCCCATTTCCCTGACTTGATTTGGAGTTCAAAAATTGCTATCATTTTGAGCATGAAAAAATCCTCCACGATGTGTTTTCTCCTCATCTCAGTGGCAACTCTCGCCGGTGCTCAGATGATTCCTTTTTAGATCGAAAAATTGCCGGAGGATTTGGCGAAGAAAATAATCTCGTTGAATCCAGAATATGCCGTTTATGGAAAAGATACAGTGAAGAAGGATGACAAGCTTCCACTTGTGATTTCTCTTCATGGTGGTGGTGGAACGGGAAATCAAATCCGTAAGGTGGCGCGTCACCCGCATGGTTTTTTACAGACGATCCAGAAGGCGGGAGAAAAGTGTCTTTGCGTGGTACCTCAAGCGCTGAAGAGTCCGCGTGAGCACCATTGTCTTTTTCACCTCCGACAACGGCCCAGAAGGGCGCAAAGCGGCTGGACGAACCCAGGGATCAACCGGCGGACTTCGCGGTCGCAAACGTGATAGTCATGAAGGAGGAATCCGCGTCGCCGGACTGGTTCGTTGGCCGGGACAAATCACTCCTGGAAGGGTAAGTAAGGTTCCCGTCATTGGCTCCGATATTTTCACCACCGTTCTTGGAATTGTCGGAATCGACACCCCGAAAGATCGCACCATCGATGGAGCGGATATCCGCCCTGCTTTCAAAGGCGAGAACGTCGACCGCAATGTCCCACTCTTCTGGCGCACTCACATCGCCCCCGCGAAAAGCCGGGCCGCCATGCGCATTGGTGATTGGAAAATTGTTGCCGACGAATCACTCAATGAATTTCAACTCTACGAAATCCAAAAAGATTGGCAGGAGACAAAAGACCTCGCCACCGAGAAACCGGAAAAACTCGCTGAAATGAAAAAGAAGTTTCTCGAAGTTTGGAAAGGCATCGAAGCCGAAGGCCCACGCGAATGGTGGGAAAGCGAACCTACCAAAAAGAGCCGCGGCAAACCCAAAAAATAAGCCGCGCTTGGCAAAGGCAAAGACGAATCGGGAGACTGGCCCATCGTCCTCGGTGGAACCGTCAGGAAATCCCCTCTCGGTCACCGCCTTGTCTCAAAAGGAGAAGCCGTTGCGCTTCGGAAATTAGACAAACCACTCTCAGGCACCGATCGTGCTGTCTTCAAACTCGATTACCAAGCCGCCGTCGACACCGTCACCAAAAACGCCTTCTTCTGCTTCGGTGAAAAAGCAGACAATAACAGCCTCATCAAAGTCGGCACCGCCATCGGAAAAAGCACCCACGAAATTTTCCAAGGCGGTTGGGTCAACGTCGGACAGGGCACCGCTAAAAAAACCAAATTCAACACCAAACAAAAATTCACCGCCCAGGTCACCATCGATCTTGCCAAGCACGTGGTCATTCTTGAAATCGGCAAAACCCGACTAGAACAAAGACTCCCCGAAGACCTCAAGAAGGTTAGATTCATCGGTCTCTATTCTAAAGGCACTTCGAGTGATTTTTCGACCATTCAAGTTGGCGAGTAGATCATTGACCTCTATCAGCAGTCACGTCTTCTCTTTACACAAGCCCATTCCGTTTGCGTGACCCCGGAATGAACGGAGCTCAGATTGAGGTCAGTCCGAGGATTGCAAAAAGGGCGGCAAGTGACCTGCCCGCCGATTTCATACAAAAACCAACCTGTTTAATCCTAGACCCTGGTGTATTCACAAGCTAGGTTGATCGCTCAGATTTTGCCGAATTCACTCTTTTCATTTTCCCCATTCTCCTCATTCCAAAGCTCATCAGCCCCCTAGCCGCCATTCACCATCGATATCACCTTAAACAGCAACTTATGAAACATCACCATATTCTCCTCATTACCTTGAGCTTTTTTTCCCTGCAGGCCTGTGCCGCCGAACCCGTATGGATTTGGAAGGCCGGCGCCATTGCAAACGAAGAGGCC
>JASJLI010000095.1:0-22646 GCA_037620805.1 Akkermansiaceae bacterium
CCCTCTATATTAGATGTATTTTCCCACAATCCATCAGGATTTACTCAATATGAAAGCTACCCTACTAACCACCACCACCGCCGGCCTGGCCGCCTTTGGTCTTGCTGTGCTGCCCGTGTTTGCGGACGATGCACCAGCAGCTCCACTCAAGCCTGCAGCTGAAGCTGTCGCCACCAACACCGTCTCAGCTTATCTTGTCCAAGTCAGCGGCAAGGGATGAGGCATTCCCCAAAGAGCCAGTTTGGCTCTTAAAACTCAGGAAGGCGTCAAAAAGATCCTCTTCTCCGGACTTCGTGCCACCGTCGTGATGGAAGACGGCAAAGCGCTCGATAAAGAGAAAACCACCAAAGCCATCGCAGCTAAAGGCCTCGGTGTTGCTTCATTTGAGCTGGCAGATATTACTGTCCCTGAATCAGCTTACGCCCTCGCCGTCACCGGCACCGGATGAGCAAACACCAATGATAAGGTCCGTGTGGCCTTGGAAAAACTCGACGGAATTGCAGGCGCTTACGTGAATCGCGGCATCACCATTCACCTCGTCAAAGCCGGTGATTTGGACAAAGAAGTCATCACCAAAGCTCTTGAGCCATTTAAGATAACGATCAAAGAGGTCAAAGCGCTCGAAGGAAAACCCTTCTAAGGATTTACTCTAAGAATTCCCTCTACGTTACTTAACCGAATCAATTCGACGGTCAGTTCCTCATCAGGAACTGGCCGTTTTTTATGACTCGATTGCATTATCTTTATAGCAGGACACTATTGGTTACAAACTGGTCCTAATTTGCCTTCACGCTCTGCGGATGATGTATCGTATTGTCGGGATCGTAGAGTTTTTTCATCTCTGAAATCTGTTCGAGTCCCGATTCTCCGTAATAGGCTTTACCCGAGTTTTTAAAATCGATATCAGGGTAGTTTCGATAGTGGTCTGTTACACCACATGCTGTGATTAGTTTTTGGACCGTGGCGACGTTCTCCACACAGATTCCCTCTCGTTTGATATTATCCCAGTAGCCTTGAATCTCGCCTAGCCACGGATAGGCGCGATGTGGGTAGACGGATTGTTTTTCAAACTCCAGAGTATTAATGGCACCACCCAGTGTATTGATCTGCCAGACCGTGCCTGAAACCCTAGCCACCTGCTTAGCGATGGCCGGGATGGATTTGGCGATATGATCATAATCTCGATAGTAGCCCGCTGATGCGTTTTTAAATGGCAGGGGTCCAGGTCGACCGTAATAGCGCGTGATCGCACTCGCTGTGGGTGCGACGCGAATGGCTTCGTTTCGCCAAGCCTTGTCGCGCATCGGTTGAAATGCCTTTTCGACGTATGCCCGTGTCCCCTTGTCAAAAAAAGTAATCAGGACGGTCAAGCTGCTGCCGTTTAAGACAAAGGCAGAGAAGCCATCGTTGGGAAGCTTGGTTGTCGCTGTGAACCAAAGTTTGGCGAGCTCGCCGACTTTTTCAGGTGTCAGTTTCCGATATCTGATCCGTTGACTGCTAAAAAGTTTAGGCGCGGCTACCGTACTGAATCGTAGCTCCGTGATAATGCCAAAGTTCCCATTGCCACCGCCACGACAGACCTCAAGAGCTTGGCTCCTTTTTCGGGATCGTCATCACTATCGTGGATATCCCCCTTCCCATCCACCATGCGTAGTCCCGTGAGGTGGTCACAGGTCAGTCCATGTTTCCTAGCGAATAGACCATACCCGCCGCCGAGTGTGAGTCCTGCTAGGCCAACACCTGCGCAGGAGCCGGAGGGGAGAAGTCGTCCCTTGGAAAGTAGCACCGATCCCACTTGGCCAAGTCGACAACCAGGTTGCGCTTTGACTGTTTTCGTTTTGGCATCGTATTCCATACCCGTCATCGCTGACAGGCTGACCATCATGCCTCCATTATTGGAACTAAATCCCTCAAAGCTATGCCCTCCGCTTTTGACCGTCACCTGGAGCTTATTCAAATGGGCGTGTTTGAAGGCTGCTGCGATTTCCTTTTCCGTCTTATCTGTCTTGCCTGAATTGAACTTGGCAATCAATGCGGGGCGGAAATTCAGTCGACTATTAAAAAGCTGCCGAGCATCATCGTATCCCTTTGATTCCTGGGTAAGAAATTTGAGTTTCGGTGTGACTTTCACCGCTGCCTGAGCACGGCTTGAACCGTTTCCAATGAACGTTGCCAAACTCCCCAGTGACAGGGTTCGCAAAAAGCTTCGGCGTTCATGACTCGTTACCATAGATGAGATGTAACCAATTCTTGTTATTCCGCCATCCTTTTTGTCGTTTCGTGTAGCCATTAGATCGAGTTGGGAGTATTTGTATAACGTGCCCTATCTCTTTGCTTCTACTGGAACCGTGCCCGCGTTTTTTATCCTTCTAACGCTGATCCTCACCTCCGTTGTCGTTGTCTCTTTGGTGCTGTCCAAATTCAAGCAGTCGTTACTCGTTGGGTATTTCCTCTGTGGCTTGGTATTAGCCAACAGTGGAATCCTGCACTGGGCCGGTGCCGACTCGGGCTCGATGATTCACGCTTTATCTGAGCTGGGAATAATCCTTCTGCTATTCACACTGGGAATCGAGTTCTCGGTCGATGAACTTAAGCTTCTCAAACGTCCGGCATTCCTTGGTGGTGGCATTCAAATGCTGCTCTGCACTCTTGCTGGAACGGGAATCGCTTCGGCATTGGGATTACCTCTGAATCATGCCGTTGCCATTGGTTTCGCCGTTTCGCTTTCATCGACGGCCGTATCGCTTAAGACATTTCAGGATATGGGCCAGCCCGATAGCCCGCAGGGCCGTGTCGCCTTAGGAATAGCACTTTTCCAGGATCTCGCCGTCATTCTCTTCATGGTTCTACTGCCTGCCATACTGGGCAGTAGCGATAACCCAATCGCATCACTTGGTTTCGCGCTCATCAAGGGAATCGCTTTCTGCGCAGCCGTTATCCTGCTCAGTCGTTTCGGAATACCGCAAATCCTTGCCGCCGTAGCACAGACAAGAAGTCGCGAGCTCTTTACGGTAACTGTGGTTGGATTATGTGGTGTGGTAGCCGTGGCATCAGGCCTCCTAGGGTTGAGCCCTGCGTTGGGAGCCTTTGCTGCTGGGGTGGTTGTCAGTGGCTCCATTTACAGCCATCGAGTGCTCTCCGAGGTTTTACCGTTCAAGGATTTATTTTTGACGGTCTTTTTCGTTTCTATTGGCCTGCTGATTGACGTCAATATCATCCTTGATCACTGGCTGATCATTCTGGGCTGCACCCTAATGATCCTTGTGCTCAAGGGCAGCATTGTAGCCCTTGCAGCCCGTATATCCGGATTACGCATGGGTAGCTGGCTTACCACCGCCGCCGCTCTCTGCAGCACCGGTGAATTTTCGCTCGTCCTCCTAAACCGAGTTGGTGAATTGGGCGCACTGACGCCTTTTATGGAGCAAATCCTTCTCGTTTGCACAGCTTTGACCATGGGATTGGTTCCATCGCTGATGAAATGGAGCGTTCCAGGTGTGAGATTCCTGCGGAACAAGCGAAAGGGCGCACCGATGTCAAAGAAGGCCCTGGGCATGGCTGGCAAGATTCATGAGCTCAGTGATCACGTGATTATTTGCGGGTATGGGCCAGTTGGACAGAACCTCCATGAGAATTTGCACAAGGCGAACATCCGAGTGGCGGTGATCGAGATGAATGCCTCCACCGTCGAGCGACTACTCAAGCAGGGTGTGAAGTGTATTTTCGCGGATGCTGGACAGAAAATAGCTCTTCAACTCGCCCACATTGAAACAGCCCGTGCCATCGCATTCACATTTCCAATCAAGGAGCCCGTCTTAGCCGCCCTACCCACGATCCGAGAAATGAATCCCTCCGTCATTGTCTACGCCCGCACCAAGTTCTCCCACGACCTGGTTGAGCTTTCCGAGTCTGGTGTTCATCAAGTGATTCTAGACGAGGAGCAGAGTGGTCGGGCCATGATTCAATCGGTGATGAACTGCTATTCAGAGGATATTGCCGAGGATTGGAATCATTCATGAATCCACCATAATAATAAAGGATGACTTATTTATAATAAGTTACATAATCGTTTATTTATGCAATAATAGTAATTGATATTCATTAGAAAACTAAGCTATTGAAGGCAAGTTATCCACCTAGTTACTAACAGTTTATTAACACAGCCATTAACATGGCTATCCTCAGACTTACTCACAAGTTATTAACATTTATTCTGTGTGCCCCCCGCCCCTTTCACTGCTCACTGTGGATAACGATTCTTTGCAGCAAGCTCTGAGAAATTCTCCACCTAGGGAGATTACTGCAGTCAACCGTTTACTTTAGACTTAGGAGTCACCTTGTTACTGGGACGACTGATTCAGAGCGTAACGTATAGCAAGAAGTCGGACTCCAGCAATAAACACCGTGGTAATAGGAATGCTGAATTGTCGATCCAAGCCCATGTGTTCCAGACCAATCAATAAAACCGCCCCCACCAGCGCCGCGGTAGCATAGATTTCCTTACGAAATACCAGCGGCACCTCAGTGCGGAGGATATCCCGTATCACGCCGCCAAGGGCGCGGTAACCACGCCCATACCAACAGCAGCCCACCACGATAGACCGTGATCTATGGCCACCTGCGTGCCTATGCAGACAAAGACACCGAGCCCCAAAGCATCCACAACGGATATCTCCCTTCTAAATCGATCCCACAGGCCAGGAAAAAGAGTGGCACAGGGTGTAGCTACAGCCGCGATAATGATGTAAATAGGATCGATAAATAGTGGAGGAGGAACGTCACCTATTAGAATACTTCTAACCGTGCCGCCACCCGTTCCGGTAACGAGAGCCATGACGAAGGTTCCCCAGAAATCCATTCCCTTCTGTCGACCAGCTAGCGCGCCGGACACACAAAATAGAAAGGTTCCGACAATGTCCCAATAATAAAGCATCGAGCAGATGTTAAACTAACCTTTTCTCGGTCTCCGCCCCATGATGAGACGAACAGCCGCCATCGGCAACAGACCGAACGCCGCTGCCGCGATGGCAATTTTCAGACCGGGATAATGCCTTGCTTTGCCCCGTTGAAGGGCTGCAATCCCCTCGGCAACGACTTGCGCGGGCTCGACATAAATCATTTCGCCACCAGGTGTTTTATTCGAGTGTTCACCACGTTGTGCGACTGAGCCGAATTCGGTGTGCACGGGTCCTGGGCAGAGTGCGAGGACGTTCACGCCGTGATTTAATAGCTCCAAGCGCAGGGCTTCAGAAAAACTGGTCACGTATGCCTTGGTAGCGGCATAAACGGAAAAGTCAGGGATCGGCAGAACACTCGCTAGGGAGCTCACATTTAAAATAGCCCCTGCTCCATTGGCAATCATCCCAGGTAGGAATCTGTGTGTCAGGTGAGTGAGGGCCACCATGTTGACCTGCATCATGGCATCGAGCCTCCTCCAGTCAGCACTGGAAAATTCACCGTAGTCGCCCATGCCGGCACTGTTAATTAACAAATCTGGCGTAAGCTCCATGGCTTGGAGAATTTTAAACAAGCCCTCCCTGTCCAGGGCATCGGTGAGGTCCGTGGTAACACAATGAACCTCGGTAGCTGGAGATGTTACTCCAAGCTCGTCGGCTAATTGTTTCAGCAGGTCGCCTCTGCGGGCCACTAGAATGACGGCTTCGCAGTCGGGAGCAAGTTGCCGAGCGAACTCGGCACCCAAACCTGAAGATGCGCCTGTAATCAAAGCGCAGCGATATCGATCTGCCCGCGGGCCGTCCATGTTTTTACAGCCTAGGCTGGCGGTTGCTGTTGCTGTTGCTGCTGCTGCTGCTGCTGCTGAGGATCAACCTTCACAACGCGAAGTGGTAGACGCTGAATGAGTTCGTCGTCGATGCTGATATCGATGAAATAGACTCCAGCCTCCTCGAACTTCAGCCCTTGGAGGTTGAGGATCAGGTTGCGGTGAAGGAAAGGAACGTCCTCAGGAATTTCGACAGGCATGTCGGCATCGATTGGCATCTTGTCATCGAGTGACTTTCCGTCTCCATCGATGATATTTACAGAAAATTTGTGAGGCCCATTGTCGTCGGGTGTAATGCATAGGCGAAGAGCCAAGCAGCAATGTGGCTGAACCACAGGCAGGGCTGGTGCAGCGAGCACGTCAATCGTTCCGGAAACAACCATTTTGCCGTTATAGTCAGCGGCAAAGTCACAGAGAGTAGCAATTTGAATATCCATTTTAAAATACCTTCGTTTACCCATAGGGGAAGGCGGACTCTATTTGCACCCAAATGCCCGCCTAGTCCACTCTAAAACGGGAAATATCCGCGAGGCCCAAGAGAATCTCGAGGGAAAACTTAGGGTTGAGAAAATAAATAGGGTACCTGAGATTCGCAGGAATTTTTTCCATCAGTAAGCCGCTTTCCATCTTCGTATATCGAGATATTCGAGATGGATGGTAACGCAACTGGTGGGAAAAAGACCCAGAAGATCGGGTACCCTATTTATTTCCTCGACCCTTAAGCCGACTCAATTTCGTCGAGTCGGCGGCGCAGTTCCTTGACCTCAGTTAGAAGTTTCGGTAACCGAGCAACGCTAGCCATTTTTTTCAACTGCTCACGCATAGGACGCGCAGGCATACCCATGTAAACAACTCCGCCTTTGACGTCTTTCATGGCTGCTGACTTGGCGGTAACCACGGCCTTATCCCCAATATTGACATGCCCCCCACATCCGGACTTGGCTGCCATCGTGACGTAGTTACCCAGATGGGAGCTACCCGCAATACCAGTCTGTGCCACTACGAGACAATGTTTGCCTATCGTCACGTTATGGGCAATTTGCACGAGGTTATCTACCTTCGTGCCCTGGCCGATGATTGTCTTACCGAACCGTGCTCTATCCACCGTGCTGTTGGCACCAATTTCCACATCGTCCTCAATCTGAACAATACCGACTTGATCAACTTTTTCATGCCGACCGTCGATGACTTCATAGCCGTATCCATCCGATCCGATGACGCAGCCTGAGTGAAATATCACACGGTTCCCGATTTTACATCCGTCATAGATCGTCACATTGGCGTGGAGCTGGCAGTCTTCTCCCATGCTGACACCAACGCCTACGACTGAGCCACAACCGATCTCCGAGCCGTTGCCAATACTGGCACCCGATTCAATAACAGCACCTGCCTTGACGCAGACACGCGAGGCATCGATTTCCACATCTTCAGCCACATGTGCGGATGGATGGATTCCAGGGGTAAATTTCCGTTGCTTTTGAACAAAATGCTTCACCACGATACTGAAGGCCGCCGATGGATTCTCGACCGCGATCAATGCTGCATTGGGCGGGTATTCCGGCACCTCAGCAGGTATCAGCACAACAGCTGCGGAAGTTTTCAGAAAATCCTGATAGTATTTCTCATTCCCTAAAAAGGAAACATCTTCAGGACCTGCATCATCGAGTGCTGCTAGGCCTGAGATTTCACGATCGGCATTTTCGGAATTATCCGTTTTAGATAGAGATCGGATGAGTTTCCCTCCCGTGAGAGAAACTAGTTCATCGAGTGTCAGTTTCATGGTATCAAAAAAATTGCGTATTTAGTTACCCTCTGTGTCATTAAGCCGCTTGATAATATCATCGGTGATGTCCACGGCCCCCTCAAGGTGCATAAACAGAGGCAAATTACGTGTCGTGTGCCCTCCCATCTCGATTACCATGTGGTACTTTTTCTCAAGAGCGTAGACTTGCACCGTTTGCGTGATACGATCAAGTATGAGTTTCGCCTCACTGGAAATTTCATTAGCGAGAACTCGCTTACCCTTTTCAAAGAAATCGCGGCGGTCTTGCTCCAGCGCCATGGCATCACGGCCGAAGCTCCTGAATTTGATATCCATTTTCTTTTTGTCAGCATCGCTCATCGTGGCCACGTCGGACTTAAACTGTGTATGCATACGGCTACGCTCCATCTGGTATTCATTGATCACAGCTAGGCGATCATTGTTTTCCTTCTCAAGCGACTCCTTGGTCATATTGATCTTCTTCTGGGAATCAATCGAGTATTTCCATTTGTTAAAAATCTTACGCACATCCACGGAGGCCATGCTCATCTCGTCGGCTTGGGCAATATTCCCTACCAATGCGGCAACCATTAGGAGTAAAAAAGCAAACTTCATGGGCAAATTAATACTTTCTATAAGTTAATGAAGCAAGCATTATGCGGTAATCTCTGATACAATCGTCTTTTTAGACATTCGCGGTTTCCATCACACACAAAAGGTGCACCCGATATGGATGCGCCTTTTTGATGATTGATGGTCCGTTTTACTTGGCAAGTTCAGCCTGCTTCGCTTTCGCCTGGTCAAGCACCTTACGGAGATACTTAGCGGGCATCACGATCGGCATGACCCCGGAGTTTTTGAGAGCAACGGTCAAACCTACAAACTCACCCGCTTGGGTCAAGATGGGATTACTCATGGCCACACCTTGAACGATGTAAAGAGTGCGAGGACGCTTCACGATCGCGGATACTGAGCCGAGGCTAACGCGACCTTCTGAACGCATTTTTTCGGACAGACGACCAATACAGACCAATTCATCGAGATGCTTCACCTCGACGTCTTTGGAGCTCTTGGAGGCATGGACGCCAAAATCCAGCATGTTGTTGGGCTGATGCTGACCTTCCTTGCCATCACATCTCTTCTGCTGGTCGGCTTTGCCCCTGTAGTGTGGCTCTTTTCCAGATCGAGTAACTCGTTGGTATTCTTTGGTTTTCTCAGTTTGGCCATATGGATTGTCTGTCTCATCTTTGGACTAAGAGTCATTGCGCGTGCCTCAAAGAGTATGGGTGGTGGCCGTGGTGGTCATCTCAACATCTGGGCAATCATCTTTATGTTAGTCACCCTACAGATGCCCACGACGCTTCGTCCGATCATCGGAAAATCAGAAAGCTTTATCAATCTCGAGGAGAAACGTTTTTTCATGCGTTACTGGTTTGAGGTCATGGAAGAGGAAAGCCTCAGCTCAAGTGCCAGTAACGAATCAGATGGCTCCAACCAAGACAATCCATCAGCTAGCAATCAGCCATCCAACAACAAACAAAGAGGAGAAAAAAGGAAAACCAATCCTTATGCCGACGAGTAAGCACAGAGCCCTATTACTCCTTTTACTCGAGGAAACCCGTTAACGGACTGGTGGCCGATGCGTGGTCGTCAGCTTCAGGCAAACCCATTTCATAGGCTGCACGGCCAGCTTCGACGGCGAGTTTAAATGCATCTCCCATTCGAGCGGGATCTGAAGCAATGGCCATCGCCGTATTGACCAACACAGCATCAGCTCCGAGTTCCATGGCCTCAGCGGCATGACTTGGAGCACCAAGACCGGCATCCACGACCACGGGAACAATAGCTTGATCGATGATAATACGAATCATATCGCGGGTGACTACGCCTTTATTTGATCCGATAGGAGCGCCCAAGGGCATCACAGCGGCCGTGCCAACTTCTTGCAATCGTTTCGCAAGTACGGGGTCAGCATTAATATAGGGAAGCACAGTAAATCCTTCTTTCACAAGAATCTCCGCCGCTTTCAGTGTTTCGATCGGATCAGGCAATAAATACGTAGGGTCAGGATGGATTTCCAACTTCACCCACTTTGGCAGACCTGCTGTTACAGCCAGACGGGCTAGTCGCACCGCTTCATCGGCATCCACCGCTCCGCTGGTGTTTGGCAGAAGTAGATATTTCTCAGGATCGATAAACTTCAAAATATCGGCCTGTGGGTCATTACCTCCGGTCAAATCGGCACGACGCAGAGCCACCGTCACTATTTCACTCCCGCATGATGCCAGGGTGTCTCGCATCAGCTCATTCGAAGCAAATTTTCCAGTTCCCGCCATCAATCGGGACGTAAAGGTGCGATCGGCTATTTTCAGTGGTTGGTTCATCTCAGGCGGCGACATTACCCTGAGCCCACCACCATGCAAGCGCAAGGATTGGACAATTAATGCGATTTACAAACTATTTACATTTTCTTGCAATCAATTTGAAATATACTCAGAATTATACGTCGTAGTCTATAATACGGTTAAGTTACCGCTTTCTGTGAAATATTCACCCAATTAGGCATCAACCCATCTGTTAGATCTTACTAACTGCCCAACAATCAAAGCTCGAATCCCCCGACACAAAACACGGTCATGAAAACGCACTCGCCCATAATTCAACAACTAGCCAAGTTCACCCTTGCGCTTGCACTTATTTGCATCGGTTCCTCCCAGGTTAAGGCCGCTACAACACTCAGAATCTCGTCATCCCAATTAAAACCCGAATCAAAGATCGAAGTTATTTTTGACCGTGCCGTGGTGAATGACGACCAAATCAACAAAATCACACCTAATATAACCCTCAAAATCGAGCCCGCACTCAAAGGATCTCTCGTTTGGAAATCGGGCAATGTGGCGACGTTCATTGCAAAAGAAGCGCCAAAGATGGGCGTCACCTACACTTTTTCCATCTCGGTTGGTCAAACTTTCCGCGACGGTATTCCGTTACCAGCCATCAAACTAAAAACCGTTTCATCCGAACCGTTTCGCGTGCAGGGATCGAGTCGACGTTCCAAGTCGATCAGTTACAGCCGCCAGCCCGTTTATTACGTATATTTCAACGACAATGTGGATCCCAAAGTAGCCGGAGCTCATTTCGTTTTCAAAAACAAAGATGGTATTCAAGTTGCAGCTACAGTCAGACGCGCCACTTGGGGAGATATTCAGTCGGTCTATTATCGGGGTAGCACATGGCAGGAAAGATTCAATACCGTGCGCAATGGTAAAAAAGCTGTTATCAAGAACGACAAATCCAAGCCTATCCCCAATGCCCTTATGGTGAGTGCCGCGGCTCCCCTTCCCGTGGGCGATAAGTGGTATCTCCATGCGATTAAAAATCTAACCAATGTTGGAAACACTGCCGTCGATCGATCCGGCCATAATATTTGGATTGGCGACGTCGATCCATTCGAACTGAAATCAGTGAATGCTTATATTTCAGCCAACCAACCACGCCAGATCGATATCACATTCAATGCTTCCGTCCCTGAAAAAATGAGTCAGGAACAACTCGCAGCGATGATTCATTGCACCCCTGAAGTAAAAAACGCAAAATACAAAGTATTGGGGAAAACCGTTGCCGTTACTGGCGACCTCCGTGCCCATGACAAATGGCAGGTAAGTATTAATCACACAATGTCCTCGAGCAGCGGTCTAATTCTCGGCAAACCTCAGACAAAAAAAATCGAGTTCAAAACCGTTCCATCTGGACTTGCCCTACCAGCTTTCGACTCCGCCCAGTATGCCAACGGCAACCGCCTTTATGGCATTGAGACCGTCAACATCGGGTCAGTCCGTGTTAGGGTTAAACAACTCACACCCGATCAGGTGGTCCGCACCATGCAGGGATATCGCCACTACACCGGCAACGGTCATAACAACAAAGATCTCGATCCTGAACACCCGATGCCCTACTCACTCATCTCGGGAAAAACCGTTTATGATCGCACTATTTTCCTCGATAACAAAATCGATACCTCACGGGAGCTTGCCCTCGACTGGAATGAAATCCTCCCCAAGGACCAACGCACGACATCGTTTTTTGTTTCCGTCGAAGGAGCAGCCAAGAAAACCGCACGAGGCGGTGATCGCGTCGCCCAGTCGTTTGTTCAACTCACCGACATTGGACTTTGTTGGAAAATTAATGACAAAGAAGCGGTCGTTTACGCATTCTCCTGCCAAACTGGCAAACCACTCCCCAACGTTAAGCTCCAGGTATATAACGAAGACGCCCAAGCTGCTGGCTCAGCATCCACTGACGCCAATGGTGTCGCACGCATTCCTCGCAATGAAGCTGCCCGCCATCTTCGCGCCACCCGTGGTCGCGACTGCTATATCATCCCCTTCGACAACACCCTAGACACCGTCTCGCTTTGGCGATTCCCCGTGGATGTCGATTGGAATCATCTCGCGGGCTGGAAACGCAGTGTGCTAATGTTCACTGACCGCAATCTTTACCGCCCCGGCGAAACAGTCCAACTCAAGGGTATCGTCCGCCGATTCCTCGATAACCAGATTGAGCTAACACCTGGGAAAAAAGCGCAACTGATCATCAGCGACAGCGCTTCAAGAGTTCTTCTCGATAAGGAAATCACACTGTCTTCGAATGGAACCTTCGATCAGACCCTCAATTTACCAGCCGAAACGGTTGGTCGTTTCCGCGTGAAAATCATCTTCCCAGAAGATCCCGCGCATGAAGATGAAGACAGCTGGATCGTTGATCGCTACCGTATTTTCCATCACAGCTTCAACGTGCAGGAATTCCGCAGAAACGCCTATGAAGTCACTTCCGACATCCCTAAGTCAAACCCTGGCGACGAAAGCATCACTCTGAACCTCGAAGCCAAGTATTATCAAGGGCAACCTGTCAAAGCAGGCACCGTCGAGTGGTTCTTCGATGCCACCCAGACAGGTTTCTACCCCGACAAGTTCCGTGACTTCCTCTTCGGCGATCACCGCCGCTATGACTCATACTATTGGAGTCACTACTTTGGATACAGTGATGATAATACCCATCGTGGCCAGTCCGACCGCAATGGTGAAGCTCGGTTAAATGAGAATGGCAAAACCAACATCTCATTCGAGCTTCCCAAACTTACATTCCCTACCGCCTTATCTGTTAGTGTTCATTCCGAGATCACCGATGCTCGAGATCAGACACTCTCCAGTCGATCCAGCACAACGGTCCACCCTGCCGACACATACGTCGGGGTTTCCCGCATCGACCGCATTGTGCGCGTAGGTCAAGAACCTGGATTAGAACTGATCGCCGTCGATACCACAGGTGCACGCCGTAGCAATGACGTCGAAGTTACCGCCATCATCGAACGTGAATACCATGAGGCTGTAAAAATCAAATCAGCCGATGGTAAAGTCTCCGTGAAAAACACGAAGAAGACCGAGCAGGTCTCGGAACAGAAACTCATCATTACAGCGGACAAAGCATTTACACTCCCGTTTGTGCCTGAGAAGTCTGGTCGTCATTTGATCACACTCAAGGGAACAGATACCAAGGGCAAGTCGTTCTCCACCGCGACTCAAATCTATATCTATGGATCCAAGGACTATCCATGGGCAGTTCAGGATGGCATGAAAATCAAACTCATCCCTGAGAAAAAACGCTATCAGCCTGGCGACACCGCAAGGATTTTGGTGATGACTCCGATTGAGGGAACGGCACTTGTTACTGTCGAGCGCTCAGGAGTTCACCGTGAGTATCGTCGTGAACTGAAGGCTGATAACCCAGTGATCGAAATCCCCCTCACCGACATGGACGCACCCAATGCCTACGTGTCCGTGATTGTTATTCGTGGTGCTACCGATAGCCCACGTAAACACAAAGAGCCTGCGCTTAAACTCGGCTACTGCACGCTGAATGTGGCTAATGTAAAAGATCGACTCAAGGTCGCCCTCGAAGTCGAAGGCAGCCAGCACCGCCCAGGCGAACCCACCACCATCAGTGGCACTGTTGTCATGTTTGACGGAAAACCTGCCGCAGGAGCCGAAGTTGTTCTCTATGCAGAGGACGAAGGCACACTAGCAGTGGCTGGATACAACAACCCCGATCCGATGAACACCTTTCACGCACCACGACCTCTGTTAGTCGAATGTGGAACTTCGTTTTCCACCTTTATTGCTGAAAACCCAGACGACCGAGACTACGGCAACAAAGGCTTCACCATCGGTGGAGGTGAAGGCGAAGATGCCTTTGGTGGAGGCAAGCCCATCAAGGTTCGAACAGACTTCAATCCGTGTGCAGTTTGGTTACCCAGAGTCACGACGGATGCGAATGGTAAGTTCACCTCCACATTTACTAATCCTGACACACTGACACGCTACCGTGTCATTGCGGTTGTGCTTCATGGTGGCAGCAAGTTTGGTGACGCCACCACGGACTACACCGTGGACAAACCCATCATGCTTGAGCCTGCCGCTCCTCGCTACGCCAGTGAAGGTGACCAGCTCAAGCCCAAGGTTTTGGTGCAGAATAACTCAGAATTTGAAGGAACCTGGGAAATCTCCCTTGCTACCACAAGCATTACCGAGACACCACAGAGTGCCCCTACATCTAAAACCATCACCCTCCAACCTGGAGGACAGAGCACGGTGTATTTTGATGTCAAATTTGTTAGCACCGGCACCGCCCAGTGGGTGTGGTCGGCCAAGCCACTTGAAATCAAAGGAGATAAAAAACTCACCCCAGTGCTTTCGCGTGATCTTTCGGATATGGCTGAAACCAAGTTTGAGGTGACCTACCCCGTCCCTCTCATGCGTCAGATTGAATTTTTTTCATTGAATAAAAATGGGCAGAACGATCTCCTCCAAGGGCTCAAGCCAGAGCTTCTTGAAGGGCGTGGTCATATTGACTTAGATCTATCTAACTCACTCCTACTTGAAGCCGGTGGTGCAGTCGATTTTCTCCTTCACTATCCTTATGGCTGCGTTGAGCAAACGACATCATCCATGATGCCATGGTTTGCTGTCCGTGATCTCAAAACCCTCGTTCCTGGATTTAGAGACAAACGAGATTCTGACGTCGCCAAAGCGATTCAATCCGGAGCAGACCGCTTGCTTACGATGCAAACACGCGATGGTGGCCTCGCCTACTGGCCTGGTGGAAAGAATCCAGAAAAGTGGGCCAGCTCATACGGCGGCCTCGGATTACTCCTTGCCCGTCAACATGGAGCGGATGTGCCGCAACTATCCATCGACAAATTGACCACATGGATGGCTGCGTCGCTGAAAGCCAAACCTGTTGTTGACGGATCATATCACCGCCAATGGGATTTCGAAACCCGTTCACGTGCTCTCTATGTGTTAGCCCTCGCCGGCAAACCTGAGATGGCATTGCAAAACAAAATGCTCGATTCCCGTGACGCGCTGAACCCGACATCACGTGCATTCCTCGCTCTAGCCATCAATGCCTCGGGTGGCGACTCCGCAAGTGTGATGAGTTTACTACAGGACAAGACACCACGTGTGGCAAAGAACCACTGGATGCGTTACAACTCGGACAATGCCATGACTGTGCTTGCATGGTCTGAGATTGCTCCGAAAAACGATCAGGTGCATCAAGTCATGCGTAACATGCTCGCTAAGCGTAACCCCTACGGTCACTGGCGCACCACTTGGTGTAACTCATGGGCACTGCAAGCCATGGCAGCCTACGCTCGCAACGTGGAGAAAGACCGTGAACCATCAACACTTCAGTTAGTCACCAATGGAGCTACAAAAACCATCACACTTGATGCGACATCGCCTACCCAGACGATTCGCGTGCCACTGGTGGAGGGGATGAAATTGATTGTCTCAAGCAACAACCTGGCATTTGCCAACGTCAAGCTAAGTGCCAAACCCCAACTGGCACCAACGGGTCCATGGGGGCATGATGGACTATCAATCGTCCGCCGCTATGAACGACTCCTACCCGATGGAAAAACCCAACCCATGGGACAACCACATGTTGGTGATCTGATCAAGGTCAGCCTCGACATCACCTTCCCTTATGCCATCGACTACGTGGTCATTGAAGACCGTTTACCCTCACTTTTTGAGGCGGTAAACAATGACTTCGCTAGCCAGAGTTCACGATTCAAAACAAACGCCGATAGCTCATGGAGTATTAATCACAAAGAACTCCGCTCCGACCGCGCATCGTTCTTTATTAACCGCTCATGGAGAGGTGGCACACGAAGCATCGCCTATCTGGCACGTGTCACATCTGCCGGTATCGCAACAGCTCCTGCTGCTAAGGCAGAGGCGATGTATGATCCTGAGAAACTCGCACTCAGCGATAGCAAAACGCTGACGACCTTGAAAAAGGAAACGATGGTGAGTGAGTAAGATAAGAGCACGTTTTAAGTTTCAAATACCAAACTCCAAAAACCAAGGAAGACAGTTGAAGATCCGCTTTCCAGATTGGCTTAAACGCCAACCGAAAAACTTAAAGCGCAAGGCGGCATATAGTTGCCTTGCAGCTTTGGGGGTCGGTTTAGCGGGGTATTACCTTCTCCCCTTTGCTTTTCCTGTTCCTGATAGCATCACCTCGGGACCAGGTAGTTCTGTGATGCTGCTAGATCGTGACGGCGAGCCTTTGGGGCACTGGGTTCGATCTGATTACTATCGTCACCGGGCAACATCGTTGGATTATATACCTGATGATTTAATACAAGCTACTCTAGCGGCTGAGGACAAGCGCTTCTATCATCATGGAGGCGTCGATTTCCGAGCCACGGCGCGGGCATTACGTGATTCCTGGGATGAGGGGCGCTTTGTTTCTGGAGCCTCAACCGTTACTCAACAGACGGTGAAACTCAGTTCGCAAAAATCGAGTCGGAATCTATTTACCAAAGCCCGTGAGTGCATGACTGCCCGTCACGTTGAAATGAATCACAGTAAGGAAGATATCCTGACGGCGTATTTCAACCACCTCGATTATGGTAATTTATCACAAGGTCCTCTGCAGGCGGCACGGCATTATTTTGGCAAACCACTGAGTCATCTTTCGCTAGCTGAGTGCGCCTTACTCGCCGGACTTCCTCAGGCACCCAGCCGACTGAACCCACGCCGCTATCCGCACACTGCCATCAAACGCCGTAACTGGGTGCTCGATCGAATGGCCATCGTCTATGGATTACCTCAAGATCGAATCGACCGAGCTAAAAACGAACCGCTCCAGCTCCGCCGTGGCAGTGCCCCAAACACAGCCCCCCATCTGGTCGAACTGATGAAGCGAAGCAAAGCTGCAGTACTGCAAGATATCAGCACCACTCTTTCATCATCACTGCAACGGGACGTCACCGAAATTGTTCGTAACCAGATTAAGACACTTACAAAAAAACACATTCAACACGCAGCTGTTGTTGTCATCCATAATCAGACGGGCGACGTCCTTGCTCTGGTCGGCTCCCCCGATTTCCATAATGCTAACAGCGGTCAGATTGATGCCTCACGCACGCCTAGATCGCCGGGATCCGCGCTTAAGCCATTTACCTACCTGCTTGCCTATGAACACGGCGGCATGACGCCAGCCACAATCATCGAGGATATTCCAACATCCTATTCCGATGCGCGCGGGGAAAAGGCATTCGTCAACTACAACCGAAGCTACAAAGGGCCTGTAACGATTCACCACGCACTAGCGAATTCACTCAATGTTCCGGCGGTGCGCATGTTGAATGCTGTTGGTGGCCCCAAACGACTCCATAGCTACCTCGGAGAGTTTGGAATCACAACCTTGACCGAAACACCACGGCACTACGGGCTCGGCCTCACCCTAGGAAGTGGTGATGTCACTTTGCTTGAACTGACCAATGCCTATGCCTCGCTTGGGCGTATGGGAGCTCATCAGCCTGTCCGGTTCCTCATGGATCAAACAGTCGCTAAAAAACACATCGCATCCTATCGGTCCACCTGGATGCTAGCTCAGACAATGACGAACAATGCCGCACGTATATCAGCCTTCGGCACGCATTCAAAGCTCCGACTCCCCTTTCCTTGCGCTGTAAAAACAGGGACATCAACTGATTTCCGTGACAACTGGTGTTTAGGATTCACCGCCGATTTTACGGTGGGAGTTTGGGCAGGAAATCTCGATAATACCCCGATGCGTGGCATCTCTGGAGTTACAGGGGCGGGCCCTATTTTTCATGCTACGATGATGCGTCTTCATCAAGATCATGTTCCAACATGGTTTACCCGACCTGCAGATATGGTCGATTGCGATATCCATCAGTATACCGGAAAAAATTTAGCCAAAGGCACAGAGAAAACGGTCCGTTTAACCTTACCCATTGATCGAATCCCCTTACCTTCCCGACCTTCGGACTACGATCGCCAAGGCCGAGTCTATCTCGATTCCAGATATAATGAGTGGCTTTCTACATCTGGGGATAAAAGCCGTTTTGCTTCTGCAGCTCAAAAAGACACACAACTCGTCATCAGCCAGGCTCCACTACGGATCCTATCGCCATCGCGTGAAGCCAAGTATATGTTAGACCCTGACTTACCAGGTAACGGTAAACAATTACCACTTCGCACCGACTCCCCGGAATCAACAACGTGGAGTTCGGCCACCCTAAAAATCGACTTCGTCGATGGAGTAGGTACAGCCATCCTTTCACCAGGCACACACCGCATTACATTGACTGATAGAGCAGGCCGAAGTGTGACCCGCTCGATCGTTGTCGAGGAACTTTAGAAGAAGATCGATCCCTTGTTAGGAAGCGGCTGCCATTTGCAGCTCAGCGATAAATGCCTGAATCCATGGTGTCAGTTTACGGCCAGCGGGATAGCCCACGGCTACGCAAATGGGATCAGGTCGAGGGTCCATTTGTTTCAGTTTAATTTTCCGCCCTAGGCGTGCACGTTCGGCCACAAGAGCTATGCCTAAATTTGCCTCAAGGTCCAGACGAAGACTGGCAATACCGTCAAACTCCCCTGCCACTTTGGCATTGATACCGTGCTCTTCGAAATACTCCATCACCTCACTCCAATAGCCTGGGTAATCGGCTCGGGATAGAAGTAGGAGTTTCTCACCATCGAGATCGGTGGGTTTGATTTTTCTTTTTGTTGCGAGTCTGTGTTTCTCAGGCACAGCCGTTGCAAAAACTTCCTGTCGAAGTGAAGTCCAGCTAATTTCAGGGTTGCCCATGCTTACTCCGATGATCAGGTCAAACTGCCCATCGCGTATGCCATTGATCATTTGTTCACTGGTGCTATCGGCGATGGTTACTCGAACATTTTGATGCAATTGGGAAAACCGACCCATAGCCTGCTGCAGAATTTCACCACCCAGTGATGGTGCGTAACCTATGCGAACTTCATCTCCGTCGATTTCACGACGCATCTGTTTCCCTATTAGATCAACGCCCTCGATCATCGTTTGTCCCAGTCTTTTCACGACTTCGCCGTCGCATGTCAACTTGATCGATTTCGGCCCACCCTGGAACAACGACCAGCCTGTATCGTTTTCAAAAACCACCATCTGTCGGCTCAGTGCAGGTTGGGTAAGTCTTACCCGGCGTGCCGCAGACGAGATATTCATATCCTTCGTCACCTCGAGGAAATTACGTAGGTGTTCCAAATTCATGCCTCATTCCAGACAAATAAATAAGCATACTCAAGCATGTTTTTTATGCATGCTAAGTATGAAAACAGGGTATTAGTCAAAAGCATGCTGCTTATGCATGATGACACCATGCAAAAGATAACACCTACCAAGATTAACGTTCGCCGCTCATACGAACGAGGTCATGCCGATCACGGCTGGCGAGTTTCAGTACATGTCTGCTGGTAGTGGCGTGATGCACTCCGGGAGTAATCTATCGGCTACTGAACCTGCTCACCTTTTACAAATTTGGATCACACCTGATCAACCAGGAGGAGATCCCGCCTATGCAGATATGGATACCAATGCCCTGAAGCAAAGGAATGCTTTGACTTGGTTTGCATCAGGAAATGGTCGTGATGGTTCGGTAAAGATGCGACAAAATGCGGAGATCTACTTTGGTCAGATCAGTGCAGATCGGAGCATCACCCATGACATCACGTCATCCTTACCCCATGCATGGATTCAGATGATCAAAGGGAGCTTAAAGCGCGGAAACTCTACGCTTCATGCTGGCGATAGAGCTTCCCTTGACGACGCAGCCATTAATAATACCGGGCTTCACCTCCTAGCCGAGAGTGATTCTGAATTCCTCCTTTTCCTTCTCGCCTAATCACTACACAACTAACTAACATTACTCAATCTATGAAAATACTAGCCATCGGAGCTTCAAGTAGCTCGTCATCCATCAATCAACAACTCGCCAACTATGCAGCAAGCCTCGTCAACGGGGCGGAAGTTACCAGTTTTGCCCTCAACGGCCTCACGTTGCCCATTTACAGTGACGATGAGGAAAAAGAAAACGGCACTCCTGCTTGAGCACAGCAATTTCTTGATGCCATCTAGGAATATGACGGAGTTGTCCTCTCTCTCGCTGAACATAATGGTTCTTACACAGCAGCCTTTAAGAACCTCTACGACTGGGAATCACGTGCAGAACAAAAAGTCTGGCAGGATAAACCGATGTTACTTCTGAGCACATCGCCCGGTGCACGAGGCGGGGCAACTGCGCTTGCAGCAGGTGAAGCTACCTTCCCACGTATGGGGGCAGAGCTAGCAGCAGCATACAGCCTGCCTAGCTTCTATGATAACTTCTCAGCTTATGGAATAAAGAACCCTGATATCAGCTCACAGCTTAAACAAGCTGTTTCAGCCTTCGAAAAAGCAATTTCCTAAATTCACAAACTTAACAATCACAACCTAACAACAAAAAACAAATAACCATGAAACATCTACCCAATATTGCTGGAGGCCTTCTCGGCCTTGCCTTTCTTACCTTCGGACTCAACCATTTCCTCAAGCTCCTCGAAGTTGGGGGGTCGGGAAAACCATCTCCTGAAGTCATCGCCTTCTTCACCGCCACGGGAAAAAGCGGATTTATGGACTTCGTTAAAATCCTTGAAATCATAGGAGGATTACTGGTTGCCATCCCGAAGACCCGTAACTTCGGCCTACTGATCCTTGGTCCCATAATCCTCAATATCCTCGCCTTCAATATCTTCATGGCTGGCGGTGGCGCCGTATTTCAGGGCCCTGTCATCATTGTATCTGCACTTGCCGCCTATCTGCTCTGGGCTGGCCGCAAGAAATTCTGCGGACTAATCAACTAATCAACTAATCAACTAATCAACTAATCAACTAATCAACTAATCAACTAATCAACTAATCAACTAATCAAGCATGTGTAAGAATGTGGACAGGAATGTCCATGCTCTTTACCAATCGGCTTTGTAGCCGCGGGTATCGATGTGGACAAAACTGCTATAGGTGCCAATTCCGCCTTTAAACTTACGTTTTGTATCGCGTAGATAACGCGCAACCCTGGCTACATGCCAAGGTGTGGCTCCATGGAAGACCACATCCACGGCTTGGTTTGACTTGTGTAGAGAGCCAGAATTTCCGCGCACTGCGGCATTATAACGAGGACTGCGGTAGGCAGATAAGATATGTCTGACAGGCACGCCCATTTCACCAGCCATACGATCGATCACCTTGAGTGTGGGGCCCATTTTCTTCCACATTTTGCGTGGAGGTATGTCGTTGATAACATTGCCGCGGGTTTTGAAATGCGGTGCTAACACCATACGTGGCGTGATGTTTTTAAGGCGAAGGCCTTTGACATAGTTGGCATAACGGTTGACGTTACTGCCCTTAAGACGAACCCACGACTGAGGAATACCCGCTACGGGTTTACTCGAGTAACCGAACCCGAACCAGCCGGCTTCAGCATCATTTGACCCAAGCATAAGACCTGCGGCTGCGGCTCCAGTCAGTCCTAAAAAATTTCTCCGCCCACACTTCTGGCCATAAGCATCTAAAATGCCTTCATTCTCTGACGCCTGCTCTAGGCGCTGCTCTTGTTGATTGATTTGTAAATGATCCATACCGCTTCTTTGTGAATTTCGTGCTATATTTACCACGCACCTAAATCACTAGCAATGAAAAACTTAAGACATGTTAATAATTTAAAAATATAAACTTTACCGGTTGTTGTTTTTTGAAAATTCATGGGGTCTAGACAAAAAAACTGATCTCATGACAAGATCAGGTAGTTTGATAAAAGTGAGAGCCGGTTGCGGTCTGTTGGTATTACCAGTCGACGTTCGAGCCGCGTGTATCGACGTGCACAAATCCGGAATAACGGCCAATACCACCTTTGTAGACGCCTTGGGTGCGCATTTGCTTGGCAACGTATGCGACATGGTAAGAGGAAATACCGCGGAACTGAATATCGCAAGCCATATTCTGCATGTGGTAGGACCTGGATTTACCACCCACAGCACGGTTGTAGGTAGGGCTGCGGTAGGCGGAGCTGATTTCACGGAGAGGTGCGCCGATACGGGTAACCATTTCATCAATCACCTTGAGAGTGGGTCCCATTTTTTTCCAATAGGCTTTGGGAGGCAAGCTATTCTGGGTACGACCACGTGTTTTAAAGTGTGGCGCCAGCACCATACGAGGTGTGATGTTACGAAGGCGAAGGCCTTGGATATAGCGAGCGTAGCGAAGAACGTCAGATCCCTTAGCTTGAACCCATGCATGCGGGATACCGGGAACAGGCTTATCGCCGATCAGGCCGAAAAATGCGCCTTCACTACGGGGGGCACCAATAATGACACCGGCTGTAGCAACACCTGCTGTGGCAAGAAACTTGCGACGACTCGATGATTCGGGTTTGAGATATTCAGGGATTCCTCCCCCTACTAGAAAACGGTCAGTTGTATCGGTCTGTTTGTTTTGGTTCGTAACTTCACCCATTGCGGGTGGATTATGCAGGACATGCATTTATTTGACCAGCGCTTTTTTCACTGCCCTGCATCCCGTGTTGCCTCATTGAAGCGGACAGCGAAGAAAAACTCTAAATGCATAGAATAGCTCCCGTTGCCTCATAAATGAGGACACTCTACGCCAACCATGGCAATGAGTGAGAAAAGCATAGAAGAATACACGGAGAAA
>JASJLI010000096.1:0-11593 GCA_037620805.1 Akkermansiaceae bacterium
GAAAGTGGTTAATGCTCTCAAGGAAGATCACAAAAACAAGGAGGCCGAAATAGCTAACGCTAAAGATATTCTAAAAGGATTACGTGATGCCGATGAGTTGGTTCCCAAAATTAAACGTATGACAAGCCAGCTTGCGGAAGCCACTAGTGGCATAGCTACCGAAAATTCCCGTCTTGCTAACCTGACTCGTCAGGACCAGAACGGAAAACTTAGAATCAAGAAAACTCAAGAGCTCATCGACTTGCAGACAAGTGGAAAGTCCTTCCCAACACTGAAGACTCGAATCTGCTCTATCTACCGCAACTGGGGATTTGTTATTCTCTCTGCTGGAGACAAACAAGGAGTTGTATCAGGATCCATACTCGACGTCATGCGTGGCGGCGAAGTGATCGGAAAGCTCAAGGTAACGGCTGTTGAAGCTGGCCGTGCATCCGCTGACATTGTTCTCGATTCTGTTGCAGACGGCACCACTCTTCAATCAGGAGACTCTGTAGTAGCTGAAGCTGAAGTAGCTAAGCCCGGCCCCAGCTAAGTAAGACTGAAAATATCACGACGATTTAACACACCACACCTACCAACCCAAAAAACATTTTACTGACTATGAAAGCACTACTCTACGTCATCGCCATCGCCGCCATCGGAGCGGGAGGATGGTTCTCTTACGCATCTATGACCAAGTTCACCCAGCTTAAGGCTGACCGAGAGGAACTTGATTTGAACAACACGACCCGCAAGGCGACCATCAAAACTACCAAGGATGATGCTGTCGCTATGGAAGGTGACCGCGACAAAGCCAAAACCAAGCTTGCCGATACCGTGGCCGAGCTCGAAAGTGCAGAATCCAACGTCCAGCTATCCAAGCGTGAAGCGGCCACTTGGAAAAGCAAGATTGCTGAGCAGGACGAAAAGCTGGACGAGGTTCAAGCTCTAATCACCAGCATCAAAAAGGCATTTAAAGAACTCGGCGATAATATTCAGCTCGATCAAGTTCCCGGCCTCGTTAAGAAGCTTGAGGACGACTTGAAAGAAGCTGATAGAAAGCTCGAAGAGCTTCAGTCACTTGCCGGTGCTGCTGATAAGCGCGTTGTTAGCAACAATGCTCAAATCAAGGATCTGTCCGAGCGTATTGCCAAGCGTGCCAAGCGTATCGCTGGAAACTCTGCCGAGGGTAAGATCACTGCGATCAACCACGACTGGGGATTCGCCATCGTCAATGTTCCTAGCAACATGCCCGTCAACGAGACGTCTAAGCTAATGATCAAGCGCGGAGCAACCTTTATCGGTAATCTTAAGATCAATGCGATCGAGGGAACTTGCATCGTAGCCGATGTTGACTACAAGAGCATGAGCCCAGGAATGGTGGCTCAGCCTGGTGACGTTGTTGTGCTCGTTAAGCCTGTGACTAACTAAGTTACTCAGACTAACATTTTTTCAAAACGGGATCCTCCTCACGGTGGGTCCCGTTTTTTATGTGGTAGGCTTCTCTGGAGGGTAGGCTTGCTCTGTCTGGGTAAGCATCAATCAGCACTCCACATCTACCTAATAAACCTTTGCTGCAAGTTCTTGAGGATGTCCTGCAGCTCTTTGGCCTCGTTCATTAAAGCAACCATTTGCTCTGGTCCCAGATCCGGTTGACGGAGTTTGGCTCGCACCGCAGCCTCCTTGTTCTGAAAGTGGGTGCTCACGAGCATTGCGGTGGTTTCCTCCGCGGCACGTACGGGGTTTCCCGCAGTTTCTTGAGTCATCACATTACGCAAGGCCAGCTGATCATCAAGATTAAGTGAGGTGATGTATGTTTGCACCGCTGCAGGATTGGTGGGATCCGGAAGTTTGGCGAGAATGCCTCGCAGGATCGAGCCACCGGGAAGGGAGGCTAGCGGGTCAATCAGTGTCTCGAGCTGCTCACCCAGCCACTCCTGGGCTTCTTGGGATGTTAACCCGAGGTGGCAGAGGTAGGCTACCGATCCATTAATCGGAGTGGGGAGGGTATTGGCTGACGCTAGGTGGCTGTTGTCATTATCTTTCGCCTGTTGGCGGTTCTCGAAGAGTTTACTGCGGGCTTGCTGCTTTTCAGCTTCCACTACTCCGCCACGTAGTTCTTCAGCACCAATTCCCAAGCGGGTGGCGATTTGATTGATCAGGGCGTCTTTGGTCATTTTGTCTCCCACATGGGCCACTAGATCAGCGAGGTCCTTAGCGAGGCCCATCCGCTCTCGGATAGAGGTGATATCTCTAGTCGTTACTTCATGCTCCAGTTTGAAGGCAAAATATTCACTGGCACCTGCGACAAGTTCCCTGAATGCTTCAGCTCCGATTCTTTTGATCAAGGTGTCCGGGTCATCACCTGCAGGCATGCTGACCATGCGGATGTGCATGCCTTCGGCTGAGAGGATCTTGAAGGCTGCATCTGCGGCTTTCAAGCCAGCTGAGTCCGCGTCAAAGCAGAGCACTACATCACTGGTATACCGTTTGAGCAGGCGCGCGTGGTCTGGCGTGCAGGCGGTTCCGAGTGTAGCGATGGCGCTGGTGATGCCACTTTCGTGGCAGGCAATGACATCGATCTGGCCCTCGCAGAGTAGGGCGAACTTATCCTTGGTCATACTGCGACGAGCTTTGTCGAGTGCGAAGAAGACCTTGGATTTTTTGAACAGTGGAGTTTCACGAGAGTTGATATATTTCCCGCTGTTAGGGTCTTCGCGGAGTTGTCTTCCACTGAAAGCGATGATGTCTCCGTAGTCGTTGTGGATAGGGAACATCAGTCGACCCCTAAAGCGAACGTAGAGGCCGGCACCTGAGTTTTGTTCATCCTTTTTTCCTGCGAGATCACAGGTGACCAGTTCACGACCAGAAAACTTGTTTTCTCTCGCCCAGTTGAGAAAGGTATCGGTATTATCGGGCATCCAGCCTACCATCCAGCGCTCTGCCATTTCTTTGCCGTAGCCGCGCGACTTGAGGTAATCCCGAGCATGCTGGGCATCAGGGGACGTGAGAAGTTGCTCGTTCATGAAACGAGCCGCATGGTTGTGGAGCTCAATTAAGCGAGATCTACTTCTGCGGCGCTTATCGGCTTCAGGGTCATAGGCATCTTCTTGGATCAGGACTCCAGCTCGACTGGCGAGTTTTTTAATGGCATCGGGGAAAGGGAGGTTCTCGTAGGCCATGACAAAGCCGATAGCACTGCCACCCTCACCGCAGCCAAAGCAGTGATACGACTGCCTTGCAGGGTTGACCATAAACGAGGGGGTCTTCTCATTGTGAAACGGGCAGTTCGCCTTGAAGTTGGATCCAGAGCGTTTTAAGGGCAAGTAGGAGCCTACCAGATCCACGATATCCGTGGCGGCAAGAACTTGTTCAATGGTTTCATCTGGTATGCGACCCACGCCTTAGTTCTAAGTTCCAAAATCCAAATACCAAATACCAAATTCATTGTGAGGCAAAATAATCTTGGAGTCCGGGCTTTGGGACTGTTGATTAGAGCTGTGCAAGGAAACCTACATGCCCTACATGCCGACGGAATGGCGTTTATGAAATCGGGCGACGGCGATTACGTCGTCGGCTTTGGTCCGTTCGAGGAACATGAAAAGGCTCCCGATGTCCCCGTAGCATTTTACTGCAACGATTTCACGTTATCAGATCCACGCCCATGGAAAATCCCGGCCGAGGTGAAAGAGGTTCAGAGCCTTGCGAAAATTGGATTTGCCAACACTGAGGTTGAAATCGATTGGCAGGAACTTGAGCCCGAAGGCTTTGCCGGCGTGTTTGGCGAAATCAATGAAATGATCATTCGTGGCGTGATTGAAAAGTCGGTGCCCGTGGCTACGGAGAGAGGTAAGCTGCGCTCTGGAAATGGTGACGCGATGATTGGTAAGATCAAGCAACTGGGTGGTCCGTTCTATAGCTATGGCTGGAGCCTTGGTGGGATCGGATTCTGCGGGGGGACTCCTGAACTACTCTTTAAGCTCGACGGACGACAGCTGAAAACTATGGCTCTCGCTGGCACGGCGAAGGCGGACGAGAGGGAGGTCTTTGCTGTCGATGGTAAGGAAATCCGCGAGCACGAATTTGTGGCTCAGACTCTTGTGGCCAAGCTCTCGGATATTGGTGCGGTCTCACGTGCCGAACGCAGCATCATGGACTTAGGCCAGTTGGTGCATTTTCATACGCCCATTGATGTGGAGCTATTTGAGGAGCGTGCCATCGATGATTTAATCCGCAGATTACATCCGACTCCTGCTTTGGGGCCACTGCCGCGTACCGAACAAACGTTACAGATGCTCGCGGAGTGGAGAAGTCGACTTTCGTGCCCACTGTGTTTTGGTGCTCCCTTTGGGTTACTCAAAGACGGAGTGTTTAGCTCGGTGGTAGCAATCCGTGGTGTTCACTGGCAAGGCTCAGACATTGCCATCCCCTCAGGGTGTGGCGTCATTGAGGCCTCTCGCTTGGTCAACGAGTGGCGAGAGCTGAGGCTTAAACGCGAGGCTGTGAAGTCAGTGCTGGGCTTCGAGTAGAAAAGGGGAGCTTTGTTAGTGTTGATGTTTTAACAAAAAATCCTCTACCGGGCTCTCGTTATGAGAGGCGGTTTTTTGTCGTCTTTACCCTTGAAGGGTTTCGGGGAACGCGGCTTTCCACACTTGGAGCGCCTCCTTGATCTGCTCAGTCTTACGGGTCGGGGAAAGCTCCCAGACGAAGGGTTTGGTGGGATCAATATGACGCAGGAGCTTTTTGAAATCGAGCTCGCCTGTCAGGGGGACGCGGTGGTCGCGTTCGGGCCAGTAGACATCGTGCACATGGCAGCCAATGAGGTAGGGTGCCATTTTACCGAGCCATTGATCGTGGTCGAGCAAGCCAAGGTTGTGCTTGAGTTGGACGTGGCCGAAGTCATGCCAATAGCCCACCCATGGATTGTCCTTGAAGTGCTCCTGAAGTAGGATCATTTCGCTTTCGCTGGGCACATCTTCAAACCGACTACGTGATTCCACGGCGAGAGGAATCTGGAGTTCGGCGGCCTTCTCGGCGAGCTGCTCTAGCGCTTCGATAGCGCGTTGATAATAGAGTGGTGCGACTTTTTCGCGTTTTTTGACGAAATCTAGTTTAGCCTTGGCATACTCCGGGCTTAATTGCTGGCCGTCCTTGACCATGGCTGTGAGGCGCTTGGTCCACTTTTTCGACGGCATGGGCACGGAGCCCATGTGCATGACTACGTATTGGGCTTTGAATTCGGCAGCTACCTCTAAGGTTTTCAGGGACATATCCATTGCCCGCTGCCGATCGTAGGGTCGGTGAGATGTGAACTCATAAGCGTCTGGCGCATCAATCATCACCTCGACAGGTGAGGGGAAGTAATTGTGGACCCCTGAGCAGCGGAACTTACCGGCAAGGTAGGCTTTTTGAATACCCGGGAACTTACTAATGGTCATGCCATGACTCAGCTCCATGGTATCGAAACCAAGCTCGAGAATTTCATCAATCATTTCATCGCCTTCGTTGTGGCGAGAGTTGTTCCAACAGGTTGAAAAGGAGAGCATGTTACTTTTAAGTTTTAAGTTCCAAATACCAACGCTGAATTGTTTGTTTCATCTGACTTGTCAGATTTCTGGACTTGGTGTTTGGTGTTTAAAGTTTGGAGTTTTCCTTTACTAGGGCAGCTTCCAATTCTTCCGGAGGCCTGGGTATTCAGCTTCGGGGAGGAGGACGTAGAGGGGATTCTTGGCTGGATTGATGCGGGCGATGAGTTGTTTGAGCATCGTTTCGTGCATGGTGGTGCAGCCTGCGGTGGCTTTGCTGCCGCCGCCACGCCAGATGTGGAAAAAGATCGCCGAGCCGAGGCCGGGGACGGGACGCCCGCCGAGGATGGCATCATTATGGCCAATGTAGAGCTTCAGTGAGTGGGCGTGATCATTCTGCCGCATCTGCCCCTTTTTCTCCCAAGCTGTTTTTGGAGTGTGGTCGATGACGAGGTGTTTGTTATAATGCGGGGATGTTCTATCCTCAATCCACAGATCACGGGTGGTGACGCGACGGTAAGTGAGTTTTGAGTTACAAGCAATCTGTGCAGCGTATCCATAGGCACCACCGATTTTAAAAATGCCGGCAGGTGCACGACCATCGCCTTCTTTCTTAACAAGGTGTTTGTCATTCACTTGGGGGTGAATCCCGTATCCCCAGGCGAGTCCGTTACGGCCTAGGCGACCTTTCCAAGCTTTACCGATGGGTTTCCACGTCTTCCTGTCTTTCTCGTAGACAGTGAGAGTCACATGGGACGAGTTCCAGCCCGTGGATTTTCCAACAATAAGTTGAGTGCAATTTCTAGGGACTTGGGCGCTGACCCAAGTGATCGTTAGAAAAAGGAGAAGGAGGGTTTTCATGATGGCGAGAAGCTAGGGCGAGTTTGTAACTTGCCGGCGGGATATGTGAGTCCGTTGTGATTCCTTTGGCTTGGGTATACCTTGGGCTGAGTATTCCTTGGGTTGTCGGCAAGTTGCAAACTTACCCTACTGTTGAGCTAGCTCTTGGCAGCCTTTGATGTCGAGTTTGCCGGAGGCGAGGATGGGGATTTCTTCGGTAGGAATAAATGACTTGGGGCACCAGAGACTTGGTAACCCCTCGTCCATGAGTTTGTAGCGCAGGTCAATGCACTCCTGCTCTAGGGTTTCACCGCAGATGGTTGTTAGCAGTGCGATTGCTTCGCCCTTTTTCTCGTCGGGAATACCGACGACGGCGATACGTCGCTCAGTGTCCTGATCGAGTCCTAACACTTTAGTGATAGCGGCCTCCACAGTTTCGTGGGGAACCATTTCGCCAGCAATTTTAGAGAACCTGGAGAGTCGGCCTTCGATGTAGAGGAAGCCATCTTCATCGACACGTCCGATGTCACCGGTGTTGAACCAGCCGTCGATGATGACCTCATCCGTTTTTTTCTGGTTGTCCAGATAGCCCGGAAAGACGTTGGCGCCGCGGAGCCAAATGGTTCCTTGAATATCGATAGGTAAAGGTTTTCCAGTGGCCGGATTGGTGATTTTTATAGCGATCCCTGGTAGGAATTTTCCAACGGATCCAAACCGGTTTGTCTCGATGATTGGGGCATCTCCCTCGGCTGTTAAGCTGGGAAGGTTGAGGTTAGTAGCTGGAGCAGTCTCGGTGAGTCCGTATCCTTCCATGGGGAGGATGCCGAATTTTTCTTTGAATGAGATGGCGAGTGATTGAGGTAGCTTTTCAGCGCCAGTTACCACGTAGTCGAGCGAGGAAAGCAGCTCAGGTTTCACACGGCGCATGTAGCCACGCAAGAAGGTGGGGGTGGAGAGCAGCATGTTGACGTCGTGCATATCAATAAGCTCAGCGAGGCGTTTGGTTTCAAGTGGGCTGGGGTAGGTGACCAGATTGATTCCCTCAATACAGGGATACCAAAGTGTCACCGTGCTGCCGAATGAGTGGAACAGAGGCAAGCAGCCAAGGACCTTAGCTTCATGTCCAAGCTGCATGCGACTACCAAACTGGCAGACATTGGACAACACGTTACGGTGGGTCAGCGGCACGCCCTTGGGCTCTCCGGATGATCCGGATGTAAAGAGAAGCACGGCTTCATCATCACCCTTGGAATCGCCAAGGCCTAGGATCTTAGCAATAACCCCAGCAGGAAGAATCTTACTGAGGATGACCCAGCGAATGATCTTTTTCTTGATGGCTGGTAAGGTGCGCTCGATGAATATCAAGTCTCTGTTAGGAGGCCACGGGAAAGAGGGGATTTTGCGGACGAATGGATCGGCGGTAATAAACTTGTCGACTCCTGACTGGCGAATCGATGACTCCACAGCCGTGTGGCTAGAGGTGAAGTTGATGTTTACTGGGACTTTTCCAGCAAAGATTACGGCGAGGTTGGCGACCATTCCACCTTTTCCGGGAGGGAGGAGAATCCCGACTCGTTTTTTGTTGGTCTGTTTTTTGATTTCTCCTGAGAAAGCAATAGCCGCGCCGAGGAGTTTATCAAAAGTAGTGGCGGAGTCATCCGTGCCGTCAAATAGGGTGGTGGTGGAGCCGTGCTTCTTCAGTCCTTTGAGGATCGTGACCGCTAACGAATCATTGAGAAATGAACGGGCTGAGAAGGAGACCTCCTCGGCTGAGTGGACGGCCTGTCGCCATGTGGCGGCTGAGACGTTTTTTGCGGCGATGACCGGGGCGAAGGAAAGGACTGAGCCGGGAAGTCGAGCGAGGTTTTCCGGGGCACTAGCTATTTCCACAGGCTTGTTAACTGCAACGGGCAGGACGGGTAACCCTAATGAGCATAGTTGCTTGAGAGTGCTCGCTTCAATGTGACAGCTCTCGCCGTTATGGGCTGTAACTAAACCCGTTAAGTAGATGATCATACCTCCGTCGGTCAGGTTGTCCTTGAGTGTCTCACCGATGGTTGTCGGTGCTGCGTCTTTGGCCGAGAAAGACACGGCGCTAACTCCATCACGTTCGAGGAAATTTCTTACTAAGCCTTCGAGTAAGATTCCTTCTTCACAGAGCCAGGTGATCTTCCTGCCTGAGAACATTTGCTCAAGGTGGAGCATTTCACTGAAATCAAGGCGTCCAGGGATGACAAGCGCGCCTTCTTTAGGGATGTGATTTTCTCCGTGGACTTCGATTTTTTTACTCATGGGTAAGCTGGCGTATAGGTGACGAGAGGTGATGGATCCACCAATCGTTGTGTGGCTAGAGACGATAAAACCATCTCCCCTTACGCGCGGCAAGCCGTAAGCTTACATTCCTGCCAGATTCTGTAAGATCTTTTTTGGCGGAATCGAATTTCCGAGGTCCTTAGATGGCATCTAACACGCCATTAATAAAACGTGCTGACTCGGTAGTGCCAAACTTTTTGGCAATTTCGATCGCCTCATTGATGCTAACGGCACGTGGGATATCATCGTCGTGCTTAATCTCGTAAGTAGCGAGACGCATGATGGCCCGGTCGACCGGGTCCACACGTTCTGGCGCATAATTTTCAATCACCTTGGCCAGGGACTCATCAATGGCAGCCTTATAATTGAGGATATTCTGAACCAGTGACTGGGTTTCCTTACGGAAAATAGATATCTCTGCGCTGCTTGCGTGAAGATGAGCAAAATCACCGACAGATGATTCGGGATCCTCGATGGCTTCAAGTCGCTCCGACACTCGTTGTAGGTGATTGATCGCCGCGGTGATCGACTCGACCTTGTTTTTCCATGTGGGGAAGTCCTCCAACGTCTGGTGCCAGATCTTACGGAGACTGATCAGGCTGCGGTTGGATTGGATGACATCATCGAGTTTTTCATCGGGAAGCGGATCTCCGTTTTTCGTTTGAGTCGCTGTTCTCAGTGCCTCGACCGTATTGCTGAGCTTTTTTTCCTGAGTGAGGATTTTTTTGAGTGCGTCAATAAGAGGGGCTGTGCCGTCGGTGGCTTTCAGCTGCGCCTGAATGGCAGGTGCACGCTCGGCGAGCTTGGTGATCCTGTTATCTCGTCCCTGTGCGACGTGGAGAATCGCCTTAGCCTTTGCCTGACTGAGTTTCTTCAAGCTGCTTTCCTGTGTCATCTCCCAGAATACGTCCTGCATTTCGGATGCTTCAGGGCCATCCTCGAGGTCGGCAAAGTAAAGAAACTGGATTGCAGTTTCGCGGATGTTGCGCCGTTTGAGCATTACCATTATGCGTTACTTGGGTAAACGCGGGCGGTGTTGCGCTTGAGTTGGTTAAAAGTGTCGGTGATCGACACCGCTGCTCTAGCTGCTTCCTTGCCTCGGTTCAATTTACTGCCCACACAGCGAGCGTAAGCTTGTTTCTTATCTGAGCAGAGAATCACCTCGTGGACCACTGGGGTGGCGTGGCTTACGGCAATTTGTTGCAGTGCGTGGGTGACGCTCTCGGCGACCAGATCCGCGTGGGCAGTCTGGCCGCGGATAATCAGCCCCAGTGCGATCACACATGCTGGATTGTCACTACGCATGATCATCTCGACGGTGGCCGGGATTTCAAAGGCGCCGGGCACGCGCACGAGGTCAATCTGTGCGTTCGGCGCAAGTTCGGTGAGCTCCTTATGAGCATTTTCAACCAGCGCATCAGTGAATTCTGCGTTATACTGCGAAGCCACAATGGTGATCGTGGTTTTGTGGTTAGCGCTACGTGGCTTTGGTGGCAAGACCTTGGACATGCTGGTGGATAAGGTGGAGCGGCATAACCTTGCAAGTGTGAAGTTTGGAAGTTTTGCAAATAAGCACCACGATAGCACCGCGCTTCAGCCTCAATTAAGGTAGCGGAGCAAAGACATTCATCGCGATTTTGGTGCTGATATTCTAATTTTTGGCGTAGGGCTTGGCAGCGCGCAGGCGCAATTCATCGCGGTTTTCGCCTTTAAACCAACCTTCTAGGACATCGTGGAGAATGAAGGCGCCGGGATACATGTTGGAAGCCGTCATACAGACGGGGCGTGCTTCAGCTTTGGTAAGATTGTTGTCGAAGAATCGTTTGCTTTTGCAGCAGAGTACAGCAACGTCCACTTTTTGTTTGCGGTGCGGATTTGCTGTTGGGGTGGGGACACGGAATTCCATTAAGCCATTGTGGCCTATAAAAGTCAGAAAATCCGCGCCTCCTTCGATGTTGTTCAGATAGTCCTTGTCTCCATCCTTGATCGCAAGGTTTTGATACCTTTCCAGCTGAGAGTCGTTTCCAAAGTTTGCTTTTTGAAAAGTAGGGCCTAGCCCCTTCAGAGCATCCCCAGTAAAGATTGTTGGCGGGGTCGTCGCCATCGCCAATCTTGGCTGGAACCGGCGCTATTCCTTGTGATTCGTTATCGCACAGGGCCACATACACGTGGATCACCTTAAAATTCCGACCTGCTTCCGCTGGCGGCTTCGGATTTGGCGTGATGTTTTCGGCATCCCCCTTGCTGCAGGTCGTGACTGTGAACAGAGCGATGAGCGCCATGATGCTGCTGAGAATGCCTGCTTTCATGGATTTATTCATAGAATACGAAAAGGGAACGCGGTCACTGTCATGAAATTGGGTTGTCTCGGCGTATTTAATCATAGTAATTAAATAACACAAAAACAAGTGAACAAAAACTTGCTATGATGACGCCTTAGATATAGAAGAAGGTAACCAAAAACCTCCAATCAACCAAACATCATGGGACTCGATAAAATAACCACCAAATTTCAAGAAGCTCTCCAGGCGGCTCAGCAGCTCGCCTCACGCTCAGCGCATGCTGAGTTGAAAAGTCTTCACGTTCTGCTCGCCTTACTCCAGCAGGACGGAGGCATCGTTGTACCTATCCTCGAAAAGGCAGGCATCGACATCACCAAGCTAAAAGCCAACGCCCTCACGACCCTCGATCGCGAGCCCAGTATCCAAGGGGCCGCAGCCCAGCCACAGATGAGCTACGGGCTGCGTGCTAATCTTGATGCCTCTGAAGGCTGTTCGGAGCGTAGCGGAGAACAGCCTTCAGAGGCAAGCCATTCGTCCTCATCCCGCTGTCGAGTAATCGTTGTGCGGGCGTGTAGCTTTTTTTTACTATGCCGACGCACTTGCTTCGAGCCTTCACGATGACAGCTTTCTTGTTTCATGGTAACACAGTAAAGG
>JASJLI010000097.1:0-35332 GCA_037620805.1 Akkermansiaceae bacterium
GATCAACCGCGGCGGGGCAGACTGGAAATTCTACAATGATCTGTTCCGCGACGAATTGCTGAAAAACCAGGCTGCGGATGGCACTTGGAAAAACACTGCCAAACACAGTGGCAACCTCCACATGAGCACATGTCTAGCCACATTCATGTTAGAAGTCTACTATCGCTTCCTCCCAGCAACAGGATCAAAGACTCGATAAACCACAACCTAACATCTTTCACATAACGGCTCCTCACTCGCGTGGGGAGCCGTTTTTTTGTGTGCCTTGATAAAAACACCTAAGCACAATCACCGCTCATGCGTTGTTACCAATGACGGAAGAATTAATTCTTCACCACACCCACGACCTAACAACCAACCCATTAAAAATCTCATGAGCCTACACGCACAACTCTCACCTGAAGCCGAAGCCGCTTTAGTAAAACAACAAAGGAACTCAACCGTCACCAGTATCATCATCTCCATACTGAGCTGCACCCTCATCTTTGTCGCCCTCCTGTTCTGGTGGTTAGACCCCATCGCTCCGAAAGCACCTGATATCGTCACCTACCATGGTGATAAACTGGAAGAAACCATCCCTGAAAAACCGACCTTCAAGCGCGCAGTTCAGAATAAACCCTCACAACCTTCACAAGCTATCAGTAAAGTCTTACTAGCTCTAACAAAATCGGAAATCGCCATTCCTATCACCGATATCAATGTTCCAGATCTATCCAATGAATTAGGCAGCGGTGAAGAATTTGGTTCCGGCCAGGGTGACGACATTGGCTTTGGCACCCCATACACAGAACTCCCCATTGATATTAGAAAACGCTGCTCCTTGGCTGACCGTCTCACCCGCCTCACGAACAATGGCGGCAACAAACAATGCGAGGAAGCTGTGGTCAATTCCCTACGCTGGCTGAAAAAGACCCAGAATACCGATGGCAGCTGGACCGGATCAAACAAAGGTGCCATGACGGGCTTCGCTCTCCTCGCCTTCCTCGGGCACTGCGAGACTCCTAATTCCGAAGAATTTGGTGATGCTGTCACTCGCGCTATCGTTTATCTAACTAACCTCGGCATGAAAAATGACGGCAGACTCGCAACGGCCGATGTCGCCTCGCACCACTGGGTCTACGAACACGGAATCGCCACCTACGCCATGGCGGAAGCTTACACCTTCTGCAGTAATCTTGGAATCAACCTACCGAACCTCGCGAAGGTCACGAAGACTGCAGGTGATATGATCATCCAGGGACAAGGCGATAGCGGAGGTTGGGTCTACGGATACAAATCCACCAGCAGTGGTGACAACTCCGTAGGGTTCTGGCAAATTCAGGCTCTCAAAGCCTGTAAACATACTAAACTCTGGGAAGATAAAAGCTTTAAGACGGTCTCCCGAAAGGCCCTCGAATGGCTCGACAAGTCACAGGGTTCAGATGGCGCCATCGGCTACCGTGGCAACTCGGCACGAAGCCCGGGACTCACTGGCGGCGGCGTGCTCGCTTTTCAAATGTGGGGTAAGAGTAGCTCGGCTAACGTCCGTAAAGGGACCAAATACATCCGCGCTAATACCGACTTCAAGTGGGATGAAGTAAGCTCCGACCTCTACTATCACTACTACAACGCCCAAGCCATGATCAACCGCGGTGGTGAAGACTGGAGATCCTATAATGATCTATTTCGCGATGAACTACTCAAAAACCAACAGACGGATGGCTCCTGGAAAAACTCAAACAAGCACAGTGGCAACCTTCACATGAGCACCTGCTTGGCCACCTTCATGCTCGAGGTTTACTACCGATTCCTTCCTGCAACAGGAGCAACGATTCGATAATTCACAACCTAAGATTTCCACATAACGGTTCTTCACACGCGTGGGGAGCCGTTTTTCGTCGAAACTTCACCGTTTTTTCATACTTCTCACCTTGCTTGAGCCCAAATCCCCACTAACCTGATCAACAAGCAATCGAATTATACATGGCAGAAGAGCAAACATGGCGAGAAATCGCACGCAACACCTCACGCAAGATCAATCTTGGCTGGTGGCTGCAAACTCTGGCCACCCCCCTGCTAATCACCTCCCTGCTCATTGCATGTGCCATCCTGATCACACGCCGAGAACTCGACATGATTCCCTGGTTGGAACTCTCAGCAGGAACACTCCTCGTCATCGCCATCACCGGCATTTTCTCGTGGCTCGCAGCCCGACCCAGTTTCGAGACCAACAAACAATCGCTTGTCCGCATCGAAGCTGCCATGAAACTGCGCAACGCACTCACCGCAGCCGATCACGGCATTGCACCCTGGCCCGAAGTCCCAGGCATGATTAACGACGGTGTCCACTGGCATTGGAAACGACTGCTCCCACCCATCGCAGGAGCACTACTCATCGTCACCTGCGGATTTATCATTCCAGTCCACGCCAAAGCAGACAACAGATCTGAACAACAGGAACCCAGCGCATGGAGCGATATCGACACCAGCCTCGATCAGCTCGATAACCAAGAAATCGTCCAACAGGAATACATCGACGAGATGCGCAAAAAGCTCGAGAAGCTCCGCGAACAATCACAGAACGACTGGTTTAGCCACTCCAGCCTCGAAGCCACCGACAACCTTAAGCAAAACCACCAGACCGAGCAGGAAAATCTAAAAAGCAACCTCCAACGAGCCGAGCGCAGTCTCAATGCTTTGCAAAATCAGGGAGGCAAAATGAATGCGGCCCAAAAACAACGACTCCTTAACGAGTTCGATCAAGCCGTAAAGAAAATGCAGCAAGGAGGCATGAAGCCTAACAAAAAACTTCTAGAACAACTCAAAAAAATCGATCCCGAACAACTCAACCAATTGACACCTGAGCAGATGGAGCAGCTTCGTGAGAATATGCGCAAACACGCCCAAGGCCTTGGCCAAGGTGGCAAACAACCCGGTGACGACAAAGGCGAAGGTGAGGGCGACGGAGATGGCGAGGAAGAAGGCGACGGCCCGGGCCGTGGAGGCATTAATAGAGGCCCAGGACACGCACCCCGCCCATTAGGAAAGGCCCACGGCGACACCGGAGCAGGCAAACACGAAGGACTGAAGTCAGAAGATCAACGCAACGCCCTCCCAGGTGACCTACTCGGAACCAACGATGCCCAACACGATGTCGACAAATCCAAAGTCGGCCCCTCCGCAGGAGGCGCATCATCTGGCAAAGGTAAAGGCGGCGACCGCGTCTGGAAAAACTCACTCCTCCCGAACGAGAAAAAAGCCCTGAAGAAATTTTTTGAATAGGCCAAGTTTTTAACTTGCCGACAGCTCAAGCATTACACTTAAAAAACATGCAATTCGCCACCGAATCCGAAGTCGCCGCCGCCTGCAAACATGTCCGATCTCTCGACGCCACCCTCAATCAAGTCTTGTTTGGACAGGAAGAGCTCATTGATCTCGTCATCACCGGTCTACTTGCCCGAGGACATATCTTATTAGAAGGCCTCCCCGGCCTTGGCAAAACAGAACTCGTCAAAGGCCTCTCCAAAGCTCTCGGTCTCGATTCAAAACGCATCCAGTTCACCCCTGACCTTCTTCCAGGTGACATCACCGGCAACCCCGTTCTTCAAGAAAAAGATGGCCGCCGTGAGTTCATCTTTCAGCCAGGACCACTCTTTACCAACATCCTGTTAGCTGACGAAATTAACCGTGCATCGCCAAAGACTCAGTCAGCCATGTTAGAGGCCATGCAGGAACGCTGCGTCACCGTCATAGGAACGACTCACGATCTGCCAAAACCATTCTTTGTGCTCGCCACCCAAAACCCCATCGAACTTGAGGGCACCTATCCACTACCCGAGGCACAGCTCGACCGATTTCTTTTTAAATTAGAAGTAAACCGTAACAACGTCGCTACACTGGAAAAAATCGTCAACAACCGCGAACTCGGAGCCGAGCCTGAGGTCAACACAACGATGGACGCCGCACAGCTTGATGAACTACTGGCTCTCGTCCGTCGCATTTACCTCCCTGACGTAGTCGCGAACTACATCGCACGCCTCGTCGATGCCACTCACCCTGGGCAGTCGTCTGCATCCTCCGGTATCAAGTATGGCTCCAGCCCGCGGGCGGCCCTATCGCTTGCATCGGCAGCCAAAGCGCGCGCCCTGATCAACGAACGTACTCACGCCAGTTTTGAAGACGTCAAATACGTCGCCCCTGCCGTGCTCCGTCACCGAATGATTCTCGATTATAATGCACGGGTCGAAGGCAAGACTACCAACGACACCATCCTCGCACTGCTCGCCGAAGTTCCTTTCCAGGCCAAGGACACTCCTAAGACCATGGTCAGCCAGTAAGCTTTCCATCGAGCAGCGCACCCAACCAAACAACGCCATGGTTTCCTCCCGCTTCAGCACACTCGCATGTCTCATCCTCACCCTTCTCAGCCTTCAGCACACCCAAGCGCAATATCAACTTGTTCGAGAAGTCTATGACACCAAGACCAACACCTGGGCTAAGGTCACCTGCCTGCTAGGAAAGCTCCCAGCCTATGGCTACGCACCGGTCCGTATTGAGATTAATAATGCAACAAAAACGGAGCGGCAATTAACGCTCTCTTTTACTTCTACCGACAGAACTGCATTCTCAAACGAGACGGGTAGTAAGATGACCTCCGAGTTCTCCTGCTCATGCAGCGCGGGCAGCAGAGAAACTTACGATTTTATTGTCCCTGTCGTCACTGTTTTTCAAACAGGATCCTACGGCAGCGGCAGTGAACTGAACATGCAGCTACGGTGCACCGGCTTCCCGTCTACAGCGGGCAGCATGAGTACGGAGACCAACGATAGCTGGCCATCTGTGTTGCTCAGTAATCAGCTTTACGTGCCCAATGCATCCAGCCTAGACAGCCACATCAGCACAGCTTTCTCTTCCTCAGGCGATCTAGAATTCGCCGGTGAATTCGACCCCAAAGCCATGCCTACGGATTGGCGTGCTTACATGGGTCAAGATACCATCATGATGACGAGTAACGACTGGACCAAACTCGACCCCGGCGCTCGCACTGCAATTCTCGAGTGGAACCGTCTCGGAGGACACATCGTCATCTACACCACAAGTGCCACGGATGATTTATCCACCCTACAGATCGATGAAAGCAAAGCCGGTCAAAAAAAATTAGCCCGAAGTTTCGGGCAAGTGACCCTGATCCCCCTACCGACATCAAAGCGATTAAATGCCGGCGCTACACAAAAACTTGTTAGCCCACACGGCTCCCGTTCTTCATCACACAGCACCGCCCACTCAAGCCTTCTGAGCGACTACGCAAGCAGCTGGCCTCTACACGTCACCCTCGGCAAGAAAAACTTCAACACAGCCTTTTTCATCCTCATCCTACTCGCATTCGGTATCCTTGTGGGCCCTGTTAACCTATTCGTATTTGCCAAAGCTGGTAAACGCCACAAGCTCTTTATCACTACACCGATCATTTCCCTAGGTGCCAGTGCCTTGCTCATTGTCATCATCATGTTTCAAGACGGCTTTGGCGGTCGCGGCCATCGCCTCCTGCTCATGGAAATCCAACCTGATGAAAACAAGGCCTATATCATCCAGGAACAAGCTGCTCGGACTGGTGTATTGTTAGGAACCTCTTTCGAGACCTCAGAAGCTACCCTGATCACACCCGTCGCTTTGAGCGCATCAAGGTGGTCGCGCGTAGTCACCAATGGCACCGCCCCAAGTTCCTACACCGCCAACCACGGCAGCAATGGACTCAATGTCACTGGCGATTGGTTTCAATCCCGCAGTATCCACGGCCACCTCCTTAAAACAGTACGCCCCACCCGTGGTAGAATTGAGCTCTCCCCCCGAGCAGGCGCACCTAAACTGACGTCCACCTTTGATTTCGATCTGGAAACGCTCTTTTACCACTCCCCCGACAACACATGGTGGAAGGCCGAGGCACTTGAAAAAGGAAACTCGGTTACCCTCACCCCAAGTAGCGCAAGCGAGTTCAAGCAATGGCTCAAAACCCAATCGAATCGCTTCGCACGAAACAACGCCAACCAACTGAACAACATCGCTCTATTACCGGGAAGATTTTTCACCGTCACAGAAAACGCCACCGGAATCGACACCTACGATTCCATCAAATGGCTAACGACTACAACCGTCATGACGGGACCCGTTTCGCGTTAAGTTTCAAATACCAAACGCCAAAAACCAAGTACCTGCACGATGAAACAAGATTCGAAACCATACGATTTGGAAGAGAGAACTTTCCAGTTTTCATTATCGGTTCGCTTGTTTTTGAGACAACACAAATGGGATCCTGTCAGTTGGTCTGATGTCACTCAAGTATTAAGATCTTCTGGATCAGTAGCTGCCAATTTTGTTGAAGCTAATGAAAGCATCAGCCTTGACGACAAACTCTATCGCCTTCGTCTGTGTAGAAAAGAAGCTAAGGAGTCCAGCCTCTGGCTACGGCTCATTGAGGAAACAAATCCCGCAACTAAAGAACAGTCCGCAATATTTAGAAAACTCACTCAAGAATCGAGTGAGCTTGTAAAAATTCTTCACACTATCCTCAAAAATAAAACCCAAGGGTAATCTCAACCATCACCATTCATCATTGAACCTGCATCTTGGTTTTTGGAGTTTGGTATTTGAAAATTAACATCAGCATGAGCAACGCCATCGCCGTCAAAAACCTCTACCGCTACTTCGGACCTCTCAAGGCTGTTGATGGCATTAGCTTCGAAGTCCCCCACGGCTCGGTATGCGGATTTGTGGGAGCGAACGGGGCGGGTAAAACAACCACCATGCGGGTCATGGCTACTCTTGATTACCCGACCATGGGCAACGTCGAGATCTGTGGTATCAATGTGGTTAACTTTCCCGCCAAAGTCCGCTCACTGATCGGCTGGATGCCTGATCACTTTGGAAATTACGAGCATATGACGGTGCTTGAATATCTTGATTTCTACGCTCGAGCATTAGGTTATTCTGGAAAGGAACGTCACATGCGCGTGCAGGAGGTGATGGAGTTTGCCGATCTTATCCCGCTGGCAAACCGGTTATCAAATAAGTTATCCAAAGGAATGACGCAGCGACTTTGCCTCGGCCGATCTCTGATCCATGATCCTCAAATCCTCATCATGGATGAACCCGCCGCCGGACTTGACCCCAAAGCGCGGATCGAACTCAAGCACCTCATCCGCATCCTTGCCGAAGAAGGAAAAACAATTTTCATCTCCTCCCACATCCTTTCCGAACTAGGAGAGATGTGCGACAGCCTGCTCTTCATCAACAACGGCCGCATTGTCCACCACGGCGATGCAGAGTCACTACGACAAGGCACAGATAGCCAAGGTGGATACCTCTTTGATGTTCAAGTGTTAGGCGACCCTCAGTCGGTTTCCGACTGGGCAGTAACCAATCCCTACGCCGAGTTTATTGAAGCTCAAAAACAGGGTGGTCGACTCCGTGTTGAATCAATCGACGTTGCAGCCCGTGTCCTCAATAGTATGGTCAAAGATGGCCTACAGGTCGTCGAGTTCCACAAGGTGCAGCGCAACCTCGAGGACGCATTCATCGACATGCTGGATCAAGTCAATACGCCTCCGGAGATGCCGACGCAGCAGTAAACTCCAAGTTTTAAACTCCAAATACCAAGTAAGACAAGCCGTATCACACATCCTCCGCTGTGGACATGAGTGCCCACTCTCCCTAGGGAGGAGGGACACTCTTGTCCCTCGGCAACCCAAGTCCGCAACCCAAGCCCTCCTTTCACAATCTAAATAAATGGATCAGTCTAAAATAGACCACATTTCTGATTTCCCAGACAAACTCAACCCGATGTTGGTTAAAGAGCTTCGTCAGGGGCTTCGTGGTGTGAGCTTTGTGATCCTATTCATCGCAGTACAGGCTTCCCTCTGCTTTATCCTTCTGATCACAGCGGCGGTGGCGTCCCAAGAGAATGCCGGCAATCTACTCTCGAGGATTATTTTCTTTTTCTTCTCAATGGCAGTCCTTGTGGCTCAACCCCTACGAGGCATCGCTGCTTTATCCACTGAAATTCGCGGCGACACCATCGACCTCCTCAGCCTCACCAAACTAAGTGCATGGAGGATCACCTTCGGAAAATGGGTCTCTATTGTTAGCCAGTCGGGACTAATACTTACAGCCATCATCCCCTACCTGATCCTGAGGTATTTCTTTGGAGACATGCAGATGTTTGCTGAGATACTACTCTTACTGAGCACGTTTCTCGTCTCCGCTACATTCACCGCCATCACGGTAGGATTTAGTGGGATGAAATCTGTGATCATCCGTGTGCTTCTTCCCATTGCAGCCGCGTTCATTGTATTCATTGCTATCTGGAACATGTATTTTGGTGGTCGCCATAATTTTCAGGATATCATCCGACTCGTTACGTTGAATGACGCGCATACCACGCTGACATTTTTGGGATTCGTTTCAGCCAGTGTCTATCTTACTTGGATGTGTCTGGACCTCGGCACCTCAATGATCGCACCCATGGCGCAAAACCGCACAACGCTGAGAAGGACTGTTAGCATTGGGCTGATTATTATCACCATGCTCGCTTTTGGTTTTGCTGGCGTAGTTCCATCTGTAGCCATCGTCATCGGACTCGCACTTTGTGTTCCCATCGGCATGATTTCGCTCACCGAAAACGCCCAACTGGTCCCCCCAATTGTGGCACCATTCACTAGGAAAGGGCTGCTGGGAAAAGCAATAGGAAGATTGCTCTATCCAGGATGGGCCACGGGGCTCATCTTTGTTCTCATACTTTACGCCGTTATGCACGGTCTATTGATGTTCTTCACCTCTCGCGGTGCCCACGTTGGGCAATGGGATATCGTCGTTTTGAATTCGGTGTTTGCTATCATCCTGTTCCCTCTGGCCATGACCCGGATTTTTGCCAAAAACCAAGAAAACCGCTTTGGTCTATTCATCCTGTTTATCTGCACCCAGTTTTTGGTCATCCTTGTGATCTATGTCTGTGAATCATACTCCACAGACCTGCACATTATGCAGTTCTTCTTCTGGGTGCCTACCAGCTTCAATTTCCTAAACGGCCCGTATGGATTTTCTGCAGCAGCCCATCTCAATGCCAGCTACTTCAACGTGGCCCTCTACGCCCTCATCGCCCTATGCACCACCTTACCCGTATGGAAACATATCAGTCAAATCGAAGCCCAGCAATCTGACGGAAACTAACTCATGACCCACGAACTGTTAGCCACACTCTACACCCAGGCCTCCATTTGTGCGGAGCGTTTGACTCTGCCATTGCGCAGTCAAGTCTGGCGCGGCATGGCTGGTGAGTTTCAGGGTGCCGGAACCGGGTCGTCGATCGATTTTCAAGACCACCGTGCCTACATGCCCGGCGATGATCCACGTCACATCAACTGGCAGGCATACGCCCGCACGGGTCAATATACGATGAAGCTGTATCGTGAGGAGGTGCGGCCCGTCATCGATATTATTCTCGATGCTTCTGAGTCCATGTTTTTTGACCCCGTCAAAGCGAATCGGACTGCCGAGCTATTTTACTTCGCTGTCATCTCAACCATCCAAGCCGGAGCGTCTACTAATATTCACATCATGCGAGGTGATGCTCATGCGACGCTCCCGATGGATGCCGTCACCACCCACCACTGGTATGATACCGTAAAAGCCATGAAGCCTGGAAATATGGAAACGCCCTTGGCGCTCGATCAAATTCAATTCAGGGGGAATGCTATCCGTGTCCTGATCTCCGATCTCCTTTTCGAGGGTGACCCGACTCCACCTCTCCGTCTACTCAATATCCAGCAAGGCAAGCCTGTCATCCTAGCTCCCTTTCTAAAATCTGAAGCTAATCCAGTATGGGAGGGTAACTACGAATTTGTAGATGCCGAGGTAGGCAGTAACCACCCACATCGGGTTGAAAAAACCACTCTCAAACTCTACCGTAAAGCCTATGCCGCCCACTTTGCCGAGTGGCACGCATCCGCCCGCCGGTTCAATGCTCCACTCGCTCGTGTCTGCGCTAGCACGCCACTTCTCGACGCACTCAACGAGGAAGCCGTTAGCGCTGGAGCGCTCTGCATTTCCTAGCATTATCCACTCTCAATTATCCATTTTCCATTAATTTAATTCTCACCAACTACTACGGCCTCTGGGCGCTTCTCGGCATCCCATTGATCGTGCTAATCCACTTCCTCCAGCGTAGAGCGAAGGTGGAGCTTGTGAGCACCCTGTTCCTTCTTAGGCAAACACAGAGGGAGTCTACTAGCGGCAGACGTTTTGATCGACTTGTTAACTCGGTGCCTCTCTGGCTTCAGATTCTCGCCATTCTCTTAATTACTTGGCTCCTTGTTCAACCACGATACGTCAAAGCCAAGTCAACTCAGCGCATCGCCATCGTATTGGATAGCTCGGCATCGATGCGTGTATTCAAGGACCGTATCGAACCGGCGATTAGAAAAGAAGTCCCCCGACTCAAAGGCAATGCTGCCAACATTGAGATTTGGCTAATGGAATCAGATCCAGCCAAAGGGAAAATCTATCAAGGCCGTTCCACTGAAGACATGCTCACCGCATTGGAAAAGTGGATACCCAATTCCGGTGCCACAGCCCCGGGAAACACACTCCGCGTGGCACGTAGTCTGGTGGGGACTGAGGGAGCCATCACCTACATCACCGATACCCCGTTAGAAATGGCGCCACCTTATAATGCTTCGTACGTCTCTATTGGTCAAGCTACTGACAACTGCGGCATCACTGGAATCAGCTTCGAACAGAACGGTAGTGACCTCATTTGGAAAGCTGTCGTCCGTAACTACTCGGACACCGATCAAACTCGCACTTGGCATCTGGAAACACCCGAGGGACGAAGTTCCGGAAAATCCATCACCCTGCACGCGGGTCGGCTAGCCACCATCCAAGGTGCATTCCCAGTCCAACACTCGCGATGCCGCGTGGTGATGAGTGCCGATGCGTTCGACCTCGATAACAGCATGCCGTTGGTTCGTCCTGCGCCCAAACCTCTACTGGTTCACTCGAGCCTGCCGAAGGAGTCCATTCGTCTAAGCGACCGGATGCTCACCAGTTTTCCTAATTTAAAACAAGCCCCTAACATAGGTGCTGCAGATCTTGTAGTCACATCCACTCAGACAACTCCCAACCAGAGTCACCTGATCGTCTCCCCACAGGATAAAGCAAGTAACCGACCTTACCTCACCGGTAATATTGTGGCCACCAAACACCCACTGACTGACGGACTAAACTGGCAGACGATCCTCGTTCGAGCATCGATCTCACTCCCTCATACCGAATCGGATGACATTCTACTCTGGCAGGGAAACCGCCCACTCATCTACCTCCGATCCAATCCGACATCGGGGAAAAGAGCGCTTATTCTCAACTTTGACATCAATAAGTCCAACGCGCTGAAACAACCGGCAACTGCCGTGCTCCTTCTTCGTTTCTGTGAGCAGCTACGAAACGAAAAAATAGCACCCGAAACTCGGATCACGGAAACTTCAGAACCTCTCGAACTCACAAGGCGCACCGGTGATAAAGCAGAACCTCTCACATTTACAGTCATCGATTTAGCTGGGGCTGAGCTTACAACTAAAAAAATCGCCCCCACCGTCTCATTTCTATCAGCTCCCGACTCACCTGGATTTTATACCATCACCCAGGGAAAAGATACACTGCTGACAGCCTCTACCATTTTTGCCGATACCCGGGAAGCTGACTTTTCTAATTGCTCTACAGATGATCTTCCAGCCTCTACGATGGCAACTGCCGTTGATCGCCACACCCGCGACGATCACCTCTGGCGGGTCTGGGTCTGCCTCACCCTCGCCACCGTGCTTGGCGCGTGGTTTTTCACAAAGTCCAGCCCAACAAAGCCGTAAAATTGCGAAGTTAGTTCTTCGCTGGTCCAGTGGTGTCCATTTCGACAAATTCGCGCCCCGCCAGCAGACGGACGGTGGCGGGAACGAGATCGATATTATTCCTGGGCCTCCATCCGCACGAACAACCTCCCATTGACCGGTGTAGCAGTTAGAGTGATCATCACGCTTTGAATTTCATCAACCACAGTACCGGGAGTTTGAGTCGCTCCGGTGTCTTCGATCCACGTCACTAGATCTGTCGACGTCCACACCGAGTAAGTGATGCCAGTAAGCGACGGATCACGCCGAGTGTAATTGTAGGTCTCCAGAGCAGGGTTATACGTGATCGGCTTAAGCGACAAGCTGCTGGTCGGATTGAGTCCCCAGATGCGTTCCTCGTCATTCGTCAATCCGTCCCCATCGAGATCGGCACTCGGATCGCTGACCTCTGCACCGGGATAGTTTGTCGCCCAGTCAGAGTAATCGAGCTGCTTCGTTCCGGGCGTTGGTAGCTTGTCCGTCCAACTGCTCGCGAAGTTGCCAAAGAGACTCGAACCGGCGCGATGGAGTGACTCGGCGTTGCCAGCAGCATTCTCCGGCCAAGGGGCTTCATTGAAGTAAATGACTTCGTCCTCGGTGACCTGTGGATAAAAGCCTGGGTCTTCTGCAGGAGGTGAGTCAGGTCGCTGCAACCGGACCGTGCCGGTGTCATCACCAAGCGGACCATCGGTGAACGGACCAACCAGCGGGATGCTGGAATCAATACCGTATTCAGCACGGAAAGCAGCAGTTTCGGTAGGCTGGGTGAGAGGATCGAATGCGACGATGACGAGCAACCCGCCGGGAGCAAGGCTGTGAGCAGAGGTGAAGTCAAAATCGGCACCGCCTCGCAGGCGCCACTCGGCCAGATTTTCGGTGACGCTGCCGGTATTGCAGATCTCGATGAACTCGAGCATGCCCCCGGCGGCTACGACGGGTTGATACATGATCTCGGAAATAATCACCGGCCCGACTTGAGCGCCGAGGTTGGTTGCACCGAGCGTGTTAGGGCTCATGCTCACCAAGGTGCCGGTTCCGGCGCCATTGGGCCAGCGACCGAGCGTTTCACCATTGAAGGCGGCCGCGAAGTCGACGCGGTCGACGAATCTGACTGGCCGGCCGGAGAGGTCGGTTTCAAGCAACCACAAGTCCTCGCCATTCGAGCCACTGAGGGCAAAGGGGCGTCCAGAAATCCAGTTACCTTTTGTCCCGTTGTTGTCGAGATAGGGCGTATCAATGGTAACGGTATTAACATCGACAACGGTGACCTCAAAGGAGTCGTTGTAGGCCCCGGTACCGGCGTAACCTTCGATCGTGATAGTATCACCGGTAGCCAGTCCATGGGCCGTCAAGGTGACCGTTGTCGGAGCGGCGACCGGAGTGCCGGAGTAGTTGCCGATGACATTGGTCGGAGTTGGATTAAATTGGTCCTCATCGAAGGTGGCATAGCCATCTGCGGAAATGCTGGTGGCAGGGATCGAGAACGAGGTGTAAACACTGTTCTTGTCACTGAGGATCCAACCGCCGATGTCGAGCGTGCCACCGGTGGTGTTGTAGAGTTCGATCGTGTCCTTGTCAGGCAGGTCGCTGTGGGTGAGCACTTCGTTGATGACGATGCGGTTGTCTGGCCCTGCCCCCGCGATACCCGGTGTGCCGTTGAACTCGGAGCTTGGGCGCCAGTTATTGGGGTCGTTGACGCTGATAAGGGAGTCGAGCAATTCGAGCGAGGATCCGGCTCCGTCGGCACGGCCAGACCATTGCCCAGTGTCGTCGTAGGTGAGATCGACGATGGTGCTACCCGAGGACGAGACGAGCACAAGCTGCTCGCCGCCATTGTCGAGGCTGCCACCGAAGGTGCCAACAGGAGTGACCGATGGATAACGCACAGCGAAGGCCTCGGGATCCTTGACGATGACTGCATAACCGCCCGCCGGCACGGTGTGGACTCCGAAGGTGTGGGTGATGCCTGTCGTGAAGGAAAGGCCTTCCAGGTTCACGGCATGGCCCGAGGTGTTGTGTAGTTCGATGAACTCGAAGTCATCACTGTTGACCAAATCGCGAGGTGTGGCGAGCGCGGCTCCGGCCACCTTCTCGAGGGCGTCAGCTCGGTAGGGGCTGTAATGGATCTCGGAAACCACTAGATCACCTGGCAAAGCGAGGGGTTCAATGGAGAAAGTGGCTTCATCAAGGGCGGACCACTCGCCGCCGGAGCGAGCCCGCATGCGCACCAGTCCGCTGGCAGAAAACGGAACGGTCGCACCGCTAGCAATGGTTAAGGCTGATGGATTGATTGCGCCTCCTTCGAGACGTGGATCGCTACCGTCAATCGTGTAGTAGATCGTGCCGGAGGTGGCGGTGATCGCCAGCGTTCCTCCAGTCGGGATCTCACCCCCATGCTGCGAGCTGCCGTTCACGAGGAAGATAGGCGCGTCGGTGTTGGGGAAGTCGCTGTTGTAACCGTTGAAGACATTGCTGCTGCGAACCGGGAAGTAGGTGTTGCAAAGTCTGTCCTGTTCGTCCAGCCACTCGACATCGCGTGTGTAGGTCCCAGCGTTCCTTGAGTCGCCCCAGCGCGCGGATTCAGCGATGATGGCTCGGTCAAGATTGTTAGCGTATTTCATCCATCGCGCCTTGGTGACATCGGGGGTTAGCGCACCACCATTGAAAAAGTGCTTTTGGAGGCGGTCGGCAAAGCGAATTTGGTATTCAGGATGGTCGTCTAGCGTGTTGCGCAATTCCATCGGATCGCCAGGGTTGCGGGTATCGGTCGCCCCCTCAAGCGTCCGCTCGCCATCCCAGGAATAAAGCTGCCAAGCAGCCATCAACTCGGGTTGCCCCGCGGGGAACGGCCCGCCGCCCGCCGCCCGCCAGTTCTTTTTCCAGCTCATATCGGCATTGGCGCCATAACGGTTGATAATCTGGTAGTCGATGTGCTGGTCGATATCGAGCACGCCCTGGACCTTCGCCCAGTAGTTCGCGGCACCGGTGTCGGCGATGAGTGCCACCATCGCGTCATAGGCTACCGCATCTCCGTCCACCAAGGATCCCGTCACATCCCCGTTCTCATCCGTGGCCGAGGTGTTGCGGGCGTCGAGCAGGTCTTCGTCACCCCCGTTGTGGGCCGCGTAATGGGAGGCCTCCTGCCGCTCGCAGAGGTTGTGGACCCCTGTGTAGAGGCCGTTGACAAACATGTGCACCATGAAGCCCTCGCCGGCGGCGGGGTTACCCATATCCAGCATCGACTGGCGCATCCACTGGTCGCGAATCATCGACCCGCGGGCACGCTGATCGGCACCCCAGTGGGTCCAGGCGTTGTTGTATCCGACACGGAAGGCGAGCGAGTTGAACTCCTCGACTTTCGAGCCGGGAAAGAGTGGTTGGCGCAGCTTGCTGGGACCATACTCGGAGCGGAATCGGAGGGTGACCCCTTTCTTCGGAGCAGACCGGCTTGCACCGCCAAAGATCCTGACGCCGCAATTGATCTGCCAGTCCTCGCGGGGGTCGCCGATGATGGGGATGAATTCCGCCGAGCAGGCCTCCTCAGTAGTGCCGACCCCAGCTGAGTCTATGGCGATGGAGACGGTGGGGATATCGCGGAGGCCGAGGAGCATCGTTTGAGCGGTGGAGGTGGTGTGGCCGGTGGCGGTGGCGGTGGATTTGGAGACCGTCGTATCCATGCCGGATTGTTGGATGAAAGAGGTATTGAAACCGCCGGGGTCGGTGCCGTCGGCGGTTGCGCCATCAATATCGAGAAGGAAGTAGGATTGGGTATCGATGGTGGTGGTGGCGAGACCGCTCTTGACCGCGGCGGCGCGTAGAGCGGTCGTCTGGGTGATGGAGACCGGGCCGCTGTAGGCGGTGGCGGAGGCAGCGGGATTACCGAGGGCATTGACCGGAGCAGAGCCGTCGGTGGTGTAGTAGATCGTGGCACCGGCGGTGGGAGTCGTGATCGTGACGTCGATCGCAGTTTGGTAGTATCCGCGTTCGGGAGAGAAGGTAATGGCGGTGACCTGGGCAACACCGGCCAGATCGTTGGCGGCGCCAGGGGTGGGGGAATCAAAGTAGACCGGATCACCGGTGCTCGGATGCAGGCCGTAGGAAACGTCGTCGCTCTGGCCCGGGTAATCGCTGCCGCCCGGTCCGAAGGCACTGGCGACGGTCAGGTCGGGGCGCACCAAGGCGACGTGCTCGCCGCCGGCGGAGAGCTTGAAGTTGGTGTGCAGGTTGCCATTGGCGTCGAGAATGGCGTCATTCGAAGCGTAGACAATCAGGAAAGCACCGCCGGCCACGACGGTCCCGGGAGGAAAGGTCCACTTGGTGAGATTGCCGGCGTTGTCGGTGAGGTGCCAGCCGCCGAGGTCGATCGCACTCGCCCCCGTATTGAGGATCTCGATCCAGTCCTCACTGGTGCCGGGAATCTGATTCGCGATCGGATACCAAGAGTTCGGATTGTTGGTCGCGCCACCGTTATTGGCGGCCATGAACTCGTTGATGACCACCTCGCTAATTATCTGAGTCGTGAAACTGAGGGAGGACCCGGCCCAGGTCGCCCCGGCGGCGTTCTCGGCCCGGGCGCGGAAATAATAGGTGGTGGCTGGGCTCAAATTGCTGAGGAAGGACGAGAAATTGCCGCTATTAATACCGATGCTCAGGGAGTTGTCCCAGTTCCCAATCGTGGTGCCTCCGTCGTTGTCGCCGTAGTAGATCGTGACCTCCGGCGGGTCGTTTCCGGTGGAGGTAACCTCGCCATTCACCTGCGCTGCGGTGGCAGTGACATTCGTGGCTACGCTATTGGTGACAGATGGCGGCGAAAACGCGAGGGTGGTGAAGCTAGCGCTGGAGGGCGCCCAGGCGGAGGCGCCGGAGTTCTCGGCGAAGGCGCGGTAATAGTAGGTCGTGTTGTCGGCGAGGTTGTCGGGGCCGGCGGTGAAGGCTCCGGCCTGGGTACCGATGTTCACCGAGTCATCCCAAGATCCCGGACTCGTGCCACCGTCGTTGTCGCCGTAGTAGATCGTGACGTTTGGATCCTCTCCGCCCGTGGACGTAACGGTGCCATTGAGATCGGCGAAGGTGAAACTGACGTTACTGGCGGGGGTATTGACGACGCTCGGTGCATTCGGTGGCGTCACCGTGGTGAAGCTCGCCGTCGAGTTAGCCCAATCATCGCCCGCGCTGTTGCTCGCAAAACAGCGGAAGTAATAGGTGGTGGCACCCGTCAGGCTGCTGACGCCTGCGGAGAAGGTGCCATCCTGGTCGACAAAGGGGATGGCGTTGTCCCAGGCACCGGGGTTGGTGCCTCCGTCGTTGTCGCCCCAGTAGAGAGTAACGTCCGGGTCCTCGTTGCCGGTATCGGTGACCTCGCCGCCGATGGTGGCGGTGGTGGCCTCGATGTCGCTGGCGCCGGAGTTGACGACCGTGGGCGGAGTGACGGGTACGGGGGGAGCGGAAAGGAACTCTGCCGCGATAACGACCGCGCCTGCTGAATTCCCACCAGTAAACGAGTAGGTTCCGGTGCCGGCAGTCAGAACCAACGCGTATCCGGTGATGTGACCATCCCAGTTGCTGCCATTTTCTTGGGCGCTAGTTTGGGTCAAAGGAGCATTGGCACTCACACCACTGAGACCGGCGGTGTTACCGCCTCCACCAATTCCCCACGATACGATCACGATCGAATTGTCGGCAGTCGTTGTAAGATTGGCCGTTCTTTGGTGGCTAGCCGACGTGATGGTGGCACCGGCGCCAGGCTCCGTGCCCGATAGAGCATAGGCAGTGACGTTTCCGCGGCTCACTGTGTTGGCAACAAGCGTGCCAGTTGATGTGGAAGGGTTGTCTAGATACCAGATATCATGATAGAGGGTGTCGGTATCGTCTGCGACAGGATCGCGATCAATCAACTGCGTCAGAGCAACGCCGTCATAAGTTACTGAATTACAGTTGCCTGAGGTATTATTGAAACCATGCTCTCCCGTTACGACGACAACCAACTTGTCCGATCCGCTGGCATTGAAAGTAGCAGAAACCGTAGAAGAGCTGTTATTAAATGCGATGGTTCCATCGACCGTGATTTGAGCGCTGAGCGAAGCGAGGCACGAGAAACTCGCCATCACAACAGACATAATGATAAGAGCGGAAGGCAAGAAAGGGAGCGGAGTTTTCGTGGACATCATGGTTCGGAGTAAATTAATGGAAAGGCAACGTAGGGAAGACAGGGACATGATGTTGTCGACTCATCGTTTATTCATGTACCTAATCGCCTCCCTCTTCCACAAAAAACCCCTCCACAAACCTGTCCACTTTGTATACAGCTACCCCTATGCTCGCTCACCGCTTCTCCCCCTACCAGATCAGGTCGCCGAGTCGGTCAAGCAAGAGATCGGAAAAGGTGGTCGAGATTCATGAAGTAATGTGATCACCATCCTTGTTTCACCCAGAAGCCCCTCATTTCTTTCGGATATTTTATGGTGCGCTATTTTCTGCTTTGGAGACAACCCGTTTTGCATTAGCCTCTAACCATGACCTTCAGTGCTCCCGAGTGGTTTTTCATGCTACCGGTCTTCCTTTTGCTAGGGTTGATCTGGAAGTCGTTGCAACTTTGGAAACCACTCAGGGTGTTGTTCCTGATCGTGATTACAAATCTGTTAGTTGATCCAAAAATTAGCAAACAGCAGGATACTCTCGATCTCTGGGTGCTGCTGGACAGATCAGAGTCGACTGAAGACCTCATCGACAAAGGCCTGCCCGAGTGGAAAAATCTCTTGGAAAAATCAAAGCCATCACGTCACGATCGCATCCACTACATCGATTACGCATCAGAAGTTGTAGAACAAAAACCTGGCACGGAAACCGCCATTTACACCGGCAGTCGGAAACTTACCCGAAGCAACCTCGCCATTCAAAACATCCTGGCATTAGCCCCTCAAGACAGGCCATCGCGCATCCTTGCTTTTACAGACGGCTACTCCACCGAACCACTTGCTGAAGCAGCTACCAAACTATCCCGTGTTGGCATCCCAATGGATTTCCGTCTGGTCAGAGAGGAAACCACAGATGACTTCCGCGTAGCCCGCCTTCACATTCCCGTCAGAACCCAAGTGGGTGAACCATTCGTGCTGGATGTCACCGTCAGAGGATACACCGACACTGAGGTTCCTTTGATCGTAAAACGTAACGGTCAGTCTTTGTCAGAAACCACCGTGAAAATTGTTAATGGCATTGGCCGTGCCGAGTTTACCGACCGCATCTCGCGCACCGGTTCTTACGAATACAGTGCCGAGATACGCCCTGAAAAAGACGCTCACCCTGGCAATAACAGAATCGAACGATGGCTTGAAGTGGTTGGTGGCCCGCGCGTTCTGCTTGTTACTAAATACGTCAACGACCCACTGGCCGCCGCGCTACGTGATCAGGACTACGATGTGCAAGTTGTGTCCGAGCCGGGAAGCTTACGGGTCGGTCAGCTCGCCGGTGCAAGGTCGGTTGTCTTTAACAACGTCCCAGCTTTCGAAGTCCCCTCTGAATTCCAAGATGCTCTCAACTTTTACGTTCGGGAGCAAGGGGGAGGATTCATGATGGTTGGCGGTAAGCAGTCGTTTGGCTCCGGTGGATATTTCCAATCAGCCATCGACAACTTACTGCCCATTTCCATGGAGTTGAAAAACGAACACCGTAAGCTCTCCGTGGCGATGGCTGTGGTGATGGATCGGTCCGGCTCAATGGCGGCGACGGCTGGAGGAGGCAAAACAAAAATGGACCTCGCCAACACCGGAGCTGCTCGTGCTGTTGAATTGTTAGGCGTGATGGATCAGGTCTGCGTTTTTGCGGTTGATAGCGAACCTTACAAGATCGTTCCCCTGATCGAAATCAAGGATAAGAAAAATGTGATCATTGGTAAGATCCGTAGAATCCGGTCTCAAGGTGGCGGTATCTATGTTTACACCGGATTAAAAGCCGCTTGGGATGAACTCAAAAAATCTACCGCAGGAACGAAACACGTTATTCTGTTTTCCGATGCTGCCGACTCCGAAGAGCCGGGCAAATACAAAAGTCTCCTAGCAGAGATGACCAAGGCAGGCTGCACGGTTTCAGTGATTGGTCTAGGCACCCCCAAGGACAGTGATGCTGCTTTCTTGAAGGATGTCGCTAAGCTTGGGAAAGGACGTTGTTTTTTCACCACCCGCCCTGCTGAAATCCCTCGGCTCTTTGCGCAGGAAACAGTCACCATTGCACGCTCAGCCTTTATCACGGATCTGGTAGGAGCCAAAGCCACCGGCAAGTGGAGTGAGATCTCGGCCAAACCCTTCACATGGCCTGCCCAGGCTGATGGTTATAATCTTTCCTACGCACGTGAAGACGCCACGACATCTCTCGTCACCACCGATGAATATCTCGCCCCGCTCGTCTCCCACGCACGCCGAGGGATTGGTCGGACCGCTGCAGTCTCATTTCCATTAGGTGGAAAATACTCAGAGAAAATTCGTGCATGGCCGCAGTATGGCAATTTCATTCAGACACTAACACAATGGCTCATGGGCGACCAGCTGCCACCCGGTATCGGACTGCGCCATCGGCTTGAAGGAACTCGCCTGACCATTGACCTACTCTACGACACAGAGGAATGGGCTCAAAAATTTGCCATCCACCCGCCGCGCATTCGGCTGCTTGATGGCGAAAGCTCGGGCACTCCGTATGAAGTGGCATGGAAGCGTATTGCACCCGGACGATTCTCCCTCACCCGTGATTTGGAAGAAGGCACCTTGGTCCGTGGTGCTATCCAGACAGGCGAGCATGCTATTCCGTTTGGGCCCATCATCGTGGGTTCGAGCACCGAGTGGGCGTTCGACCCCGATCGCTTAGCCGAGCTCCGCTCTGTTTCAGCTCAGACTGGTGGCCGCGAACTTCTCGACCTTTCACAGGCATGGCTCCGCCCTCCCCTCATTCATCAGGCCGATCTACGTATCCCGCTCGCAATCGCCGCATTACTCCTTATTTTATTAGACGCACTGATCACTCGCACAGGATGGAAACTTCCTATGCCCTCGTTTGCATCGACAGGAGGAGGCTCATCATCAAAGAAATCCAAGAAGCAGAAGAAGGCTGCAAAAATCTCTACCGAAGCAGACACCTTGGTAACATCAACTACAGAAAGCCCTAGCCCAGTCGTAAAACCTACTGCCCCGGGTCAACCGGTGCAGCCCACCCAGCCTAGGCCTGGTAATACGCCACCGAAACAGGAAACAACGCGAAGTTCCAGATTCGATCGTGCTAAACGCAAAAAATGATCTATATTGATACCGTAGCCCAATGTCCAATAACCAACCAATCGCGTTAACGATCGCCGGATCAGACTGCTCTGGCGGAGCCGGTATCCAGGCCGATCTGAAGACCTTCCAGCACTTTGGAGTGCATGGCTTGAGTGCTGTCACCAGCATCGTGGCAGAGACCCCGCTCGAGGTCAGGCAGATCGAGCCTGTGGAGATCGCTCTCCTCCAAGGCCAAATCAATATCCTCAAGGAAAGCTATCCGATTAACGCCATTAAAACAGGGCTACTACCTTCGCGTATGAGCATTATCGCCATCGCTGAAATTTTTAAAGATAAGACCATCCCCATCGTGGTCGACCCCGTTATGATTGCCTCCACGGGAGCCTCATTACTGGGAGAAAATACATCTAGCATTCTCTGTGCCAGACTCCTACCAATAGCCACCCTGGTCACACCTAACATACCCGAAGCCTGCGCTCTGTTAAACCGCGAGATCAGCTCCGCGGCCGAGCTTGAAAATGCCGCTCGAGACATCGCAGAAAAACATCAAGTTTCCTGCCTCGTCAAAGGTGGACACCTACCTGGAAACGATGAACGAGTAGACGTCTTGTGGCACCAAGGCCACGCCCACCAGTTCACACATGCTTACATCGATCTCCCCGATGGTATTCATGGCACTGGTTGCACACTCTCCTCAGCCATTACCGCAGGCCTTGCTCTTGGACAAGACCTCGAAACGGCTGTCCCAGACGCCATCGATTACGTCCAAGGTCTCATTAAAAATGCGCAGACTTGGGAGTATAACGCTAAGACTATTCGCTGTCTGGGATGGTGATTTGAGAGTCCAGAGCCCGATGACAATCAATCCTCAGCTGAGCTTCCCGCGCATGAACCTCGGCCATATGATTGATGACCATGATTTTCTGCCAGAGTTTTCGGGATAGTCCATTACCCAGGCTTTCAATTTCATTGACCGCTTCCAGCACGGCTCGGTCACGGTAGTATTGCAGGTGATATGCACCCAGTTTACCAACCGCAGAAAGCATATCGCTTGAGAAGTCCAGATAGATGGCGAGTTCACTATCAGTCTTGACCGTTTCCTCATCATCCACCTTTGTATTTTCATCTCCCACTCTGGGTTCAAAACCAGGATCTTTGGTAATCTGGTGCATATCGATGATGTGGGCTATTGATCGAAGAGTAGACAGTGAATCCAGTGCCTTATTACGTTTAATTCTGTTTTCAAGGCTCACCAAAAAAATGACGCCCGCACCTATCACAAGGATCATGTGAAGACCGGCATCGGTCGCCTCAAGAAACTCAGCCAGGCCGGTAAACGTTTCTTTAAAATCTAAAAATGGAGCCAACAAATAAGGTCACACCAAAGCTAACAGAATCAAGATTCCGGCAACAATCCTTACCCACCACATAGGCTTACGTATTTCATCGACCAGCTCGATGGCATCTCGAGTCACAGAGCTCATATCCATAGCCAAACCTTCGAGGCCTGAACCGGGGAATGCCATACCTACCTGCTCCGCCATTTTGTCGATACTACCTGTCAATTTAATGGGATCCAGCGCTCGATATCCTGTCTTTTGCTTCACTACAATGAGATACTAGGTGGGTGTTTACCCGTTAGCAGCAAAAATCCACATATCTAACGAGAAACCACAGGGCTGAACCTCCGCATTTTAATTAGGGACTCTTAAATATCTGGAGCGCCAGACAACAATCTCAATTCCCTTTGAACATGAGGCTTACGAATCTGTCATACATTAAAGCGTGCCCATTGGGTGCCTAAACTGATATTACACATTTATGAGAGCCTCCAATATTCCTAAATCCTTTACCACTTTCTCCCAAAGGATTACCCCGATGAGCCTCACCCTTATTTCCTGCTCGCTGTTTGTATCCTGTGGCAATTTCAACACTGCCACTGTTTCCAAGATGAAAAATTTCAATACTGCCGCTGCTTCCAAGATGGCTACTGTCTCAAAAATGGCTAAAAAATCGGTCGCATCCGTGGCCAATCTGGTGCCCCGCAGAGTTCCGGTGGCAGAGGTTCGCCCCAAAGATCTTAAGCAAATGCCCTCAGGTGCCGACCGTGCCTTGGCTTGGAACAGGCACCTTGATTCCAAGCGTTACGCTTCGAACTTCAGATGGTTTGCACCCAAACATTATAAGGCTCCCAAACTTCCAAACTCCCGTAGCATGCCTACAGACGGAGGAATCCTTCCCCCGCTCCACCCAGGACGTGGATCATCTCTTGAGGGGCAGGGCACTTTACCTTCGGACTAAATCACTTCGTTTCCATCCTCAGCACCCCGTCCCAATTCTCCGTGGATGCGGGGTTCTCACTGAGGTGTTTGATTTGTGATTGGTAAAACCCAACCAATCCAGCGAGCTCACCTCCGCCCTCGATCTTTGTTAGTAATTCAGATGCCTCGGTGAAGTTGCCTTTTTGAAACTCGATTAAGAACTGTTGAAATCGGGTTCTGCCCTTCTCTGAAGCTAGTTTTTCTGTGAATAGGTTCACTCCTTCTTCCCTACCCTTCACACGGATAGCACCGACGTCGAGCCACTCAGATTGTTGGGAAAATACATCGATTACGGAAGACGTGGTCAAAAAATCTACACCCATCGCCTTGGTCATGCCCTCGATTCGGGACGCCAAGTTAACCGCATCTCCGATAACGGTGAAATCGGTCCTCTGGTCCGACCCCACTTCACCAACGATCGCCTCACCATGATGGACGCCTACTCCAATTCGAAATGGTTCCTTCCCCTCTTTTTTCCAAGTTGCATTCAGCTCAACCAACGCGGCTAACATACCCTGTGCCGCACCAACGGCAGCTTCGTTTTGTTTGGCTAAATCACTATCGTCCAGCCCACCCCAAGTCGCCATGATAGCATCGCCAATAAATTTATCCACGGTGCCACCGTGACAAAATATTACCTCAACCATACTGCCTAGGTATTCGTTAAGCTGGCTGACTAACTCCCCCGCATCCTGCTGCTCAGATCGATTGGTAAAGCCACGCACATCGGCAAAGAGCACGGTGACTTGTTTTCTATTTCCAGAAGCCGCTCGGTAATAGCCATCGGGCGCTTTGACAATAGCATCCGCGACGTCTGGTGACATGGAACGTTGCAGATGACGGTGAAGCTGCTGACGCCGAGCCAGCTCGGTCATGGATTGACGGATGATTGCTCCCAGTAGCCCCACCAAAAATGTCATCCCAACAACCCACCCGCCGAACAAACGATCCAAGTAAATCATAGCCAAGAGCATCCCTCCAATCATCAGCAAGATAAACACTAGGCCCGAAACTGAAAGAGAAAGGGTCTTTTCAAAACAAAAAACCACCACCATCACCACGAAAACCCCTAATAAATTAAGTACGATGGTAGCTATCATCGTTAGCTCCACCTCTTCATGCCAAGTATCATCAAGTATCGCTGCGATCACATGAAGATGCAACTGGGCACCATAAATTTTACCACCTGCCGTGATATGGTCATCGTGAAACATCGGGCTAGCCGGGCCAATAATGATCACCTTGTCCTTAAAAAACTCACCTCGTTCATAATTCTTTTCCCATTCTTTTTCAGTGAAAATAGTAATCAGACTTAAGGGTTCATAACTATTCACGGCTAATTGTTTATCCGCAAATCCCATCTTAAATCTTTTATGCCCATCGGAAGCCGTCGCCCCCATCTTGCGTGCTGCCACTGTGGCTACCGACTCATACACATACTCATCAGGATGCGGCTCTTGGCTATTGGCCTCACCAAGTGTTCTTCGAAAATGAGCAACGCGGATCACGCCATCACCATCCATTGGCCAAAAATTGGCAAAACCGAAGGACGTTTCATCCTCCAGTGGACCGAGAAATATTCCCGCCGGTTCTACGACTAACATACCATCGTGCCCCCCGCTATTTGAAACCGGATTGAATGAGGAAGCCAATACCACCTTATCACGATGCCGAGCAATCGCCTCTGCCAAAGCCTGATCTTGCTCAGGAGAACCATTCTGAGCTAGTACGATATCGAGAATGATAATCTTAGCACCCGCATTGCCCAACCTATCAATCGCATCGGCATATACTCTCCTGTCCCATGGAAATTGCCCATTCATTCTCTGTAGGGTAACATTATTGGCCACTTCTGCGTCACTAGCACCCCCCCCCCGAAGACTCGCTGCATCGATTCCAAGAAACACAAAATCCTCACGAGGCTTCACACTGGTATCCATTGTTGTCAAAACATCCCGTGTTTTCACTTCCAAATGCCTCAATAACACACCTATTGAAGGCACCCACCACAAGCAGGCCGCTAACAACCCACATAACAAACAAGCCAGCAGTCTCTTGCGAGTATCCTTGTCGATGCGGGGTCCTTTGATGCTACCTTGTTTGCTTGTCATGTTGAGCGAATTGCGTATCCTAGCGTGCGTTATATATTGTAACCACGACAACCACATTCCTACCATGCGAAAAATCGGCCTCCTATCCGCTCTGATAATCCCCTCATTTCTCTGCACATCTACAGCCCTATTGGCGATCGATGCTCTCTCACCCGTTGAACGCTTCCTCGGTAACGACTACGATCCAGAAGAATACAGTGATCTCGATATCAACCAACAAAAACGATTCGCACCCACAAGCCCCGGTGATTCCGATCTGGGTGAGCAGCTTATTCTGAAACGATACGATCAGCGTGAACCCTTCCGCGTCGACCTATCAACCCAAGTCTTCTGGACCAACAACACAAGTAGTACCAACAGGGGCAAAGACGACGGATTCATTTGGCAAACTCGTCTAGACGCCAGTTGGAAACCACGGATCGTCAACAACCTCTTTTTTGACGTCGGCGTCAGCGAGGATATTTATGAATACGACTCCCCAAGCTTCCTCGACTTCGAACGCACAGACGCCCACCTCGGACTGATCAAAATCTGCCCCGATTTCTTCGACATCGTCCTCTTCGCCCGCTATGAATACGCTCGCGTCACTTCCGGCTCATACCGCGACAGCATCTACCACGCTCACACCATCCGAACAGGTGGCCAAAAGGTCTTTCTCAGTACGCCCAAACACACCGCCTACTTAGCCCTCGGTGCTGCCACTGACTTGAGTGTCAGCCCACGCGAGCTCGAACGGAACGAATACAGCGCCCACCTAGGATATAGCTATCAGATCACCGATCGACTAAAGGCCGTCCTCTACTGTAACTTTACCTACTACGACTACGATACAGACGGTCGCAATGACGAGAACCATGTCCTCGGCGCCGAGCTCTACTGGCAACTTTCCCACTCGACCAGGCTTCAAGCATCATTCACCTACGTAGAGAACAACTCCAACCTCGCACAAGGCTTCGCCGACTACGACAGCCTCCAAGGAGGTCTCGGCATCGGATTCACCACCAGCTTTTAGAAAACTCGAGAAAAACACCTCTGAAAATATCACCCATCACTCCAAGCCCCAATACGCTATGAAAACGACTATCCTCCTTGCAGCCACTAGTATCCTCACTATTGTAGGAACACACGCGGAAAACCTCCAATCTGCCAAGATCACCACACTCACCAACGACGTCCGACTGTATCAATCCCAAAAGTTTGGCCGCCAAGCGAAGGTCGGCGACCGCATCAGCGGCCATACTTCCGTGCAAACTGGTCGACGATCCCGCACCGAACTGACCTTTCAGGACAAAACCATCACCCGCCTCGGAGCCAATTCCACATTTAGCTTCCGCCGTGGCAGTCGCGATATCAACCTTAACCGAGGTTCCATCCTACTTCAGGTTCCCAAAAGCGCAGGCGGAGCCACCATCCGTACGGCCACCGTCACCGCCGCCATCACCGGCACCACCTTGATGATGGAATACAACGTCGGCGAGTGGGTCAAGCTCATCACACTGGAAGGCAACGTTTCCCTCACAATAGATGGTAAAAAATCCAGGGATGGCGTCTTAGAAAAACCTAAAAAAGTCAAAGTCCCCGCAGGAAAAATGATTATCATGCGACCTGATGGAACCATCATTACAAAACCCGTGGATATCGATCTTAAACGCCTCCTTGCCACATCCATCCTCGCCGGCAACAAAATCTTCGCCCCGCTTCCTAAAGATGCCCGCCGCCATATCGCCAAGTCCGTTGATATCCAGCACAATCTCAAACGTAAAGGAATCCTCCTCGGTGAAAACCACATTCCTCGTCGTCCTGGCGATCACGCAACCAAACAACGCGACACCAACCACCATATCAAACATAGCCCTCCCCCACCTGTTCGAGGCTCCTTAGACAATAAACATCCGGATACTGAAGGGGAGACTCCTGGCGCCCCATAGGAGCATCAACAAGCACCTCGATAAGCTTTTTTCTCTCACCTATGATGGAACATCTAAATGATTGCGACCTCGTCACTGCAGCGCTTCAGGGCGATGTCGATGCCTGTGCCCAGATCAGCAATGACAAAAACACCCGCAGGCTTCACTCCGTGCTGATGAGGCGTGGAGGTAGTGCCACCGAGGCCGCCGATATCACGGCGGACCTGATGGCCGATTGTTTTGGAGCCAAGGAGGGTAAACCTCCACTACTTGAAAAATACAACGGTAAGGGTAAATTACGCGCTTTCCTGACGAGGGCCGCGATTAACCGCCTTATCGATCTTAAACGTCACCAGAAATTCGAAGGGCAGTTACCTACACGCAACATCGACTCTCCACCTACGGATGAATTCGACATGCTTGCGGGTGAAGACTCCGCCGAACCTGAGAAGGACCAACTTGTCGACCTCATCCGCGACTCCTTGCTGCATGCTTTTTCCAAATGTGACCCGCTCCATCTGGTGCTGATGCGATTAGTCGTGGTGCATGGAGTCCGACAAGATCTCGTGGGTAAAATATTCGGCTGGAGCCAATCCAAGGTCAGCAGGGCTATTTCCTCTGTGATGACCACCATCAAAGAAGAAACCATGGCAGAGATCAAACGAGCCGATCCATGGCTCGAGCTCGAGTGGGAGGATTTCCTCACTTTGTGTCGATCTTCGACCGGATTTCTGGTCGGAGCGCCCAAAGAAAGACCCCAATAACTCGTGAACAACGTAACTCACCGATTTCCTATTCAAAAAAAAATCGTCATATTTCCCGCATACACCCCCAAATGCGGCGTCAATGAAGTTAACAAACCACCATCCACATCATGAACAACCATTCTGACAATAACTCGCCGGCAAACTCCACAACCAACTTCAAGGACATCTCAGACTTCCTGGGAGCCTTCGCCCCAGAGGTATCTGGTCGATCCACAGACGCCGTAACTCCCGAGCTTCAAAGTAAACTAGCTTCCCTGGCAGCAGGAAATCTTGCCGAAGATGAAGGTCGCGGTATCTCACGCGAACTTCTCTCCAACGAAAATGCGATGAAAACCCTCGCTGACATGATCAGCCAAGGAGCATAGCCACTAATAAACTTCCAAAAGATGCCCGATGAAATCGATGACACTACCCGCGCCCTCCTACAAGAGGTGCTGAAGCGTCTCTGTGGCATCATTCAATGCGAAGACAGCACGCTATGGATTGCTGAGGGCGCTTTTCTAATGCCAGTCATTGGAGTCGGTATTCATTCCGAGCGCTTTATCGGTAAATACAGCCATCCTCTTGACGAAGGTATCATCAGCATGGTTCACGCCTCAGGTCAGCCATTCTGTGAAAACAATATTCGCACCAACCCTCACCACAGCGCGCGCCTCGACCAACAATTAGGAGTCCAGACCGATGCCATGGTCGCCACTACCGTCGTTTCCAAAGGGGAAATAGTAGGTATCCTCACCTGCGTGCACACCAGTCCTGCGGGCGAAACAGGGACCACCCTCTCATTTCAAGCCGCCGACATGGGTGAGCTTGAGTTTACAGCAGCCCTGACTAGCAGGGTGCTGGATTCTATCTGATAGTTAAGCCTCAATGGAATAACATTGACCTCACCGCTGGTTCCTTTTACCACCCGCGCGTCAATCCCTTTCCCATATGAGCAAAGAAACGATCATTTATACCCAAACCGACGAGGCCCCTGCGCTCGCCACTTATTCCTTCCTGCCCATTGTCCAGGCATTCACTAAAACCTCTGGTGTGAATGTAGAGACACGCGATATTTCTCTCGCTGGCCGTATTCTCTCCCAGTTTCCTGATAAACTGAGTGACGATCAAAAAGTAGGTGACGCCCTCGCGGAACTTGGCGCCCTCGCTAAGACGCCCGAAGCCAACATTATCAAGCTTCCCAATGTCTCAGCTTCCGTCCCTCAGATGGAAACCGCCATCGCGGAACTTCAAGCCAAAGGCTACGACATTCCCAATTTTGCCGACGCCGAAGACGTCTATTCGAAGATCAAAGGATCTGCCGTCAACCCCGTGCTACGCGAAGGTAACTCAGACCGACGTGCCCCCAAGGCCGTCAAGGAATACGCCAAGGCCAACCCACACCGCATGGGTAAGTGGTCGACTGACTCCAAGTCCCATGTCTCCTGCATGGACGGTGGCGACTTTTTCTCCAATGAGAAATCAATCACGATCGAAGAGGCTACGGATGTCAAAATCGAACTTACAGCGACCGATGGCACAACGACGGTCCTAAAGGAAAGCACCCCGCTTCTCGAAGGTGAAATTCTCGACGCCACCCGCATGAGCAAAAAGGCTCTCGTAACCTTCCTCGACGAACAAGTCGCCGACGCCAAGGACAAGGGCATCCTTTTCTCACTGCACATGAAGGCAACGATGATGAAGGTTTCTGACCCGATTATCTTTGGCCACTGTGTTGAGGTCTTTTTCAAAGACGTTTTTGCCAAACACGGTGAGACATTCAAATCACTCGATGTTGATCTGAAAAATGGCTTTGGCAATCTTCTTGCCAAAATCGAAACTCTCCCAGCCGACCAAAAAGCAGCAATCGAGGCTGACATCGATGCGGCCTATGCCAACGGCCCGGATCTTGCCATGGTAAATTCCGATAAAGGTATCACCAACCTCCACGTCCCAAGTGACGTCATCGTGGATGCCTCCATGCCCTCCATGATCCGCACCTCTGGTCAGATGTGGAATGCCGAGGGAAACCAACAGGATACCAAAGCTGTCATCCCAGACGCCTCCTACGCCGGTATCTATGAAGCCACCATCGACTTCTGTAAAAAGAACGGCGCCTTCGATCCCACCACCATGGGCACCGTGCCAAACGTTGGACTCATGGCTCAGAAGGCTGAAGAATATGGTTCACACGATAAGACTTTTGAAATCCCAGCCGATGGCACCGTCACCATCACCGATTCAGCAGGCAACGTCCTGATCGAACACGAAGTGGAAGAAGGTGATATCTGGCGCGCTTGCCAGGTTAAGGACGCGCCGATCCAAGACTGGGTCAAACTTGCCGTCAATCGCGCCCGAGCCACTGGCTGGCCAACTGTTTTCTGGCTTGATGAAGATCGCTCTCACGACTCCCAGCTCATACAGAAAGTCGGCCAATACCTTGGTGATTACGATACCGATGGCTTGGAAATCCACATCATGTCACCTGTCGAAGCCACCGAGTTCACCCTCGCTCGCTGTAAGGCCGGTGAAGACACTATTTCCGTCACCGGAAACGTTCTCCGCGACTACCTCACTGACCTCTTCCCCATCCTCGAACTTGGCACATCCGCCAAGATGCTTTCCATCGTTCCCCTGATGAACGGCGGCGGACTTTTCGAAACCGGTGCAGGTGGATCAGCTCCGAAACACGTCCAGCAGTTCGAACAAGAAAACTACCTCCGCTGGGACTCCCTCGGTGAATTCCTTGCCCTCGCCGTTTCCCTTGAGCATCTCTCCGAGAAGTTTACTAACCCCAAGGCAAAGGTATTAGGCGAAACACTCGACGTCGCTACTGCCCAGTTCCTGCTCAACGACAAGTCACCAACGCGTAAGCTCGGTGGTATCGATAACCGAGGTTCCCATTTCTACTTGGCCATGTATTGGGCCCAGGCACTTGCCGCCCAGACAGACGACGCCGATCTCGCAGCGACCTTCGCCCCCGTGGCCGAAGCCCTGTCTTCGAACGAGGACAAAATCGTCGAGGAACTCATCGCTGTGCAAGGTTCACCAGTAGACACGGATGGTTACTACATGACCAACGACGACTCCACTGAAGCTGCCATGCGCCCGAGTGCTACACTTAACGGCATTTTAGCTGGAATCTAAGCCTGACTCCCTACCTCTTCCATCCCGCTGCCTCTTTTGATTGAGGTCAGCGGGATTTTTTTGTCTTTCCTACATCATCCTGCCAGCTAACATCAGGTGATGTATCTTAGATGAACATCCATTAATCACTACGAGAATCACGATGAGCCCCAAAGATTTATTGCACCGCTGGATGGACGAAATTTGGAACAAAGGTAACATTCAAGAATCAGAACCCGCTCCTGACAGCCCCGACGGCCCAAAAAAATTTGAGGCATTCCACAAAGGGATGTGCTCTGCCATTTCAGATATCCAAGTGCCCAAACTGTAAACTAACCTCTCAATTAAAACCTAACAATGCAACAACACAAAAAACCCAACACTACACCATGGCTACCAAGAAAAAAGGATGCGGTTTCCTAATTACCGCACTTGTATTACTCATCGCTGCCGGAGCGATTTTCGGCATCGGCATTTTTAGCGCCGTTAAGGCCTTCGCACCCATCAGCACGTTCGATACCCCTAACACAGGAACGCTGACAGCTACAAAAGACGGAGCTGTATCCGTATGGCTACATGGAAACGATACTAGCGTCCCGTCAGGAATCAGTATCGACGCCAAGGATGTCTCGACTGGAAATATGGTTCCCGCTCCCCTCACCAGCATGACTTCACATATGGAGGTCAATGGCGACCGACGCCTGCTCGTTGGCTCATTCACCACTGAGACAGGGAAAGATTATCAAGTTAGCGTTACTGGGCTTGCCAGCGGGCGCAAAGTCTCTCTTTCCAACACTTCTGCAGCATCGGCCGTTGGAAGTATCGGCATGGCCATCATGGGGCCACTCTTTTGCGGATTCCTCGCTCTGATCTTTGGTATCATCGGACTGGTCAAGTTCTTTGGATCGAAGACCCCTCCCAACCAGATGCCACCAGCTGCTCCTCCTGGTGCGCCTCCAGCATCACCGCCAGCGATGTAATATCAGGCATTTCTACCAGCCAGCCCCGCCATATCGCAGGGCTGGCTTTTTCTTGGCCCGCTATCCCCTATTATTGACAACCCCCCCATATTCTGCCCACGTTCCCCCCGAACTTCCTAACTTCTTAATACCAAATCATCATGTACGATCTCATAGTCATCGGCGGCGGCCCCGCCGGATACGTCGGAGCCATCCGCGCAGCCCAACTCGGAAAAAAAGTAGCCGTAGTCGAAGCCGACCGCGCTGGCGGAACCTGCCTCAACTGGGGTTGTATCCCCACCAAGGCTCTGCTCAAAAATGCCGAGCTGTATCAGACACTTACCAAAAAAGCCAGCACCTTCGGTATCTCGTTTGATAACCTTGCCTACGATTGGTCCAAGGTCGTCGGGCGCTCACGCCAGGTATCAGATCGCCTCGCTGGCGGTATCGAGTTTCTCTTTAAGAAAAACAAAATCGACTACGTGCGCGGATATGGCTCCATCGCCGATAGCAACCACGTCGAAGTCACCGCTCTCGATGGCAGCAAACAAGTTCTCGAAGGTGCCAATATTATGGTAGCTACCGGTTGCAAAAGCCGCGAACTTCCACCACTTCCCTTTAACGGTAAGTCCGTGATCAGCTCAAAAGAAGCGATGAACTTAGCGGAACAACCCGAGAGCATGGTCATCATCGGGGCCGGTGCAATCGGCGTTGAGTTCGCCTACGTTTACAATGCGTTTGGCACCAAGGTCACCATGGTTGAGATGCAGCCCAACCTGCTACCTGTCGAAGACACCGAGGTCGGTCTTGAACTTCAGAAGTCATTCACCAAACAAGGTGTGCGCTCACTCACCGATACCAAGTGCGTCGCTTTCCGCGATAATGGAGACTCAGTATCTATCGATGTCGAAGGACCTAAAGGAAACGAAACCATCACCGCCGAGGTTTGCCTCGTGGCGATTGGTGTGGCTCCCGTCCTCCCCGCAGGACTCCAGCCTGAACTTGACCGTGGATTTATCCAGGTCGGTGATCGTTACGAAACATCCATCCCTAACGTCTACGCTGTCGGTGACATCTCCGGCCCGCCATGGCTAGCTCACACGGCAAGCTTCGAGGCCACCCAGTGCGTTGAAGGTCTCTTTCTTGAAGGTCACACACCACGCAAGGTTGGCAATTTCCCAGGCTGCACATACTGCCACCCACAAGTTGCTTCAGTTGGAAAAACTGAGCGCGCGCTTAAGGAAGAAGGCGTCGACTACAAAGTCGGCAAGTTCCCTTACGCCGCTATTGGAAAAGCCCAAGCATCAGGTGATACGGAAGGTTTTGTTAAACTTCTCTTTGGCAAGGAACATAGCGAACTGCTAGGTGCTCACATCATTGGTGACAATGCCACCGAGCTCATCGCAGAAATGGGACTGGCTCTGGAAATGGAACTTACCTCGGATGAGATTCATGGCACAATCCATGCTCACCCTACGTTGGCTGAGGCGATCCATGAGGCGACTCTCGATGCCGATGGGCACGCCATTCACTTTTAACGATCTACCACCACACCCGCACCACACCCACATCATGAGTGATATCCAATACTGGAACTACATTGACGCCGCTGGACAGCAGCACGGCCCCATTGCTGTTGACCAACTACAGCAACTCGTCGCAGCAGGACAAGTCACAGCCCAGACCAATGTCTGGACCGAGGGAATGGCCGAATGGCTGCCTGCAGCACAAATCGAGGGGCTGATCCCAGTCCCAGTTCAACCTGTAGCCGTTCAACAAAGGGTCAACCCCTACGCGCCGGCGCAGACGGCCGTTACCGCAGTGCCACAACAAGGAGGAGACTACCCAATCCCCCCAGTTAATAAGATCAACTTCGGCCTCTACGTCGGCTGCTTGCTTGGAGGCGTCGCCTTCTACATCATTGCCATGATTCAAATAGTGGCAAGTTCCCCAATGGCAAGTAATCCCAATGCCCTTGAGGAGGCGGTGAGTCTAGGTCTAAGCATGGTGTTTTTAGCCCTTGGCGTAATCGCCATCATCATTTCATCAATCATTCAGTTCATGGCCATTTACAGAGTCTGGTCGATACTCAAACCTGGCGGAGGCACCGTCTCACCAGGCAGTGCTATCGGTTTCCTCTTTATCCCGCTTTTCGGGCCCATCTGGATGATCATCTGCCTCTGTAAACTCCCCGGTGAATGGAATGGAATCGTTGCTCGGTATCAAAACACGGCCGCCGCCCCCCGCTTGAGTATAGGAATGGCCATTTGTGCCATATTGATCCCCCTCATCGGACAAATTCTCTGGATGAGTGAAATCTCCAAGGCCATCAACTTCATGGTTACTGCTAGACTCATGCCCCAATCACAGGCAACACCTACAAATCCTGGCGGCATGAAACTCTATTAGTAAGTTGCAGACCGTAGGGAGATCAAAGTTTACTCATCTTCAAATCTTTCAAAACGGGAGCTAGCCGCTCCCGTTTTTTTTTGCTATTCCATACTTACAAACAACGTATCCCCATCATGAACTACCCACTGAATCTCAGCTTTAAAATCGTCGCTGTCGCACCACAAATCTTCGTAAAGGACGCCCAAGGCGGCTCCATTTGCTACGTTAAACAGAAGCTCTTTAAATTCAAAGAGGACATTCAGGTGTTCTCCGATAAGAGTAAATCCCGTCAGATCGCCAGTATTAAGGCAAACAAGGTGCTTGATTGGTCAGCGCGTTACTTTTTCACCGATAACGAAGGCAACGATGTTGGATCTGTTGGCCGTCAGGGTATACGCTCCATCTGGAGAGCCCGTTATGACGTTTTTAACCCCGGCGACGAGGTGGCAGATTTCAAAGTGCAGGAGGAAAACCCTTGGACCAAGGTCATGGACGGAGTCTTAGGTGGCATCCCCATCCTCGGAATGTTCAGCGGATATTTTTTCCACCCCAGCTACGTAGCGACTCGTGCCGATGGCACTCCCGTCATGCGCGTGAAGAAA
>JASJLI010000098.1:0-28612 GCA_037620805.1 Akkermansiaceae bacterium
AATGTTAGAGGCCTTTGAGTCCCTTGTAAGGTTTATATGTGCCGGTGGGAACTGGGTGTTTCCGCCAGTCTTTTTTGAGCCGACGGTGGGCTCGGATGAAGCTGGTGGGATCGGCCCAGTTCGTCAAGCTACGTGACACACTTTCACGCTGCATTCCTGTGTTTAGATTATGCCTCATTTCAAAATGGAGGTGGGCCGGATACATGCCTCGGTTACTGCCCATGGTGCCTATTTTCTGTCCACGTTTAACGAAGGCTCTTTTTTTTACTAACATGGTTCGCAGGTGCCCGTATTGCGAATCGATGTATTTGACTTTACCAGTCTTGGGATCGCGGTAGGCATGGCGCAAAATAATACACCGGCCCCAGCCGCCTCGGCAGTCGTAGGCAAACATCACCACACCATCGGCGATCGCCGAGATGGTATCGCCTAAGTCGCTGTCACCACCACCGGTGCCATTCCAGTCTTCTCCGAAGTGAATTGGAGGGCGCAATCGCATACCACGTGCTTTGTAGTAACCTACGGCATTCGGCTTTCCGACGGGGAAATCGAATCCATCAGCAAGAAGCATGCGCACCGCTGCAGAGGATTCAGTGCTCGTCATGATGAGCAAGATTCCTAATAACCCAGGAAGCACTGGTTTCATTAGCCTCAGATGTTGAAAACGTAGCATCTCAAAGATCAAACTTGTACCATTTTCCGCTAGGCTGCCAGCGAGAAATACAGCACACCTGCGGTAGCTACCGCGAAACAATAATAAGAGAAATACTCCAATTTCCCACGTTTCACGGCCCCCATTACTAGATAGATGGCGAGCAGACCCACAACGGCGGCGGCAATCGCACCGGCCACATAGGCGGGGCTAAAGCACGACTCAAGGGCCTTAAAAAAGGATCCCTCAGTCTCCATACGGTCCTTCATAGTCAGCACAAATCCTCCAGCGATGGCTGGAATTGACATTAAAAAGGAGAATTCAGCGGCTTTTTCTGCCTTCACCCCACTCACGAGGCCCGCTGCAATGGTAGAACCAGAGCGGGAAATCCCTGGAAGAATAGCAAAAGCTTGGCCAATCCCCATCACCACTGATGCGTTCAGGCCTACCTTTTCTGCTCCACCCTTGACTAATCGTGGGATAAACAGAATTAGGCCGGTCAGATACAGCAGAGCCGATACCACAACGGGTTTACCCGGCACGGCATCGAAAAAATCCTTAAAAAGTAATGCCGCAATCACGGCAGGCACGGTAGCCACCGCAAGCCACATGATCTTTCTGCGCTCGTCGATCATATCCTTGGTATAGAGCGACTGAACCAGTCTCCATAGGTTCTTCCGGAAAAATAACAACACACTCACCAGAGTGCCTAGGTGTAAAATCACCTCAAACGCCAGATCCGGTTGATTAGCTGAGCCCACTTCTCTGATTCCCAATAAATATTGGGTCAGAACGATGTGCCCAGATGAAGAGACAGGCAAAAACTCGGCGAGTCCCTGCACGATTCCAACGATGATCGCTTTCCAAATTTCCATAATTTTCAATAGCTCCCTGGAGGAACGCAGGTACGCTAATGACCGATACCATCACGAGCAAGCGCATTCGAGCAGAAATCAATCCGAGGCCACGCTAATGTGCTACAACTCGTCATTTACAGCTAATAAATCCGAGTAAATAACAGGCACATCCGCCGATGCCCATTATAAACCTTATCGGTGGTCGTCGCCGTGATCATTACAGGTAATAGTCCACTGCTGAGTGAATGAATCAAACCTGCAACTGAACATACCTCCACTTTCTGGGCAGGTCATTTCATTTTGGAAAGCCTCGTTCATGATTGGCTCTGCATAGTAATCGACGTCAGATCTAAAGCTGATCTGATGCTAATGAGAGTGAGCCATCAGCCCCTTGCGGGTTTGGTCCTGAACCATCACACAGCCCGCCCTGTTTGCATGTGAAGCATATACGGAAGTTCCAGCAAACAGGATACCAGTAAGCCCTAATACAACGGCAATGGTTAGAGTCAGTTCAGGCAGAGTCAGGCCATGACCAAAGGTCCGGCCCTTTTTATGTTGAGGGATAATCATGTAAAGGAGGGCTTGTTGCTTGGGGATTCAGCTCTGTAGTAGGCCGAACACCTTAATGATTTATGTTTTTTACAAGCCCTCGATATATTGTTTATTTTTTGTAATTCCAAAATCTTGATGGTTAAGATCATCTGATATTGACAATTTTATTTAATAGAAATCCCCATGCTCCTTTGTTATCAGTAGAGTATGATAGCAAAATGATCTAGAATATAAGGCAGAGTCATCACAACTCACCTTCTAGATTTTCTATTTGCATGCCATACAGAAGCAGTGCATTTAATAAGGGTATGCGTATGATGCTGTATTTCCTGCTGTTTTCCTCACTGCTTTGCTCTGCGGGAGAACACCTCCCTCTTTCCAAGACCTTTAAGGGGCAAGCCAAGTTCCAGAGTATCGCCCGAAAGGCCGTCAAGGAACAGTGGCGGAAGCTTCCTATGAGTGATCGTATGGTCAAGGTGGCCAAGGAACTGGAAGGGCTTCCCTATAAATCCTACACGCTGGAAATCGATAACCACATCGAAAGCCCGTCGGTCAATTTCGAGGGCATGGACTGCTGGACATTCTTTGAAACCTGTATGTGTTTCTGCCGGATGTTAGAAACGCCTAAAACAGCCTATCACCCTAGCGATCTACTTCGGCAGATTGAGTGGACCCGGTATAGGAACGGTCGGTGCAATGGCAACTATCTCGACCGGATTCACTATTTGGCGGAATGGTATGTTGATAACAAGAAACGTGGCACCATCAAGGATCTGACCAGATCTTTCCCTAACACGCGTATGCATAACCAATGCCAGGAAATGTCAATTCTCTGGAAAAGCTATCGCTATTTAAAGCATAACCCACAACTGAGGCCTTTGATGGCAAAGCAAGAGAAACGCCTCAACCGGATGTCTGTTTACATGGTTCCAAAACATAAGGTGGCGGGTATCGAGAGAAAACTGCAAAACGGTGACATCATCGGAATCGCCAGTGCCAATGACGGAGGATACTGCTCGCATGTTGGGATTATTGTCAAAGACGCACAAGGTAGATCCAGATTTATGCATGCATCCAGCAGCCATAAAAAAGTCCTCATCGACAGCACAATTTCCGGCTACCTCAATAAATATCGCAAACACGCTGGCATACTTGTCGCTCGTCCAAAATAAGCAGCTTTTTCCTGCATTAAACAGTCAGTTATTCGTCAAATACATCATGAAAAACCTCCTCGTTTCCCTAAGTCTTATGTGTGCACTTGCCACGGACGCTTCGGCCGTTTTGGCTCTTCAATCTTTTGATGCCAACAAACACCACCGATTTGCGAACCACGCATCGTTCATTGGCAGCGGTAACGATTGGTCAGGCGTTGCACGCGCTAGTAATGGTCGCTGGGTGACGATGATTTCTTCAACCTATTTCATCACAGCCAATCACGCCGCCCCTCTGGTTGGCAATACCGTGATATTCCACGAAGATAACTATGCAGCTGGAACAACAGTTACAAGAACTGTCACTAGCCGAACCCGTATTGGAGGCACTGACCTTGTTGTTGGCCGTTTTGACTCGGCGCCTGGTGCTACGATTGCTATCTACGGTATAGCATCGAATACAACCACTGAGGCAGGCTTCTCATCTTCTGTATACTCTGACCGAGAAGCATTCATCGTTGGGAAAAACGATACAGGAGCACTAACAACTCAGTTTCGTGTAGGCCGGAACGAACTGGATAGATTCTTTGACGGTGTAGCAGTCGATGGCTCTGAAACAGTAAGCGGGTCTCTCACAGGCATTGGAGACGCCATTACTTTTGATGACGATAGAAGCAGCCTAGAAAGTTTAGGTGATGACGAAGCATATCTTCAAAGCGGTGATTCAGGAGCTCCTATGTTTGTCACATCAGGAGATGACCTCGTTCTAACGGGTGTGAACTGGTTCATTGCTGGACCACCCGATGTCCCACATCAACTTTCAGGAACTAGCTTTGTGCCCAACTACATCACCCAGATACAATCTGTCCTCGATGGTGGTGGTGAGTCGCTTACACTTGTGAGCGTGCCAGAGCCATCTACATTACTGCTTCTCGGAATGAGCACGATTAGTTTACTCCGGAGGCGCAGATAGAGCTAGCCGCTTTACGAGCATCGGCATCAGCATCAATCAAAGTCTGAAGATCATCAGCTGGCTGAACCTGATGTGCATCCATCACTTTCTCTACCGTCCCCCAAATATCGGTGTAACCTATTTTGCCATCGCAAAAAGCGTCCACAGCAATCTCGTTAGCCGCGTTGTATACGGCGGGTAGAGTTCCTCCAGCCTCGCCTGCCCTTTTCGCTAAGTTCAAAGCTGGAAATACATCATAACGTGGAGCTTCAAATTCTAGCTTTGCCAGTTCAGAAAAATCGAGAGGTTTCAGCCCACCAGCCACACGATCAGGCCAAGTGACGGCATACTGGATCGGAAAACACATGTCGGCATTACTCATTTGGGCGAGCACGCTGCCGTCGATATACTCTACCATGGAGTGCACAATGCTCTGAGGGTGCACAATCACATCGATGCGTTCCATTTCGATGCCAAACAGCCAGCGAGCCTCGATCATCTCCAGGCCCTTGTTGAACAAGGTTGATGAATCGATGGTAATCTTACGCCCCATTTCCCATGTAGGATGTTTGAGCGCCTGCTCAACGGTGACGTTTTCAAGGTCTTGCGCGGGAGTCTGTCTAAATGGCCCTCCCGATGCCGTTAGGATAAGTCGTGACACCTCTCGTTCACCACCTTGATGGCCGTTGAGACATTGGTAAATCGCGTTGTGCTCGCTATCAACAGGAAGGACATTGACCCCTTTTTTAGCGGCTGCGTTCATGACAAGTTCTCCTGCCATGACGAGAATTTCCTTACTGGCTATGGCAAGATCCTTGCCCGCATCAATGGCAGCCAAGGCTGGTTGCAAACCCGCTGTGCCGACGATGGCAACCAAAACCATATCAGCCTCAGCAAGCGTCGATATTTCCAACAACCCCTCTGCACCAAGATGAACTGTAACATCTCTCGGTAGAGCTGCACGAAGCTCGGCTTCTTTTGAAGCATCATACAAGGCTACATGCTTCACCCCAGTTTCACGAGCTTGTGCCGCGAGGGATTCGACACTTGAGTTCGCAGCGAGTGCCACAATTTCCATACGATCTGGAATATCTTCAGCCACCTTGAGAGTGCTGGTTCCAATAGAGCCTGTGGATCCTAACAATACTACCTTACGTTTTTTCATCAGTTACTTGATTAAGAACACACAGGCATCCACTTCAGAATGAAATAGAGCACAGGAGCGGTAAAACAGAGGCTATCTATCAGATCAAGCGCCCCACCGATCCCCGGTAGGGTATTTCCTGAATCCTTAACGCCAATACTGCGCTTCAGCACGGATTCAGCCAGATCGCCGATGATGGCTAGAAGTGATAATAAAAGACTAAGTCCAATCACCCAACCCCAACCACCCAATACGGCTAGCTGGTCCGGTAACATCGCAAAAAGTCCACATCCCGCAATCTGTGAGAACACCAGACCACCACCAAATCCCTGCCAAGTTTTACCTGGGCTAATGTGAGGGATCATCTTATGTTTACCAATCAATGATCCGGTAATGTAGGCCCCCATATCGGCAAACTTGGTCACAGCCGTAAGCCAGATCACCAGCCAAGCGCCGGGAACAGGCCCATTCCCATCGGGGAAAAACAATAGACGCATCAGAAAACTAAACATCACGGCGACATAGACGAAACCCAAGGTAGTCGTCGCAACCTCGGTAACCGTGTTTTTACCATCCACTGCCCGTCTGAGTTGACTAGTGAAGCCTCCCATCACAATCAGGATGAGAAATGCCACATCAATCTCCAGTAGAGAATTAAGGGCCGCTTGCCCGTCTGTTCCTAGTCGGATAGCCAGCGTCACTAAGTAAACGGCACATACAAGCATCCCCCACTTAGGCTGCGATGGCATTTCTCCCTTCTGGGTCATTTGGAAATACTCCCATACGCCAAAAAACCCCATCAGGGTCATCATTACGATAAATGCCCAAGCATTATCACTGAGAAAAACACCAGTGACGATCGCCCATAGCAGTAGGGTGCTAAACAATCTGGCCCCAAATACTTGGGCTTTGGACTTCTTGGCTGGCTCGGATTGACTCATAGGCGAGGACATCCAAGCGTGTTGAATAGAAGCTGGCAATGAGATTTGCCACAAGACTCACGAAAAAAATTTACAACAATTTTGCAACTATCCAAAACGAGGCAGGTTTCACTATGCACAACCTCCTCAATGGGAGGCCCGACAGGAACCAAACCAACCCAACAAACAACCATTATGAAAATAACCAAAACACTCCTGACAGCTATCGCTGCAGCCGTAGCTCTGTCCATGACAGCCAACGCCGAAGGCGACGACAAAAAAGGAAAACGCGACGGAGGTAAAGGCAAACCTGACAAAGAAGCCATGGAAAAACGTCGTGCTGCCATGAAAGCCAAGATGCTTGAAAAGCACGATACCAATAAAGATGGCAAACTCAGCGACGACGAGAGAAAAGCAGCTCGTGAAGCCATGGGTAAAAAGCGCAAGGAAATCCACGCAGCCGTGCTCGCAGAGTTCGATAAGGACGGCGACAAAAAACTCAGCGAAGAAGAGCGCAAAGGCGTAAAAGAGTGGGTTAAGAAAAACTACCCTAACGCAGGACCAATGGGACCTCCACATCGCGGCAAAGGCGGCAAAGGTGACCGTAAAGGTAAAGGCGGCCCTAAAAAAGGCAAAAAGCCAGCTGGCGAACAAGGAAACATTGGCCACCAAGGTGAAGACTGCCCTAAAAAGGACGGCGGATGTAAGAAGAAGAAAAAAGCTGAATAAGCTCATTCTCACACCCCTAACAAACTAATATCAAATCAACGGAAGAGTCTCACGGCTCTTCCGTTTTTTCGTCTCCTCTCCCCCGCTTACTCCTCCGATTTAGTCTCACTATCAGGTGATTTCACATAGGTCCACCTCGGCGCAATCATCTGATCAATCCATACACATTTTTTAGAACGGGTGGCTTCAGGGAAACGTAGCAGCAACATGAGAGGTTCAGCGGATTGACCACCTTGCTCTTCCGTACGTTTTAGAAAGCGATCAATATCCATGGCAACATCACTCCCTTTTTTGACAAATCCGAACACGTGGTTATCAGAGTCGCGCGAGGTCAAATGGTAACAATCATAGATACTTTCGTCTCTAAACTCATGGGCGTAAAAGTTGTCGCGCTTGACATATACCCGCATCACCACGGCTCCTGCAGAACTTCCATCCACGTATTTATCCCAAAAGATAGGTAAATAACAAACGTCACTTTCCCAATCGACTCGGAAAGTCCCGTCTTCTAATTGCTCAAGCAGCAGCGTGTGTGTTTTACCATTAAGCAATTCAACTTTACTGAAAATAAATGACTGACTCTCTAGGCCCATCGATCTGAGCCGTTCAAATTGCCGAAAGTCCTCTTCAATTAATTCATTGCGTTGATAATACTCTTCCATCAATGGTCTTACACGCTCGGGGTGTCTCACGTAGGCCAATTTATCATCAACTGTCTTTGCCGTCAGATACCCTCTAACACAGGACTTCATACTATTGAGTGTATGGCGCACCTCTTTGACCTCCTTGATTTTATCGATAATGAGGTCCCTCTTCCCCTCTTCAACTTCAATCAAATCTGGCTGAGCCTTAAAAACGGATACAACAGCCCATATTGCCAAGCTGCATATCACAACACCTGCTAGAGCAAACCAGCCTAGTGGTGGCGATTTTTTTATGGCATCACCCCAACCTTCCTCGGAATTGGTCTCGACCTCGTCGTGCTGAAGAATTTCAGCAACATCTGGCTCAAACGACCTCGTATTCAATTTCGCTTCATGATCAGGTCGAAGCACTTCAACACTCGTGGTATTACTCTTCTCCGGTATTTTTTTCCCAAAAATTTTGGACGAATCCCCTGGTTTAGCTGGACTCATACGCTCAGAGCTGTCGGTAATCTCTAGTCGCTGCAATTCCTGTTCCTTGGGTAGAACCCTTAATTTCGGCTTGTTCGTATTATCTTCGTTCATACGTTTTAATGAGAAATAGACTAATTGCTGTATCGACGCAACTACCTAACACGGTTAATGTTCATCTCAGTGATTACCCCTGTGAGTAAAAATGCTGATATTCTCATACTTACCGCTGGCTTCGGCGAGGGGCATAACAGCGCGGCGCTGAATTTGAAACGTGCACTTGCTACATACAATACTCACGTCCCTGTCCATTGTGCTGATCCTTGTGCCCTAGGCGATCCCTTTCTTAATAAGCGTATTCAGAACTTCTACCTTCGAGTCACGACTCATGCACCATGGCTGTGGAGGAAAATTTATCTCTCGACTGAGAAGAAGGACTTTTCCAAGGACAGCATTCCCTTCATGCGCAAACCCAAGGAGAAGTTACAGGAGTTGCTGGAAGAATTTCGTCCCAAAGTCATCGTTAGCACCTACCCGCTGTATCCTTATTTCCTCAAGCATATTCCCCAAGGCGACCAGCCCAAGATACCGGTGATTACTATAGTTACTGACTCCATTGAGATTAATGCCGCTTGGAGGAAGGCACCCACGGACTATTGGCTAGTGACAGATCAACGCACTCGGGAATCTCTGATCAGACAAGGGCTACCTGAAACACAAATAATCGAGACGGGCTTCCCCGTGGATCCCCACTTCGCGGATTTGTCCCCCATTACAGCTGACGATGATATAGAACCTTTCAAAATCCTCTATTTTCCAACACCTAAGAAACCTCATGTACGACGAGTCTCCAGAGAACTGCTAGAATCAGCAGGTAAAAATACCACTCTTACTATCGTACTGGGTAAGAATTTTAGAAAATTATATAGCCGGGCTCACGAAATCAAAGAGGCCTTCCCCGGGCGTGTCACCATCAAGGCATGGACAAAAAAAGTACCCGAACTACTTAACAGCCACCATCTTGTTGTCGGAAAAGCCGGAGGAGCCACTGTCCACGAAGCACTTGCCGCAGCCTGCCCCATGCTGATTCACCATCTGGTTCCTGGTCAAGAGGAAGGAAATCTCAATTTGCTACGCCACCTGAATGGAGGTGATCTGGCAGATACGCCAGGTGCACTTGCCTCGCACCTCCGTGAAATGCTCGCAGATAATGCCTCTGGATGGAGGAAAATGAAACGTAGCCTAGCCCGCCAAGCCCGCCCGTCTGCAGCCCACACCGCTGCTAATTTTATTCTCAGTCAATTAAAGTAAATGGTTAAATAGGTGACCATGTAAACACGTCACTCCAAGCCGCTTACACACTTACGTCTCAACATAATTACTTAACAATGGATTTTCTATTTGATATCGGCAACGTCATTGTGGGCGTTGATTTCATTCCTGCACTTAAGCGACTTGTTCCTCAGGGAATCAATGACGTAGACGATCGCCTGCACGCTCTAATTGAACGTAAAGATGAATTCGAGGCTGGGCGTATCTCACCCGAGGTCTACTTCTCATGGGCTGCCGAAAAGCTCGACTTCACAGGAAGCCATGCAGAGTTCATTGAAACTTGGGTGGACATATTCTCACCAAACCCACCGATGTGGGAGTGTATTGAGGCGCTGCATAAGGCTGGTCATCGCTTAATCCTGTTTTCCAATATTAACAATCCACACAAGGAATACCTGATGGAACAGTATCCGGTGTTTCAGTGTTTCACGGGAGGAGTATTTTCTTATCAGACAGGTCACATCAAACCAGAAGCCGAGATCTATCTGCTGGCCATTAAACAATACGGACTTACACCTGAGACCACCGCCTACATCGATGATCTCCCCGCAAACATTGAAGGTGGGGAAAAAGCAGGCTTGATCTGCCACCAATACAGCGCTGACCAGCATGATAAATTCCTCCAGTGGCTCTCATCTCTCGAGTAACTGCACTCGGCAAGTAAAGGCACATCGTGTATTTTTTGAGATTGGTATTTGGTTTTTAGCAATTGGGGTTTAGAAACAGTCATGCCTGAGGAGAGCAGAATATTAGAGATCGAAGCTCTGGAGTCAGCTATTGAGGATCGTAACACCTCGCAGTTTCTTAAAGCTGCTGAGGAGTTGCACCACGCAGACCTCGCAGCTGTCTTTGAGGACCTTGACAATGATGCCCGTGGGTTCTTCACCCAGCACTTAAGTCACGAGCGATTTTCTGAAATCCTTCCCGAACTGCCGGATACCTTAATTGAGGAAACACTGGAACGGTTCGATGTCACTGCTCAGCGCGAGATCCTTGGCAAACTGATTGACGACGACCGTGCAGACATCCTGCAGGACGTTGGCTCTGAGGCACGCCAGCGCTACCTTGCCATGCTCCATCCTGAGGAGCAAGAGACCACACGTAGCCTGATGCGCTACGACGAAGATACCGCTGGTGGCCGAATGACCACACAGGCGGCACGAATCACGCTAGGCACAACAGTCAAAGGAGCCCTCGAGATACTGCGTGAGCACAAGGACTCCGCTGAATCGCTGGCTCGAATTTACGTGGTCGATGATGATGGTATCCTTCAGGGTAAGATCCGTTTCCGTGAGCTTGCCTTCAACTCATGGGATACCATTGTACAGGATATCATGGAGGGAGTTGACATCTCCATCCTCGCCAGCACCGACCAGGAAGACGCTGCGCAGATGTTTGCCAAATACGACATGACTCTGCTGCCCGTCGTCGATGAGTATAATCGCTTACTCGGTGTTATTACCCACGATGATGTTTTAGAGATTTTCGAAGAGGAGTCCACGGAGGATATCGAGAAAATGTCTGGTATCGCAGGTGAACAATCTGAGGAGACCTACCTCAACACCTCGATCAGCACCCACTTCAAACGCCGTTTCCCCTGGCTGTTTGGGCTCGCCCTCTTAGCTATTTCGTCAGGCTATGTCATGCTTCAATTCGAAGAGGTCTTAAACAAAACATTCCTACTCGCACTCTATCTTCCAATGGTTGTTGCTGCAGGAGGAAACACGGGAGGACAAGCCGCCACGATGGTAATCCGAGCCATGTCGCTCGGTGAGCTGGAGCCTGAATCCACTTGGAAAGTAATCATCAAAGAGTCCAGCCTTGGAATTTTATTAGGAATAGTGATTGGCGCTTGTATCGCTGCAGTAACGATCCTTATCCTACCTGCTTTCAATCCTGAAATACCCGAGGGTATCACGCTCGCTAGGTTCGCCCTCGCCGTCTCGATTTCACTCACGATACAGATTGCCCTTTCTACTCTGACAGGCGCCCTACTTCCGATGGGTGCCCGCCTCATGAAACTGGACCCGGCTATTGTCGCAGCTCCCGCCATTACTACTCTCGTGGACATCTTCGGTATGATTATCTACTTTTCTGCAGCTCAGACGATTCTCTCTGTTTAATACCATTTTCGCGGTTAAATTGGCGTAATGGAAAATTTTAAGTTGTGTTGAGGGGGCAGCTAGTCAGCGCAGCTGAAAAAAGCCGTGTCGGTCTGGATTCGGCCTGATATCAGCGTTTTTCCTCGGTCATGTAGCCCGCTACATTCGCTCGTCACGCCTTGATCTCAAACCAAATCCAAACCGCCATTACGCCAATTTAACCACTCAAATGGTATACCCCACAGCCAACAAAAAGCGCCTACGGTTAAACCGTAGACGCTTGATAAATTGAATCAACTTGGCGGCAACTAGAGCATACCAACGAGGGTCTTACCCATGTCCGATGGTGTCTCAGAAACTGCGATACCGCACTCGGCAAGAATCTTCTTCTTCGCTTCGGCTGTATCTTCTTCACCACCAACGATGGCACCAGCGTGCCCCATTCGACGTCCCGGAGGCGCTGTAGCACCGGCAATGAATCCAGCAATAGGCTTGGAACAATGCTCCTTGGCCCAACGTGCGGCTTCAGCCTCAGCATTACCACCGATCTCACCGATCATGATGATTGCCTCAGTTTCGTCATCGTCGTTAAACATTTTCAACACATCAAGATGCGATGTTCCATTGATAGGATCTCCACCAATACCCACACAAGTGCTCTGGCCATAACCAAGCTCAGTGAGCTGGTAAACGGCTTCGTAGGTAAGAGTTCCCGAACGGGAAACTACTCCAACATTTCCACGTTTGTGAATGTAACCAGGGGCGATGCCGATGCGGCAACCTCCGTGGGAATCTTTTCCACGACCAGGAGTCACGACACCAGGACAGTTAGGTCCGATCAAGCGAGTTTTGCTCCCTCTCATCATTTCCTTCACGCGCATCATATCCGCTACTGGAATACCTTCGGTAATACAGATAACGAGATCCAGTTCAGCGTCAACGGCTTCGAGGATCGCATCGGCTGCGAATGGTGGTGGCACAAAAATGGCGGAGACGGTGGCTCCGGTTTCTGCAGCGGCTTCAGAACAGGTGTCAAAGACAGGTGTCTTCTCGCCAAAAGTCTGCCCCCCTTTTCCGGGAGTCACACCAGCAACAATTTGCGTGCCATAATCGAGGCTCAGCTGGGCATGTTTGCCGCCAAAACCTCCGGTGATACCCTGAACGAGCACCTTGGTATTTTCATCAACTAGAATTGACATAATAAAATTTGTTTTAAGATTAGAGATTAAGCGCTTACGGCGGCGACGGCTTTTTCAGCTGCGTCGTTAAGACTTTCGGCGGTGATGACATCGAGATCAGAATTGGCGATTAGTTCGCGGCCCTTGGCAACATTAGTGCCTTCGAGGCGGACGATCAGCGGAATGTTAAGATCAGTTTCTTTCGCTGCAGCGAGGATACCCTCGGCAATGATGTCACACTGCATGATACCGCCAAAGATGTTAACCAAGATACCTTTAACATTCGGGTCACCAAGGATGATTTTGAATGCAGCGGAGACTTGCTCCTTGGTTGCTCCACCTCCTACGTCGAGGAAGTTGGCCGGAGATCCTCCACAATGCTGGATAATATCCATGGTCGCCATGGCTAGGCCAGCACCGTTGACTAGGCACGCGATGTCACCATCCAGGCCAATGTAGTTCAGGTCAAACTTGGAAGCTTCCACTTCGCGAGGATCTTCCTCGTCAGTATCGCGGTAGGCTGCGATTTCTGGGTGACGGTAAAGAGCGTTGTCGTCGAAGCCAAACTTGGCATCGAGTGCGAGCACCTGACCATCAGGAGTAACTACGAGTGGGTTGATTTCAACCATCGAGCAATCGCACTTTAGGAAAAGCGTGTAGAGATTTTTAATCAATTTACCAAATTGCTTAGCTTGGTCACCGGATAACTCTAGAGCCTTGGCAAGCTTGCGGACTTCGTATGCCTGTAGGCCAGCAAGTGGGTGAATGAATTCGCGGACGATTTTCTCGGGGGTGCTCTCGGCAACCTCTTCGATGTCCATGCCACCCTCCGTGCTCGCCACGATAACGGGACGGCAAGTGTCGCGATCCATGAGAATAGCGAGGTAGAGTTCGCGTTCGATATCGACGGCTTCACCAATCATCACCTTGCTGACGAGCTTTCCTTCTTCACCCGTTTGTTTGGTGACGAGGGTTTGCCCGATCATTTTGTCGGCGTATTCGGCGGCTTTCTCAGGGCTTTCCAGAAGATGGACACCTCCTTGAAAACCGTTTTTAAAAGTCCCCTTACCCCGGCCACCTGCGTGGACTTGAGCTTTGATAACTAGATTGCTGCCTCCGATAGCTCGCGCTGCGGATTCGGCTTCTTCAGCTGTTGCGGCAACCTGTCCGTTGGGACTAGCTACACCGAACTTTTCAAACAGCTCCTTGGCCTGATATTCGTGGATATTCATGACGTGGTGCGCCTGCTGGCGCGAACGTCGGGAAGCTAGGGTGCTGACCACTCTGGGTCAAGGTGCGAATCTGGCATATACTCCAAATATGGAGTCTTTTAAAGAAGCCATGAATTACACCCCAAGATCGTTACCTTGCAAGGTGGTGAGGAGCACCCGGTTATTACCACAAGCGACCTGCATTTTTTCCATAAAATCTGCCAATTTGGTAGAATCCTTGAGGGTGACGCCGTAACGAAGCTCAGTCATCATTCCAGCCTGAGCAGACTCCACACTCCGCAGTTCGAGTTCATCTGTAAACTGGGCAAAAATGGGAGCGAATGCATCGTCGTAGTTGATGTCATTGGTTACCCTCACTCGGAGGTTATGGCTGACTCGCTTGGGAGCAAACAAATCTCCTTTAGCCATGACATAAACAGCCAAACCAACAATCAGCAGAACAACGACGGCAAGCCAAAGATCAGCCAACGGCATAGCACCTACAGTCAGGCCTGTTGCCATCGATATAAAAATAAACGCCAGGTCCCTTGCCTGATTCAAAGTCCTTCGAAAACGAATAATTGAAAACGCGGCAAACATCCCAAAGGCGATCTGCCCCCCACCCTCACCTTTCACGATCAGGATAATAATGGTAACCACAGTTCCAATGATCACCAACGTATGGACATAATCCTGAGAATAGCGTTTGCCACGATAGGTGCTCTTATAGAGAAGTGCGACACACAGGTTTAAAATTAGACTGACTACTACAGCAGTAATAATTTCAACAGCTCCGGGGGCGGTAGATGTTCCGTCAAATAGGGTATCAAGAAATGCAAACATGGTTATCTCGTAGGGATGAAGTGTGTGTGAATGAATGAAGAGTGAATATCTAGAAAAATAATTAATAACCTGCTTTGCTCTGCTCGTGCAGATTCTTATTTTCGTCAGAATCCGATGATTTGCTAGTATGATGAGGAAATGGAACTGAGTTGGGACCGTAGAGAGATTCTCTTACCACGGGATCGTGTTTCTCAAGCGCCGTGCAAAATTTACTGAAACTGCGGCGTACCAATTTCTTTTTGCCAACAAGATTTCTTAACCAAGTAGGAATCACTGTGTTGGTTTTTACTTCCATTATACAGTGATCATCGGGAACCAGGCAGCGCTCAAAACGTTTGTCGTTCGCCTGTAAATCAAGCTTTTCAAACCTGCAGGCAATGCCTGTATCAAAAGTAATCCTCAAATCCGGAGCATCGTCGCTTCCCACAAATGCCTGTCGATCGTATCTCATGGTGCAGAGAAATTCAAAGCTCCGGTCATTCACCAAACCGATAATTTCATTCACGACCATACGTTCATAACGTGATAACTCCCCTCCATCGATGAGCATTTTGCTAGTGCCTCCCTCAGCCAGTTCCAAGGCGTCTTCCATGGGTAACCGCAGTCGACGCTTCACACCACGACCATAATGCTTGTGCTTCACCTCAATAAAAGTCGCTGGAGGCACATCTCCTTCGTTGGAACCATATACCCGTATTCTCAGCTTACGCCGACTCTTTTGCCCCCGTTGTTTTTCCCAATAACAATCACGGAGAGCATTATCGTAATACTGGCTAATAATAGGATACTGCGAGCTGCCTCCAGCCTCCTCGTCGTAACCTGTATGCCCCTCAATCTCGTCAATCAGCTCTTCCATCATCGATAATGGAATGAGGAATTTGAATTCTGTTCTGTCGACTCTATAAAACATCTCGATAATTCACTTCAAGAACAACGTCGAATTGTTGTTTAAGGTTATGGCTAAAACGTCACACCTATTCACTTTTGTTCAAACGCTGTTTAATTGGTAATGGGAAGGGACGTGCGAGCAGGCTAGCATAAAGGGCCACACCTGACAATACACAATATTACCAGAACCATTGATTAAATCAGACAATGGGCTTGGCACACGACGCTATGTGGTCAAATTACCACATCATGAAATTCTCACAGCATCTTACCCTATCGCTTGGGGCCATCATTCTAATTTCGGCCTCATGTCGGGAAAAGTCCACCACCAGCACCGTAACACCGGAAAAAACGTCTTCTAATCCAGACGTCAGCAACACCGGCACCCCTGATTCGCAGCCCACTGATCGCATTACACGACCATGGGCACAGGAAAAAAGCGATATCAAGTCCGATTCCAAAGTCACTTACGGAACACTACCAAACGGAATGCGCTACATTCTGATGCCTAACTCACAGCCTCCTGAGCGAGTCAGCATGCGCCTCCACATTGCTGCAGGTTCACTCATGGAGCGGGACGACCAACGAGGTGTCGCCCACTTCCTCGAGCACATGGTTTTCAATGGATCTAAAAACTTCCCAGACGCTAGCAAGCTCATTCCACAAATGCAGCGACTCGGAATCGCCTTTGGTGCCCATGCCAATGCATACACTTCTTTTGATGAAACCGTCTACATGCTCGACCTACCTAATAATGAGGCCGACACACTTAAGCTAGGTTTCGATGTGATGCGCGACTTCGGTGACGGAGCATTCCTCCGCGATGCTGAAATAGACAAAGAGCGCGGCGTGATTCTTTCTGAAAAGACAAGCCGTGACTCGGTTCAGATGCGACTCATGGAAAAACAATTCGATGCGCTTCTACCCGATGCTCTACTTGCAAAACGTTTCCCGATTGGAACTGAGGAAATCATCAAGTCTGCTCCCCGCACCGCCTTCACTGATTTCTATACCCAGTATTATGCCCCTAGTCGTATGACCTTCATCTACGTCGGTGATTTCGATGCCAAGGAGGCTGAAAAACGGATCACCTCGACCTTCGATAGTATGAAAAACCCCACCGTTCTCGGAGCCGACCCCGAGCTCGGCAGCATTCCTAGTGGCCACGGGTTTAAAACTCTGGTGATGGCCGATAAAGAAGTTGCCAGCACAGACCTTACCCTGATGGCACTGAAGCCATTTGAGAAGAAGGCAGACACCAAAGCGAATCGTGGTGAGAAACTACCCCTCGGACTGGCCAGTGCCATACTTAGCCGGCGCTTCGCCATCCTTTCGAAAAAGGAAAACTCCCCCATTTCCTCGGGAGATGCCTTTGCACAAAACCTATTTAAATTCGTTCGATTAGGTGGCGTTTCCGTGAATGCCAAAGACCACAACTGGAAAGATGCACTTCCTATCCTCGAACAGGAACTCCGACGTGCAATCCAGTATGGCTTCACTCCCAGTGAACTTGAAGAAGTAAAAGCCAACCTAATCAACGGCTACGAACAAGCAGTCAAGACCGCTCCAAGCCGTAAGACCAACAACCTGGCATCATCGCTCGCCAAACACATCCACAGCGATGCCGTATTCTCCACCCCTGAAGACGACCTGGCTATTCTACGTGAGAATGTAGCCAAGATTACCACTGAAACCTGCCACAATGCGCTCAAGAAGTTTTGGGACACTCAGGATATCACCCTCGTCCTCACTACCAATAAACCACAGGATGATGCCGATGCTACACTTACAAGAATCTACAAGAAAAGCACAGCAGTAGCCGTTCAAGCACCAGAAAAAAAGAGTGCTGTTAGTTTCGCTTACACTGACTTTGGAACCGAAGGCAAAATCGCCAAGCAAAGCCACATCAAGGACCTCGACTTCACCCAAGTCAGCTTCCACAACGGCTGCAGTTGCAACATTAAGAAAACCGACTTCAACAAAAACTCCATCAACCTCACCACACGTGTTGGAGGAGGCAAGCTGACCATGCCCAAGGATAAATCAGGCCTCGACATGTTCGCATCCGCAATCTTCTCCGCTGGCGGTCTCGGTAAGCACAGCGCAGACGACCTCCAGCGTATCCTTGCAGGACGTAACGCCGGCATTGGTTTCAAGGTTGGCGACGATGCCTTCACTCTCTCGGGATCGACCACCACAGAGGATCTGGAACTTCAGCTCCAACTTCTCTGCGCCTACCTAACCGACCCAGGACTTCGTCCCGAAGGCGAGCGTATGTTTAAGGCCCAGCTGCCAGCGATCTTCTCACAGATGAAGCACACCCAAGGTGGATCCCAATCCAAGATGAGCGCACTACTCCGTGGGAACGACCCTCGTTTCATATTTCCGACACTTGAGCAAGCCACCGCACTCAGCACAGAGGATGTTAAAAAATGGGTAACACCAGCTCTTCTCAATGATTACATGGAACTTTCCATCGTCGGTGATCTGGACATTGATAAAGTGCTGCCTATTCTAGCACGCACAGTAGGAACTCTCCCCAAGCGCGCGGCGACTAAGCCAGCCTACACCGAGCAACGCATCATCGCCAACCTCCCTAGCCCGCCGCTAGAGAAACGCTACACCTTCGAAAGCCGTATCCCAACAGGCACTGCCATCGTAGTCTGGAAGGCAACTGATTTGACCAAAGACAGCATCAGCATCACCCGCCGACTCGGCGTCCTGAGCTCCATCTTATCTAACCGCATGCGTGAGAAAATTCGTGAAGAGCTAGGCGAAGCCTACAGCCCATACGCTGGATTCCAGCCAAGCGATACATTCAAGGACCTCGGCTACATGCTTGCTGTCAGCCCCGGCAAACCTGAACAAGCAGAAGGAGTAAGTAAGATCATCATCGAAATAGGTGATAAACTCGCCGTCGAAGGTTGCACGCAAGACGAACTCACCCGTGCGCTTGAACCTAAGCTTAGTGAACTGAAAACGACCCTACGCCAGAATTCTTATTGGTTAGGAACCGTGATGTCACAGTCACAAGAGCAACCCTACCGTCTCGACTGGGCACGCCAGCGTGATTCCGACTACAAAGCCATCACCGTTGAAGAAATCAACGCTCTAGCCAAACAATACCTAGGCAAAGGCAACACCTTCCGCTTCGAAATCGTTCCTGAGGAAAAGAAAGGCGAGTAAGTCCGCGATAACCTCATTACTTACCCGCAGTTTGACTAGGTCAGGCTGTGGGTATTTTTTGGTAAATCAGAACTTCAATTTCACCCCAAATATGGCATTCAACCCTGTCTCGTTCTGGCCTGATCCATGGACGCGGCAGTCCTCATCGGTGAGATTTTCAAGACCGAGTGTTAGGAGAAGATCGTCGGTGGCTTGCCAGCCTGCATAGAGAGAGGCAACGACGTAACCGGGAGTTCCTCCGGTTGGGATGCGTTGAGTATCGCCTTGATCACGTTGGGAGAGTTTATCCGCGGCAGCAGCGGCGGTTACTCGACCTTCGATCCAGAAACTTACGTCGGGGTGAGTCCAGCGGAGGGAGACTGATCCCATGAGTGGCGCTAGGCGGGAAATGTAATCTTCCGACTCAGACCCACCAATAAACGTGCTAGAACGTGTTTTGCCTTCTTGCCACGAACCTTGTAAAGATAGTAACCAGTTGTCGGTGAGATCAAATTCAGCCTCCGCCTCTACTCCATAAACTTTGCCGTTCTGACCATTGGTGGTGACGATGGTACTGCTTCCTTCCGTGACGGGAACTCCGATGATTACGTTTTCGATCTCGGTGTAGTAAACCGATGCAGAGAGGCGGGTGCGATCTGTTTCAAATCGACCACCCATCTCGTAGGTTAAAAATTTCTCCGGATCTAAATCCAATGAACCCAAAGCAGTCAGTCCTGAGCGTGTAGTAAGGTTTCCGCTAAGGTCGTTCAAGTTGGGGGCTCTGAAGCCTTGGGAAATTCCACCAAAGAGATTCCAGCTGTCGGTGAGATTATAAAGTGCCCGACCACTTACTACCCAATTACTCCAGTCCTTGTCCGCTGAAATATCTTCGCCCAATGTGGAATCGTAATTCTTGTCAATATGAGCATCGGCGTAGGTGTAGCGGAACCCCAGAGAGGTTTCCAACTTCGGCAGTCTAGCAATAGGGTTCCAGCGATACTGAGCAAAGACTCCTAACAAATCATAAGACGAATCATCCGCAACAGGTCGTTGTGTCCGTGGATCTCTTCCGGTGCGAGTCCCCCACGAATCGACTTCATCGTGATAGTAATCGAGACCGTAGAGCAGACTTCCAGCTCCTAGATCCGACTCCATCTGCAACCCAAGCCCCCATGTTTCAACATCGATGTTTTGATGACGAATGTCGCCAACTTTCCTATCCTGAAACTGCGAATCCTGAGACTTCTGAAAAGACAATGTAGCCGACCATTGTTTCAACCACCCCTCCCCCGTGCCACCTGCAAGTTTCAGATACGTGAGTGACCGTTCCTGATCGAGGATACGGGCATTAAAACTTCCTGCTGTCGTAGTATGGCCACCGTGGTTCCAGCCAGGGTTGTAGATCGTCGAGTGCCAGCGCCAGACATCATCCTGATCAACGAAGTGATGCGCGAGTGTAAGGGTCGTTTCATCAGAGATGGCTATATCCAATCGAAAATCCAGATCAAGCTCGGTGTAGCCTGTGTTTTTCATCCTGCCTACGGAGGAGTCTTTGATGTCACCAAAATCCTTAGAAGTTACACCGAGAAGAATACCCCACTTGCCGCCTTGCCCGAAAGCGCTTTCAAGCCTTCCCACGTGGCTTCGGCTATTGGTATCAAATCGATAGCTTGCCATATTTTCATTAAACCAACCATCTGCATACTCGTGGAAATTGGATGACCTGGTGAGTGTGTTTAGTGTGCCACCGACGGCATCAGAACCGTAAAGGACCGAGCCTGGGCCTTTGACCAATTCCAATCGGTCAACGGCACTGCTGTCGACCGTGTTCCAGTACTGCACAGGGCCACTGCGGAAGGTGGAGTTGTTGATACGAACCCCATCTACTAACAAAAGATTCTGTCGTCCCGTGAAACCTCGGATATACGGAGAGCCGTGACCATGGGTCGTTTTCTGGATCATCACGCCCGGTGTGTTCCTTAACGCCTCAGGCAAGCTTCTGATGGATCCATCGAGAAGTTCATCCGCCCCTATCACAGCCACACTGTAGGGTGAGTTTTTAAGAAGCTCTTCCGTCCTGCTTGCCGAGATCACAGTCTCCGGCAATTCTTCAGCGACAGCAGAAATAGAGCAAACTGCAAATACGAGAACAGCTGTTGGTTTCATGATTATATACGACATTTCAAATGAGGTTTCGCTTAGAATAAAACCACCGTTTAGCCTAGGCTACGGAGTAGATCGAAGGGATAGATCCCAGAGCTATGTCCATCGGCCCAGGTTATCTGAAGAGCATATCCGCCGACCTGAGCCATACGTAGAGCTTTGAAACTTCTCTCCGTGTGAGTAACCTTGGGTCTTACCACGCGACCCATGGCATCTGGTTCACCTTGGCAGGCGGCACAGGGGCACGACTGACGGAGTGTTTGTAGGCTGATGTAGTTCTCCTTGCCATCGTTCCAAGCAAGGGCGAGTTCATCGCCAACGACGACGTTTTGAATAAGAGTAATGGCTGACATGATAGTGGGTGATAAATGTTTTGGAAAGTGATAGAGCGATTCAGTTTATTTAACCGCTGATTACGCTGATTTTAGACTGAGCTTGGGTTGTGAATTCAACTAGCGAATGTTTGTGATTCGTTTGATCTTGAGAGAGGCGTGTTTGAAGTTAAGAAGAAGGCCTACTCCCATACCCGTGATTTTAAGATAGGACAATACCTGAGCTATATGGTCTGCAGCGAAATCTTCGACAACTTTTGTTTCAACAATAACCTTGTTGTCGATAATGAGATCGGGAATCCGCTTCCCAACAGGTTTATTTCGATAATTAACAATAAATGAACTTTGTTGAGAACAATTGATTTGTTGATGGGCAAATTCAACACATAACGAATTTTCATAGATTTTCTTATTTAGCCCGTTTCTTAATTCCGAATGCACAGCTTGAGCACACCCAATAATCCTCTTTGTTAATTCAGAATGTGGATACTCTTGCTCTGGATATCGCATGCTTAGAAATCAGTGTAATCAGCGGTCAATATTTATACTTCTCCATAGTTCCTGGATCCGAAAATAGCGGAGCCTACTCGGACGATGGTTGAGCCTTCTTCAATGGCGACTTCGAAGTCGCCGCTCATGCCCATGCTGAGGCCGGGGAGTGGCTGTCCTGTGAATGTTTTCAGATCATCGCGCAGCTGGCGTAACTTGACGAACCATGGTCGGGCATCTTCAGGGGTGGTAACTGCCGGAGGGATACACATCAAGCCGATGATATTGATATGCTCAAGTCCAAACATATCCTCCATATCAGCACGAAGCACATCGGGAGCATAACCGTTCTTGCTCTGCTCAGCTGCGAGATCCACCTGCAGATAGACGTTGGGTTTTCGACTCAGCTCCCCTGCTATATTTGACATGTATCGAGCCAACTTGAGAGAATCAATACTATGGATGGCTTGAAAGAGAGACAGCGCCTTGCGCACCTTGTTCCGCTGTAGGTGGCCAATCAGATGCCAGTGAAGATGGTCCGGTAATTGGGGAGCTTTCCCCTCGGCTTCCTGCACTTTGTTTTCGCCAAAACCAAGATGCCCGGCCGCCACAACTTCGGCGACATTTTCAGCGGGCCAGGTTTTGGAGACAACGAGTAATTCCACAGCATCAGCGTCACGCCCAGAGCGCACGGCAGCCTCTGCCACTCGCTGCTTAATCTCGGACAAGTTAGCCGCAATATTGTCGCACATATTCGTAAGCAGACGTTGGTAACCGTAAAGCTACTAACCGTTGTTATTTTGAAGAGCTCCAGCCATGCGCGCACGCTCAGTGGTCTCCACGAGGTCGGCAAGAATATGAATCCCCTCACGCTTGACTGGATCGAGCGAACTCGGCCATTCAGGAGTATCATCGAGGTCTGCGACACCGTCTTTAGCTTGGCGCATATAGCTTTCCTTATCCTTCTCGCGGTCGATTTCCTTAAGATCAGGAAGATCTACATCAGCAAGATCCAAGCGGAAGAAGCGGAAGATTTTTTGATCAAGCTCAGCAAGCGCACCGAAGCGCTTACGTCGTTCTTCGTTGCGCTTGTCCTTACGTTGTTCGGTTTCTGCGAGGTCTTTTTTACGAGTCTCTTTATTAAGCGAAATGACGTTTTTCTTACGGCGTTCAATCATCCGGAGTGCGTCCTGCTGAATGTATTTGAAATCCTGTGATTTGCCAAGACGAGCGAGGCTCTTTTCCTTGATGGTGGGCAAGAATAGATTGCCTCGATTCCGTTCGCGGAAACCAGGAGCGCGGTTGATATTGTCGTGAGCCAATGCGTGATCGAGGTATTTCTCACCCACTTCAAAGGCATCGAGAAGCGATGGCAGAACGATGTCTGACTCCACCCCCTTAAGCTGAGTGGTACTTCCCGCTACGCGGTAGAACTTCTGAATCGTTGGCTTAAGCACACCAGCACGGCGGGCATCGGCCATAAATGGCATCATCTTACGGATTTCCATAGGCTGCTGCACAGTTCCTTTTCCAAATGTCGACGTGTCACCTACGATTAATGCACGGTTATAATCCTGAAGTGCACCTGCGAGAATCTCACTGGCGGAGGCACTTGTCTTATCAATCAGCACGACCATTGGGCCGTTAAAAATAGGGTTACGGTGTGAGGAGTCTTTTACTTCCACACGACCAAGATGGTTTTTCACCTGAACGGTAGGACCACGTCCTGTAAAGAACCCAGTCATCCGGCGAACTTCTTCAAGGGAGCCACCACCGTTACCGCGGAGATCCAGAATAATGCCTTCTACTTTTTCGGCCTTGAGACGAGCAACAAGTTTCTCGATATCGATTGAACAACGTGTCTTCCAGTCCTTAAAGTCAGCGTAAAATGCCGGAAGCGTGATGAAACCGAGTCGGCGTTTACCACCATCGGGTCGCTTTATTTCGATGACTTCCGCACTAGCAAGAGCCTCTTTCATCTCTACTTTACCACGTTTAATCACGATGAATTTAACAGCCCCAGGCGCACCACCGGCGGGCTCCACTTTGAGTCTCACTTCGACGCCTTCTTTACCACGGATCATATCGACAACGCGGTCGAGTTTCTCAAACATGATATCGACCATCGCATCTTCCGTGCCTGCGTTGGTAGGGTCCACACCCACAATGCGATCGTTAAGTTTCAGATCACCACCTTTATCAGCTGGACCGCCGACTACAATACCTGTGATCTTCGTGGCTCCATCGTCCTCAGCTTGAAGTAGAGCTCCTATACCAACTAACGAATTCTGCATCCCCGACATGAAACGTTCCATTTCTGACATACTAAAGTAGTCGGTGTGAGGGTCATAGCTTTTGCAAACAGCACTAAAAAAACCATCCGCAATATCTTCTTCGGTGGCTGTGTTGATGCCCTGCAGGATTCGCTTAAAACGAAGTGAAATCATCTCGCCTGGAGCTTTCTTATTTTTCAACGGATCATCCTTACCTTGTTTCAAAGCAAGTTCGTGAATCCTTTCACGACGGAGTGATTCTCCTAGAAGCGCCTGTTCGACTTGATCGTGCCAGATTTGTTTGACTTCCTTCTCGTTGGTTGCCCAATTTGCGTCCTTGCGGCTAAGCATCATCTTGCGATGCCCATCGAAGGTAAAAGCTTCTTCGTTTTTAAGAAGGTCTTGAGCGTATTTGATCTGAGCATTCGCTCGGACGCGGTAGACGCCATAAATCTCAACAGCTGGTGCCATGCAGTTTCCGTCGAGTAGGAGCTTGTGTAGATTGTTGCCATACTTCTTGCGGAAACCTTCCACATCCGAAGCGAGGAAATACTGTTTATTTCCATCCAGTGACTGAATGTAAGTTTCGAAAAACTTGGATCCTAACTTTTCGTCGAAGGCGTAGCGCTCATAGTGACTGTTGCGCAGCATAATGACCATCTGTTTGCCCACCTCATTGAAGTCGGTTTTCGCCCCCACACAGGAGACCGAGGTCATGGCTACTATAAAACCACTGGCGAGGATTTTGAGGAGTGAATGTTTCTTCATAGATAATGGGTAATGGCAGGGTGGTGCTATTGATACTCAAAGCACAGGCAGGTTCGGGAATAATCGCCCCGATATGGTGGTTTGTCTATCCATTTCCCCCGGTTTTTCGAGCTTCTCGCTATATACTGACGTAGTTGTAGCGGCCAAGACTCGACAGATTCGACAAAAGTGCTAAACCCCCCGCATGGAAAACAAAGATCTTAGCGACAGCAATAACAAGAACACCTCCATCACCTTTGGACCCAGTGACGATAAAAAAGTCATCGAGGAGCAACCCGTTTTTGCACCGAAATTTGATTCAGACGGCCTGATCCCCGCCATGGCCATGGATGCCACCACCAAGGAACCACTGATGCTCGCCTACATGAATGAGAAATCACTCGTCATGACGCTTGAGATCGGCGAAGCCGTTTACTACTCCCGTAGTCGACAAGAAATCTGGCACAAAGGAGCCACATCCGGCCATGTTCAGAAAATCGTCGATATTCGCACCGATTGTGATCAGGACACCTTGATCCTTTACGTTGAACAAATCGGCGCAGGCGCCTGTCACACAGGCCGCAGCACATGTTTTTATCGCTCTGTGGATCTAGCCGCGGGCAAAGACCCTGCCGCGCTCAAGTTTACCGAAACCGACCTCACCTTCGATCCAAACGCGGTCTATGGCGACAAATAACTCTCCCGCTGCCCCAGCAGTTCACCCTAGCCCATTTCCCATTTCCTTATCCCCATTCCATGAAACTCATCGTCTTTGACTGCGACTCCACACTCTCTGCAATCGAGGGAATCGATGAACTTGCACGTGTTCGTGGCCCCGAAACCTTTACTGAGATCGAGGCCCTGACCAATGCCGCTATGAATGGTGAGGTTGCCATCGATGAGATCTTTGCTCGCAGACTCGACATCATTCAGCCTGACCTCGCCACTTGCGAACACGTTGGCCAACTCTATATCGAACACATCGAGCCGACTGCGATAGACACCCTGGAAATACTCCGCGCATCAGGCTGGAGCATCATCATTGTGTCAGGTGGTTTCACTCAGGTGATTGAGCCCTTGGCTACTCACTTGGGGATCGATCGAATCGAGGCGGTTCCTCTCAAATTTCAAGACGACGGCAGCTACGCCGGATTCGACACCTCTGCCCCGCCCACCCGCAACGGTGGCAAACCTGAAATTATTGCCCAGCTTAAAGCTGAACTTAGCCCTGAACGTGTGATTATGGTGGGAGATGGTATCTCCGATCTCGAAACCCAGAGTGAGGCGGATATGTTTATCGGCTTTGGGCGATATGCGGCACGTGAACGCGTGGTCGCAGAGGCTGATCACTTCGTAAAGTCGCTTGATGAGATCCCTGCGATCCTTGGAATCTGAATAAGTCGGAATCAAATAACGATTCCGAGCAATTTTATAATTTCTGACAACGCCCCTTCTAGCGTTGTTCGCCAAACTTATTAACAGCTTATTCACATGTTACTCAGATTCAAATTTGAGATCCATCCTCTACCTAAGAGGAAAACAAGAGACTCTTTGGTTTTTAGTTCACATGTTATTCAGAGGTTATGCTTATTTCTTAATGGCTATCGATAAGCAGCTGATTTTTTCTTTTCTGACTTATTCACACAATTTCCAAGATACTCAGATTGACCTTCGGCTACATTCTCCTACAACTATGGCCACCCATGGCCACTGACTCTCATTCTGATTCTAATTCCGGTTCTTTTAAAAAGAAAAAGGGACCTGATTTACAAAAAACACCCGCTCCCGATCTTCAATCAGCCGCACGGGCGCTGCCCCATGCGATTGGACCCGAGAAGAGTATTCTGTCGTCCATGTTTCAGGACCCTCAGCAATTCATTGGTCTTGCGATTGAGAACAAGCTGACTGAAGACCATTTCTATCAACCTGCACACGGAGCACTTTTCAAAATCCTGCAGGAGCTTTTTGAAGAAAATGACCCCATCGAACTGGTATCGCTCTCTCAAACGCTGATGGATCGTAACTTGATGGCATCGGTTGGTGGCCCCGCCGCAGTCACTGAGATTTACACCTACTCCCCCACCCACGCGCACTTCGAGCACCACCTCGACATCGTCAAAGACAAGTATGTGCTGCGATCGGTCATTAAACACTGCACCGAGGCCATCACACGCGCTTATGACGATCAGGAGGAGGTCGAGCAACTTCTCGATAACGTCGAGACCCAAGTTCTCGCCATTCGAGAAGGAGCCGAGAAAAACAAGGAGGAAACCATTGCCGATCACATGAAAACGGTGATCGCCAACTTCGAGGCCTTTGTCCGACGCGAGGAAGACAGTCGGGGTATCATGACCGGCTATACCGAAATCGACAAGATGTCCAACGGACTAAAACCTGGTGAAATGTTCATTGTCGCAGCCCGACCATCGATGGGTAAAACCTCGTTTGCAATGAACCTCATCGAGCACTTCTGTCTCGACCTCAAACTTCCCGCCATGGTTTTCTCTCTGGAGATGGGTGCCTTCCAATTGGTGGAACGTCTTCTCTACGCCCGTGCCCGATTTGATAAATCCAAGGTCATGAAAGGCTTTGAGCCGGTAAAATCCGACTTCCTCAATATCAAACGCGCCTCTGAGGAAATCAAGGACTGCAGGCTGTTTATCGACGACACCGCAGGCATCAGCATTAACGAACTCCGCGCCAAGGCTCGTCGGAAAAAGAAAGAGGAAGACATCAAGGTCATCGCGATCGATTACCTTCAGCTGATGCGATCAAACTCCAAACAAGCCCAGAATTCACGAGAACGTGAGGTGGCAGAAATTTCCGCAGGGCTCAAGGGTCTGGCCAAAGAGTTAGACATCCCCATCATCGTTCTTGCCCAGCTTAACCGTGGCCCGGAATCCCGAGTCGGAACCACTGGAGGTGGAGGAAAACCCCGTATGTCCGACCTCCGTGAATCCGGCTCCATCGAGCAGGACGCCGACATGGTGGGACTGCTCTACCGATCTGCCTACTACGCCGACAATAAAGAGGACAAAGACGAAGAAGACGGTAAAGCCGAACTCGTCATCGCCAAGAACCGTAACGGCCCTACCGGCGACGTCCCCCTGACCTTCATCAAGGAAATCATGCGCTTTGAGACAAGGGCATGGGAACGGGAGGAATGATGTTGAAACACCCTTGCTAGCTCGAGCGTAGTATCTGATGAACTATGTTTGCGCCCCGCTTCAAAACAACTGTATCGTGTCTCCTCATTGGGGCTGGCTTATTGATGGGTTGGTGGGCAGAACCCAGTTTGTTTGCAGAACTTGAAAACGATTCTAATCGCAAAAGAATCGAGGGAAACACACATCCCCCCATAGCCGCCCAAAAACCTTTGGCCAACGACAAGGCGCTGACTGCCACTTGGAAAAAGGACATCCAGCCGATGCTTGAGCATTATTGCTACGACTGCCATGGCGACGGGCATCATAAGGGAAAACTTGATATGGAGAAGTTCTCCGATCTCGCCAGCATGCGGGCCAATCCCAAAATTTGGGAACACATTCAGGCACGGATCGATTACCACCTGATGCCGCCACCGAATAAGGAACAACCACCTAGGGAAAAACGGGACATGCTTATCTCGTGGATCAATAAGGCCATATTCCCAATCGATGCAAACAACCCCGACCCGGGACATGTGGTGATCCGACGGATGAACCGGATTGAATATCAAAACACCATCCACGACCTCCTAGGCATCGATATCGATACTTCATCCATCTTACCACCCGACGACTCAGGCTTTGGATTCGATAACATTGGCAGCGTGCTC
>JASJLI010000099.1:0-67588 GCA_037620805.1 Akkermansiaceae bacterium
ATGGGTGTGTGTGGGCTTGTTAGGGGGAGGTAAAGAAAGAAGGGCTGTTTGGTTTTGGCACGTGCGTTGATGTAGCTGACTGATTCGCGGGCGAAGTCACTGAGGCACTCCGAGGCTTCGAAGTCAGCGGCGCTAGCACCGGGGCGGTGGAAGGCCTTGACGTGGGTGGGGATGGAAAGAGCTTTGTCGTTTTTGAGATAAACGTAAGGTGCCATGTCGAGTGATCCTGCGATGAAAAATGACTGATCGAAGCCGAGTGTGGTGGGGCCCCCTCTGACTTTTTGGGTGTAATCGATATCCCAGCCTGAGCCGTTTTTCTTGTACTTGCTGGTGTGTTCTGGAGTGCGTTTTTGATCGAGATAGGTCCACTTCAGGCCGAGATGCCATTTGCCAACGAGGGCGGTGTGGTAGCCATTTTTCTTAAGGAAAGCAGGGACGGTGAGTCGGTCCGCTGTGATCATCGGGCCTCGGGCGTCGGGCGACCAAATGACGGCACTCTTTAACCATGAACGCCAGTTGTAGCGACCCGTCATAATGCCATAGCGTGTGGGGGAACAGACCGACGACGAAGTGTGTGCATTGGTAAATCGCATGCCCTCCTTGGCGAGTTGATCAAGCGCAGGGGTCTGGGCTTTTCCCGTAGTGTGGGAGACATCACCGACGCCCATGTCGTCGGCGAGGATGAAAATAATATTGGGCAGCTGTGCAGCTGAAGCAACAAGTGGAATGAGGCAAGAGGCTAGCGTGAGAATGGTGCGTTTCATGGCTGATGGGATTTTTTTGGTATTTGGTATTTGAATCTTGGAGTTTAAGGCGTCACCGGTGTCGTCTTTTTAATCCACTCATTAAGTTCTTTGTGGAGGGCCTGAACTTTTTCAGGATGTTTGGATGCAACGTTATTTTTTTCACCCATATCATTATCGAGTTTGTAGAGCTCGTTGGTGTTATCGAAGTCGAAGTGGATGAGTTTCCAGTTTCCTTTACGAATGGCGTGGGAGGGTTTGTGGCCTGATCCGTGGTTGTGGGGGTAGGTCCAGTAGAGGGCTCGTGTTTTGAGTGCGTTATCAGGATTTCCCAACATGGCTGATTTGAGAGATTGTCCGTCGAGGTGCTGGGTGGGGATGAGCTTCTGTCCGGTGAGTTCAAGTAGGGTGGGGAACATGTCCATGGAGATAGCAGGAGTATCGCAGGCGCTGGGTTTGATGTTTCCTTTCCATGAAATGATGGTGGGTATGCGGGTGCCTCCTTCATAGGTCCAGCCTTTGCCGGAGCGGAGTGGTAGATTGCACGTGACTCCAGGGTTTCTGAGGTGGCAGTGGCCACCGTTATCAGAGGTGAATAGCACGATGGTGTTCTCGGTGAGTTTAAGATCCTCGAGTTTTTTCATGACACGTCCGATGTTTGTATCGAGGTTTTCCATCATGGCGGCGTAGGTTGGGTGATCTTGTCTGGCGCGTGAGGCTGTTTTATAGCGGTCCATGATTTTTTCAGCCTTGGTGTCGCCGTAGAGTTTCTTTTTCTTGGCTTCGTACTTTTCGACAAGTGCCTTAGGTGCCTGAATGGGTGTGTGGACGGCGTAGTGGGCGAAGTAGAGAAGGAATGGTTTGGCTTTATTCTCGTCGATGAAGTCGAGGGCGTGGTCGGTGATGGCATCGGTTAGGTAATCGCCTTCTTTGCCATCTTTGAGGTCAGGGACGTCCCAGTAGGAACCGCGTTTGTTTTTTCTGGAGTAAGGGAAGAAGTAAGTGGCGGGTTGGCCGGCACGGTTGACGGACTTCATCCAGTTAAACCCGTTCGCAGTAGGGAGTTGGTTTTCTTTTTCACCAAGGTGCCATTTGCCAATGTAGCCTGTCTGGTAGCCAGCGGACTGAAAGGCTTCGGCGAGTGTTGTCTCTTCGGCAGGAAGGTGGATGTTAGAAGGTTGGTGGATCCACTGGGTGATGCCGACGCGTTGTGGGGCTTTACCGGTCATGAGGGCTGCTCGGGTCGGAGAGCAAACGGGGTTGGCGGAGTAGGAATCGGTGAAACGAACGCCGTTGGCGGCGAGTTTGTCGATATGGGGGGTTTCGTAAAAAGAGGAACCGTTGCATCCGACATCTGCCCAGCCGAGGTCGTCGATGAGAAATACAATCACGTTGGGTTGCTGCGCGGCACCCGCAGAAGCAAGATAGAAGAAAAAAGAGGCAAGACTGAGAAATAGGCGTTTCATGGATGGGAAGATTTATAGAGAGTGCTGGAGAAGTCGTGAATTAGTATTTTTAGGGCGGGTTTACTTAGCGGTCCATGGCAAGCCTTTCCACCAGGTGGTGTCGTCATCATCGAGTTTTGTTGTTCCTGGGGTCGAACGTCCGGCTTCGATGCTGCTGCGGAGTGCTGCGGTTAGCTGTTGCACTTTTTCAGGGTATTGAGCCTGAAGGTTTTTTTGTTCCTTGGGGTCTTGTTCGAGGTTGTAGAGTTGGACTTTGGGTAGGCCTTTTTTTGCAGCTGCGGCTTCTTTTGGTTCACTCCAGCCACCGGAACCTCGGCAGAGGAGGAGCTTCCATGGACCTTTGCGGACTGCGAAGTAGCCGCTACCAGACTGGTTGATGACGATGTCATGCAGTGGGTGGGCGCGAACTTGTTTTTTAATGGCTGGAATGAGACTGACACTGTCCACTGCGGCTGTTTCAGGGAGCTTGCCTTGGGTTGCCTCAGCGAGAGTTCGCATGATGTCGGTGTGGGTGATAGTTTCGTTTGTGCGACTGCCTGCGATGGCGTGGTTTTTCCACTTCACGATAAAGGGGACACGATGACCTCCTTCGTAAACGTCGGCTTTGTTTCCTCGCCAGTGGTGGCGGAGGTTGACGTTTTTCTTTTCCAAACCGGCAAAGTCGCACTTGGGTGATGTGCCGTTGTCGCAGGTGAAGATGACGATGGTGTTGTCTTCCTGGCCGGAGTCTTTGATGGCTTTGAGGACTTGGCCGACCACCCAGTCGGTTTCGAGGAGAAAGTCGGCGTATTCGCTAACGCCGGATTTACCCTGCCATGTTTTATCGGGGGCGATGGGTGTGTGTGGCGAAGGCATCGGGAAGAAGAGGAAGAAGGGTTGGGTTTTCCCTTTTCTGCCGTGGATGTATTTGGAGCATCGACGCGCATATTCAGGGAGGACGGCAGAGAAGTCCCAGTCTTTTACGGAGGGGCCAGATGAAACTCCGACCATGGAGCCGGCGTTCATGGTGGAGTCGAGTGGCCCGATGATTTTGTCATTTTCCCGCCATGCATAGGGTGGCCAGTTAGGGACATCGTCACCGTAGTAATAATCGAAGCCGTGATCGATGGGGCCTCCTTTAACGGGTTTGGTGAAATCGATTTCGGTAAATTTTTCCGTGGTGCCACCACCTTTTTTCGGCCAGTGCCAGCCGAGGTGCCATTTGCCGATGCAGGCGGTTGCATAGCCTTGGACGCGGAGCATTTCGGGGAGGGTGAGTCGACTGTTCTTAATGAGTGGACGTTCCCATTTTCCAACAATCCCTCTTTTAAGTCGGGAGCGCCAGTGATATCGGCCTGTGAGAACGGAGTAGCGGGATGGGCTGCAGACTCCGGAGGTGGAGTGGGCGTCCATGAAGGAGATGCCTTCGCTGGCTAATTGGTCGAGGTGGGGAGTTTTGAGGCCTAATTGATCATTATAGGCGGAAACGGAATCTATTGCCATATCGTCGCCGAGAATCAACACGATATTGGGTTTTGCCGCTGTTTGTGGGGCTGCGTGCAATATCTGTGGTGAGGCAAGGAGACTGGTAATAATGATGACTGGAAAAAGGCGCATGGGATGATGGTGAAGATGACAGAGTGGCTATACGAGAGGATTTTGTGAAAATTTCATCTTCGTGCTTGGCAATGGTGGTGATGATAGCGAAGACTAGATCGCATGGAACATCACGTTTACTTTTGGCTGAAAGAGGAAAAGAAGGATGCAGAGAGTTTGGCAGCCTTCGAACAAGGATTGCACGAACTTCTCAAGATTGACCAGATCGCTAGCGGAGTGTGGGGTAAGTCAGCAGCTACTGAAGAGCGCCCGGTGACGGATAAGAGTTTCGATTACGCTATTTCGCTGAAATTCGACTCACTGGATACGCATAATGTCTACCAGGATGATCCTGATCATCATGTCTTTGTAAACGCCTTTAAAGATTTTTGGGCGAATGTAAAAGTCATGGATATCGATTAGCCCCTACTTGGGCCCATTTATTAGAGGCCGAGAATGCCGAGAAACTTGGACGTATCTTCGCCGATGTCTTCGGCTGATTCCTTGATGGTTTTTGAGGTAGGGTAAAAGCCTGCCTGAGCTAGCTCGGCAGATTTTTTCAGCAGCCCTTTGGTGTAAAATTCGAGATGGGCTTCGATTTTGACTTGGTAGTCGGCGTCGATTTTTATAAGGTCCTTTTCAGTTTCATCATGAATCTCGTGAAAGCTTTCGGGGGCTCGTTCGGGGATGGATTCGGGGAGCTCTCCGGATTCTTCAACTTCGTCCATGGCTTCGTTAACAAGATTGACGAGGAAATTGCCACGACCTCCTCGACCGCCACGACCAGGGATTTGTGGGATCTCGATTTTTTTAGCGGCCCGCTTCATTTCGCGGATGTATTTATCGATGCGGTTGTCACGATCTTTTTCGTATGCTTCGACGTCGGGTCTGACACGGTCCTTGACCTTGCGGTTTACGGTGGCGAACCATTTTTCGAGATCAAATGAACCGACTGTGGCGGCGCGTTTCGGAGCACTCCACTCGATGAGAATGGCATCAGCCTCGCCTTTGGCTCCTTGGGATGTGGTCCAGGATTGTGGGTTGCTTGATGATTCCATGAGGAGGCGGTTATGGGCTGGATCGCTCTTTGGTTCGCCGGGTTGCCACCCTGACGAATGCCATGTCTCACGTGTAGTCCATTGCCAAGGGTCGCTAGGTTTAAGCAGGTAACCTCCGAGCCAGTAGCTGGACTTGGCAGCGAATGTGCTAGTCATCCACTGGTTTTCGATGGCGGAAGAGGGGACCGCGAGCTGAGCTTTGTAGGATTTGGCAAGTTGGTGCGCATTTTCCCATGTCGACGATCGGGAGAGCAGTAGGAAATGTGATTTTTGGTAAGTGCGGGTTCCGACGGGGTAGCGGGCTTTTTCAATACCGTTTTTCTCGACGCTATCTGCGGTGCGTTTGAGTTGTGCATCGAGTGTGCATGGATTTGAGCCGTCATTTCGCCACTGGAGAATGAAGCCAAATGTTTGGTTGGCTTGGGAGCTTGTTAGATTGCCCTCGGGGCTGAAGGCTACAACACGATGTTTTTTTGAAGTTGCGGTGATATTGTCATTCGTGTTCCACTCGCTAGTATCAAGCCATTGCCACTTTTCATTGGCTGCGATACCGGCGCCGAGCCATGTGGGTTGGTTTGTTTTGAACGATTGAGATAGCCAATTTTTATCCTCGTTGGTTGAGGCAATCGCCAGGTGGGCTCCGTGGTCTTCGGCAAAGCGTAAAGCGTCCTGCCATTTGACGGGTTGTTTGAGGTGGAGAAAGTGGCTGCCATTGTGTTCAAGGGTGCCCTCTGGGAACTCGTCTCTGGCGCCACTTGCGAGTTTTTCTTTTAACTTGGCGAGGGCTTGACGCGGGCTTTCTATTTTTGGTGCAGGTTTACTGACTGTAATAGGAGTAGGTTTTTCCGGCGTAAGTTTCTTGGGGAGAGGTGTTGGGGGTAGCTCCGGCTTAGGGCTTGGAATCGTAGGCGTTTCGGCGGTCGTGGGAAGAGGTGTGTCCTTTTTCTGAGATGATAAATAAACACCTACGCTTACAGCTGCGATGCCTAATATAACGAGGGTGGCTACGAGCGCTGGTGAGCTTTTCTTTGGGATTGTGACAATACTTGAAGGCTTGGCGATCGGCGTGCCTGTGCCTGCGGCTGGAGTGAGGTTCAGTCGGGTCGCAACGGGCGTGGCCTTGAGTGCTTTTTCCAAATCATCGGCAAGTTCTGCGGCCGTCGTGTAGCGTAGTTGCGGATTTGATTGGGTGCTGCGAGCTACGATGGCATCAAATACCCTCGGGCATCCCGAGATCATGGATGGTGGAGTTTTTGCTTCGTCCGGGAGAGCGCCTGCGAGGAGTTCGTGGAGGATGACTCCCGTGGAAAAAATGTCGGCCCGTCGATCGACCTGAAAGCGATGAATAATCTCAGGTGCCGTGTAGCCCGGGGTGCCGTAGATAGTTTCGTCAGCAGAGGCTGTTTCATTCATCGGACTGGCGAGGCCGAAGTCGCCGATCTTGGGAGTGGCGTCTGGAGAGAGGAGAATATTGGCTGGTTTGACATCGCGATGGAGAATGTCGGAGGTGTGGGCGTGATCAAGGCCTCGACAGATGGCGATGACGATTTTTGCTGCTTGAGTGGGGTCGATGGCTTTCCCGTAGGACGAATGGTAAAGAGATTTACCATGGACGCATTCCATCACTAGAAAAAGCATGCCGTCTGCTTCTCCAAAGTCATAAACCCCAATCAGGTTAGGGTGGTTAAGTCTGGCCATCGCCTTGGCTTCGGCCTCGAACGATGCACGGAATGTAGGGTCTGCACCAAATTCACGGGGGAGGATCTTGATGGCAACAGGTCGATCCAGAGAGATCTGACGTGCTTTGTAGACCGCTCCCATGCCTCCTTGAGCAATGAAATCCTCGATTTCATACGAAGGGAATAGTGGCTGGAGATCTTCGATAGAAGGAGCTTCGAAGTTGATTGTCTCGGATGGTTGTTCCATGGGGATCGGGCAGTGAAGTATTGGCGACTCTTATATAAACCGTCACCGAGGGTAAAGGTTGTGAGTAGAATGTCGACTTCATAAGGAAATCTGTGACATAAAGTATTATTGAAAAGCTTAATTTTTGGTGTGATTTGTGCATGGAGAGAGGGAACTTGAAATAAACCTTTGCCAGTCCTTCGCATGCTGCTACAAAGCGGTCTCAAGAGCTATTCAGCTATCCATTTATGTCGGGCAAACTTACCTACAAGGAATCAGGTGTGGACACTAGAGAAGCGGCAGCCCTCGTTGGGGATATTGGCGCTCACGTTCGCAGGACGCAGACTCAACGGCAGCTCTACGGTGCTTTTGGTCTATTCGCAGCATGTTACGACCTCAGTGACTACAAGAAACCTGTTATTGTCACGGGCTGTGATGGTGTCGGCACGAAGCTTGAGCTTCTGCTGGAACACGATTTGCTCGAAGCGGCAGGTAAGGATCTTATCGCCATGAGCGTGAATGACATTCTTACCACCGGAGGCGATCCTCTCATGTTTCTCGATTATATTGGGATAGCTGCTTTGGATAAACCAAGAATCACTCGCCTAATTGCAGGTATGTGTGATTATCTTGAAGATTGTGGATGTATTCTGGCCGGTGGTGAGACCGCCGAAATGCCAGGTATCGTTCCCGAGGACGTGATTGAACTTTCCGGCTTCTGTATCGGGTGCTGTGAAAAGCCAGATTTGATCGACCCAACGACAATCGCCACAGGTGATGTGCTTATTGGCTACGGCTCAGATGGCCCTCACGCAAATGGCTTCAGCTTGATCAGACGCGTTCTTGCCGAGCACGGTGATGCATTTACTAAAGAGGAAATTGTCAGCCTGCTTGCCCCGACTCGTCAATACCATGATGTCGTAAACGATATCAAAGCCGCCGGCGTGAAGCCGAAGGCAATGGCACACATCACCGGTGGTGGACTTCCTGAAAACCTTGAACGGCTACTCCCAAATCACGGTGCAGATGTAGTGATCCCTAACTGGGACAATGCCGCGATGCAGAAGATGTTCGAATTCGTCGATGCTGACGATAAGTTCCACACCTTCAACATGGGCTTCGGCTGGGTGGTTATTGTTTCACCTGATCAAGCAGACGAGATTCTCTCTGCAGGACCTGGTGGGGTGAAAATCGGAACTATCACCGATACCCACGGGGTTCGAGTGAGCATGGAATCTTAGTCCTGATAACGAGTAACCGATAACGGCTAACTATCCTACATGAGTGATAAACTGACACACGAATGCGGAATCGCCGTTGTGCGACTTCGTAAACCTCTTTCCTACTACAAAGATAAATACGGCACCGCTCTCTGGGGTTTGAACAAGCTTTTCCTTCTTATGGAAAAGCAACACAACCGGGGCCAAGATGGAATTGGTATCGGCTGTGTGAAGCTTGATATGCCACTGGGTCAGTCGTATATTTTCCGACGCAGAGATGCTGCGAAGGATTCCATGGCATCCGTTTTCAGTAAGGAACTGAAGAGTTTCAACAAAATGGCTCGTAAGGGCATTCTCGATCCGGAAGATCCGAAATCAGTTAAAGAGAAATTCGATTTCGGTGGTGAGGTTCTTGTCGGACACCTCCGCTACGGCACGTCTGGTGAATTTGACTCGGGATCATGTCACCCATACCTGCGTCGCAGTAACTGGCCAACCCGCACCTTGATGGTGATGGGTAACTTCAACATGACCAATGCAGGTGAGCTGAATACCAAGCTCATGGATCGCGGACAGCATCCCATTTTTGGCACAGATACTCAGACGGTGTTAGAAGAAATTGGTTTCCATCTCGATGAGCACCACACAGACCTTTATCACAAGCTTCGCGATGAAGGTGTGGACGGTCGGAAAATCCCCGCAATGATTTCTGATCAGATCGACTTGCCAACTATTCTCCGTGATTCAGGAGAACCATGGGACGGTGGTTATGCCATCAGTGGCGTGGTGGGAAATGGCGACATGTTTGTCATGCGCGATCCTCGTGGTATTAGGCCATGTCATGTCTACCAGGACGATGAAGTGATTGCTTTTGCTTCGGAGCGTGTGCCTCTGATGACTGTGTTCGAAGCTGATAAGGAAGATGTTCAGGAGGTGGAGCCAGGAACGGCGATCATCGTTCGTCGTGATGGGTCGCAGAGCACGCAGCGTTTTCACGATGAACGTCCTCCGAGCCCATGCTCATTTGAGCGCATTTATTTTTCACGCGGTAATGATCCATCGATCTACCGCGAACGTAAGGCGATGGGTGCGGCACTGGTTGACCAGGTCTTTAAATCGATTGGTAGCAATTTTGATAAATCCGTATTCTCCTTTATTCCGAATACGGCAGAAACAGCGTATTATGGATTTTTGGATGGGCTGCGATTGCTTCGACGGCAGCAAGTCCGAGCAGAAATCATGGATGCCTGTGAGAAGGGTGTGCTTACCGAGGATGTTCTAGATGACCTGATCATGCGTAACTGGCCACGTGGTGAGAAGGCCGTGCATAAGGATATCAAAATGCGCACGTTTATTTCTCAGGAAAAAGGACGGGCTCAACTGGTGTCACACGTTTATGATATCACTTATGATCTGGTGAAGCCGGGTGATGCTTTGGTCGCGTTGGACGATTCAATCGTCCGAGGAACAACGCTTAAAGAATCCATTCTTAAAATTCTTGCTAGAACAAATCCTCGCAAGATTGTCGTTTGCTCAACAGCGCCGCAAATTCGCTACCCCGACTGCTATGGCATCGATATGTCGGAATTAGGGAAATTCATCGCATTCCAGGCAACGATTAATCTGATTAAGCGATCTGGTAAATCGCGACTCCTTGCAGATGTCTATCAGGCATGTAAAGAGGAGTTGAAAAAACCAAGTGAAGAGCGAGTGAATAAGGTGAAGATGATTTACGATGACTTCACCGACGAGGAAATTTCCGCAGAGATTAGTCGGATGGTATACCCTGAGGACCTTGGTTGGAGTGGTGAGGTGGAAGTCATTTTCCAAACGATCGAAAACCTTCGTGCCTGTATCAAGGGGCCGTGTGGTGACTGGTATTTTACAGGTGATTATCCCACACCCGGAGGATTTGCCACCGTCAACCTAGCCTACGTCAAGTGGTTCGAAGGAGCCGACGGACGGAGCTATGACCTGCCACTTTAAATGGGCAAGTTACTAGTGGAATGGTCGCGGCGCACACCTTGGTGTGGTCGGAAGGCATGACGGATTGGTTGCCAGCTTCATCCATCGATGGATTATTTGAAGCTCCTATACCACAAGCTGCTCCAGCCCCGACGTTACATCAGCCACAGATAAACCTAGGTTCCCCCATGGCAACGCAATCGGCCCCAGCTCAGGTAAATCCCTACAGCAAACCACAGGCAAATTTAGGGATGGGATCCGGTATTCAGCCTAAACTGACATTGACGGGTATTTTGTTCTCCTTCTCGGGTCGTATACCGCGGCGCACTTTTTGGGGTGCCTCTCTTTCTGTTATCGGTATTTTCTATGCTGCTATGTTGGGTGCAATGGCGGTATTGGGCGAAAATTCAGGGGCCTTTATGGGATTGATAATCCTGCTCTATATTCCCATGATCTGGTGTATGCTGGCGATTCAGTGTAAGCGCTGGCATGACCTTGATAAGTCTGGTTGGTGGTATTTTATTAGCTGGATTCCATTTGTTGGGTCGATTTGGTTCCTCATAGAAACGGGCTGTCTCCGTGGCACCTTTGGATTGAATCGTTACGGTGAAGATCCTACGTAGTCGATAATTTGCCTCTAATCCGAGCTTGAGGCTTAGCCAACAAAGTCTAGTCTTGGAGTCGTGGACCACATGACAATTTCCCAACTTAGGCTGCACACCAGTGTAGATCCTCTTTCAGCAAGTTTTGATGCCCAGTTAGAGCGCAAAGCGGAGCGCGAAACAAAAACGGGGAAACCCTATTATGAAATTTCGCTGGTCGATGGCACCGGTGATATGAAACTCAAGGTCTGGGAAAACAGACCTCAATTCCGTGCCCTCCAGGATCTCCCCGACGGCACACTACTTCGCCTGAGCGGCGAGTGGACTCAGAATCAGTATGGAATCGATTCCTCCAAGTGGGACATGCGCTTGCTTAACGAAGGGGAGGGGGCTGACTTCCTGGCCGGGGATCCTGAAACCAGAGCCCGTCAGGATGCCGACTGGGCAGACATCACTTTAATGATCGGTGGAATTGCTGACCCTCGGTTAAATGAAATCTGTGCCGAATTTGTTAGGCAGTATGAAGATCGTTTTCGCAGAAGTGCCGCAGCGCGGAAAAACCACCATGCTCGTCGAGGTGGGTTGGTGGAGCACGTTGCCCAGATGATGCGCAGCTCCCATGCTGTTTGTTCGGTATATACTAACCTGAACCGCGATTTGATCGTCGCCGGTGTTTTGTTTCACGACTGTGGTAAGATGTGGGAAAACACCTATCCTGAAGCTGGCTTTACCCAACCATTCAATATGCATGGCGAGATGCTTGGACACATCCCATTGGGGATCGAAACCGTCAATAAACTCTGGCGTGAGATGATGGAAAAACCCGTTGCTAAAGATTGGAATGAGCTCAAGCCGGCCACAGAAGACGTTCATCTCCACCTGCTGCATCTGATTGCGAGCCATCATGGCACTCACGAGTGGGGGTCGCCTACGTTGCCTCGAACACCGGAGGCTATGGCCTTGCACTACATCGATAATATGGATGCCAAGTACGAGATGATGCGTATGGGCTACGAGAGCTCACCCGAGCTGGCACCTGGGATTCAGGAACGTAAATTTCCTCTGCCCGCTAGTCTTGTGAAACCACTGGCCCATTTTTACAAAGAGGAAAAACAGAGAGGGGGAGACCAGAGAGTCGTCGAGGATGACTCTTCCGGTGAGCTTTTTTAACGATCTCATCCGGACCTAGGAGATACGCAAAAATACGCAGCCCTAAAAATACTGGCAACTTGGCATCAGTTCGTTATGCTACCACTAGTTTAGCAACAACGTGACTACACCATTACGCATTGTTTCCCCCTTTGAAGAAGCGGGAGTCAGCCAGCTCTCTGATGAAGAGCTTGTGAAGCTGTGCCAAGATGAATTGCCCCACGATTTGGAGGCTTACAAAGAGCTCGTGAAGCGTTATGAAGGGCTCGTTTATAACCTTTGTATGAAATTTTAGGCTCGCGCGAGGATGCCGAGGAGGTGGCGCAGGATTCGCTTCTACAAGTGTTTCACAAGATTCATCAGTTCCAGGGTAGGTCGGCGTTTAAAACCTGGCTCTATAAAATTGTGCACAATTACTGCCGCAACCGCATCAGTAAGATTATAAGAAAGCGCGAAGTGCAGGAAGCCTACGAGGATCATGCCAAGGAGGACCTGCCATCCGCTACCTTTGAGGGCGCTGATTCATCAGAAAAAAGCGCTCACATTCAGGAAGCACTGAACAAACTCAAACCTAAGGAAAAGGAAATTATCGTCTACAAATTCATATCAGGTATGACGCTACAGGAGATCTCCGAGGTCACCGGTATTGGCGTATCCGCCGCCAAGATGCGTTACTATCGTCCCCAGAATCACCACCCGAAACATCATGAATCTTACTGATGCCATGCCCCTAGACGAGGCTCAGATCCATCTTCTTTTCGAAGAAGCCGGTCTGATCCAAGCTGAGGATATTGCCTATGTCCCCACTGGCCGCACCGTCCTGATGAGCCCTCTCATGGTCGCCGCCGCCGCCGTCAAGGGTGAGCTTGCCGATGCTCGTGAAGTATTCTCGATAAACTAATAAACAAACCCAAAAACACGTATATGAAAACAATAGTAACGCTAATGGTGGTATTTTTAACCATCAATTTCTCCGTCGCCCAAGAAGCTGAAAAAGAAGCTGAGAAATTGAGTCCCTCCATGGAATTGATGAAGCTTTTAAATATCGAGGATACGATGGAAAACACCTCAAAAATGGCTTTTGCTCCCTTTCTTAATCAGCTCAGAACCAAGGGAATGGCTGAGGCTGGTGTCAAAGAGGTGAAGGAGGCTTCCGATGTCTACTTTAGCCAGGTGGCCACCGATCCTGATCTTAAAAAAGAGATGGCAAATCTCTACGGAAAACAATTTACCGCTTCTGAAATTGGGGACCTTGTTAAGTTCTACAAATCTCCGATCGGTCAGAAAGCACTCAAATTGATGCCGCAAATGACCGCTGCTGGTGGCAAGTTGGGTGAGAAATGCGCTGAGAAATATTCAGCTGGATTCAAAGAGCAACTGACTCGGATTATGAAGAAATATCCAATGAAGTAGTTGCTTAAAAAGGCTGTTACAATCACCTGTTTCCATTCTCTTTTTTATGTCCATATCATCTATCAAACAAGTCAGCGGCACCGCAGTCTACGTCCCCGGCGCTGATATCGATACTGATCGCATCATCCCCGCGCGTTTTCTCAAGTGTGTTACCTTTGACGATCTCGCCGAGGGATTGTTTTACGATGTTCGTTTCGATAAAGACGGTAATTCGGTCGGGCACCCGATCGATGATCCTCGTTTTCCGGTGCTTCCATCATGCTGGCCGGACCTAACTTCGGTTGCGGTTCATCACGTGAGCACGCGCTGCAATCAATTTACCGCTGCCGCTTCCGCGCCATGATTGCGGTGAGTTTTGCGGAGATCTTTTTTGGAAACTCAACAGGCATCGGCATGCCATGTGTCTGCGCTACTTTACAGCAAATCGAAACTCTCGCCGCGGCCGTCGAAGTCGATCCCAAACTTGAAGTCAGCATCGACCTCATATCGATGACGGTGAGTTATGGCGAAACATCCTTCCCTGTCACGATGCCTAACTCCGCCCGTGAGGCTCTTCTTTCAGCGCGCTGGGATCCCATTCAGGAACTGCTTGAGAATAGCTCAGCTATCGAGGCAAGGGCTGAATCGCTGCCTTACGTTTAGAGGTTACTTTTTCTTCTTCTTTGTCCTCTTAGCTGATTTTTTAGCCGACTTTTTAGCAAGTGGATTGAAATCGAGGCAGAGCTGAAGTCAGTGGTGGAGATCGCTGTCTGTCGTAAGTCCCATCGACTCGATGAAGATGAATCCTTTCATGGGGCGACCGGTAAAGTCCATCGGCATGCAGTGTGGGTGATCAAGAACTGCCTCCGTGGCCTCTTCCCCAATGCGTGCCATCAGCAGGCTATCATCGAGTTTGTTATCGATATGAATTCCGCAGGTCATTTTTTCATCCACCATGAAGCAGAGTCCGCCCATCATTTTTTTATCCAAGAAAGAAACCTCCTTCTCAGAAAAGAAACAACAGGTGCGGTCGGCGAGCAATTCATCATAGGCCATGGGACACCTTACTTAATTTCGTTACGTCGCGTTTTTAGTTGCTCGCGCATTCTTAGTTTGACCTGTTCGCGTTCTTTATTGGATACGAGATTGATAAATTGATCGGGGTCGTTTTGCATGTCGTAGAGTTCTTCCTCTCCGCTGCTGTAGCGCATGTAAGCCCAGCGGTCTCCGCGAAGACTATGGCCTCCTCGAAACATGGAAAGGGCGGCGGTCCGAACCTGGGCTTTCGGATTTTTTAGAAGTGGGACGAGATCTTTTCCCTGGACGGTCTGGGGTGTGGGCAGCTTGAGAAGTGAGCAAAGGGTGGGGTAGATATCGATGAGTTCGACCGCTGATTGGCTGGAGCCCGGTGTCATTCCGGGTGCCGCGATGATCATGGGAACGCGGGTCACTTCTTCGTGCAGGTTGCTCTTTTGCCAGAAGTGATGCTCGCCGAGGTGGTAGCCGTGATCGCTGATAAACACGATGGCAGTGGAGTCCGTAAGTTTGAGGCGGTCTAATTCATCAAGCACTTTCCCCAGTTGCTCATCCATGTAGGTCACGGTGGCGTAGTAGGCTGACCACATGCGTTGCTGATTGGCGGGCCATTTGGCGATACCACATTTCTGACTCGTCGTCCCTGCCCGTCCGGGTTTTGGGATGTCGTCGTGATCGTTGGCGGGCACCTTCAGCAGCGGCATGTCTGCGTGGGGGTATTTATCGAAATACTGTTTCGGAGCCACGCTGGGGTAGTGCGGCCTCACAAATCCGGTTGCGATAAAGAAGGGTTTGTTTTGATGTTTTTGAAGAAGCTCGACTGTTTTGTCGGCAGCTTTGCAATCGGGTTGATCTGAGCCATCGCCTTGATACTGGACTGAGACGAACATGCGGTGGGGCATCTTGGTGGACTGCCGGTTTTCCAACTCCTTGGTAAAGATGTTGAGATTCAGGCAGGCGTAATCGCCGGGAGTGTGGGCTTCGAGACCCTGGGTATTGAATTTTTCGTCCCAGCTAGAGGCAATGTCATTTCCATCGGTGCCGGCGATGATATCACCGGGAACCCGCATGTGGTAGATCTTGCCGACTCTGGCGCTGTGTAATCCGTGATCCCGGAAATGCTCGCCCATGTTCTTGCCGTCGCTGCCTTTATAGCGGCTGTGCATAAATGAAAGTCGCGACGGAGCACACCGGGTGCCTTGGCAATAAGCATGCTGGAAAACCATTCCTCGGGCGGCAAGTCGGTCCAGATTGGGCGTTTTGCAGATTTTATTTCCATAGCAACTCAACGCACTTGTCTTTAAATCATCGGATATGATGAGAAGGACGTTTTGGATTTTCGATTCGGCCTTGAGTGAAGTTATCGAAATCAACAGGGCTGGGAAAATATAGCGGATGGTCTTGAGTATGGTTTTATTAATGCCGCAATGGGGCCTGCGTGGCAATCCTGCGATTGCTCTTACTGCTAGGAACGTGCTTTTTGACAGAGGTGGTCGGAGGAACTGCATGGGGAGAGATAGTGGATTACTGGGTAAAGAGGGGGGAGTGGATTAGGAATTCTAAATTTACCCTATTAACAGGCAAGCTAACTATGGAACAACAAAATACAATGACCTCGGGATTATTTGAAGAGTTAAGTCCGACTATAAAATGGTATTACCTAGTATCCTAGCCACGGTCCAAGCCATTTTTCGGCTTCATCGACCGTCCAGCCCTTGCGCTTGGCGTAGTCTTCCACCTGATCTTTCTGGAGATCGCTGATGGCGAAATACTTACTTTCAGGGTGTGAGAAAAGTAGACCTGACACAGCGGCTCCTGGGTGCATAGCGCAGGACTCGGTGAGTGCCACATCAGTTTGTGCAGTAGCCTTGAGTAGTTTAAACAACGCTTTCTTTTCGGTGTGATCGGGTTGGGACGGGTAACCTGGAGCAGGGCGGATACCTCGGTAGATCTCCTTGATTAGTTCGTTGTGGTTGAACTCGTTTGGACGCTCATAACCCCATGCTACGCGAGCACGGTGGTGGAGGAGTTCGGCAAAAGCTTCAGCAAGACGGTCGGCAATGGCCTGCACCATAATGGCGGAGTCAACTTCATGTTTTTCACGTAACTCAGCTGCCCACTCGTCGGCTCCGTGTATACCAACAACAAAGCCACCAATGTGGTCACCCTCACTCGGTGTTATATAATCACTTAGTGCGAAGTGTGGTTTACCGCTAGTTTTATCGATCTGTTGCCTAAGGGTGTGGAAGGTCACGTTGTTCTCAGGAAGCACGATGTCGTCACCATCTGAGTGGGCGGGGAAAAATCCATAGATGCCATTGGCTTTGAAACGTTTGGTCTCGACGATGTCTTCAAGCAGTTCTTGCGCGTCGGCGTAGAGATCTTTAGCCACTTGGGCGGCCTCTGCATTACGGGTTTTGAGGGTCTTGGTTTCACGATCCCAGACGCCGCGTAGTTCCCAAGCGTGGAAGAACGGTGTCCAGTCGATGTAATCCACCAGCTCGCGGAGCGATTGGTTTTCAATGACTCGGGTGCCAGTGAACTCGGGCTGTGCAGGCTGGTAGCTATCCCAATCACAGGTAAAGGCATTCTTCCGCGCGGCCTTCAGGCTGACGGTTGGTTTGTCCTTTTTGTTGAAATTGGCGCGGAGCTTTTCGTGTTTGGCATCGTTTTCCTGGATTAGGCGATCGCGGCCGTTCTCACTGAGCAGGGCGGTGGTCACAGGCACAGAGCGGGAAGCGTCTAACACATGGATGATGGGGCCTGAGTAGTGAGGCGCTATCTTCACTGCGGTGTGTGCGGGGCTGGTGGTGGCGCCACCTAACAAAATAGGAGTCTTGAGACCGCGGCGTTCCATTTCCTTGGCCACGTTGACCATTTCATCCAGCGATGGTGTAATCAGGCCGGAGAGGCCAATGACATCGGCACGTTTCTCGGCGGCGAGTGCGAGGATTTTTTCGCAAGGAACCATCACCCCCATATCGATGACTTCAAAGCCGTTGCAGGCAAGTACTACCCCAACGATGTTTTTACCAATGTCATGCACGTCACCCTTGACGGTGGCCATGATGATGCGGCCGGCGCTCATCGATTTCTCCGCTTCGGTGCGGGCATCTTTTTCCGTGAGAGAACTGTCTTTGGCCATCAACTCGGCGGCGACGGATATCACTTTCAGTTGCTTTTCATCCTCCATGAATGGTTCAAGGTGGGCGACAGATTTTTTCATCACTCGGGCGGACTTGACCACCTGAGGGAGAAACATTTTACCAGCGCCAAAGAGATCACCAACCACGCTCATGCCGTCCATCAGCGGGCCTTCAATGACTTTAAGAGGGATTTTGTAGATGAGTCGTGCTTCCTCGGTGTCTTCGACAATGAAGGTATCAATACCGCGAAGTAGCGCGTGCTCGAGCCGTTTTTCGACCGGTTCTTTACGCCAGGCGAGATCTTCTTTTTGCATTTCCTTTTTAACGCCTCGGAACTGCTCGGCATAGTCTAAGAGTCTTTCCGTAGCATCTGGGTCGCGATTGAGAAGCACGTCCTCGACGTGTTTGAGCATGTCGGGTTTGATCTCATCGTAAACTTCTAACATGCCTGCGTTGACGATGCCCATGTCCATCCCCGCATTTCCGGCGTGGTAGAGGAAAGAGGCGTGCATCGCTTCCCGCACGGGGTTGTTTCCACGGAATGAAAAAGAAACATTAGAGACGCCGCCAGAGACCTTGGCTCCGGGGAGGTTTTCTTTGATCCACTTGGTGGCTTTGAAGAAATCGACAGCGTAGTTATTGTGCTCCTCGATACCGGTGCCGACGGTGAGGATGTTAGGATCAAAAATGATGTCCTGTGGGTTGAAGCCGACGTCATCGACAAGCACTCGATAGGCGCGTTCGCAGATGCGGATTTTCTCCTCGTAGGTCGCCGCCTGTCCGTTTTCGTCAAAGGCCATCACTACGGCAGCAGCGCCGAATTTCATGATGGTACGCGCATTTTGCTTAAAGACTTCCTCACCTTCTTTCATGGAGATCGAGTTGACAATACCCTTACCCTGCAGGCACTTCAGCCCCGCGAGTAGGATTTCCCACTTCGAGGAATCCACCGTGATGGGCACCTTGGTGATGTCTGGCTCGGACTGCACGAGGTTCAGGAATCGGGTCATCATGGCAACTCCATCGATGAGGCCATCGTCGAAACAGATGTCGATCACCGGAGCGCCGTTATCCACCTGCTGGCGTGCCACTGCTAGAGCGTCTTCCAGTTTTCCCTGCTGCACCAGTTTTCGGAAACGTGGTGAGCCGGCGACGTTTGTGCGCTCGCCGATCATCAAGAAATTTTTCTCCTTGGAGTGATTATATGGCTCCGTCCCGGAAAGGCGTAGTAGGGGTTCGATCTCTGGGATTACGCGTGGCGTAACGTCTTTGACCCCGCGTGCGATGGCCTCGATGTGCTCAGGTGTATTACCACAGCAACCACCGGCGAGGTTGATAAAACCAGACTCTGCAAAGTCGCGCAGGTGGTTGTACATGTCATCGGGAAGCATCGGGAAACCTGTCTCCGAAAGTGCATCCGGCATGCCGGCGTTCGGGTAACAGGAAACAAAGCTTTCCGCCACCCGACTCAGTTCCGAGATAAAGGGTCGCATTTCATCGGGTCCTAATGAGCAGTTCAGACCAATCGCGAGCGGTTTGACGTGGGCCACGGCATTCCACAGGGCCTCGGCTTTCTGAGCAGAAATCATCGTCTCACCCCCCCGGCCCACGGCGGCGGAGATAATGATCGGTAGCTTAAAGCCGTCCTCTTCAAACACATCTTGGATCGCCACCAGTGCCGCCTTCGAGTTAAGAGCATCAAAGATAGTTTCCACCATCAGGATATCGACACCACCCTCGACCAGCGCTCGGATTTGGCGTTTGTAGTCTTCGTAAACTTGATCGAAGGTCACGGTGCGGAATCCGGGATCATCGGGATCTACAGCAGCGTTGTTCAATCCTACAGTCATCGGCCCGATCGCGCCGGCGACGTAGCGTTTGATGCCCGTCGCTTCGGTAACTTCGTCACAGGCAGTGCGGCAGAGCTTGGCCGACTCCACATTGAGGTCCCAGGCGAGCTCCTTGAGAAACTCGTCATCGAGAACCGTCTGATAGAAATCCGGATCCTTGCGGCCTTCACCCGATTCACGGGGGTCTGCTACAAAAAATTCCGACTGAGCAATGGACGTTCCAGAAAAGGAGTTGGTTTCGATAATATCTGATCCGGCTTCAAGGAAACGTTTATGAATATCAAGAATGACATCGGGTCGGGTCAAGGTGAGGATATCACCGTTATTGAGCAAATCCTTGGGAGCATCCTTGAATCGCTCTCCGCGAGCATCTTCTTCTTTGAGTCCGTATCCACGGATCGTCGTGCCCATGGCTCCATCGAGCATGAGGATACGTTGTTTTAGAGCGGAAGTGAGTTCGGCGGTGGCGTCAGGACGGGGCATGGGAAATGGATGAATGAAGAATTAAAAAATGAACCAATGGCGGGTTGGCAGGAATTTAATGGTAAAACCACGGAAAACAAGAACAAATCTACATATCTTGATTTGTTGATGCGACGTATTGAGTTGTAGTGAGTAGAGTGTTTTCTGTAAAAATGGGCACGAGTCGACGCGGCGGGTTGTTTCGAGCTGTGGCTACTTTACAGCTTTTGCAATGAGCTCGAAGTGCTTGTCTCGGTGCAGGAGCTTTGTTTTGTATCTTTCTGCGCAGCAGTGGATGAGCAAGTCACTGGTAGGCACATTCACGCCTTTGCGCTGGCATGTCCTGCCGTGTTCGGCGGTTAGTTCCCAGCAGGTGGCATCGAAGTCCAGCCAATGGCAGAGTGAGCGGAGGTTGTGGAGCTGGGCTTCTTCGCGCTTGCCCCGTATGCCTCGGTAGAGCTCGCACCAGATGGGTGCGGTGATGGCGGCGTTGTCGCCTGCGAGTAGTTGCTCGACTTCTTGCCTTAACGCCTGTTCTCCCTTCGGGCGTAACACGGCTATCCATGCCGAGCTATCGATGAGAGTTTTCATTTTTTTGCCCGTTTGGTGAGCTTGGATTGTGCTACATCGGCGGTTTCGATTTCTGCGTTGCTGGCCATGTCCCAGGTTCCGAAGGTGGATGCTAGCGCTGCGACTTTCTGCCTGCGGATGAAGTCCTCCAGAACAGTGAGGATGGCATCCTTCTTGGTCTTCGCTTTGGTGAAACGAATGGCATCCGATAAAAGTTTATCTGGAATATCAATTGTGGTCTTCATGGAGGCAATATACTGACATTATGGAATATTGCAAGGCGGTTGTTGGGTGCGTAGAAGAGCTTTTTAAGCTCTTTTACGTTACTCCATCCCAGCGTCCTCGAGGCGTTGGGTCATTTCTGCGGCTTGTAGGGCGGCGGTCATTTCAAAGAGATCACCGTCGAAAATTCCATCCATATTGTGGGTGGTGAAGCCGATGCGGTGGTCCGTGATGCGTGACTGTGGGAAGTTGTAGGTGCGGATCTTTTCCGATCGGTCGCCAGAGCCAATCAGTGAACGACGCTGGGCTGAGTATTCCTCTTCCTGTTCGCGTTGTTTGATTTCAAAAATCTTAGCACGGAGAATGGCCAAGGCTTTTTCTTTGTTCTGGGTTTGGGATCGACCGTCCTGTGATTTGACTTGAATACCTGTTGGCAGGTGAGTGATCTGAACGGCGGAGTCAGTGGTGTTGACATGCTGTCCGCCGGGGCCACCAGAGCGTGTCGCTTGAATGTGAAGGTCTTCCGTTTTGAATTGAACATCAACCTCCTCAGCTTCGGGCATAACAGCAACCGTAACGGTGGAGGTGTGGATGCGGCCTTGGGTCTCGGTCGCTGGGACACGCTGAACGCGGTGAACGCCTGACTCGTACTTGAGGAAACGGAATACTTCTTCGCCGGTAACCTTGAGCACGACTTTGGAGAAACCACCGGCTTCGGATGGTGTGGAGTCGAGGTGCTCGTGTTTCCATCCACGCTGCTCGGCGTAGCGTTGATACATGCGCATGACTTCGCCTGCGAAGATGGCCGCCTCGTCGCCGCCAGCACCGGATCGGATTTCTAATAATGCGTCACGGTCCTCTGCTTCATTACGTGGCATTAGTGCGTATTGTACGTCCTGGGAGAGTTGTTCAATGGTCGCCTCAAGTTCGGGGATTTCCATGTTGGCCATCTCGGCCATTTCCTCGTCCTCCTCCTTGGCGAGTTCACGGTTTTCCGCCAAATTGGTTTTGGCGGTCTCGAGGGTGTCCCACATTTCCAGCATCTCTTTGAGCCGACGATGCTCACGCATGGTCTCGGTGGCCTTTTTCTGGTTGGAAAAAAGATCAGGGTCGGTGATGAGTGTTTCAACTTCTGCGAAGCGATCGCGGCGTTGAGCAATGAGGGCTGAATAATCCATTTTAGAATAGTGAATTTAGAATAGTGAATAGTGAATGATACTATGCACGAGAGTTCTTGATGATGGTGGTGAGGATAGCGACAAGTTCGTTAGCCTCGTTTTTGAGTGATACTAATTTAGTTTCGGGCATGATGCCAGTGGCGATTAGTAGCCGTAGCCAGTAAAGTGTTTCTCGGGCTTCTTTGCAAGAAATGGATAGTTTGGAGATGAAATCGGGTTTGCTCTGAGCTGCCTGAGCTTCTTCGACATTGGCTCCTATCGAGGTTCCCGAACGAAGTAGTTGGTTCGCGAGCGTTCTGGGAGTGCCCGGATTTTCATCTAGGACTTGGCATAACTGCACGATGCGAGTTGCAAAATCAAAGGTTCGCTCTGTGATATCAACGTCCATGAATTCACTATTCTACATTCACTATTCAAAATTCCTCAAGCTCCTCGCATCAATGAAATTTCCGAGAGGCTGATGAGGGAATTTTTGATGTCTTCGGCGGTGGCTGATTTGAGCTCTGTTGCGGTCATGGCTCCGTCGACGAGGAACTTGCCGGAGCGTGTGCGACGAAGAGCGGAGAGGTGAGCTCCGCAGCCAAGGTCTTGGCCGATGTCGTGGGCGTAGGTTCGAACGTAGAAACCTTTGGAGCAATTGACCGTGAAGTCAACCTCGGGGAGGCCGATGCGGTCGATTGAGTAGTCGGTGATGTAGATAGCACGGGGTTTGCGTTCTACTTCGATGCCTTTACGAGCAAGTTTGTAGAGTGGGACGCCGTTCTTTTTGATGGCGGAAACCATCGGGGGGATTTGCTCGAAATTGCCGACGTATTTATTGAAGGCTGTGTCGATTTGTTCATCGGTGAACGGGGGGACTTCTTTTTCTTCAAGGGTGTCGCTTTCCTTGTCTTGCGAAGATGTGGTGACTCCCAAGGTCATGGTGCCTTTGTATTCTTTGTCCTCGGACATGAGCAGGTCTTGAATTTTGGTGGCACGACCGATGACTAACATCAGTAGTCCGGTGGCCATGGGGTCGAGTGTGCCACAGTGTCCGATTTTTTTGAACTTGAGCTGTCGGCGGCAGATAGCGACGGCATCGTGGGACGTCATGTCGGGCTCTTTGTCAACGAGCAGGACGCCACAGGGATCGTCGCCGCCTGCGGCGGAATTATGAATGTTGAATGTTGAATGTTGAATGTCTTTAGCCATGGAGATGAATGTTGAATTATGAATTTAGAATGGTGAATGAGTTGGAATGGTTAATCAGGATGTGAATTCTACATTCACTATTCAACATTCATAATTCCCGAGATGGCGGAAAGGACTTTGTCCTTTGCGTCATCAAGGGGACCAGTCATGCGGATGCCAGCGGCGCGGGCGTGGCCACCTCCGCGGAATTGTTGGGCAAGTTCGCTGCAGTTGACGGTGCTGTCTTTAGCTCGGAGTGAAACGCGTATTTTTCCGTCGGGGAGTTCTTCAAAAAAGGCGGCAACGATGACGCCTTCAATGCCTCGGATGAGGTCGATGAGGTCTTCGCTGTCTTCGGGCTTGAGTTTGTATTCCTCTTTGACGGAGTTGAGTAATTCCCAGTGAGCGACTTTGCCATCGTCTACCAGTTCAAGGGTGTTGAGTAGGGAACGGAGGAGTTCGATTTTTCGATAAGGATTATTATCGTATGTCTGGGAGTTGATGGTTCCCACATCCAGACCTCGTCGAACGAGGTCGGCGGCCATCTCGTAGGTGGCGGCCGTGGTATTGGAATATTGGAATGAGCCAGTGTCGGTGGAGACGGCGACGTAGATGGAGTCGCGGCTTAGCTCGGAAAAAGGGAGGCCTTGCTCGGTGATCAGATGATAGAGGATTTGGCCTGTGGCGGGGGAAATTGAATCGATGTGGTTGAGGTCACCGTAACCTGGATTGGATACATGGTGGTCGATGTTGATCCAGAGGGTAGCTTTGGACGCAGCGTTAAGGGCATTGTCTCCGAGGCGAGGCTTGGTGGCGCAGTCGAGAGCGATGGCTACTTGCACATCGAGAGGTTCCGCTGGTGGAGTTTGGATTTTATCGCTGCCAGGAAGGAAGGTCAGGTTGTCAGGGGTGCCGTCCTCATTGATGTAGTGGACGGTTTTTCCCATTTGCTCGAGGGCGTGACCGAGGGCGATCTGGGAGCCAATGGCATCGCCATCAGGGCGAAGGTGACTAAGGACAATAAAGGTGTCGTGGGCGCGGATAGCATCGGCTATCTCCTGGAAGCTGTTATTTTCACTCATACGGATGGAACGTTTTGTGTGTTGAGAAGGGATTTAGACAGAATTAGCATAATTGACAGAATTTTTTTAGGTGGGTTTCTGTGTCGTGATGTCAGATTGAAGTTTCCAGTAGCAGGTTTTCAGTTTATGATCATACTCACGAAATGGATTTTCTTAGGCAACATTGGACGGATGGAGTGGAGATACTGATCTTATGGTTTGGACTCTATCAGATTTACCGTGCGTTTAAGAAGACGCGTGGCGCGAGGATTTTGCTGGGGCTGGTGCTGTTGCTGATGGTGTTATCGTTGCTTTCTCTTGTGCTTGAACTAGAGGTCATCTGGTGGCTTCTCTACAAGGTTCTGGCGCTAATGGCTTTCGGATTGATCATTATTTTCCAACCAGAACTACGTAATGCCCTAGCGCGTTTGGGTAGTAGTAAGTTGTTTTTATTTTCCCAGACACAGAAACACGAGTTTCTCGATACCATTGCCGATGCAGTGGGTCAGCTTTCAAAGAAGAGGATCGGGGCGCTGTTTGCCTTTGAACGGTCGATCTCACTGAAGGAACATTTGGAAACCGGTGTGGAGTTGGATGCGGTGCTATCCCCGGAGTTTGCGTTGACGGTTTTTCATCCGAAGACAGTGTTACATGATGGTGGTATGATTATTGCCCAGAACCGAGTGGCAGGTGCCGGTTGTGTATTCCCTGTGAGTTCGCGTGAGCTGGCAGACCGTAGCACGGGATTGCGGCATAGGGCTGCGATCGGGGTGACTGAAGAAACCGACTGCGTAGCCGTTGTGGTGAGCGAGGAAACAGGGCAGGTTTCCGTATGCGTTGATGGCAAACTTGTCAGAAATTTAAGCGACGAGGAATTCCGTGAGAAAATGGAATCGATCTTTTTACCTAATGAAGAAACCAATGAAGAACATACTGAAGAAGAATTGGCCGGCAAAGCTAGCGACCTTAATGGTGGCAATAGCGATCTGGTTTCTGATTAACTACATTGTTAAGACTGAGCAGTCGGGGACCTCAAAGCCAGGTGCCAGGGCCGTAGAGGAGTGATTTTTATTAGAAGAAAATGAAAGGACTATTTATTACCGGAACGGACACCGGCGCGGGAAAGACGTATGTGACCTCATTGATTATTAAAGCACTGCGAGCCGAGGGGGTGGATGCCGTCGGGTATAAACCGATTTGCTGCGGTGGACGTGAGGATGCATATGCATTACAGAATGCCTCGGGAGGTAGCGTTGATCTGAATCGGGTAAATCCATGTTATTTGCGAACACCCGCAGCCCCATATGTGGCGGGTATGTTCGAAAACCATGAGCTGACCGTTGAGCCCCTTATCGAAGGATGCAAAGAGCTGGGCTCAGAATACGAGGCGGTTATCGCCGAGGGTGTCGGAGGATGGCTTGTGCCTATTTTGAAGGATTACATGGTGTCTGATTTGGCCAAGGAGCTGGGGATGCCTGTCATTCTTGTCGTGGGCAATCGACTGGGGGCTTTGAACACGACGTTACTGACGGTGCAGGCGATGCGAGCTATCGGCGTCGAGCCAGCAGGCTTGATCTTTAATCACCTGGATGACGAGTTGGATACAGCGGCGATCACGAACAAAGGGATTGCTGAAGAATTGACTGGCGTTCCCGTTTTGATGGATGTGATTCGGGATCAGGAGGAAATCGAAGCTTGGCCATTTCAAGAGTTGATTGGTCCATTAGTCACTGGTCAATAGCCGCCGGTTGCTATATCAAAGAACCCATGATTGACATGCTGGTAAGGCTCTACGAGCTACCCGATACAAAGGAGATCTTCGAACGGGTGGAGTCGCAGGGGATTGTTCTTCGTCGCGCCCGTGCCTATGAACGCCACATTGTTGCTGCCTGGGCAGGGGAGAATTTTTCACCAAAGTGGGAGAGCGAAGTGAAGATCGCGTTTTCACGTCAGCCGGTGACCTGCTACATCGCCACAAAGGATAAAGAGATTCTTGGGTTTGCCTGTTATGAAACAACGGCCAAAGGCTTTTACGGCCCGACCGGTGTGAGTGAAGCTGCAAGAGGTACAGGAATTGGTAAAGCGCTACTATTCAAATGCATGAAGGGACTCAAGGATTTGGGCTACGTCTATGGTATGATCGGAGGCGTGGGGCCGCGTGAGTTTTACGAGAAAGCCATCGGTGCAGTAGAAATTCCAGGTAGTGACCCTGGAATTTATCGCGACATCCTACCGGATTAAGTTGGTATTTGGAGTTTAAAACTTGGAGTTTAAAAGCGTGCAGGATCCCAAATATGTCAAAGAGGCGTTTAGCCGTATTGCCGACCGTTATGTGGTCACGAATCATGTGCTCAGCGTGGGCACAGATATTCTGTGGCGAAAGAAAGTTGGGCGCATGGTTGCCGATTGGGAGCCACAAAGTATTCTGGATGTCGCAACGGGAACCGGTGACCTTGCTTTGGAGATACAGAGAAAATGCCCTGATGCGAAAGTGACGGGGTCGGATTTTTGTGAGGAAATGTTAGCCTATGCGGCTGATGGTGGTGTGCGTGAAACCATCGTGGCCGATGCGATGAATATGCCGTTTGATGATGACTCTTATGATGTGCTTACTGTGGCCTTTGGGCTGCGCAATATGGCGAGCTGGCCTGATGCTCTTAAGGAGATGCACCGCGTGATCAAGCCAGGGGGGCATATTCTTATCTTGGACTTCTCGTTACCTACGGGGATATTGCGAGGGCCGTATCGATTTTACCTGAACAAGATTCTACCCAAGATCGCAGGACTGATGACGGGAGAAGGGGATGCCTACGAATACCTGGCTGGAACCATCGAGCAATTTCCTAGTGGTAAGGATATGACCAATCTGATTGAGGCAAATGGTTTCTCCGGAGCGGAGTCAGATCCGCTTACCTTTGGGGTGGCGTCGATCTATACTGCCACGGCATGATGATATATTGCGTTGCGAAGGGGGGATTTGTCGCCTAGCCTGCCGCCATGTCGATTCAACAATTTTCCAATCAGTTTGTTTGTGATCTCGTGGCTTATGAGCCCGGGAAGCCGATCGAGGAAACCGCCCGCGAGCTCGGTCTGGATCCAGCAACGATCGTTAAGCTCGCGTCCAATGAGAACCCACTAGGTCCGGCTCCTGCAGCCAAGGTGGCCATGCAAAATGAGATTGATCAAGTCCACATCTACCCTGACGGTGGTGGATTTAAATTGAGATCAGCTCTGGCAGAAAAACACGGGCTCGGTTTGGAGAATGTTGTTCTGGGAAATGGTTCCAACGAAATCATCGAGCTGCTGTGTCATTGTTTTCTCAACCCGAAAGCTGAGCTGATCGCTGCGGAGCACGCATTTGTCGTCTATAAATTAATGGCGACGCTATTTGGTGCGAAGTATGTTGAGGTGGCAGACCCCGATTTTATCCACGATGTCGATGGTATGGCAGATGCAATTACGGCGGACACACGACTGGTGTTTATAGCCAATCCTAACAACCCTACAGGAACACTGGTTGGGCAAGAGGCGCTTGACCGCTTTATGGATCGCCTCCCGGAGCATGTGGTGGCGGTATTTGACGAGGCATACTACGAATTTCTCGATGATGCGCCTGATACCCTTAAGTACATTGCTGAAGGGCGCAATGTTTGCGTGCTGCGCACCTTTTCCAAGGCTTATGGTTTGGCTGGTTTGAGGATCGGCTATGGATTGGCGTCTCCGGAGGTTGCTGCGATTTTACAAAAAGCCCGACAACCGTTTAATGCCAATGCGATGGCTCAGGCTGCTGCTCTGGCTGCGATGGCTGATACGGAGCACGTTGCTAAAACTCTGGAAACTAATAACACTGGTCTTAGATTTTATGAGAAGGCCTTTGCTGAACGTGGATTGCAATTTGTGCCGAGCGTGGCGAACTTCATTCTCGTCAAAGTGGGCGACGGCGATGATCTCTTCCAGAAGATGTTGGGAAAGGGCGTGATTATCCGTGCGATGAGGGGTTATAAACTTCCGGAGTGGGTGCGTATTTCCATCGGAACCCAATCTGAAAATGAGCGCTGCATTGAGGTCCTTGATGAGGTTTTAAATGGCTGAAGTCTAGCGTTGGGCTTTAATTGATGACCGATGCATGGTTGACACTTGGACCTCAAAGATTACGATACCCCAGCTATCAACTATTCTTGACCATGAGCGGCTCATCCCAACTTTCCCAGGCTAGTTTTCCCTGTAAACATTGCCAGCAGGCTATCTTCATTCCTGCTGGACTGCCTCCGACGACGGCTCCATGCCCCCATTGTGGAAAGGAAATAACCTCGCCAGATCAGAGCTTGCCAGCGGTTCCTGCATTTGAACCGCCTGAGGAAAAGGCCCCTGCTGAGCAACCGGTGCGCCTGAAAGCTCCTGAAAAATCCCTTCAAAAGATTACAAGAAAGAACGACATTGTTTCTCCTCAAGTATCCTCCCTCGGAGCTGGAAACAAGCGTCGAGGCAAGGGGAATATGGTCGCTGTGATTGTGGCGGCACTGATCTTGTTAGTAGTAGGAGGGGTAACATTCTGGCTGGCTCAAAAGTGGAAGCAGGATAAACAGGACCCAAAAGCTTCTAGTTCTCCCACTGCCGATAAAAACACGTCAGACGAAGCGTGGAAAATGACGGGCTGGAAAGAGGACGCCTCCAAGGTGCTCATTGGGTTTATGTTTGCCAAGTCGCCTGAAGAGCGGATGAAATATGTGATTCCTAACGAAGGCGTGATGGAAGAGTTAGAGATGTACTATCCTGAAGGAATCGACGATTCAGATACTCCGATGGAATCGTTCGGGCACGTTATGGGTAGTAACATTGATCATGAACGTGGAATTTTTCTGATGCAGTATCGTCAACCTGTCCAGATTGATATACGGGAGTATTTTGCGCCGATTGGATCTTTGGATCGAGTTATGGGTCGAGGACCGACGACTCTGATGGAAATGGCCTACCGGATTGATGAACACAACCTCTCCAAGCCGATTGGAATTAATGCCTTTTTCAAGAAAACCGATCAGGGGCTGAAACTTGATGCCTCTGTGTTTATCCAAGGGAAGAAACGCACTTTTCGAGCCTTTGTGGATTACGCTCAGCCGAAGAAGAAGAAGAGGTTCCGCGTGGTTGCAAGTGAATCCCTGAGTCACGCACTCCGCGATGACAGGCGCTACCGGACTTATCGCCTTGAGGATTTTGCGTATCCTAAGCATTACGTGAATCTTCCTATTCTGGTCGATTCCGAAGCTGGGAAAATTCTTGGTGAACTTAACTGGAGAGGCATGAATCGGGATAGAATTCTGCGCACGGCAACAATTGAGCTGGGATGGACTAATGAGAGACCGTCCAAGCTGCAGATTGAAAAGGTTGTTTGCTGGGAATTCCTCGGTGTGGGTGGCGAAGTTGGAAACACAGTGCCTAAAGCTCCTGTGAAAGCTCCCGCTACTGAAGATGCCGGTGGAAAATAATCTCATGGAAACGACCATCGCCGCTATTGCGACACCTCCTGGTATGGGAGCCGTCGGTATGATCCGTGTGAGCGGACCAGACTCATTTATTAGGGTGAGCGACTGTTTGCCAAGCCGTCAGAGTGCGGCGACATTTGCAGAGCGTTATGCCAAGTTAACAAAAATAACAGCTGAGGATGGGGAGGTTATCGATGAGGTGTTGGTCACCTGTTTTCATGGTCCACGGAGTTATACCGGTGAGGATACTGTAGAGATTGCCTGCCATGGTGGTGTGCTGGTGATGCGGCGAGTGTTGCAACGCCTATTAGACGTTGGTATTCAGCCCGCCTCTGCAGGAGAATTTAGTCAGCGTGCTTTTCTTAATGGTAAAATGGATCTTACCCAAGCAGAGGCTGTGATGGATTTGATTTCTGCACAGACCGAGCTTGCGATGCGTGCAGCGCACGAGCAGTTGCAGGGAGTCTTGGGCGATACTTCCGAAGCAATTCGTGAGGAAATCCTCGGAATTGCAGCTCATGTGGAGGCGTATATTGATTTCCCAGAAGAAGATATTGATACGGATACGGGCTCGGCATTGGTGAAGCGACTCCAGTTAGCCTGTGCCAGTATTGGAAAGCTTTTACAAACAGCCGAACAAGGGCGGATATTGCGCGAGGGTGTAAGGACTGTAATATTTGGTTCTCCCAATGCGGGGAAATCGAGTTTACTGAATCGGCTGTTAGGATACGAGCGAGCCATCGTTAGCGATATCGAAGGCACGACCCGAGACACCGTCGAAGAAGTTCTTAACCTCCAAGGAATTCCGGTTCGCTTGATCGATACCGCTGGTATGCGAGAGTCTGATGACTTGATCGAACAGCAGGGGGTAAAGAGGACGCGCGATCAGATAGAAACGGCGGATCTTATTTTAGAAGTGGTCGATGGCACCCAGTCGCGTGTTAGTCATCTGAGTGAAGATGACATAGGAGGGCGTCACCATATCCTTGTCATCAATAAATCCGATCTCAGCCAACACTACGACTGGTCAGGTGTCGAAGGTGTCCATATTTCCTGCGCCACAGGTGATGGTCTTGAAACATTGATCGATACCATTGCGCATGAACTCTCTATGGGCGCAGGTGAGTGGGGTGGCCATGCCGTGGCGATCAATGCTCGCCATCAGACGTGTTTGAGACGTGCTCGAACCGCCCTGACTTTGGCCGAGACCACTCTGACCAATGGTGAAGGAGCCGAGTTTATATCCGTCGAACTTCGTGATGCCATGGAAGCCATCGGCGAAATTGCAGGACGGATTGATACCGAGGAATTACTTGGTGAGATCTTCAGTAGTTTTTGTATTGGAAAGTAGGGTAAGTTCCAAACTCGCCTTATTTTTCCTTATTCTTATCAAAGAAGATTTTGATATCGGCTTCCTTAGTGCCTAGGAGTTCCTGGGCGCGAATGAGGGCGTCGCGGGTGGAGATGTTTGGGTTCTCTCTGAAATACATAAACAGATTGGTTTCGCCTTGGGTTCGATCGCATCCTTCTTGCAGGGTTTCGAGGACACCTGATTTTTTGAGCACCCCGTAGACGTCGCGAGTGGCTCCTGAGATGAGCACGTGAACGCCTTTTTTTCGGGTGTGTTTGATGAGGTCCTCTAGAGCTAGAACGCTGGTGGCATCGAGGTGGCGAGCGTTTTTCAACCGAAGAATAATCACCTTCAGGTTTTCATCAGTAATGGCGCGTTGAACTTGCGTCCGGAATAGGTCGGCGGCACCGAAAAATAGGTCGCCTTCGACGTGCACAATAGAAATGGCCGGGATCTGACGTTGGCTCTTTTTACCCATTTCGCGGAGGTCGCCCGCGTCACTCATTTCATATTCCACAAGGTGTGGTTTGGATGCCTTGCGCAGGAACAGGGTGATGGAAAGGCCAACGCCGATGAAGATGGCGTAGTCGAGTCGGGTCAGTAAGGTCGCGGAAAATGTCGTAATGATCACCAGAGCATCACCGGGCGTGGAACGCAGGCAGATCCGGATGTTTTTCCAGTTGATGAGTGAGATGGCGATCCCGATGACGAGCGCTGCCAGCGAGGCTTTCGGGATGTTTTCCACGATAGGTAGTTTTACCAGAGCGTAGAATCCTATCAGGCAGAGCAGGCCGCAGAAGATGGATGAGAAGCGCGACTTCGAGTGTGATTCGTAGTTGAGCGCCGAGCGAGTCAATGAGCCTGACGCAGGCATGGCGGCGACCATGGACGTAACGATGTTAGCCATTCCGACCGAGAGCATGTCTTGGTTCACATCCGATCGGCTACCGGATCGGCTAGCGAGCGATTTGGCCATGACGGTGTTTTCCAATGATGCGAGGAAGGCGATGGCGAAAGCTACGCCTAATAGGGCCGAAATATCATCCAAGTTTACATTCGGCAGCGACGGGGAGAGTTTATTGAGTTGGAAGGCATTGAATGTTTCAAGCATCTCAAATGACGGTACCCACATCCTCAACATCCATCCAGCTAAGGCTGAGAGAGTCAGGCTGATGGCGAAGTTTGGCAGGGCGGGGATTTTTTTCTGAAGGACAAGATAAAGAACTAAAGTTCCGATGCCGAGCGCCACAGGCTGCCAGTGATAGCTTTCCCATAGCCCGCTCATCTTCTCGACGATGGTGAAAAAGGTTTTGGCTGACTCGCCCTCGCCCTGGCCCATTGGCGTTGCAATGCCAAGCACGTGTTTGAGCTGGTTGGTTAGAATGAGCAGGGCTGCTCCGGTGATGTAACCGACGAGCACGCTCCGGCTGACGTATTGCAGGAGGTCTGCGACTTTAAAAAGGGCACCGAATACTGACAGCACACCTACCATCATGACCAGCAGGGGCATGTATTCCACAGGTGATTTATCCATTGTTCCAGCTGCCGCAGCAAAGAAACTAAACACCATAAATGAAGTTGCGTTGGTTGGACCGAGGATGGTGTGGCGAGAACTGGAGAAAAGGGGTGCCACGATGGCCGCGATGGCGGAGCAAATGATTCCGTAGTAGATGGGGAGTTCTGCAATGGCTGCGTAGGCCATGCCCTGTGGTAGTGCGAGCAGGGCAACGTTCAGTGCCGCCTTAATATCGTAGCCGAATTTATGGCTGTTGTACGTTTTTAGAGATTTTCGGATTGGGAGCCAATCGAGACCATTACCCGAGAGAATTCGGAAAGTTTCTCTCCGAACCTTACGCAAAGTGGATTTGATGAGGCGCGACATATCCTGTTATTTTCTGCGAGCCCTGAAGAACAGCAAGACACCAAGCCCTAGGCAGGTGATGTTAGGAAGCCAGTAGAGCAAGATGGCAGTATTGCCGGGCTTCTTCTGAAACGAATCAGCAATCATGAAAAACAGAAAGTATCCAAGCCCCACAACAATGCTGATGGCAAGCCCGGTGGATGTTTCTTTTCGGCGTGCATTGATTCCTAATGGAACAGCAACCATGGAAAGGGCAAGGCAGGCCATGGAGAATGCATAGCGACGGTGGATTTCATTGCTGAGTTTGTAGCGTTTGGAATCTTCCATAGTGGGCTCATCAGCCAGTGCCTGGCGAATCTGGGCGTTAGTCATCGTGCTGGCCTTTTGCTTTTTCTTCCGGTCGCTGGCAAAGTCGAACAGAAGTGGCTCCTGCTCACCGATGAATGCGAGTTCGCGTTTTCCATCGGGTGTGTGTGTTTCCATATAAGCATCTGTTAAGTGAAGTCTGATCTGTTTGCTCTCCTGAATGATCTTAAGCTTGGCTTCGCGGGCGTAGACACTCATTATAGGGAAACCTGTTTCGTTTTCCTTATCGAGCATATAGAGGTGCATGCCTTTCAGGGTGTTATCCTCACGAGCCTCGACAAATATTTTTTGATCCTGAAAACGAGTCTGGACTACGCCGGGATCGAGCATGGCATTGGGGTTTTCTTTAACCGCCTCGTAGAGCACGAATTTCATCTCGTCCTTCGCCTTGGGAGCCATGCTGATATTGAGCCAGAGACAGAGGCAGCATAGCAGGCCTGCGATCACATAAACCGGCGCGGCGACACGTAGTAACCCAACTCCAGCCATGCGCATGCTAACCAGCTCGTTCTCGGCGGAGAGCCGACCAAAGACTAACAAAACAGCGACGAGGAAACCCCATGGGATGGTGTAGATCAGGGAAAAGGGAAGTACGCTGAAGATGAAGCGGATCACCAGGGCGGGGGAGGCGTGTTCCTCGACGAGTAGTGGGCGTAGCTCCTTGAAAAGGTTGCCCATGACTAATAGGACGCTAAGGACGATAACACCAAAGATCGTAGCAGCAATGAGTTGCTTGCCGATATAGCGATCCATGAGGCGTATCATGGAGTGCATTTTTATCGGGAAAAAGGTGGGTGTCGAGGATCGACTGAAGTGTGACACTAATTATACCACGAAAAATCAAGCGTCCTGCATCGACTTCGGCTTGCCGAGAATCTCAGAGAGGACGATTGCTTGTTGAGCAGCCTTGGGGCTGGAGAGTAGACCTCGAATCGAAGTCTTGGGACTATTGCGACGTTTTCGCTTACCACTAGAGAGCTGTTGGAAGCGTGCTGCAGCGGCTTGTTCCTCGGAAGTAAGCGTCCTCTTTTTAGGGGGAGAAAACTGCTTCGCTTGAGGTTGTGTATGCTGTGCATGTTGGACGATAGGCGGGGGCGACTGGGCGATCGGAGGTGGTGACTGAACAGGCTGTTCTTGCTGGACGGTCGTTTGGCGCTGGCGGATTTCTTCACGAAAATCTTCGTAAATATCCTCCAACGATTCCGAGACCTCATGGGGCTGGTCTCCCTTGCCTTTCATTTTCTCAATGACCCACTTGATCGCGCTGATCACTACAAAGAGGATCAGGATAATAAGCCGGCCGTCGAGTTCTTCCATGGGGATTAGTTATTAGTTATTGGTTGTCAGGTATTAGCGAGCAGTTGCCGCCCTTCGGTGGAAGGGCGGCACTGATCATAAGAGCTTACTCAGAGTTTTCGTTGTCGTCGCCTGCGATGGAGTCACGCATCTTGGTATCGGCGTTGACGTTCTCATATTTGACATAGTCCATGATACCTAGGTTACCGTTGCGGAATGCTTCGGCAATGGCCATGGGGATTCCTGCCTCGGCTTCGACAACCTTAGCGCGCATCTCCTGGGTGCGTGCAGACATTTCCTGTTCTACAGCTACGGCAGCAGCGCGGCGCATCTCGGCCTTGGCCTGGGCGACTTGTTTGTCGGCCTCAGCTTGTTCGGCCTGGAGACGAGCGCCGATGTTGTCGGCTACGTCCACGTCGGCTATATCAATCGAGAGAATTTCAAAGGCGGTGGACGCATCCACCCCTTTTTCGAGCACGAGTTTGGAAATGTTGTCGGGGTTTTCCAGCACGTGTTTGTAGGAGAGGGCAGAACCAACAGAGGTTACGATACCTTCACCCACACGGGCGATGATGGTTTCCTCGGTAGCACCACCGACGAAGCGGTCGAGGTTGGTGCGAACGGTGACACGGGCGCGGGCATTGACGGCGATACCGTCTTTGGCGACCGCGGTGATCTTGGTGGTTCCCATGGCGGGGTTCGGGACGTCGATCACTTTCGGGTTAATCGAGGTGCGGACGGCTTCAAGTACTGTTTTGCCGGTGTCTTTGGTGGCGAGGTCGATGGCGCAGGCGCGATCATAGGGAAGTGCGATACCGGCTTTGTCAGCTGCGATCATAGCGAGCACAACATGGGTGATGTCACCTCCGGAGAGGTAGTGTGCTTCGAGTTGGTCGGTAGAAAACGGCAAGCCTGCTTTCATAGCCGTGATACGACTATTTACAATCAGAGCGGGCGGTACTTTACGGAAGCGCATGAAGACAAGGTTCATCATGCTTACAGGGGCTCCAGCGGTGCGGGCTTGCAACCAGATACCGAAAAATTTGATTAAGATGAAGAAAAACACGATCGCGAAGATAGCCACGATGGCTAGCACGATAGGTCCGAGCGCGCCTGGGAGCGCAGCAAGAGTAGGTAGGGAATCTGATATGGTCATGGTTTGAGTGGGCTGTTGGTTAGTAGTTGGCTGTAATCTGTGGCAAGAGGCTGTCTCTGGCAAGTAACAAGCAGAGAAAAATCCCCTACAATGACGTCTTGCTTTCCAGCTGGGATGGTTTATGCAACTCCCTGACATGAAACAGTTCATTTTTAGCACATTTGCAATCGTTGGTTTGTTTTCGTTTATTTCCTGTGAACGCCACGAATGGGAAGACAGCGCCGATGGTGCGAAGGACGGGACTAAGAACCTGTATCCGAAAGAAAAGAAGACAGAAAAACATCCTGAGCACGATAAGGGCGGGGACGAGCATTCTTCCGCCGAAGGGAAGACTCACTAGGCCATCAAGGCCCACTATTTTTAGCTTTCACCGAGTATAGGTGGCCCTTCTTTTTGAAAGAGAGTCTTTAATTATCGGGTGATTGCGAACACGCCCCCATGAATCACCGCCAAAATCCTCCTTGGTTATTGCCCAATTTGTTGAGCATTGATGCTCCGTTGGTGGCTGTTGCATGGATGTGGATGTTGGCTCGGGCGCTGAGGGTTGAGTATATTCAGACGGCTGCATGGATCGTGTTGCCTACGTCGATATGGTGTGTCTACGTCTTGGACCGGCTTATCGACGGATGGAGACATCCTGAGGTTCGTAAGTCGTCACCTCGTCATCTATTTCACTGGCGTTGGCGTTGGGTGCTGTTGACTGCTGCTCTTATTGCGGGTGGTGTTAGCATCTACTACGCAATGTTTGTGCTATCGCGATCGATATTCTCGGCAGGTTTAGTGGCAGCTCTCTTGTGCGGGCTCTATTTTGGTCTGGCATTCATTGATCGTGGAGAGGTCCCCTATGTGAAGAACCTTCTCGCAGGGATGATTTTTGCGATGGGAATAGGAATCCCCGTGAATGCGGCGAATGCAACACTGTTGGTGACTGACCTGAACGACGTCATTTACGCATTTAAACACACAGGTCCTGTTGATGCCGCATGGAATTTCGGTAGAATGGTGTTGAGTACGATCATTGTGATTTTCTTCCACTGCCGAGAGGTGTGGGTGTTCGGATTACTGTGTATGATGAATATTACGGCCATTGATCTCTGGGAAAAAGCGGATGCCTCCCAAGATGAAAACACGGCCTACCGGCATGAACAGACTCTGACGATGGGTCTGATCATTCTTGCTGGAGGATCGCTGGTGTTTGCTGCGATGTATGCCGATGAGTATTCCAAGCCGTTTTTCTATGCGGTGATGGTGGCCGCTGCAACGCTGCAGATTATTAATCACTACCGCGACAGATTTTCCATAAATTCCCTCAGGGTGCTTGCGGATGCCGCATTGCTGGTTCCCATACCAATTTTCTTGGTTGGATGATGAATGTCACTTGTGGTGATGGAATCGATCAAGTAGAATCGGTCTTGTGATTCAATTGGAGTTTCTCTTTCGCAGGAAAAAAAAACCTGTCAAAAAACCTGCGTGCGCTGATAGGGCATCGGAGGCGAAATCCACTTCAGCTGGGGGTGTCGATGAGGAACAAACCACAGAGTGTGCAGAGTTACTCCGAGGCCTTGGTTTGAAAACATTGGCGGATCAGGTGAAGGTTGTTTGGAATTCCCGGATGCGTACGACAGCTGGTAGGGCATTTTGGCCTGAGGGGAAAATTGAGCTCAACCCTAAGTTGGAAGAACTCGCTCCTGATGAGGTGAAGAGCACGCTCCTTCATGAACTGGCGCATCTTGTTGCCTACGCACGAGCGGGTCGAAAAAGAATCAACGCCCATGGTGTGGAATGGCGGCAGGCATGCGCCGATCTTGGTATCCCCCGTGAACGGGCGACGCATTCGTTACCTCTACCCGGCAGAACGATGCAAAAGAAGTGGCGTTATGCCTGCCCCGCTTGTGGTGAGGGATTCGACAGGGTCAGAAAAATGAAACGCTACGCAGGCTGTTACACCTGCTGCAAGAACCACAACGGGGGATACTATCACAAGAAGTTCCGTTTCGTGGAAACGAAGTTGGATTAGTGCTCCAAATTCCTTAAATTGATGGGTATCTCCTTGCTTATTTTCGAGATGGCTTCGTTATCATCCTTTCTGAGAATCCCGATTCACCGAAAGAATTCCGCCTAGCCCTCTCAAAAATCTGCGGCGAATCTACCCATCAATTTAAACAATTCGAAGCACTAGCCTTTTCTATCAGCAGGCTTCTGCCCAACCAGCCACTTTTCCACCCAGATGGGGGCGAAGGGAACGAGAGAGGCCATAAATATCCAGAACGGTGGCTTGATCGTCCATTTTTGCACGATCTTGGCATTGAGCAGAGCAACGCAGAAAATGCAGAACAAAACACCGTGGATCATACCGGGGATTTTGATGGCATCTTCGACTCCAAGGATCCGTTTTGTGTAGATGGAGTGGTAGAGCAGGAAGAGAAAGGAAAGTCCTTCAATGATGCTGATGACGCGGAGTCGATTGATGGCGGTGCTAAGCATGCGTGGGTAGTAGGCCTTTTTGTCGAAAATGACAAGTATTTGGAATTTGATTCTTGGAACTTAAAACTTAAAGTCACCCCATGCCAACGAGGATGAAGGGAATGATGGAATGTTTTTTGATCTCACTGAAGCTGGGGCTGACATCGTTTGGTGGGCCTGTGGCTCATCTGGGGTATTTTAGGGAGGCTTATGTAGAACGTGGAAAATGGCTTAGCGAGGAGCGTTATGCTGAGTTGGTGGCGTTGACTCAGTTTTTACCGGGGCCGGGAAGTAGTCAGTTGGGTGCGGCCATTGGATATGAGCGCGCCGGTTGGTTAGGCGGGCTAGGGGCATGGCTAGGATTTACACTGCCCTCAGCGTTGGTAATGATCGCTTTTGCAATAGGTATGGGAAGCATTCAGGAGTGGCTGGGAACAGGTTGGCTCCATGGTCTGAAGCTGGCTGCCGTGGCAGTAGTGTCGGTGGCTTTGTTAGGGATGCGTAAAAACCTCTGTCCACGCTGGCCCGAGATGATTCTGGCGGCAGTGGCCTTGGTTGTCCTTGCCTTAGTTCCAATAGCATGGATGCAACCGGTGATTATATTGTTAGGAGGCCTGATGGGGATGGTGCTCTTTAAGGAAAAGGCGGAGGAGGAGAGCGTTAAGGCGGCGGCCCCTACTTCTAGCCCTAGCAAGGGTTCACCTGTCCGGGGTGTTCTAATAGCAGCCTTGTTGATGGCGGCTTTGCTTGCTGTGCCATTTATGTTTCCCGGAAACAAGGACGCGCAAGCCACGGGAGGATTGTTGCAGGCGGGTTCCCTTGTCTTTGGCGGAGGTCATGTTGTTTTGCCGCTTTTGGAAACCAGTACTGTGGATACAGGTTTTGTGGAAAAGGATAATTTCCTTGCTGGTTACGGTGCTGCACAGGCTGTGCCGGGGCCTTTGTTTACCTTTGGAGGTTTTCTTGGAGCATCGATGAATCTGTTTGGAAATGCTGCACTTGGTGGAGCTGTGGGTATTTTAGCCGTTTTTCTCCCCGGTATGGTATTACTGGCTGGCGGGTTACCTGTGTGGAACCGACTCAAGCATTTCGCCTGGGCACGCGCCGGTGTGCGTGGGGCCAATGCCACGGTGGTGGGAGTGTTGGGTGCTGCCTTGTTAGGTATGCTGACCAGCAGAAGTGTGTCTGGTCCGATCGATGCTGTGGCACTCCTCTTGTTAGCGTCAGCCATCTATTTCAAATGGCTGCCTGTCTGGTCGATCGTTCTCATCGCCGCAGTCGGTGGCGGATTGGTGGCCTCGCTATAGTGGATTCGTTATTGGCCCCTACACATCCCGATAGCTGTAGGTAGGAACTCGAACGGGTCGTCGGTGCTGGGCACGTATTCTTGACCGATAAATCCATCAAACCCCGTCTCCGTGATCGCGCGTATAATCGGTGGATAGTTCAGTTCCTGACTAGCATTAAATTCATGTCTGCCGGGCACGCCCGCCGTGTGGTAGTGGCTGATATGCTGATGGTATGTCTGGATGGTTCGAATGACGTCACCTTCCATGATCTGCATGTGATAGATGTCGTAGAGAAGTTTGAAATTTGCTGAGCCAATTTTCTCGCAAAGCGCTGCACCCCAGGCTGTGTGATCACATTGGTAATCCGGGTGATCGATTTTGGAGTTGAGTAGCTCCATCACCAAGGTGACACCGTGGGTTTCCGCCAGCGGGATAAGTGGAGTTAATCCTTCAGCGCAGTTTGTCAGACCATCTTCGTCTGAAATGCCGTCCCGGTTTCCAGAAAAACAAATGACCTGCTTAACGCCGAGCTCAGCTGCGGCGGGAATGAGTTTTTCATAGATCCCATGCAGCGTTGTGTGAAAGTTGGGATTGTTAAATCCTTTTTCGATCTCACCCACTCCATCACTATCCGGGTGAGCCGCGGTGATGGAGCATTCGATACCGTGGCTTTGAACAATGGGGATTTCATCGAGAGTTAGCAAATCTAGCCCGGATATCCCGAGTTGATGGCATTTTTCACATAGTTCATCGAGAGGTGTGGAACCAAAGCACCAGCGGGAAACGGAGTGTCTAATCATCGGGAAAAGGCATAATGGATGGGTCTGAATATGGGAAGTGGAATCCTCGAAATGATACAGGTAATCAATTTATACAACTAATTTGCGACTTTGCTTCGCTTACCGAGTTGTATAATACCGTAATTACAACACTCCAACTACACTGATATTATGAAAGCAACCGTTCTCGGGCCCATTGCGGCCCTCGTTATTGGTGGCGCTGCTGGCTTTATAGTCGGTAAAGGCGCTGCTCCCGCTCCTGAGACTGATAAAGATGTCCCAGCAGACGCCCGCAACGCTCGTCGATCAAGTGGATCGAGCTCCTCCTCCGGAGGCTCTTCCAGCCGCAGTTCCCGTGTAAAAAGCACATCTGAAGCGATGGCTCTCCCCGGTCAGAATGCGCGCTTGCAGGCACTGATGGACTACTATGCCGGACTCGATCCCTCACAATTCGAGGATGAGGCCAAAAAACTTGAAGACCTACCTTGGAGCGAGCGCATCATGGTCGGATACCTTCTTTTTGCCCGTTGGGGTGAGGAAGATCCTACCGCAGCCATGGCCTACACTAAAACCATGGGAATGGCCGGTATGTTTGTCAAAGGCACCGTCATGCAGAGCTGGGCAGCGAAATATCCTCAGGATGCTGCCAAATACTTTACCGACAACCCGAATGAGTTTCGCATGGGTGGAATGATGGGAGGCCGCGGAGGCCGTGGCGGTTCTACCGCTGGCGTCATTGCCACCGAGTGGGCACGTCAGGACTCCGCCGGAGCAATGGTTTGGGCGCAGGGCCTTGAAGGCCGCGATCAACGTGATGCCATCCGTGGTATTTTCGAACAAGCAGCTAAAGAAGATCCAAGCAAAGCCGCTGGTATGCTTTCAACCATCACTGATGAGGAAGCTCGTAAGGACGCTCAAAACACCATCGCCCGCGAGTGGGGAGCTAAGGACTGGGATGCTGCCAAGTCATGGATCGCAGGACTTCCTGCTGACCAACAAGCCGATGCCACAGCCCGTGCACTTCGTGGATTAGCCGATGAAGATCCCCAAGCCGCAGCCGCTCAGATTACGGCTCTCCCTGAGGGCGAAGCACGCACTGATGCCATGGAAAGTATCGCCAGAGCATGGAGTCGTGAAGATCCGGCTGCAGCAGCAGCTTGGGTAATGGCTAACGGTAACGAAGAGGCCCAAAAAGAAAGTATCGGTCGTGTGGTTTCCTCATGGGTAGGTCAAGATTCAGCCGCTGCTCTTGAGTTTGTGAGTAAGCAACCAGAAGGAGCTGTTCGAGACAAAGCTGCATCGTCTTATGTGATGTCGAACCAAGGTGGTGATATCCAGCAGAATCTTAAACTTGCCGAAACCATCGGCGACGAGCGTTCTCGTAGCTGGGCTATCGGTATGACTGCCGCCAGCTGGGCACGTCAGGACAAGGAAGCCGCCACAAATTACGTCGATAGCTCAGAGTCGCTCAGCGATGAGGCCAAATCACGTATCAAGAATTTTACTAAAGGTGGAGATCGTGGCTGGGGAGGTCGCCGAGGAGGGAAATAATTGACCTCAATACCTCTTTGGTATTATCAGAGCGCATGCGATTTTCGGGTGCGCTCTTTTTTTATTGTGGCTGGAGTGTCAGCGCAAGCAATCGAAGTTGTGGTTCTATCTCGTTCCCCTTTGGGGAAGGGGGAATTAGAGGCTCTTTCTGTTACGCTTAGATGCAACCCTCGGTTACCTCTTCGCCGCTTGCTTTTCAATATCCTCGATCAGGTCGAGTTCTGGACGGAAATCGGCAGCGTGGTAGGAACTACGGACAAGAGGTCCACTGGCAACGTGGCGGAAGCCTTTGGCTAGAGCGATCTGTTTGTATTCCTCAAACTTTTCTGGCTTGATGTAATTGACCACGGGCAAGTGGCGAGGTGTTGGGCGTAGATACTGCCCTAGAGTTAACACGGTCACATCGTGGGCCAGAAGGTCATCCATCGCTTGAAGAATTTCTTCCTCTTTTTCACCAAGCCCGAGCATCAACCCACTCTTGGTAACGACTTTTCCTCCTGCGATCGCTTTGGCCTTTTTTAAAACTGTGAGTGAGCGCTGATACTTGGCGCGACTCCTAACAAGCGCGGTCAATCGCTCGACAGTTTCAATGTTGTGGTTGAAAATATGAGGCATGCCACTCATGCAGAGTTCAAGGGCGAAGTCCTTGTCGTTGAAGTCGGGTGTAAGCACCTCGATGATGATTCCGGGGTTCGCCGCACGTACGGCTTCGATGACGAGTTTGAAGTGCTCGGCTCCACCATCGCGGAGATCGTCACGGGCGACTGCGGTGATAACAACATGTTTCAATTCCATGCGTTTGCATGCCTCGGCAACACGCGCTGGCTCATCGGCTTCGAGGGCGTCAGGGCGGGCGGTTTTAACAGCGCAGAATCCGCAGGCGCGGGTGCACTTCTCACCCGCGATCATAAAGGTGGCTGTGCCATGACTCCAACACTCCCACCGGTTAGGGCACTGGGCCTCTTCACAGACGGTAACGAGGTTCAGATCCTTGACTAGAGATTTGGTTGACCAGAATTTAGGATCGTTCGGAAGGCGCACCTTAATCCAGTCGGGCTTACGCTCGGTGTGGAGGGAAGGATCCATATTCATCCGTGGGCCGTGGCAGTTCATGCGTGTCTTTTAATCCTGCTCCGATATCTTGCAAGTGCAATCGTAGTTGACGCTAATGCCGCCAAGGTAGCACAATTATTTGGTGGATTACCCTGCTCTTGCTGGGGTGAGGTTGTTTAAATTAAACCAAAACTAAGGTGATCTAAAGCGTGAATGGAGCTGTATTTTGCAACATTTTTAACTAGCCATTCATGAGCTGGATTTTTTTGCGTGTGCCTCCACAGTTAAAATTAACCTCCGGAGAGAACCTTGGCGACGGCATGAAATGCCGGCTTGGGCTGAGATTTTCGGTCGAAGAGTAGGCCATGGTTGACGCGTTTCCATGGCCAGTTGTTGAGCCAGCTATTGCGGTCAGTGATTCCCCACATGGTAACTCGATCCACGTGCTTCCGATTGGCCATCACAGCCTCAAATACATCGCGGTAGACTTTTGCCTGTTGTTTAAGAATCTCAGCGGGGCATCCGTTGGGGTACGGATTCTGCTGTTTAGCTTTAGCACGAGTTTTCGGGTTCCAGTAGAGTTTTCGCGAAATGACATCGACGTCGAGTTCAGTGAATGCGCAGCGGATTCCTTCCGCGGCAAACTCCTTGAGAGTGGCGTCGATCTGCTCACCGATGTTATCGCCGATCTCGAGGTGGCTTTGACTTCCGACGACATCAATGCGGCATCCTTTGTCTCGGAGTGAACGGAGGAAAGTGAGAATAGCTTTCCGGCGTTTCGGATTCTCGACAGCAAAGTCGTTGTAGGTGAGCTTAGCTTTGGGGTCGATTTCAGCGGCGAGTTTAAAAAGCCGCACAGGATAATCTTTACCTAGCACTCGAGTGAAATCTGTTACACGAAAACCCGGATCATGGAGTTCGACAAATTCATTGAGCACATCCCATGAATCGACCCGACCTTTGTAGCGAGTCATGAGCTTCTCGACGTGAGCTTCGACGCGTTTCCAAACGAGTTTCGCATCGGCTTCCTTGATACCATCTCGAAACAACCAACCGGGATAGTTTCCGTCGCGATTAAAAATGAGCGTGTGGCCAACGATTTTCTGTTGGTTTTTTGCCGCTAAGTCAAATATGCGGTCAACCGATGCGAACCGGTATTCATTTTCGTTCGGGCATAGGGTGTGCCACTTCATGCAGTTCTCCGGAGTCACGGAGTCGAACTGGTTTGTAAGAATGTTGATCTCGTCCGCCGTGAGACGTTTCTCAAAATTTGTGGGCACAGCGGCTCCAATCAATGGTGTGCCACTGGCTAATTGACGAAGAGAAGATGGGTGCGCTGGGTTTGCTAAAGCGCGAGGAGCCAGAGCGAGCACCGAAGTGGCGGAGAGACCTTGGAGAAATTTTCTGCGGGATGGGTCACCAGAATGAAGAATGGGGATGGGACGGGAGCGTGTGTGTTGACTCATGTGGAAGTGAGACAATCTCATTTTTCAGAGTTCAGGTCGAGGAGAGTTAAGTGGTCAATCGACCATGTTGACTTTTTAAGTATACCGTGCAGTTCATGACTGCTCCGAAGCGCGGATATGTGGAAGACGGAAGTGATTGCCCAAAATCAGTGAGAATCAGGGAATATGAAGCTCGAAGGGTGTTTCCGAGGCATGTTTGCCATTCACCAGAATCTCGATCTTGTGGGAGCCACCATAATGCCTGCGTGTGGTGATCTTCTTAAATGGCTGGGATTTCTTCAGAACGACCGACTGCCCGGGCTTGAGGCGGAGGTTTTTCCATTTGAAAACCTTGGGGGCGGTCTGGCCGTTGGATTTCATGTAGTGCACGGCGTAGTCGATTACGACATACTGCTTTTTCTCTGATGTCGAAGTGATGTGGGTGGAAATACCAAGTTTATCGCCAAGGATAAGGTGAGTCGTGGAGAGCTCGGGTTTGGCGACATCGAGTTTCGGTCGATTCGTAAAGCCGAGCAGCGGGAACACATCCGGGTGGCCAGCTTTGACCAACGTGCGGGTGGCGTGGCGGATGATCCACTGTCGGGCGGTTACATTGTCAGCCTGCCAGCGTTTGCAGGTTTCAATCACAAGTTCTGGGTGGTCTTTGGAGATGTCGTTGAGGTTGTTGGCAACGGATCGGCGCACGTAGTCGGATGGATCATCCTTGAGATTTTCCAGAAGGGAGATGACGGGGCCGGGGGCATCGATGTATTGAGGGAGTTGTTTTCCCCACGGAAGTCTGGGTCGGATGCCCTCAGAGGCGAGTCGGCGCACTTGGTCATTTCGATCCAAACACCAAATTAGCATTTGGTTATAAGTTTCCTCAGGATGAACCTCAAGAAACGGGCGGATAGCAAATTCCGCGGAAAACATCGTTGTGAGGTAGCGCAGCAGCGGCAGTGCGATGGTAGGGTGGTTCAATCCAAACTCGGCGACGTAGTCGATGATCGGCCAGCCGGCAAAAATTTGAAAGTCGTCCTCATTGTCATCCTCAGGCCAGTGGTCGCGGATGCATCCCAAGATGTAAGCCGTTTCTGGAAATGAAGAGGGCAGGTGCACTCCCATCACCGTGATCAGATGGCGCACGCGGTCTTTTAGCTCGAGCCGGTCCAATACCGACAGCGCATCACGCCGGAATGCCTCAGCTGAAAAGTCCGCGCCAGCAGCTTGAAGCGCATCGATAATGCGTTCTACTGCAGCCTCTCCGAGGCCATCTTTCATGAGTGTATTCTCTACCATCTCCGGATCAAGGACATGGCAAAGCATTTTTAACGATTGCGCAAGGGGATTAGGGGATTGTTTTTGGCATCAGCGATCAGGAGTGTGTTTACTGATGATCGAGTGGTCATGACCTAGCTCCAGCAGACAGTCCGCACGCTTGGGCATTTCTTTAAACATCCAGCGGGTAAGTCGTTCATAGTGCATGATGAATCGTCTGATTTGCTCGTCATTCATGATGGATCGTCTGCCCGAACCTTCCGCAGTGCGTTGTCGTAATTTCTCTTCTTGAAAGCTTCGCCATTGATAAACACATTCAAAATCAGGTGCTTTGAGCATGACTAAGCGGTCGATGAGATCAAAAAGCTGAGCATATGGCCCTGCTAATTGTTCGTTCGCATAGGTTCTCCATGATGCGTCCTTGTCTTCGGATTCTTCAAGACGATTGCAGGGTTTATCCAATGCTTGTTGAGGCTGCGCTTGAGCTCCGATACACCAACCTTCGAAGATGATGATATCGACTGGGGCATCGACCGATACCCATTGATCCGCAGGTGCTCGATCATCGATCGCTTTATCAAACACAGGGAGCTGAGTAGCTTTCTTGTTTTTGAGTTGCTCAATTAGCTCGATGCCCATGGAGACGTCATGAGTTCCAGGAACCCCACGGGTCATCAAAAGCGGGTGAACATCAGCCGCGAGGTCAGCTCTCTCCTGCTGGGTCAGGTAAATATCGTCGATCGAGATAATCGCGCAGCGAAGCTGGTGTCCGTGCTCAATGGCTAAAGACAGCAGCTTGGAAAGTGTTGATTTACCGGTGCCTTGAGCTCCGTTTACACCAACGACCAAGGGTGTGTCGCCGTGGCATTGAGCCCATGAAACGATCGATTGGGCTAGGGGAAGACAGTAATCCATGGTCAAGGACTCGAAAGTAGCAGGTAGAGCTTCCTCTGTAATGAATGATTTTAGCCAAGGTGGGGGGCTGAGCATAGATAAGGCAATATAGAGGTTAAAAGCGGGTAGCGAATATATATTTGCAAGTGCAGTGCGATGACACATTTTTTCAATCTAAGTTTTCCGATTATATTACATTCGGGTCTACTTGTCTTAGGTTACATTGAGTGTTTGATGAGTGGACATTTGCCGATTTGAAGCGATGCTGCCGCCGATGTCCAATACCGCTGACCGCCAACCTGAACTTCTTTCCCCCGCTGGAAACTGGGACTGTGCCCGTGCGGCTGTGGCCAATGGTGCGGATGCTATTTTCTTTGGCCTGCCGAAATTTAATGCCCGAATGCGTGCGGACAATTTCACCGAGACTGATCTGCCCGAGCTGATGGACTTTCTCCACGCCCATGGGGTGCGGGGTTTTGTCACCATGAACACACTCATCTTTACCGGTGAGATGGAGGAGGCTGAGGCACAGCTCAGGTTGCTCGACCAATGTGGGGTCGATGCCATTATCGTGCAGGATTTGGGGCTAGCTCGGCTTGCCCGAACCGTGGCTCCATCGATTGAAATTCACGCGTCCACTCAGATGACGATTACCTCGCCTGAGGGTCTGCAGTTTGCTGATCAACTCTACCAGCTCGATCGCGCCGTGCTCGCACGTGAATTATCACTCAAGGAAATTGGGAAATTTAAACCTACCGAAAGTGTAGCCTTGGAAGTTTTTGTCCACGGTGCCCTCTGCGTTGCCTATTCAGGTCAGTGCCTAACCAGCGAAAGCCTCGGTCAGCGCTCAGCGAACCGTGGCGAGTGCGCGCAGGCATGCAGAATGCCCTACACGCTGATAGTCGATGGCGAAGAACGCGACATGGGCGAATTACGTTATCTGCTCAGTCCACAGGATCTTGCAGCCGTTGATATAATCCCCGACCTGGTGAAGCAGGGAGTGGTTTCCTATAAAATCGAAGGTCGCTTAAAGTCGCCTGAATACGTGGCAGCGATTACCAAAGTTTACCGCAAAGCCATCGATGCCGCTGTGGCTCAAGAAGAAAGCCCGATTACCAAAGACGATCGCTACACCATGGAGATGACCTTTTCCCGTGGTCTCTCAACAGGCTGGCTCGAAGGCACCAACCACCCGCGTCTTACGCATGGTAAGTTTGGTAAAAAACGTGGTGTTTTTCTGGGCGAAGTCACTGGCTGTGAACGCGGCTGGGTGGAAGTAAAACTGGCGAGCGAGATTCCCGTCAAGGCAGGCGATGGCGTGGTCTTTGATGCTGGTGAAAACCGTGATGACGAACAGGGCTCCCGCATTTGGGAGGTGAGGGGGAACCGATTTATTTTCTCACTCGAGCAGAGTGGGCTCGACTGGAATAAAATAAAAGAGGGGGTCAAAGCCGGGTTGAAAATTTGGAAAACAGACGACCCCAAACTTAACAACGCACTCAAGGCGAGTTGGAAAAATGCCAAGCTTGAACCCGTTCGTGATGCCCTCGATATCACCGTTACCGGTGAAGCAGAGAAGCCTTTAACTCTTTCCTGCGGCAAGGTGACAGTCTCGTCGCCTGAAAGTCTTGAGGCAGCACAGACCCGACCGTTCACCACTGAATTTCTTGAAAAACAACTGGGGCGACTCGGTGGCACGGCTTGGAAACTTGGCACCCTCACCAATGAGGTAGTAGGGGCTGTGATGCTGCCTGTTTCAGCCGTGAACCGACTCCGTCGTGCGCTCGTTGAAGCGATGGATGCACAGGATAAAGAACCCACTGTCCGCCTTGCCTCGCAGGGGACAATGGCCGATTTACTTCCTGTCCGAAAAACAGACGAATCTCATCACCGCGAACTTTCCGCCCTCTGTCGATCGATGGAGCAGATTGAAGCGGCTCTGGAAGTGGGTGTTTCTAATATCTATGTCGACTTCGAAGACATTCGCCGCGGTAAAGATGCCGTAGCTTTAGTTCGACAGTCCAAGAACGCACGTATCCACCTTGCCACACCACGTATCCAGAAATCGGGTGAGGCAGGATTTTTCAAAGTCATCGAACGCGCTGAGCCAGATGGTGTGTTGATCCGTAACCTTGGTGGGGTTGCCCATTTTAAAGAACGAACCGACATCTACAAAACCGGTGACTTTTCCCTGAATTGTGCCAATCCGCTGACGGCAAAAATTCTTAAGGAAGAAGGTTGTTTGGATCATCTCACGGTTTCCTATGATCTAAATATCAATCAGGTTCTAGATCTTTTGTTAGCTGCGCCTACGGATTGGTTTGAACTCACACTCCATCAGCACATGCCGATGTTTCATATGGAGCACTGTGTGTACTGCACCTTCATGAGCGAAGGGACGAGTATCTTAGATTGTGGTAAACCTTGTGAAAAACATCATGTCCAGATGAAGGATCGTGTCGGGCAGTTACATACCTTGAAGGCCGATGTGGGCTGTCGCAATACTCTGTTTAATGGTCGAGCCCAGACCGGTGCCCGGTTTTACCAACAAATGCGTGGCACAGGTTTGAGAAGGTTCCGTGTTGATTTCCTCGATGAGGATGCCGCCGCTGCGACCGAGACACTGAATGCTTATCAGCAGCTTCTATCAGGTGAGACCTCCGGTCAACATCTCTGGCAGGACCTCGATGTGATGCAGAAACTTGGAGTCACCGAGGGGACGTTAGAGGTAAGGTGAAACCACGAATTGCACGAATCTTCGCGAATGGGATTATTCATGTGTTTTTCATCCTAACTTCATCGTCAGTTCACACTTGTGTGAATAATGATGACCATGGGAAAAGTAAATACAGAGGGGGATAGAAAAGGGCGTCGCGGAAATTCCTGGATTATGTGGGTTTTTTTTTGGTGTTCGTGTTACTGGCAATGTCGGCGCCCGTGATTATGCGGTGAAGTAAAAAAGCAGAGGCAACCATGGCAGTTTCAAATGCCAAACAGCTTTTCTACCTGATGGTCGAATTTGATCAGGATTGGGGAGCGTTTCCTAACGATGCAACGTCAAAGAATGATAAGGATATTTTAGGTTATACGGGGAAGAATTCTAACGATTACCTAGGCCAATTCATCGCGGGAGGCTATACTACATCAGAAGAAATATTCTTTGCCAAAGGAGGATCTTCTACCGATAAAAAACCGGACAACGATATTGCGACTAAGGCGAAAACTCTGGAAGCCGGCGAGTGTGGGTTTGCTTATTACAAGGGAATGTCGACCAGCGAGAACACAGGCCGTCCATTGCTCTGTGCTCCGATGACTGGCAAGGTTAAATTCAACCCGAAGGTCTACAATGGTCTGGCGCTAGTGCTCCGCATTGATGGTTCAGTAAAACATTACCCCATCGATGAAAATGGAGACGCTATCCTGCCGAATGGTAAAAAGCTATTTGAAGGTGGGAAAGAAAGTGTATGGAGCGAAAAAGGCCCAGATGCTAAAAAGCTGCTATTTCCAAAATAACCCATTTATTAGTGAATAAATAGGCACGAAACCCGTCTATCTGAGTATGAAACACAAGAAATCATGGATTAAGCTCACTGTAGCTGGAATTGCTTCGGCTCTTCTATTATCGAACTGCGTGACAAGTTATGACCAATATGGTCGCCCCATTCAGACTGTTGATCCAGGAGCTGCTGCTGTTGGTGCCCTCGTAGTTGGGGCTGCGGCCTACGCGATTGGCCACAATAACAGTCATTCTGGACGAGGTCACTATTCCGGGCATGGACACCGTAGTAGAGGTCATTACGGCGGCCATGGATACCGTGGTTGTAGGTAATTGAGCAAGATTTGGCCCCTCCAGAGGATCGAATTGGATAATGTGGGATAAGATTTTTCTCGCCTGAAACGGCGAGATCACGTATCGATTTCCGCACGTGGAAACCGCCGATTACAAAGTCAGACTCGATATCTTCGAGGGCCCCCTGGATCTTCTCCTCTATCTGATCAAAAAAGATGAGGTGGATATTCATACCATTTCTATTGAGCGGATTACCAAACAGTATCTCAATTACATCGATACTTTCAAGATGCTCAACATCGACCTCGCGTCTGAGTTTATCGTGATGGCGGCGAATTTGATGTATATCAAAAGCCGCACCCTGTTGCCCAAGTCCGTGATGCCTCCCGAGGAGGATATCGAAGAAGACGACCCACGCTGGGAGCTGATCCGTCAGCTGATCGAGTATAAAAAATTCAAGGACGCTGCCGGATATCTGTCCCGTAAGGAAACCGAGCAGGAAGATTTCTTCGCCCACCAGCCGGAGAAAAGCGCGCCACCCGTCGATGATGCTGATGCGCCACTGCCGGATGTTAATATTTTCGACCTCATCCGCGCCTTTCAGAATGTCCTGAAACGCTTTGAGGAATCGACCGATCTCGGTGACATCGTAGACGATCGCTACACGGTATCGGATAAAATTGAACTCTTACTTGCGACTTTGGAAGCTGGAGGAAGTATCCAGTTCACCTCACTCTTTGAGGAGGCGACATCCAAGACGGAAGTTATCGTCACCTTCCTCGCAGTGTTAGAACTGATGAAGATGAATCAGTTCCGCATCAGGCAGGACTCGATTCTAGGCGAGATTGAGGTTCAGCGGAAGGATGTGACGTAGCGCTTCTTGAACGGGCTCCCCAGCTAGTTGTCCCATGTGGTGGACCAGTTGCGCGATGTATTGATGCAGAGGGTGGTGTTTTTTCACTTGCACGGGCATGTCGTCAGGTCTACTGGTATATACATCTGATATGATTCCTGAAGAGACGGTGGCGTTGTTGCTTCTCTATCCACATTTGTAATACCCCCCATGTTATTTCGTCCTATGCATACTCGTTTTAGCATATTTGTCGCACTGTTTTCCCCAGTAATACTTGGATGTCAGTCTGTGTCTGCGCAGGTAGCTGCGGCCGTTGATAATACGGTAATCAGCGAAATCCACTACCATCCGCAGGATGTCTCCGATTATGAATTTTTGGAGTTCAAAAATACTTCGGGTGAAGCAGTTGATTTTTCTGGAGTCACTGTTTCCGGAGTATTCGATTTCACATTTCCGGCCAGCACCATTGTGCCTGTCGGTGGATATGTCGTTATCGTGCGGAATGCCACGTTGTTTGGGAACCGCTATACGCTTGCTAGCTCACCCTGGTATTTTTCGGGTATTCAGGTTGCCGGACAATGGCCACTTGGAGGTCTGAATAACATTACGGAGGAGATCGTAGTCAGGTCGGCTAGTAGTGCAGTCATCATGCAGTTTACTTATTTTGATAGCGGTGCGTGGCCGGGTAGGGCCGATGGCGATGGCAGTTCTGCGGAACTCGAGAACGTGGGTGAGGTTCCGACCACGCTGATTGAGAAAAATGCGTATCTTGCTAATGGGGACAATTGGCGTTCCACGAGCGAATTTCACGGTAATCCTGGTCGTGCAGGAGCGGGGCCTGATAACCGTGTGGTAGTTAATGAGATCCTTGCCCATTCCAATCTGCCGGATACGGATAGAATTGAGTTTTATAATAGGACTGGAGCTCCCATTGATGTGAGAGGCTGGTATGTGAGTGACAGTGGCAATGAGCTGAAGAAATACCAAATACCAGCAGGTACGAATATTGCAGCCGGTGGTTTCCTCGTCATTGACGAGTCTGATTTTAATAATGCAACGAACACCAACAATCCCTTTCCGTTCGGATTGAGCTCATCTTCCGGGGATGATGTTTATTTAATGGAAGCGGATAGTTCTGGGAATCTTTTGACCTTTGTTGATCGGGTTGATTTCGGGGCCTCCAAGTCGAGTGAATCGTTTGGCCGTTGGCCTGATGCCACTGGTGATCTTTACCCTATGTTGATCAGCACTTTTGGAATGTTCAATGAAAGTAATGGCAACCGCGTCAGAACCGGGCCTCTGGTGATTACGGAAATTCATTACAATCCTACTGGTGTAGATGACAATGTAGAGTTTGTTCAGATCTGTAATACGGGCGATACCACTGAGAATTTGGCCAATTGGAGGTTGCGCGGTGCAGTGGATTTTGATTTTCCCACCACCATCAATCTGGATGGCAAAGCCGTGTTATTACTGGTTGGCTTTGATCCTGCCGATACCGCGTTGACGAATGCGTTTCGCACTCGCTACGGCATAGGGGATGACATTCCGCTCTATGGGCCGTGGAATAATGCAGGTGTTGTTCCTGACTTCTTGGGGGATGCCGATGGAAGTTTACGATTACAAAGACCGGATGATTTGGTGACGCCCATCGACGGCACTCCTGCTTTTTACCCAAGGCTGATTGAGGATACGGTCAATTACGAGTCTACCAGCCCTTGGCCCACAGAAGCGGCTGGTGGGGGTTCTTCTCTGCGGCGTATTGATACGTCCATTTACGGTGATGACCCTAACAGTTGGCGCGCCTTGCCCACCCCTTTGGGGGTGATGAGCTATGACCAGTGGGTGGCTGCCAAGTTTCCCTCGGAGACTGCGGCTGGGGATTTATTGCCTGATGCCGACCCAGATCATGATGGCTGGAGTAATTTTGCGGAGTTCTCCTTTATGCTTGATCCACTCGCTTCTGAAGCCACTCAGGCTCACAGTGTCGATCATTCAGGTCTTCCCAATACGATGACGATTAGTTACCGCGCGCGCCCCGGGACTCATGACGTTCGCTACACTGTTGCCATATCAGCTGACTTAATCAATTGGGACCGTAGTGAGAGTAGTGTGACAGCTGTGTCGACAGTTTATCAAGCTGATGGTTCCGACCTGGTTACAGTCAGTTATGCGCTTCCTGTGGAGGCGGTGGAGTTGCTATTCGTGCGCGTTGAAGCAGTGGAGAATTAAGTCAGCCTGCAAAGCCTGGTGATAGTTAGATTTGCCTGGTTTAACGGGATATGTTGCCTGTGATTATTGTTTGGGAAACAGCATAGATCACCACGATGTTAATGCGCTTCCAACCAGTTGCTACCGGTTCCCGTATCGACTTTGCACTGGATGTCGTGGGGGATAGGCATGGCATTTTCCATGGTGCGGACAATCTTCGGAACCAATGATTCCTGCTCACTGAGGTGGAGGTCGAAGAGGAGTTCATCGTGCACCTGCAGAAGCATTTTTGTTTTGGATTCTTCTTTGTCTAACAAATTACGAACATTAATCATGGCGAATTTGATCATGTCGGCCGCACTTCCCTGAACGGGGGCGTTGATCGCTGCGCGTTCGGCACCATTTCGGACGGTGGCGTTTTTGGAATCAATGTTTCTGATCCAGCACTTACGACCACTAATTGTTTCAACGTAGCCGTTCTCCGTGGCCGACTCGATGGTACGATCCATGTAGCCTTTGATACCAGGATACTGCTTGAAATAGGTTTCGATGATCTCGGCTGCTTCACTCCGTCCGATCCCAAGCCTCTGCGAGAGGCCGAAGGCAGAGATGCCGTAGATGATGCCGAAGTTAACCATCTTGGCATTGCGGCGCATTTCATCAGTAACGTCTTCGATGCCTACACCATACACGCGAGCAGCGGTGGCGGAGTGGATATCGAGGTCGTCCTTGATAGCTTGGATCATGGCCTCATCTCCAGAGAGCGCAGCCATGACGCGAAGCTCTACCTGTGAGTAGTCGGCAGCCAGTAGTGTGTGGTTTTTATCCCTCGGCACAAAGGCCTTACGGATCTCCCGTCCAGCGGCAGAGCGCACTGGGATGTTTTGTAAATTGGGATCACTTGACGCGAGCCGACCCGTCGAGGCGAGCAGTTGGTGGAAGTGGGTGTGGACACGACCCGTGCGCTTGGAAACATGGGTCGGCAGGGCGTCGACGTAGGTTGACTTCAGCTTCGTCGCCTCCCGGTAGTCGAGAATGTTTGCGACGATCGGGTGTTTCGCTGACAGCCCGGAGAGTGTTTGCTCATCGGTTTTGAATTGGCCGGTCTTGGTCTTTTTCGGTTTTTCAACTAGTTCCATCTCACTAAAAAGAATTTCTCCAAGCTGTTTAGGCGAGTTCAGATTAAACTCACGCCCAGCGGCCTCGGTGATTTTCTCGGAGAGGTTGGAAATACGTATCGCCAGTCCGTCGCCGATATCCTTGAGTGCCCTCACGTCGAGAGAGATACCTTCGTTTTCCATGGCAACGAGCACAGGGAGTAGCGGGGCTTCGATGTCTAGATAGAGCTTTTTCTGACCACATTTTTCGAGTTCGGGGCGTAGTTTGGCGGCAATCTGCAAGGTGACATCCGCATCCTCTGCGGCGTATTCAGCGAGATCAGCGACGGGGATGAGGGACATGTTGATGTCCTTTTTCTTGCCCTTCTTTTTGACCGGCTTATTCTCAGCGTCCTCTTCCATGAGGCCAAAGAGATCATTTTCGGATTCAACGATTTTTTCTGCCAAATCCTGAAGCTTGACCGGAGTGTAGCCTAACAATGACTCGGAAACGAAGTCCATACCATGGCGCTGATCGGGTGATACGATGGTATGGATTAGCATGGTATCGAAAAACGGTCCGCTGACTTGGTAGTCGTGGGCAAGTAGCACCGAGAGATCATACTTCAGGTTGTGGCCAATTTTTTCCACCTTCGAGTGGAAAATGACTCCAAGCTTATCGAGTGCCATCTGAATCGTAAGGTTGCTACCTGGGCCCGTGTGAACGAAGTAGCCTTCGTGTGCAGTCGTAGAAAACGCGATACCCAGAATCTCACAACTTCGGGGGTCGAGAGAGGTGGTTTCAAGGTCGAAACATAGGTGGTCAACCAGTGAGAGCTTCTTCACCAAGGTATGGAGATCATTTACGGTATCGATCAGTTGGTAGGAGTGCTCGACGTCGGCGATGGTTTTAAGATCGGCAAGCTGGGCAGCATCTGACTCACCATCGGCGGTAGCTGGATTTGAATCTGAAGTGCTTGAAGTGCTATTCGTTGTTGCGGTCTTCGCGGCATGGCCACGTCCCGCGACGAAATCTTTGCCATAGAGGCGTTTGCCAATACCGTTGAATTCAAGCTCTGTGAGAATCGCTTTGACTTCATCATCATTGCGTCCTCCGATCAATAGATCGTCCCATGCGACATCGACAGGAACATCGAGAATAATGGTGGCGAGGTCTTTGGACAGGCGGGCTTGCTCGGCGAAGTTGATCAAGTTTTCCTTCTGCTTGCCTTTAAGCTGATCGGTCGACTCGAGGATTTTTTCGACAGAACCAAACTGAGCAACGAGTTTTTTAGCGGTTTTCTCACCGATGCCAGGGACGCCGGGAATGTTATCCGAGGCATCACCCCAGAGGCCAAGAATATCGATGACTTGGGACGGTGATTCGATTTCCCAGTGCTTCTGAATGGCGGCGACATCCATGAGCTCGGGATTGCCACCACCTTTACCGGGTTTCCACATCGTCGTGGTGTCACTGACGAGCTGGGCGAAGTCTTTATCGGGGGTGACCATGTAGGTGTGGATCTCGCCCGTCTTATCAGCACGGTGGGCTAAGGTTCCGATGATGTCGTCCGCTTCATAGCCATCGAGTTCTATCACCGGGACGCCCATGGCAACGCAAAGGCGTTTAACATAGGGGATAGCCGTGGCGAGCTCCTCAGGCATCGCCTCGCGCTGAGCTTTATAGGGAGGATATTTTATATGCCGCACCGTAGGGGCACGGGTGTCAAAGGCGACCCCAACGTGGCTTGCGCTGTGGTTATCGACAATGTCTAACAAGGCATTGGTGAAGCCAAGAACCGCTGAAGTATTCAGGCCGCTACTGGTGAGAATAGGATTCCGGAAAAAGGCAAAGTGAGCTCGATAGACGAGCGCCATACCATCGAGGAGAAAGAGTCTATGCATTGTGGGGAAAGTTTGCAGTGTTCGGATTAAATTTGAAAGAACAAAGGTGATCAAACAAGAGGGAATGCATTGGCCTGAGTAGGTGGCTTGACAGAGCTTTGTGGAGGACTCCGTCCAAAGCGAGGGAGCTCGTTGTGAATGGATGGCAAGGTCTTAGACGAACAAAGCGGCAGTTCGACGTGTCCTATACCCATAAGTTTTGGGAGATCTCAGCTCCGGCAGGAGCGATAGATATTAACCGGTGGTGTCAACCACCGGATTTGGTGAAGCAATGTCATCTAGTCCCAGAGGGACGGCAGAGGTGTCATCGGAGAGTATGGGATTATTCAAACTTCTGCCGATCCTCCAGAGCTTGATGAACCCACGACTGTATCCGGTGGTTCCGCTGTGCTTCGCCACCGGCTAATATCTATTACCCCTGCTGGGGTTGGAGCGGTGACGAGATCTTGAGAGGATGTTTTTTGACTTATGGGTAAAGGGCACGTTGAGCAGCAGCAGCCCAAATGACTTAGGGCTGAATACCCTCTGTCCGTGCCTCCACGGCGAGCTCGAAGGCTTCGCGGTCGCCGTAGCGTTTGATGGAGAATTTGACACAGCGGCGTTGTCCAGGGGCAGGGGACCAGGTGGCTTGCCAGAAGAGGTAGCTCGTGCCGTTAGAGGCAACGACGGTAATCTTGGATACTCCGACAACTCCCGAGCTGTTTCGTTGCGACCTTTCGCAGATGCGGGCGCGGTCGGTGACTTGTTCAAGAAGGGTGTCACGCCACTGACGGGCAGCCCGAAGGGCGAATTCTGGGTGACCATGAACTCGGTCGGCGAAGAACTTGCCATACTTAATCCCCCTTCGCTGGATCCTGACCTGAAACCCATGTGTACCTGCACCCGGGAGGTCGATGCGGGCAATGGCGTAGTTCGGATCTGGATTGCTTGGGTCGGGCATAATGTAGCTTAGGGGGAATTTGCCATCGGAAGTGGTAAGAAGCAAGAGTCAAGAGTCGGGAGTCGGGAGTCGGGAGTCGGGAGTCAGGAGTCAGGAGTCCTGTCCGTCCACTATCCATTATCCATTATCCATTATCCATTCTTCCGATCTATCTTGTGTTCAACACGAGTTCCTGCTTCAACGGTCTTCGCCATGCCAGGAATTATTGTTTCACCACGCGCTCGAATTTTTCACGGACACGACTGGGTCTATGCCTCAGATATCAAGAAGACCTTTGGGGATCCCAAGCCAGGGGATGTGATTTCGTTGAAGGACTTTCGCGACCGACCTCTGGGCACAGCCATCTACAATCCCGAGTCGCAGATTGTCGCCCGTAGGATTTCCCGAAGAAAGCAGAAGCTGGATAAGGAGTTTTTTACACGTCGTATCGGTCAGGCGCTTGAGATGCGTGAGCGATCGGGTATAGATATTCGTCTCGCTCGTCTGGTCTGGAGTGAGTCGGATGGACTTCCAGGTGTGGTTGTGGACCGGTATGGTGACCATGTTGTTTTACAAACTCTTACTCTGGCGATGTATCTGAACCGTGAGTTAATTGCTGAAACGCTGAAGGAGGTTCTTAATCCTGAGTCGATCATTCTACGAAACGATTCACCGATGCTGGCTGCTGAGGGGATTGAGGAGGAAACCACGATGTTGTTTGGCGAGAAGCCAGAAAAATTTATCGTGGAGGCTCCCACTGTCGAAGGTGGAGTGAAGTTTGAAATTGATTTATTAGATGGGCAGAAGACGGGGCTTTATTTGGATCAGCTTGACGCGCATCGTGAGATCGCAAAATTGGCCAAGGGGAAGCGTGTGCTCGACTGTTTTTGTAACCAGGGAGGTTTTGCTCTAGCCTGTGCTAAGGCAGGAGCCGCTAGTGTGACCGCTGTGGATTCGTCTGCTCCTGCTATTGAGGCGACGATACGCAATGCCGAACTCAATGGAGTGGAAATCAATGCGGTGAAGCATAACGCCTTTGATTACCTGAAGCACTGTGAGGACCAGTATGACATTGTTATTCTCGACCCGCCTTCGTTTACTAAAAACAAGAAGAGCCTGATGAATGCCATGCGGGGTTATAAAGAGATCCATCTGCGCGGGATCAAGCTGCTGGATAAGGATGGTATTTTGGCGACGTATTGCTGCTCACATCACGCCACACGTGAGTTGTTTCTTCAAAACATTGTGTCGGCTTCAGTGGATGCAAAAAGGACTCTGCGTATGATTGCAAGCCATGGTCAGCGACTTGACCATCCGGTGCTTCCTGCCATTCCCGAGACCGAGTATTTGAAGGGGTTTGTGTTGCAGTTGACGCCGTCGAGGTGATGGAAATTTAAACTCCAAGTTTCAAACTCCAAATACCAACCTTACGGAGCAAGTAGGGTGAAGGGGTAGGCGGGAATGTTTCGCAACACTGTGAACAGGGCTATGCCTGCGACACCGAGCCATATCCACTTCGGTCGGATGTTAGGCGTCTTTGGGGAAGGTTTACCGAGGATCGTGATTCGGACGATCAGGTAAAGTGACACACTCATGAAAATAAGAAACCCGCATAATAAAAGCGGGTTGTATGCCATGGCTGAAATCCAATCGCCGCCTATGATGTTCTCGGCACAGCGTGTGCCGCCGCAGCCTGGGCAATGGAAGCCTGTTAAGTTTCTAACACCACATTCTACGACAGAGCTATGCTCCGAGTTTCCCCGCCCGTCAGCGAGCGCGACAAAAAAATACATCCCTCCCAGCACGACCCCAGCAGGGATCAGTGGCCAGAGACGGTGTGTCTTCACGGCGAGTATGTGGATGAGCTGGCAGCTGCAAACACAATGGCGATGATAACCAATATCTGTAGAGCAATCCCAATATAGCCCGTAACGAGGCCCGCGATTGCCATACCCTTGCCTTGAATTGGAACGTGGCTGTTATTAATTTTCTTCATCGACATGTGACCGCAGATGACGGCGGGCAGTCCGAACAGCCCCCAGATATAGCAACTGATGATTGCAAGGATTCCGCAGACAAGACTAGCGATGGCCAGTCCATCCGTTGGGATTGCCGCGGCATAGGGAGCCTGGCCGGGATGAGTTTGCGGTGACGCATAGGGGGTGGCAGCACCAGGTGTGCCTTGGGCCACTGTCCCTTGGTTAGCAATTTGGTTAGTAACTTGAGCTGTTTGGAAATCAGGCACATCCTTCATGGGTATCCAATCAGTCATACCTTCACGCCAGATGATTGTATCCTGGGTGATCTGTGCTGTTGAAATAAGGTTACGGATTTCCAAATCGGAAACCGGACCGTGCTGCGCGTTATCTTTACCGTAAAACCAGTTTGCCATGATGGCGATAGCATCCCCGAAAGCTGGGGTTGATGCAATACCGAAGTTGTGCCGAAGTTGTAAGTTGTTGACCATTCGTGCAAAGTCTCAGAATTTGATGTTGCAGAAGTGTTTGAGACGACACTTACTCATTAAGTATGACGACACTGGCAATCGCACTCGGGGCATTTATTCTCTACATCATCGCTTACAACACGTATGGCAAATGGCTTGCTCGGAAGATTTTTAAACTCGATCCCGATGCCAAGGTTCCCTCGGTAGAGCTTGAGGACGGTAATGACTACGTGCCAACGTCCAAGGGAGTTGTCTTCGGACATCACTTTACTTCGATTGCTGGGACGGGGCCTATCGTGGGGCCAGCGCTGGCCGTGATGTGGGGCTGGGTGCCGGCGCTAATTTGGGTGCTTTTTGGATCGATATTCATCGGGGCCGTTCACGATTTTGGAGCACTGATCGTCTCGATGCGCAACAAAGGGCAAACGGTGGGGGATATAGCAGGGCGTGTGATTTCACCTCGAGTGAGGGTTTTGTTTTTACTGATTCTCTTTATGGCGCTGACCATTGTGTTGGCCATTTTTGGTCTGGTTATCGCAGCGGTCTTCAAGACCTACCCGCAGTCGATCGCGCCATGCCTGATCCAGATTCCACTGGCGGTTCTGATCGGTATGTTCATTCACCGTAAGGGTGGAAATATCCTGATAGCATCCGTCGTATCATTGGTGCTGATGTATCTGTCTGTCCTCTACGGTGACGCTGGATGGTTGGGGCAGATGAATGCATATCTCAAAGACTGGCCACTGATGACATGGGTGACTGTGTTGTTAGTATATTCCTATATTGCCTCGGTGTTACCGGTGTGGGCATTACTGCAGCCGCGCGACTACATCAACTCGCTCCAGCTACTCAGTGCTCTGGGGCTTATCATGATAGGTCTGGTGGTCGCTGGGCTGTTTAATGGAGCTCCGGTAGACGGTGTCCGTCCGGCTTTGGAAATTGCCGCTCCGATGCTTGAGACGTCGCTCGAGGCTAAACAGTTGCCGATGATTTTCCCCTTCCTCTTTATTACCATTGCCTGTGGAGCTATTTCCGGCTTCCACTGCCTTGTTTCCTCGGGGACATCTTCGAAGCAGTTGCGTTGTGAAACGGATGCCAAGTTCGTGGGATACGGCTCGATGCTTACTGAGGGGTTTCTGGCCGTTCTGGTGATCCTCGCCTGTGTTGCAGGTTTGGGTCTTGGGATCAGCGATGGAAATGGTGGAGTCTTACTTGGCACGGATGCCTGGGATGCGCGTTACACAGGGTGGACGTCGATGAGTGGCCTTGGAGCCAAGGTGGGCGCCTTTGTTGATGGCTCGGCCAATTTTTTGAAAGCTCTCGGTATCTCAGCCACCTTTGCCACCGCTTTGATGGGTGTGTTTGTAGCTTCGTTTGCTGCCACCACGCTGGATACGGCCTGTAGGCTCCAACGTTACGTCGTGCAGGAACTCGCAGCTAGCTTCATCAGACCGAAGAATAAAGACGAGACCGACGAAGCTCCTATTTCCTCGATACATCTATCGGCTAATCCCATCAGCTGGCTGGTCAATAAACACGGAGCCACTCTATTTGCCATTTCCATCGCATGGTGGATGGCATCTCTGCCAGCTGCCCCAGGCAAGGATCCCGGGACTGGTGGACTTATATTATGGCCTCTATTTGGCGCCACCAACCAGCTGCTCGGTGGCTTGGCTTTTCTCGTGATTATTTTCTGGATGCGACGTCAACGTATGCCGGTCTGGTTTGTTGCGATTCCAGCCTTTTTCATGCTGGTCCTTCCTGCTTGGGCGATGGCTTACCAGATATTTGGTCAAGCCGTAGGGTCTACCCAGAGCTGGATCGAGCAGGAGCGGTGGCTCTTGGTCGGCATTGGGACAATTTCTCTGATTCTCGAAGCCTGGATGGTTGTTGAGGGTGCCGTCGCGTGGAAGAAATTAGGCAAAACTTCTCAGGATCAAGGGTGAAAACGGATATGCCAGCATTCCTTAAAACCAATACAGAAGGAATAGTGGCACCTTCAATCGTCTACCTTGACCATTCAGGTGGCCTGGATTTTATGAATCCAAGATAGTTAATTTTACTAGATAAGATTTGTTGGGTTAAACATTCGTTCAGATGAATGTTTTTATAATTAGACGTGATTTACCCCTAACTATGAGGATTCGGTGTGCAGGTGGGGTGTTTTTTATCTATGGTTATATAGATAGTTAAGAGGGGTTCATATCAAATTTTGTTAGGTATGACGGGTGTCGTTAGTTTGGCCTGTTAGTCCGACTTGCGTTGAAGGGCAAAGATCGTCTTAAATACGCATGTGTGTCGCACTGGCCGTACTCTGAACTGCTTAGGCATCGATGAAATACACCACCAAAAGCGAAAAAAACCAACCAGCCCTTACTAAAATGAAGACAACTACACTAATACGAATGGCTGCATAAGTAGTTCTTGCCGCGCCTGCGTTTGCACAGTCGGGCACACTTGCCCACTGGGACTTCGTTGACGGTGCTATCGGCTAGGCCTCCCTCCAGCCAGTGGACCTCTGCATTGATTGCATGACTCCTAAGAAAGTCTATACTGAAGGGCTCAGCTACAGCTGGAGCACAATCGATAGTGAAGACGGCTCATCCGTTGGAGCCAACTGCTACCGCGGTTGGAGTTTTAACGACCGCGGTCAATGGCACACACGTATGTGTTCCTGAACCGTCATTCGCAGCCCTCATGGGACTTTAGTCTAGACATCTATAGACTCGTTAACTAAGCTCCGCACCCCATGCGCGTTCTAATATTGAGCTTTCTCATGCTGGCTTATTCAGGGATTTCCGGGCTAGCCCCTGCGGCCATGGCTGCTCCTTCTGTAAGCAGCCAGCGTCACATTATTCTTTGCGGTGGCCCCGCACTTCGAAAGTGGGAAAATCTGCGCGTTCAGCGGGATCAGCACGATCGCTGGTGGGCAAACTTTATCAGAGCATCCACTTTACGTATGGTGGAGATCCGCCGTGCCTTCGGAAAAGAAGCCAATATCACCTGGCTCGTCTACCGTGCCGGTTATGCAGCCCGTGGACGCGAGGACAGCAAACCCTACACCACTTGGATCACTGAGCTTGCTGCAAAACGAAAAGTTACCCTCATATGGGTCAATGATGGCACCGGAGCGATCAATGCCATCAATCGTCATCCATCGAACTCTGTCGTGTCATTCGATTTTTTTGGTCACTCTAATAAACACTGTTTTCTACTCGACTACAGCGGTGCAATTATGGGAGCCAGTAAGGCATGGATCCATGAGGATGACCTCTCCCGTATCCGACGTGGCGTATTTTCACGTAACGCCCAATGCCAGAGCTGGGGCTGCCACACCGGAGAAAGCATGAGCAAGTTCTGGAAACGTGCAACAGGGCACTCCATGGTGGGTGCAAAGGGCAAGACCAACTTCGAGGCCGTTGGCCAGGGACGCATGCCTACTGTTTCAGGTAGCTGGGTGCGTTAATTGCATCCTAATAATTACTTTTTTCTTACCTATTAAATCAATGAAATACGACGAACTTAAAGCCATCTATGATCTCCCATTTTTTGAACTTCTAAAGCGAGCCCGCGAAACTCACGAGGCTAATTGGCCACAAAATGAAGTCCAGCTTTGCACACTGCTTTCCATCAAAACAGGGGGGTGTTCAGAAGACTGCTCATACTGTTCGCAGTCGGCTAAAAATAGCTCAGGAATCGAAATTGAGCGACTCATGGAAAAAGACGCCGTGATGGAGCGAGCACTCGCGGCCCGTGCCAGTGGCTCTACTCGGTTCTGCATGGGAGCCGCATGGAAGGGTGTTAGGAAAGGCACAAAGCGCTTTGACCAAGTCGTGGAAATTATCGAGGATGTATCCGCACTTGGCATGGAAGTTTGTGTCACCTTAGGAGAGCTCGGCGAAGATGAAGCCGTTGTTCTAAAAGAGGCTGGTGTCACCGCCTATAACCACAACGTGGATACCTCCCGTGAACATTATCCCAATGTTGTCACCAGCCATACCTACGATGATCGTCTTAATACGATCCGACACGCACAGAATGCAGGGATGAGCATTTGTTGCGGCGGTATCCTCGGACTTGGAGAAACCACCGACGATCGCTTGAAGATGATCGAAGTGATCTCTGAGTTTAATCCCCAACCAGAAAGTGTGCCGATCAACTCACTGATGCCGATGCCGGGGACTCCACTTGAAGGGTCGAACCCCGTTGAGATTTTTGATGTCGTAAAAATGATCGCCGTCGCGCGTATTGCTTGTCCAAAGGCGAAAGTTCGTCTCTCGGCTGGTCGAACTCAGATGAGTGAAGAAGGTCAAGCGATGTGCTTCTTTGCAGGTGCTAACTCGATCTTCTACGGAGATAAATTACTGACAGCTGAAAACCCAGCCATCAAAAATGACCTGGCATTAATCGAGAAACTCGATCTCCGTGCTCAGGCTCCCAATCCAGCGATGGAGGCACCCAAGGCCGAGTGTGACAAACCATTGTCACCTGCTTCACCTTCACCCTGCTGTGGATAATTCACTGCTTTTTTGCGGAAAATAGCCATGAACATCGCCATCACCGGCATTGGCCTGACCAGCGGTCTAGGCGACGGTGCAGACGTGCATGTGGAAAAAATTTCCGCAGGCCAACACGCACTCCGACCACTGTCAGGTTTGTTTGGCGACGACTCCAAACATGCTGGCCTAAACGCCTCATGGATTGAAAACCGGAAGCTGATGCTGTCGCGTAAGTGGGCACCAGCATCCATGCTTTCCCTCCATGTTGCTAAACAGGCGATCGCAGATGCCGGTCTCACTCAAGAAGAGCTCAACGGCGCTGCCGTCATCGTTGGTAGTAGTCGTGGTAACGTAGCAGGATGGGTGTCCGAGTGGCCGACCCGCCGACCCTTCAACCTGATGGCCGCAAGTAACTCAATGCACGGTGAGCTTGCCTCAGCCGTAAGTATTGAACTTGGTATCAAAGGCCCCTGGCAAGTGATTTCCAGTGGTTGCGCCGCCAGTCTCGATGCCATGGGGATGGCCTGGATGATGATGCGGCAGGGGATTGTAAAACGTGCCATCGTCATCGGCGTGGAGTTGCCACTGATCCCAGAAGTCCTACAAGCCTATGAACGAACTGGGGTTTTAGCCACAGGCTCTGTCAACGATCCCTACTCACCAGAGGCGGGTGGGTTTTTCCCAGGGGAAGCAGGTGCCGCTGTTATACTGGAATCCGTGGATGCTATTTGTGAACGCCGTAAAGCGATGGAGCCAGCGTACCCAGGTGGACATCTTACTTCAAAAATAAGCAACGAAGATCAGGCAAACACAATGATCCAAATGACCGGTTATTGGTGTAACTCGGATGCGGATTCTCCTATCGGAATGCCAAACGATGGCGCAGGTTTACGAGATTGTCTGATCAAGGCCATTGATGATCTAACCGACCAGCCGAGGATCGCAGCCATTTGCCCACACGCCAGTGGAACGTTGTTACACGGAAAAGCCGAGCTTGCTGCACTCAGGGCCGCATTACCAGACGACCGCACCATTTCCCTTCATCCCCTCAAGCCGTTTACTGGCCATACCGTCGGAGCCAGTGGAATCCTCGATGTAGCCATCCTCGCACGCTACTTACGCGATCAGAAACTCCCCCCCAATCTCCCCGGCAATACATGCCCAGGTGAGCGGTTCACACTATCGCCTAACAAGCTATCCAATGAGGGTTCGACGGTGCTAAAGATCTCAGTGGGTATGGGTGGACATAATTCGATCATTTCCCTGCGCTCGCCGTCTGTTTGATCGTTGCGACGGGCTAGGGGATTTGTTTTTTAACAAACTCCAGTACCTGCTGACACCCATCTTCAAGCATATCAGCCACGAGCTCGAATCCTGAGCCATCACCGTAATAAGGATCAGGAACTTCCAGAGTCTGATGGTCTGGACCCTCACAGAACTGAGTGAAGCGTTTGACCTTCTGCTCAAATTCCGGACTGCCAGCTAGGGCGATCACCCGAGCATAATTATCTTCATCCATGGTGAGGATGAGATCAAACTTCAGATAATCATGCGCTGTGAACTGTCGGGCGGCTCCAGTTGCCGGAATATCGCGGTTCCTCAAAGTCCGACACATCCGCTTATCGGGTGCTTTCCCAGGGTGGTAATCGTGGGTTCCAGCAGAATCGATGTTGATTACATCTTCAAGTCCGGCCTGTTTAACTTGATGACGAAAGATGTTTTCTCCCGCTGGAGACCTGCAAATGTTGCCTAAACAGACAAAAAGCACGTTGAAAGGCGTTCTTGGCATGATGGATAGATACTGTAGAATTCCCCCCATGCTGGCAAGGACGATAGCTTGGGTTTGTGGATGTGCGATGATAACGTCGGGTGGTTACGCCGAGGGTCTGAAGCCTAATATTCTTGTGCTGCTGGTAGAGCCTGAGTCTCGAGGGAAAGAACAAACAAGGGCCCGCGAAATCCTCGATGAACTCCTGCTGAAAGCGGATGACAAATCCACGGCCCTTGCATGGCGTGGCTGCCAGGGGGATTGCCGCTCTTCTGCAAAGTTGTTTGTGCTGCCAGCATTGCTTTATGGTAAACAGCCATTGGTCAATGGTGTTGTTCACTATCAGGACTGGAGGCGTATTCCTGTTGCTGGTGATAGTATCGCTGCGGAGTTTAAAAAAGCAGGTTACCACACGGCTTTTTATGGTGGGTGGAAAATGGGGAAATCTGCCCCTTACGATCCTCAAAGCAGAGGGTTTGAGGAAGCCTACGATTTAATGTATAGCACGCCTGCCGATAAGTGGGGGCGACTAGAATATAGCAGCACTCCTCGGAAATTGATTCCCGCCGCTATTGTTAAAGCCATGGGTGGCGAAAAACCGGTATTTGGTATCATCGAACAAAGCTTCAAGCTAAATCCACTGAAACTGGTAAGCTTGTTGAAAGCACAGGCTCTCTCCGAGATGGAAAAGACGAAGCGGCCCACCATCATTTTCATGATGCGAGCGACGGTTTCTTATCCCATAGGCTTGAGTGATGATCATAAGGAAACTTATCACAGTCCTGTCAGTTGGCGTTTATACCATTATGGATTAAAATCGGGTTATCTCGTCGGCGAAAACGCTATTAAATCAAGTCAAACAGATTGGGAACTGCATGCTGGGTTGAGGAAGTTAATAGGAAAAGTGGATGAAGAAAAAATAGAATTCCGCTTTTTTAATAACACACTTTGGCCCGCGAACGAATCTGCGGATAAACACCGACATCAAGGCTCACTCGTTGTAGGCAAAGGCTATGCATTGGTTGATGGTCTTGAATTGTATCCGGCAAACAAAAATCTTGAACCAGATCTGACCAAGCCTCTCGATATCGCCGAAAACCAAAAACTCCACAGCGAGTTACTCCTTGCTCATGCCAATTGGTGGAAGAAAGCTCGGCAGTCTCTGCGTGATACCCGCGCTTTTTCAGTGGGAGTTGAAGATAAGAAACCAACTCAGTTGACGATTGTCGATTGGCGACCTTCGAAAATTATTTATCCCGATGGCGCCTCGCCAATGTATAAACCGCTGACATCTCAAAAAGATTTGTTGGGTATTCTCAAAGGCATGCAGAGTAAGGAATACCGGCAAGATTTTCCGCCCTACTCAGGTAGCTGGTCGGTTAACGTGATACGAGCAGGGCGCTATAAGATTACAGCAAGCTTACTGCCCAAGGAAGCGACCAAACCCGAAGAAAAAACCTTGGCCCGACTCCTTGGCGGGCAGGCGTTTTTTAAACTAGGCCGAAATAAGGTCCAACTCAATCTAGTCAAAGGAGCTAGTGCCGTATCCGTTCTCGTTGACGCCGATGCCGGTGTCACCGATCTCGAGTGCTGGTTCACTGGGCAGCTCGCACTCGAACGTGAACTCGGCGCCTTTTTCGTAGAGATCGAACGGGTGGGAGATAAAAAATTCGATCTCAAGGCGAAGGAGTAATCGTAGATTGTGCTGCATAACGCGTTTTAAAAAGTGATTAAACAGCTGCACTGAATATGTGGTCGTACGATCTGAAGTAAAAACTCGCAATACTCTGCTACTTACGGCGGGGTTGTTTATTGACTATTTTTCCTATCTCTAAGAAAGGGCGGATTCAATATGTTAAGGAATAAAAGTTAGGAGCGGAGGTAGAGGGATTACTGTAAGCGTTGTTTTTTACTACAAAGACAATGCAAAACCGCCACCACCGCGAGGAAGATCGTGGAGTAATCTACCGAATGAATAAAGCAGCAAAATCCCAATCTGAGATAGCTCAAGCCATAGGCTTCAGCCAGGGCACTGTGAGTAAGGAACTGAAACGCAATAAGGGCAAAAA
>JASJLI010000100.1:0-3291 GCA_037620805.1 Akkermansiaceae bacterium
GTCCGAACCTCTCTTGTTTTCCTTTGCGCAGATGTGCGACACCCAGCTCGGCATGGGCGGTTATGAGCACGACGTAAAAACCTTCGGGCTCGCCGTGGATCAGATCAATCAGATGAAACCCGATTTCGTGGTCATCTGTGGAGATCTTGTTAGTAAGGCCAACGATAAATCATGGGCTGATTTCAAACGGATCAAGGCAGGCTTCAAAATTCCCTGTCACTGCGCGGCGGGCAATCACGACGTCGGTAATAAACCGACGGCGAAGTCGCTGCAGCTCTATCGTGAAAAGATCGGCAAGGACTACTACAGCGTTGAGCACAAGGGTTACACCTTCGTGATTGCTAACACCCAGCTATGGAAAGCACCGCTAGAGGGGGAGTCGGAGAAACACGATGCGTGGTTCAAAGCGGCCCTTGAGGCCGCCAAGAAGAAGGCCAGCCCGGTCGTGGTGGTGGTGCACTATCCGCTCTTTGTGAAGACACCGGATGAAAAAGAGAACTACTACAATATTGCGCCCGCAAAACGTATGGAGCTACTCAAACTCTGCGAAGAAAATGGCGTCGTCGCCTTCCTTGCCGGACACACCCACAAGCTGGTGATCAACGAGTATAAAGGGATCCAGATGGTGAATGGGGAAACCACCAGCAAGAACTTCGACAAGCGCCCGATGGGATTCCGATGGTGGGATGTTGGCACGAAGGGAAAGATGGTACACCGCTTTGTGCAGCTCGAGGGAATGGATGAATAACAAGTATTGTTAGGTAGTGTTTTTTCAGCATGCAGTTCTTTTTTAGAGAACAAAACTCATATCTTGCTTGGTTCGTAAATAAATAGCGTATTTTTCGCGCCATACGGAAACAATACCTGCCTGCGCTACGTTTAGAACGGATATTAATATCGAAATAATCAAATTATGTTTTGTAAAACCCACAATGGAAAACCCCTGATCGTCTCTGCCTTGCTGGTATTCAGCTGTATCAGTTGTATTAGTCGTGTCACCGCGCATGAATCTAACCAACTGTCCGCTAAACTATCCGCTGTGCCAGAGCTTATTTTTCTACTCAGTGGGCAGTCGAATATGGCTGGCGGCGGCTATAGCGCGGACCTTCCGGATACAGCCGAATACAAACGTTATCGCAGTGCGCCAACCAATGTATCTGTCTGGAATGCCAAAACGAAAAATTGGCAACCACTGAAAATGGGCAAGCGATTTGGTCCCGAGATTGGATTTGCGCATGCACTTTCGAAGGCCCTGCCCGGTAAACATATCGGTCTTGTTAAATCAGCAGCGGGGGGCACTTCCATGGATAAATGGGCACCAGGTGGAAAACTCTACACCCGCCTGATGACTGCTTTTAAAGATGCCAGCAAAAATGCACCCAACGCTAAACTTGCAGCGATGCTCTGGCACCAGGGAGAAAGCGATTCTGATGTCAAAGAAATCGCTCAGGCTTATCATGGAAAGATGGTCAAATTTATTGCTTCGGTTCGTAACGAGACCAAAGAACCGAAGCTGCTTTTCATTCTTGGACAAATTAACCCGGCAAAATCATACTGCGGGCGTCCGCGATTTCTCCATGCCGATATTGTGAAAAAGGCTCAGTCGGAATTGAAGGTTCCCAATACGGTCATGATCAAAACCGATGACTGTGAAATGAATCCATACCATGCAGGCTTGAATTGTCCCAAAGAAGCTCAGATCCCCAAAAACGAAGACAATATTCACTACAGCGGCAAAGGTCAGATTAAAATGGGTAGACGTTTTGCGAACGCTTACCTGACTAACAATAAAAATGTATCCCAATGAAACTAAAAATACTCCTTAAAAAATCCAGCCTGCTTGCGGTCTGCAGCACACTATTCTCAGCTGCCAGCGCTAGCGCCGCCCCAACCGATAATGTCGTCATCATTCACGTCGATGACCTCGGCTGGCGTGATCTCGCCTGTATGGGAAGTCCGGTTTACGAAACTCCCAACATCGACGCCCTGGCCAAGAGCGGCACACTCTACACGAATGCCTACGCGGCAGGCTCTATCTGCACACCTTCCCGGGCGTGTATGCTGACAGGCTCCCAGCCGTCGCGGCATGGTGTTTATACCGTGGTCAAGAATCGTGGCAAAAAGACGGACTGGAAAGTCATCCCGGAAAAGAACAATCATTATCTGGCAGGGGACTACCCCACGTTGGGAACCGTGCTGACGGCTGCCGGAATCGCCAACGGGACGGTTGGTAAGTGGCATGTGGGGGTCCGTGTTCCCTCCCACGGTTTCAAAGAGGGTGTGCTGGGCGGTTACCTGGGTATGCCAGTCAATTACTTTGCCCCATTCAAGCTGGGGTTCCTACCCAAGGATGTGCCCGACGGTTCCTACCTACCGACCTATGTTCGGAAGGCGGGTGTCGAGTTTCTGGAACGTCACCAGAAAGAGAGGTTCTTCCTCTACTTTTCAACTTACCTTCCACACGACGAGATCAAGAACGAGGACGGCTCAACCTTGACCGCACCTAAGGACGTAGTGGCCAAGTATGAGCGCAAGATCGACGCGATGAAAAAATCCGGGAAGGACCTGCAGGGGCATATCAACCCGACCTATGCTGCGATGATCGAGGAAACCGACCGCTCTGTCGGGGCCATCATCAACAAGCTTGACGAACTCGGCTTGCGCAAAAATACCCTGGTCCTATTCATCTCCGACAACGGAGGCCTCGATAAATACACCAGCCAACGTCCGCTTCGTGGCGACAAAATCACGCTCTATGAAGGTGGCATCCGCGTGCCTATGATTGCGTCCATGCCTGGGAAAATTGCAGCCGAAAAAACTTCCGCCGAGCCCGTTTCCGGAATCGATTTCTACCCCACCATCTGCACCTTCATGGGCGTCAAAGCCACCGACCCAGACAAGGTCGACGGCGAGGACCTAACGGAACTTATCTTTGCCGGTAAATCCCTCGGCGAGCGCAACCTGTTTTGGAACTTCCCGAGTTACAACCGCCCCGAAGATCCTGCCAAGTGTCCGCGCAGTGTCCTACGGCGCGGCGACTGGAAAATTCATCATCGTTACGAGGACAACGGCTACGAACTATACAACCTCAAGGAGGACATCGGTGAATCGAAGGACCTGGCCAAGAGTCGCCCAAAGATCCTGAAGGCAATGCGCCGTGAACTCGACGCGAGCTACGAACGTTTTGGTGCGGTCAAGACCCTTGCACCCAACCCTGACTACGATCCGAAAGCTAAGTGAGCTAAACTCCAAGTTTTAAACGCCAAATACCAAGTAAGACAGGCTTCGCCA
>JASJLI010000101.1:0-22007 GCA_037620805.1 Akkermansiaceae bacterium
CAAATCAGAGCGACCACCCTCAGATGAAGATCTGACGATCGATGCCACGACAGCACTGTTCTGATCCAACCTCCGTGCCCTTTGCCCTTTCGACTGCGATTCAGCTTGTCTGCTTCAAGACCGTAACTGACAAAGGCTGAAGTCTAATCTTGATGGTGTCCATACGTTCGCTGACAGCGGGGAGCAGCTCGTATTTGAGTTTGCGATCGTCTGGAGATGTCCCTCTGAATGTTAGAGGTCATCGAGGGGTTTTAAGATTACTCTTGGCGGGAGACACTAAAAGAGCGAAACTTTCACCCATGAAACTTGGTCTTATCGTTTTTGTATTTCTTCTTCAACTTGGTGTCGCTTCAGCGAAGAAGCCAAATATCGTCATCTTCCTCGTCGATGACATGGGCTGGGGCGACCTCGCGTGCTACGGAAACAAGATCATCAAGTCGCCCAATCTCGACAAGTTCGCGGATGAAGGTGTGAAGTTCACGCAATGTTACTCGGCATGTGGAGTATGCTCCCCCTCGCGATCCTCCATCCTCACCGGACGGACTCCTTATCGAAATGGCGTTTGGCGTTGGATTCCAGGCGGACATACCACCCACCTGCGCGCAAGCGAAATCACCCTGCCCGAACTTCTCAAAGAAAACGGCTACGCCACCTGCCACGTCGGCAAATGGCATCTCAATGGGCATTTCAACAGCGACAAACAACCCCAACCCAACGACCACGGATACGACCATTGGATGGCGACGCAGAACAACGCTTCTCCCAACCATAAGAACCCAAAGAATTTCGTCCTTAATGGCAAGGAAATGGGACCACTCACAGGATTCTCCGCCCCCCTCGTCGCGACCGAAGGAATTCGTTGGCTGAAAGAAGACCGCGACAAGGAAAAGCCCTTCCTTCTCTCAGTATGGACCCATGAACCACACCTGCCCATCGAGTCGGCTGAAAAATACATGAAGCCCTACGCCCACATCAATAATGAGGGCATCCGTCAGCATCATGGCAATATTACCCAACTCGACCACGCCTTCGGGATCGTGATGAAAGGGCTCGATGACCTTGGCTTGCGCGATAACACCATCGTCTTTTTCACCTCCGACAACGGCCCGGAGGGGCGCAAAGCGGCTGGACGAACCCAGGGTTCCACCGGCGGACTCCGCGGTCGCAAACGTGATAGTCATGAAGGCGGAATTCGTGTCGCCGGACTGGTGCGTTGGCCGGGACAAATCACTCCTGGCACGGTAAGTAAGGTTCCCGTCATTGGCTCAGATATCTTCACCACCGTTCTTGGAATTGTCGGGATCGACACCCCAAAAGATCGCACCATCGACGGAGCAGATATCCGCCCTGCTTTCAAAGGCGAATCCGTCGAACGTAATATTCCACTCTTCTGGCGCACTCACATCGCCCCCACGAAAAGCCGGGCCGCCATGCGCATTGGCGATTGGAAAATTGTCGCCGATGAATCACTCACTGAATTTCAACTCTACGAAATCCAAAAAGATTGGCAGGAGACGACAGACCTCGCCACCGAGAAACCGGAGAAGCTCGCTGAAATGAAAAAGAAGTTTCTCGAAGTCTGGAAAGGGATCGAAGCCGAAGGCCCACGCGAATGGTGGGAAAGCGAACCTATCAAAAAAAGCAAAGGTAAACCCAAAAAATCAGCCGAGCTTGGCATAGGCAAAGACGAAACCGGAGATTGGCCCATCGTCCTCGGTGGAACCGTCAGCAAATCCCCTCTCGGTCACCGCCTTGCCTCAAAAGGAGAAGCCGTTGCGCTTCGGAAATTAGACAAGCCACTCACAGGCACCGCTCGTGCCGTCTACAAACTCGATTACCAAGCCGCCTGCGACACCGTTACTAAAAACGCCTTCTTTTGCTTCGGCGAAAAAGCAGTCACGCCTTCTCTTTACACAAGCCCATTCCACAAGCCCATTCCGTTTGCGTGACCCCGGAATGAAAGATGCTCAGATTGAGGTCAGTCCGAGGATTGCAAAAAGGGCGGCAAGTAATCCGGCCGCCGATTTCATACAAAAACCAACCTGTTTAATCCTAGACCCTCGTGTATTCACAAGCTAGGTTGGTTGCTCAGATTTTGACAAATCAACTCTCTCCATTTTCCCAATGCCAAAGCTCATCAACAGCCCTTCTAGCCGCTGCCGACGAACTCATTGAGGACTCCATCCCAATAAATCAAATTCCTAGCTACCATTTACCATCGATATAACCCTAGACCGAACCTTAAACAGCAACTTATGAAACATCACCATATTCTCCTCATTACCTTGAGCTTTTTTTCCCTGCAGGCCTTTGCCGCCGAACCCGTATGGATTTGGAAGGCCGGCGCCATTGCAAACGAAGAGGCCAACTTTAAAACCACCCTGACGCTCAAGGCGAAGCCCGCCAAGGCACCGTTGATCATCACCTGCGATAACTCGTTTAAACTGAGTATCAATGGCAAAAAGGTGACCGCTTCTAAAGAGTGGAAACAGCCAGTGCAGATGGATGTTGCGAAATTCCTCCAAGCCGGAAAAAATCACCTACTCGTTGAAGCCGACAATGAAGGTTCGATGGCCGGTATGATCATGTCGCTAAAAGCTGGAAAGCAACAGCTGGTCAGCAATAAGAGCTGGATGGCGCAGTCCCATGAGGGCGAGTGGCATCAGGCAGTGGAGGTGAAGAAGTATGGAGCAGCCCCATGGGGTAAAGTATTTAACAAGGCGGCAGGCCCCGGAAAAGCTGTCGCCACAGCCTCACCCAAAACGATTCCGGTGACTACCCTACCGGGCTTCAAAGCAGAGAAAATTTACGATGTGGTCAAAGCAGCACAGGGCTCATGGGTAGGAATGACGGTTGATCCTAAAGGGCGCATCATTGCAACGGACCAGTACGGCGGAATTTACCGAGTTACCCTGAAGCCGAAAGTTTCGGTCGAAAAGCTTAAGGTCAAAGTCACGGGCGGCCACGGCGCGCTCTATGCCTTTAACAGTCTCTATATCATGGTTGGCGAGGGCAAGCGTGGCCTCTACCGCCTGCGCGATACCAACGGCGACGACCAGTATGACCAAGAAGAATATCTCATCCCGCTGAAAGCCGGTGGTGAGCACGGATCACATAGTCTGGTGCTAAGCCCGGATAAAAAATCGATTTACATGGTGGGCGGCAACAATACCGACATGCCAACCTCGGTTACATCTTACCGGATGGCGAAGGCTTGGAAAGAAGATCATATCCTTCCACGCATGCCCGATGGCCGTGGTCACAACAACGGACGGATGGCCCCAGGCGGTTTCATTATGAAGGTCAGCCCAGATGGTAAGACTCAGGAAATGATCTGCAACGGCTTTCGCAATGAATTTGACGCCGCATTCAATCTGGATGGCGAACTATTTGCGTTTGATGCGGATATGGAATATGACATCGGCTCCCCTTGGTATCGACCTACCCGCGTGAATCATGTGGTTTCCGGCGTCGATTGGGGCTGGCGACATGGCACCGGAAAATGGCCCGACTATTACACCGACACCTTACCGGCAACCATCGACATTGGACCAGGTAGTCCCACCGGAGTAAGCAATGGACTGGGAGCCCGCTTTCCGGCGAAATACCAAAAAGCCATTTTCATCAATGACTGGACCTATGGAACCATGTACGCAATTCATCTAGAACAGGATGGGGCGACCTACAAAGCGACCAAAGAAGAATTTGTCTCCGGCAAACCTCTCCCCCTAACCGATGTTACCATTCACCCAGATGGCGATATGTACTTTATGGTCGGCGGACGCCGCACGACTTCAGCCCTCTATAAACTCACTTATGTAGGTGACGCATCCACGGCTCCAGTAAAAGCCGGAGCTGTTCATACTGACCTAACACTTCGTCGTGAAATTGAAACACTGCATGAACAAGGAGTCGGCGTAGAGGCGATTGCTAAAGCATTGCCTTACCTGAAGCACCAAGATCGTTTCATCCGATACGCCGCACGTGTGGCGCTCGAAAAACAGCCAGTAGCCAAGTGGCAGCAAAATCTCACTAAGGAAAAATCTCCTTGGGCTGTCATCGAGCTCTCCACCGCGATAGCACGTATGGGCGCCAAAGATCAACAGCCTAAGATACTCGCCGCGTTGAATAAGCTGAATTACAAAAACATGGACACAAAACAGTTTTTGGCTGCCATTCGCGCCTATCAACTGGCCTTCACCCGACTCGAAAAGCCGAGCTCCGCAGATGCGTCTGCTGTGATCAAGACCTTGAATGGTTTGTATCCTCACAAAGATAATTTCGTGAATCGCGAACTAAGTCAGGTCCTCTTATATCTCAACGCCCCCGGTGCGGTGTCCAAGACGGTGCAACTGGTCATGAGCGCCACTGACATCCAGAAAAAGATTCTCGAAGACAAGGTCCTGCAACGAAACGATGGATATGCTAAAGCCGCTAAGCGTACTGAACAGTTCCGCCCGAACGTTCAACAATTTGCCCTAGCCTTCTCACTTCGCTCGATCAAAGAGGGCTGGAGTGACGCTGACCATGCGAGCTACTTCTCTTGGTTCCCTAGAGCAAAAACCTGGCAAGGTGGAAACAGCTTTGGTGCCTTCATTGAAAACTCCCGCAAGCAAGCACTCGCCAATGTAACGGATGAAGCAAAACGCAAAAAATATGACGCAACTTCCGCAAAATCCGCAGTAGCAGCCCGAGCCATTCAGACACCTAAAGGCCCCGGTCGGGCTTGGACCGTGAAAGAAGCTGTCGCGGCCGTTCAGGGTAACCTAAAAGGACGAGACTTTGCCAGTGGAGAAAACCTCTTTCACGCCACGGCCTGTGCTTCATGCCACCGCTTTGCCGGAGAAGGCATGGGTATCGGACCAGACCTCACCGGCTCCGCCAATCGCTACTCCCTAGAGGACATGATGGAAAATATCATTAAACCTTCCAAGGTGATTTCTGATCAATACATCAGCACCCAGTTTACCATGAAAGACGGCTCCACCGTCATTGGCCGTATTGCTGCAGAAAAAGACGGGATGCTTCATCTTATGACGAATCCCTTCTCCGCCGACAGCAACGTGCAGATAAAGGCAGCCGATGTGAAAAGCAAAAAGCACCATGAAGTTTCCCACATGCCGCCTGCACTCATCTATTCGCTGAACCCAGATGAACTGAGCGACCTGATTGCCTACGTCTTTTCTGCTGGAGATAAAAGCCATAAATACTTCTCGGCGGCACAGCACCAGCCTAAGATTGAAGGAGCTAAATCACTGTTCAACGGAAAAGATCTAAGCGGTTGGAAAGGTGACCCTGATCTCTGGTCAGTTAAAGACGGCCTCATTCACGGCACATCGCACGACAAAAAATTGAGCGGTAACACCTTCCTCATTTGGCAAGGTGGTGATCTAGAAGATTTCCACCTCGTTTACGAAGCCCGCTGCTTTGGCAACAACTCTGGCGTGATGTACCGCAGTGAAGTGGTAGATGATAATAAGTTCGTGATGCGCGGGTCCCAATGTGACCTGCACCCCAACGCACCCTACCTTGCCATGCTCTACGGTGAAAAAGAGCGCGGCATAGTCACCAAGCGTGGCGAAACAATGGTGATCGATGAAACCGGCAAGAAAAAAGTCGTTTCATCCTTCGTCCCTAAAGCGTTAGACATCACCCAGTGGATAACCTACGAGATCATCTGCAAAGGCAATCACATCGTCCACAAGGTAAACGGCGAAGTCGCCATTGACCTAACGGATAATGACAAAAAGCGCATCCGCAAAGGAAGAATCGGCCTCCAGCTCCACGCCGGAAAGCCGATGAAAGTAGATTTCCGCAATATTCGTCTGAAACGTTTCAAGTAAACGTTCAGCCCTCCAGCACTGCACTTCTCGGTCTTGGTGGAATCGCTCTGATTCTCCATCGCCACAGGTAATTTCAAGTTTTTAGAAATTGATGAGCTATCCTTTCGAGGGTAGCTCTTTTTCTTACTGGCACTTAAAATGAGCCCGCGCATACTCTCAGCCCTATGAGAAATTCTCAAATAAAATGGCTCGGTCTGTGGATGATGGCATGGCTGGCTGGCTCGACATCCTTTGCGGCGACGGATAAACCCAACGTTATCCTGATCATGGCCGATGATCTGGGTTACGAGTGTATCGGTGTCAACGGATGCGATGATTACCAAACTCCGGTACTTGATAAACTCGCTGCCAGCGGTGTCCGTTTCACTAACTGCTTCTCGAATCCTATCTGCACACCTAGCCGGGTGAAGATCATGACGGGTATGTTTAATGTCCGCAACTACGTGCGCTTCGGCTTGTTGGACCGAAAACAAAAGACCTTTGCTCACACGTTCAAGGCGGCCGGATACACCACCTGTATCGCCGGGAAGTGGCAGCTGGGTGACGAGAAGGATTCCCCACAACATTTTGGTTTCGACCAGTCATGCCTCTGGCAGCATACGCGCAAACGCACACGTGAGGGGCAACCTCACGACACCCGTTTCAGCAATCCAAGAGTTGAGATCAACGGCGAGCCCAAAGATTATAACAAAGGTGAATACGGCCCCGATGTCTGCGCCGACTTCATCTGCGACTTTATCGAAACAAACAAAGCCAAGCCGTTTCTCGTTTACTACCCGATGCTGCTGACCCACTGCCCGTTCACCCCGACTCCGGACAGTAAGGACTGGGATCCCAAATCCGAGGGCGCGGAAACCTACAAGGGTGATCCGCAGCACTTCGGTGCTATGGTTCATCACATGGACAAGGTGGTTGGGCGCATCATCGCAAAGCTTGAGGAACACAAACTGCGGAAAAACACCATCGTCATTTTCACCGGAGACAACGGAACCGACAGGCCCATCATCACTTCGCTCAACGGGAAAAAAATTAAATACGGCAAGGGCCAGATGAACGACAACGGGACGCGCGTCCCACTCATCGTCAGTTACCCCGGGAAAATAAAAAGCGGTTCAGTGAGTGATGACCTAGTCGATTTTTCCGACATGTTTCCCACTATGTGTGAGGTCAGTGGAATTGCGATTCCGACTGACCGAGCCATCGATGGAGTCAGCTTCTGGAGCACCCTCCAGGGGAAGCCGGGCCGCATAAAGCCGTGGACCTACGTTTGGTGGGAAGGCAAGGTATTAGCCCGCACCCAGACGCACATGATCCGCCGGATGAAGGCAGCAGGAAAGATCGAGTTTCTCGACTATTCGGCCCCCTACCAGCCGAAAGCCTTAGAAATAGACCAACTAGTGGGGGAAGCGAAGGCCAGCTACGAAACGCTGCTTGGCGTCATCAGCAAACTCGATCAGACCCGACCGGCAGAATTATCTAAATCTTATAAGAAAAAGAAAAAATAACAGTGAGCTGATCAGTTACTTCGATTTTTTTCTTTCTCTGGCATCCCTTTAAGCTTCACAAATTCGTGCCGCATCCCTGTTTGAGCATCAACATTCCAGAGCCGGAATCCCATCGGGCGTCCATCGCCGTTCTTGCTGGTTGTTTCCCCGTTCACGAGTTGAATGCCTTTGTATTCGTTGGTGATCTGCCTGTGGGTGTGCCCGGCGAGGAAGGCAACGACGCCATTTTTATCACAGAGATCGAGAATTCCCTGACGTTTAGGCTGCGCTAGATTGTAGTAGTTCTCCTTCTCGTCGGGCGTCTTCAAGAACAGCGGATAGTGCCTCATTGTCTCACATCTCAGAGCTATGGGGAAAACTCACTTTTTACTGGCTACACCAAGGAGGCTACTTCATCCTACTAAACCTGCAGAACAAGGTGCAGCTTGACGTTGACCAGACATCACGAGGAACCATCTAACTAACAATGAGCCATTACGCATCCCCAACAGCCGCTGCCGTTAAAGCAGCGGATATTTCGCGGCGAAACTTTATCGGCACAGCCGCTTCAGGATTGATCGCTTCAGCAGTCAGCAGCTCGGGTGTCTCGCATGCGGCGGAAAAGGAACTGGGAGAAAAGTCGGAGACAAAGGCTGGATCGAACGAACAAAAGGCCATTCGTTGGGGCTTTGTAGGCACTGGGAACATCGCCAATTCAATGGCAAGAACCCTCCAACTTACTACGGCTGGCCAATTGGCAGCCAGCTCTAGCAGAACACTGGAGAAAGCTGAAGCGTTCGCTTCGAAGCATGGCGCTAAAAAGGCGTTTGATTCTTGGAAAGAGATGATTGATTGGGACGGCATTGACGCTATTTATGTCGCCACCCCCACCAGTGTCCGGGAGGAAATTTGTGTGGCTGCAGCAAACGCGGGCAAACACGTACTCGGTGAGAAACCTTTTGCGTCATTGCCCTCTGTGCAAAGAATCACGGAAGCTTGCCGGAAGAATAACGTGGCATTTATGGACGGCACACACTTTTCACATCACCCCAGAACCACAACGCTACGGAGCAAACTTGACTCTCTAGTGGGAAAACGCCGCAGCGTGGACTCGGTGTTTCAGTTTCGTCTCCGTGATAGTTCAAACATACGCATGCAGCCTAAGCTTGAACCCATGGGCGCAATAGGTGATGCTGGCTGGTATAACATGCGCGCTATCGTCGATTTCCTCGATTCTGGCGTTAAGCTCGAGGGACTTTCAGCCTACTTGAGACGAGATCCCAAAACCGGCGCCGTGATTGGTGCTACAGGAGTTATCGCGTTTGTAGACGGCTCAACTTCGACCTGGAGTTGTGGCTTTGACGCAGGTGCTGGGCGGGCGGGCTTGAGTATCGACGGAAACATAGGCGCAGTCGATATTGAGAACTTTATCAGACAAGACAAAGATAACTCCGCAAGTTACCGATACCGCTCCAGGGGCGGGAAGAAGAAGGCGGTCGATCAAGTCGTCCGCATCGAGTCATCGCTACCAGGTTCAGCCCTCATGTTTGAAGATTTCGCTGCCCAGGTTCACGATAAATCGTTACGCGACCGGTGGAAACGAAAGAGCGAGCGAACTCAAGAGTTACTCGATGCTGTTTGGGCAAGCGCGATTCAAAACGAAAACCCCTAGGAGACTCAAGCCAGGGCTTTTTGAATAAATCTTGATGGATCTGCCAATGCTCTTGTCGAGGGGGCGGATTCGGGATACTTGAGGCCATGACGCCCTCGCCCCCGCCCCCGCCCTATACCCTACTGGACAAAACCAGTATGCCCGATGGAAGCTTGCTCGCCCTGTACACAGAGGACGGGGAATATATCCTGGAATACGACGGCTTGGAGTTGATGAGCACGAGCCTGACATGGTCCGAACAGATGCTTGCGGATTTGGGCTGTGTCGATTTGCTGGAAGGCGCGACGAACCGGCCGGAGCATCCTCGGGTACTGATTGGCGGGTTGGGCATGGGATTCACCCTCAAACGGGTTCTAGAATTAGTGGGCTCGCCGGCCACCGTCGATGTTGCGGAATTAATGAGTCAGGTCATCGAATGGAACCGCACCTACCTGGTTGAACACAATGGCCCCTTGCTCGATGACCCGAGAACGAACGTGATTCTGGCCGACCTCTTCGACTGCCTTGGAGAAGGTGACACATACGATGCGATCCTAATCGATATCGACGACACACCCGACGCACTGATCACCGAGGACAATGGAAAGCTCTACACGCCAAGTTTTATGGCATTGCTGCGAGAGTCGCTCAACCCTGGCGGCTGTCTGGCCTACTGGATGGCGGTGCCTTCGCCGAAACTCGAGATGGCATTGAAAAAAGCCGGTTTCAATTTGACGGAGCATCCGGCGAAACCCCACGAGCAATCAGAAGAGACCTGGCACCGGATCTACGTGGCCCGCCTGAGCTGAGAACATATCTCCCTCAAGACGATGCTTTCGACCACCTCCCCATAAAAAGCAAATTCTTAGCCGTTTGTTCTACAATTGAGGCAATCACCTAAGACCGTCAGTAAAAGAGGATCGTCAGAAGGGATCACCGCTCCTGCGGTGCCGTCCCAACCGTTCCGCCCACGATGAACTCGGCCTTGTATAAATTCTGTCTGCTGTCGTCCTTGCCACGCACCACGTTGTTTGCCCAGCTCACGATGCGGCGCACCACCGGACGGTGATCCCAGCGCATGTGGGCGACTGAGGGCTGACACCAGACGAAGCCTGGATCGCTATCGGTGCAGACCAGCGAAACGTCTTGCGGTACCCGCAGACCGCGCGCAGCAAGATAGTGGTAGGCTGCGTAATAAAGATACGGTTCGTCGAGCATTAGGGCGGTGGGTGGGGTGAGTCCGCCGAACAGTGAGTCGAGGCCGCGCTCGAAGCCCTCCTTACTCTCCTCCCAGTCGGGAAGGTTGAATTCGCTGGTGGCGATGCCCGCTGCCTCCAGTTCACCGAGAAAGGCTTGCGGGGAAATTGCGGACAACAACGCGGATTTGTGGGATGGAAGTCTTGATAATGCTCTGGGTCTGGATGAAAATGGTGCAGCAGCTACAGGTAATTCTGGTCGTGTCCTAACCGGGACATTTCCCGACGGAACCGAGTCAGATGAAACCCAGTATTTTGGAAACCCTACCCAAGTACGTAGTGGATCACTATCATCAACTGGCGGGCTATGGATGAGAGTTTTTACTGAAAACCCCAACGGAGGAGCATCATCGCAAGCAGTTTATGCTATGTCAGAAGTCTTGACCGTCCCTGTTCCGTAACCTTCCTCTACGGCTCTACTTGGTCTTGGTGGTCTCGCACTCATCTTACGTCGTCGCAAGTAATTCGACCTCGTTTAATTTATATTAAAGTTGGCCCCACTCCCCATCACCGGGGGGTGGGTTTTCTCTTGGGGGGGGGTGGCGAGGTATCCCCGCTTTGGCAATGGCTTACGGTATTTCACTCAAGGCACAAAACGATAATACTCAGGTTATTCAATCAATCCTGGGCAAATGATTGCCCGTGTTTTTTGTAGCCAATCAAAAAATTTGTCATGTAGGGTGAGTCCAAGTAGATACCCCTAGATCAAATGTAAGAGCCTCCGGATAATCAAGTTTTTATAAACATCAAGAAAAACAGATAATATGTATTGCTTTATTGGTTTTCTTCTCTATTATGAAAGTTGTTATGAAAAAGATGCTCTTCCCCTTAGTTACAATCATCGCCCTTACGGCGACCACGTTCGCTGGTCCTTACTCCTTACCTGTAGCTACCCCTGCAGAATCGCCCTGCATCTGGACTTGGTTTGCTGGAGGTTCAGCAGGTTATGCCTCAGGTGACTGGGATGAGGATATCTACACCGCCCACATCGGCGCTGAGCTAAAATGCAATGATTACTCCCATGCCTTCTTCCTTGAGGTGGGATACACCGAGAAAGATAACTTAGCTGACATCACTAAGCCGGGGGGGACCTTCCACTTCAGAATGGATACTGAGATCATCCCGATCACACTCAACTACAAATTCGAAGCCCCCATCTCCGGCAAATGGAGTTGGTATGCTGGTGCCGGTGCAGGTATTGCTCTCATCGATGTCGATGGCGTCAACACCGGGGACGCTGATACTGATCCCGGTCCCGGTTCCGGTTCCGGTCCAGGTATTTTTCTCGTCGCCCTCGCCCTCGCCCCCGACGATGACGAGATCGGGGGCGATGACGAGCACGAATCCTCCGACGACGTGGTCTTCTGCGCACATGTCTTCGCTGGCGTCATCTTCAAGTTAAATTCGTCATTTGAACTGTTTGGCGGCATGCGGTATATCTACATGGATGATCCCGATCTGGATTCTTTCTCCAGTCTTAGTAAGCACTCAACACTCGACGACGCCCTACATTTCGAACTCGGCGGTCGATTCAGATTCTAATTCCTACCAACCTTCAACGATCTCTCCAACCCGCTCGGCTTCGCCCGGGCGGGTTTTTTATTGCGTATAGACATATTGTGTTAGATTTCTGATTCCTGCATTAGTGAACAAACCTGAATACAGCTCAGTTAAGCCAGTTTATACTAGAAGTCGTTGCCCTCCTGAAAGGGAGGAGGAAAGTTTGGAGCCACCATGACCTAAGTGTATCCTGGGGGGGCGATAACCCATAAATCTCGTTGATCTCCACAGTTCAATACCCGCTTCTAAAATTTCCTTGGCACGGCGGGTTAGAAGTCTATGTTTATATCTAAGCTGATTTCAGACGATTACTGCCCCATCGACTATCGAGAGAGCAACAACGCCATTATTCATTCTGATCAGTCATTCACTTCATTAAAAAATTTAACACTTAGTATATGAGAACAAAACGAATTGTAATTATTGGTACACGCACATGGGAGCTCACCTCCATTCACATGGAGTATTTCGTGAAGAATAATGCTAACATTGTAGGTATCTTGGAATCACCTACAGAAGGTATTACAACCACGACATCTGGAGGCAGCTCAAGCAAGGCAATCCATGTTATCGCTGAAGAGCAGAGCATTCCAATCATTTGTGGTAAACCTAAAGATGAAGGTGTCATGGATCAATTGCGTGAGTGGGCACCTGATATGATTGTTGTCATTGGCTATCAGTTCTTCTTACCCGATGAGTTTCTCAATATCCCACCCATGGGTGTTGTAAACTTCCACACATCTCTACTGCCTCGTCATTGTGGAAGGCATCCAGGCTTCTGGACAATCTGGCATGGTGATAAGCAATCAGGTATGGCGGTTCACTTTATGGACTCTGGTTTAGATACGGGTGAGATTGCTTATAAGTCTTATGTAGATCTTGAAGATGGTGATACAGTAGACACGCTTTATGATCGGATTTGGAAGAATGACGAGGGCATGGTAAAGCAACTGCTTGATGATATTGATAATGACTCTGTGCCTAGAACACCTCAGGACAAGAGTGAATACACCTACAACTATGTGCCACATGAAAAAGACTTTGAGTTCGATTTTAGACAACCAGCTCAGCTGTTAGTAAACAGGCATTTGGTGAAGCCTTATAAGTCATACGTTATCCTCAATGGCACACAGTATCCAGTCTACGAATGCACAGCGATTGATGAGCCTACTACTTCGCGGAATTTCAAGTTGAATACTCCCTATGAATGCAATGGGAATCTGGTGTATATGACACCTAATAAATGGCTTCAAATTGACCAACTAACTGTAGATGGCGACCACCATTCAGGATTAGAACTTGCACAAAAAGAAATCGATAAGTTGACGAAGATAGGCAAGTAGAAAAGATGACTTTACGAGCAGTGATTACTGCTTGATGAAGGAACAGCCGGTGTTGGAGGGAGCCGCATCAAACCAAATTTTCAATCGTTGAGAATGGTTAGGTGGGGCTGGATCATGTGCCTCGGAAAAACGATCACATCTTCGGAATTGAATCGCAATCGGATCAGATCAGATCAGATCAGATCAGAAATGATCGACTTGAGAGCACATAAAGTTCATGATCTACACTTCTAATTAAAAATAACCACCACTATCACTAGAACCATGCCAAAATTACTGACGAACAAATACAAGAAGCCTTCGCACCGCACCTTCAAGAAGGCGAAACTATCAAACATTGGGCCTATGGCGTGAAGCAGCCTAACATGCTTCTCATCATCGTTCTGATCGCTCTCTGTGTTCTACCGGGAATCATCGTCATCTTCCTTCTTACTAAAAACTATTTCATCGGCCTGACGGATGGCCGACTCATCGTGCTGCAGGTGAAGGGGATGAAACCAAACGACGTCAAAGAGGTCACTGAGTATAGCCTCTCCGAATTGAGTAGCGCCAACGCCTCCAACTCCACAGGCAGCCTTTTCACTCACATTACGATCAAGGGTCATCGTAACAATCGCCCGCTCAATGCAAATGGCTTCGCGGTCGGCGACAAAGGCAATACCGGTATCGGCTGGGGCCACATTTCCGCTGCCAGCCCGTCACGAATCGGCCGCTATCTCTACTGCCCAGTGGTCACTGGCACGGTGTATGTCACCGATACCGAAGTAAAAAAAACTGTCGCCGCCGGCACTCATCGCCGTCATGCGCGGCCTCTAACACTGTCCTCGGTGCGCTACTTGTGTATACTAGTGCCGACCTCGCTCATCTCCATGAAAGGATGACCATCACCACTTCACTGACTTCCCTGTGAAATAGACGAACTTACCAGTGTCTTCCATGGTTAGCTTAATGATCGTTTGCTGGGCTATTTTCATAGAAACTTTAGGGTCGAGAGGTGCCTTTTCACCTCCCATGTCCGTTCTGTTATGCCCAGGGGCGAGTGATACGACGGCAATGTTATCACTTTTTAAATCCGCACACATACTGCGAGTCATTCTATTGAAGGCCGCTTTACTGCTACCGTAAGCATAGGCAACCCCGTGCTTCCTCTCGATGAACATTGCACCAGAGTGTGATGAAACATGGATGATTTTACGAACGGGGTTTTTTGATAACTTGATGTTGGGCAATAGAGCTCGAGTTACAAAAAACGGCCCGAGAACATTGATATTATGCACACGCAGAAAGTCTTCCCGTGTTGTTTTATTGAGTGCCTCTAGTCCCTGAATACGTGACCCAAAGTAGGCGGCATTATTAATGAGAATATCAATGGAAACACCTTCAAGTTCTTTTGCCATGGCAGCAATAGATTTATCACTCGTAACATCGAGCTGAATAACACGAGCACCCGCCTTTTTAAGATCGGCCGCAGCATCTGGTTTACGTGCAGTTCCTATTACTGAATATCCGTCGGCTATAAAGTGACGGCTTAATTCAAGACCAAGGCCGCGATTTGCTCCCGTAATGAGAACCTTACCCTTGTCTGCGAAGAGAGAGGTGAAGCTGGCTCCAATTACGAGTAGTGTGAGAAATATATTTTTTAACATCGATGAGTAACTATTGGGTTCGATTAAAATAAAACCGTTGACCCTTCGGTTTAGAATGTAAAGCGTAACAATACGTGGTGATCTAGGGCGATCAGAGGTTATTGCTGTTTTCTGCCACTGCCTTATGCTACTCATTCGGATCTGCCCTGTTCCTCCAAACCATGATCCACGCTGGGTGATTCAAGATCGCCGTCAAGTGATCGAAATCAGCAAAGATCCCGATCACTTAGTCATTCCACAAAACATCATGCCCGAAACGAACACACTAAAGCCCAACACTTTCTTCATCGAAGTATCCAGAGCTGGTATTCCCGAAGTGGATGGGCTCTTTATTCCCTCCACCGCACCGCCCGCGGAATCCGAATCCGGAACCGTATCCAGTCCCGGTTACTGGAATGGCCGGATGGCATGGGACCGTGCCGATGGAAAATCGGAAAGAAGCCCTTCGCTCTCTTACTCGAACAGCTACCAATCGTGGCGGATCTGCCGCCTCGATGGTCATCTCGCCTACGACATGACATGCGAAGATGAAATGCCGCCGACGGATAAAGAATGGCACGTCTACAAAAAGGGCGTCGCCCCAGCACCGAAGGTGACGCTCCACCACTGCGACCCAAGGCAGCCTTGCCCGAAGCCCAATGTCGTCTTTGTGCTCGGAGGTCCCGGAGCCGGAAAGGGAACCATGTGCGAACTCGCCGAGTCGCAACTGGGCTGGACCCATTTATCCACCGGTGATCTCCTCCGTGCCGAGCGCGAGGCTGGCGGGACGTCTGCTGCCACCATCGAAGAGTTCATGACCGCGGGAAAGCTGGCACCCAACGAAATCACCGTGACTTTACTTAAGTCAGCAATGGAAACAATCACCAGAACAACGGGAAAAAACAACTTTCTTCTCGATGGCTTCCCGCGCTCACTGGACAATCTGGAAGCGTGGAGTGAGATCTTCGGCCTCGATGTCGAACTACCGAAGATGTTATACTTCGAGTGCCCTTACCCAATTCTCGAAAAGCGTATCCTCGGTCGCGCAAAGTTTACCAGACGAAGTGACGACAACGTCGAAAGTATTAAGCTACGATTCGATACCTTTAAGGCGAAGACTCTACCCATCGTTGAACGCTTCAAAACTAACAACAACTGCATAGAGGTCGACACCAGCCAGGACCGCCAGGACGTCTATAACTTGGTCCGAAGGCATCTTGCGGAGCACACCAAAAGTAAATTTTCGGACAAGCCGCTAACTGAGACAGCGGAGATTCTCCTTGGTCTGAGGCCCTGGCCGAAGAAGTAAAGAGGGCGGCATGAATGGCACTTGGTTAGGCCTATTTTATTCTCCCAACCCTTCGACCCGAACAACCCTGAACATATAGAGGTTATCGCTGATTCTAAGCGGCTTGCCGCTGGCGGTGGTCACGTTCTTGAGCTTCACCTCGCGGGTGACCACATACGGGTGCTTCTGCTTGTAAGAGACGCTAGTCAGTTTCGGGTTGAAGTTCGCGAACAAGGCCGGCCCCTTACTACCTTTCGTTTTCTTGGAATCGACAATGTGAAGTTTGTCGATCGAGATGCTGGCGGGCATGAAGCAGGTGTAACCAAAATCGTGTTGCCCATCATTCGACCCACCTAAAATACTGGGATTAGATCCTCCTCCACGCGGGGAAAAGCGGCAGTTACGGATGACAATATCGCCACGCCAAGTGCTGCCATAATCCTCACGCAAGTGGATGAGGTGCCGTCCTTGCACCGTAGTGTTTTCCATGAGAAATGTGCCAGTCCCAGTCAACCGGACCCCCATGTATCCTATGGTTGAGTTGCGAATAATCGCGTTCGTGACTCCCTGATGGGCATCGAAGCGGGATAATTTGCAGCCATCGAAAGTAAGATTTTTACAGAAGTTCGAGCCCATGATCCCCCAATATTTGGAATCCATGATGTCATTGGTTTGACTACAATTCACGAAAGAGACATTCAGCGCGGAACCAAGCGAGATATCATACGTACCCATCGACACCGACTTTCCATCCGAGCCGATTTTTCTATAGGTCTTGTGCCCGGTCAGCACCGTGTTTTTCACAATCACATTGGCGCATCTCGAGATATTGATGAAACCCGAATACGGCGCACCCTGCTTACCTTCGCCACGGATGTAATGCTCAACACCATCGACGACCACGTTGGAACGTTGAATCAGGATTCCTCTGGCATGATAAGTCGAGCTATCCAAAACATTGGCAATCGTGGTGAATTTACCTCCTGTGATAGTTAACAACTTCTGGTCCACCGGCTGCACCGTAATTCTAGTAAGTTGATTAAAACCCCAGATAATCGGAGTCTTAGGATCAACATTGCCATCTTTGTCTACTAGAAATGAATCCGTCTGCGACGATCCTTTGTTCTGGTTATTACCGCGCCTGATGTAGCGTTTGACCTTGGAATTGGTTACCGTGATGACACAAGCACCCGGGAGTTCCGCGTCAATCTTTTGCTGCCCCTGCTTCAGCGACTTGATTCCATTCAGCTTGATGGGCTTAAGAACGGAGCGCACATCAAAAACGTTAGCCCTCACGTTCTCGAGCTTTGTGTCGTCGACAATGAACTTGGCTGTGCCAAAATCCGTATTGGTCTGGATGATGATGGTTCGATTGGCTCCGCCGATGAAATAAGTCGCTCCATCGTCAGCTTTGACAGGGAGCCCGTTCTGGTTAGCGTAAGCATGCGCCTTCGCCAAGGCCGCAAAGTCGTCTACCGCCCCATCCCCCTTTGCACCGAAATCGCTATAGCGGACCACTGTGGCATCTTTGCCTTGTTCCTTCAGAAGCTTGGTCGGGATATTTGTCGACTGACCAAAGGACGCACACGGACTGAGAAGTAGCAAAGCGGAGAATACCCCGGCGCAAGTAGTTTGAATGAAACTCATCATGGAGAAAAATAATGTGAAGCTAACGATGCCTCTCCCTCCTATACCACAGAGTTACTCCTTACCTTTCAGCCTATCGAATACTCAAATACGATTCACGCTCCAACGTGGCCCATCTCACCCCTAAACGCGATACCGCGCCATCGAGCAAGTCACTGATAATTTCCATTCTAACACCAACACTACAGGAGCGACTTCAACCTTCAATTTAGGAATCGTCAATAGCCCCTTCTGATCCTTACCTGTTGTGTTCTGATGCCCAGGGTAGACATTGTCTGTATCGGTGTTAGTAAACACTGGATAAGCCGCATTTTTTACGATATCGAGCCACGGAAAATCATAGACGGCACTGTTCGCCATATTGGGCCGTGAAGCATGACCGAACGGCCCCCACGCAAATATCATCGGCAGCTTATTCTGCTGACAGAAGACGAGTAGATCCTCCTGCTTTTTTGACCACCCATCGGTCTGCGATGAGGTGTTAATCGTCGGCGGCGGGTTTTTAATGCGCTTGCATGGCAATACATAGAAGTAGTTGTTCGTTCCATGCTCATAGCGCAGCACTTTGCGCCCAGCCTTGTTATCAAATTCCTTGGCCATTTTTAATCCACTCAGCGAGGGTGGCAAATCGGCGGCCCCAGGCTGATTCGCATGCTACTTCTCCGGCTGGAAATTCCTTGTTGGCTCTTAGATGTTTTATCCCCCCCCGATGTCGTATTGACTTCATCGAACAGGATCTCTAGGCGACCTGGCATATCACCGAGCCCCTCTCTAAATTCAGATTACAACGGTATCACCTATGTAATTATTGTTCATGGGTCGGTAGTTTTTGTTTTTATTGACTCTTCGAATGATTGACATATCTGGCAATAGAGCTATTGCCCCCTCAAGGCTTGGGATCTAATATCTCATCGACAACAACACTCACTCCATCAAACCATTATGTCAGAAGAACAACAAAACACTCCTACTTCATCTTTCGGATTTCCAAAATCAACTCCAAAAAGACTTCAAGAAGAGATCGAAAAATTGATCCCCAAAGAATTTCACGAGCAAGCCATTGTGATCTTACGTGACAATGAAAAACAAGGCCTCCGTGACGCGCTCTCAACTCGACCTTATATGTTGGCTCCAAACATGATCGCTATGCTTATGAAGAATTATTACTCTCACGGATGTGACACGGCCACTATTTTGGACAAAGCTAGTCAACTTGCCAATCTCATCAGCAAAGGGAAGTAGCCCATCATACATCTAAGCAGCTTAAGAGTTCAGGCTGCGCAGAATCCGCTTGGCACGATAGACAAGGGATATTACATTTGGCAGCTCCATGAGATTCCCCACTGCACTCTTTGTTATCCTCGCCATTCTCTTCCCAGTCAGCCTGGTGCAGGGCGAACTCGCACCCACCAGTATCCAGCCGATGGGGCAATCATTCTCCAAGTCTCCCCAGCCCCCTAAGGAGGGGATGCTGAGGTTACTGCTCCTAGGTGCAGGCAGTTCACACCACTTCCCACGCGATTTTCTGGGCACCGATGCGCAGACCCTCAAGGCTGCTGGCGGAATCGATGTCGCGGCCACACCCAATCTGGGAGAGGCGCTCAAGCTCATCAAGGAGGCGGATGTTCTCGTCTTTAGCGGCAATCACAATCAGTGGGGAACGGAGGGATGGCAAAAGGCCCTTCACGCCCACGCAGACGCCGGCAAGGGCATGGTCTTGCTGCACGCGGCGACGTGGAAGCATCCATGGAAGGGTTACAATGACCGCTTCGCGGGAGGCGGCACTACCAGCCACGGACGTGGCGAGTTCAAGGTGACCGTGAGTGACACCGGCCATGCCGTCACCGAGGAGATTCCAAAAACATTCAAGATCTCCGACGAGAACTACCGCTTTAAGCTGAAGTCCTCCGAGCACGTACACGTCTGCTGCCATAACGCCCCGGACAAAACGGAGAACCCCACCCCAGTGTCTGGGTGGTGAAAGACCCCAAGACTCGTATCATCTGCATCACACTCGGCCACGACGATAAGGCGCATACCAGCCCCTCATTCAAGACGCTCATTCAAGACGTTCCTTACCAACGCGGTGAAATGGGTGGGGAAGAAACAAATTTAAATCGGTTAGACAGGAATAGCCCCTTTACAGCGGGGCCCGGAACGGTCGACTTCATGGATCCTACCTGATTATTTAAGGAAGACGATGATGGCTCTTAAATCATTGCCATTCGGAACAGGGTTTTTTTACCAGAACATCTACATTCGATTTAACCAAATCTTAACAATCAGAACCGCAACGACTCCGTAAATTAGCAGTTCTATATCAAAAGCCACTATACCATGATTCGTTTACTTCTTATATTCCTTCTTGTTTGTCCAGTTTACGCTGAGCCCCTCGCCTCCTCCTGGTTCACTGACCTCTCCGGCCAGTATGCCCAGATCTATCCCAGTACAACCGAGGAAACCTCCGTCACCCCAGTCACCAGCTGGAATCATCCCAACGGCGGAAGCAGCCAACTGACGCCGACCTACGCAGGAGTCAGCGAAATTTCCACCACTACCACTGACCTCTACATTCGCACCTCCGGCCTCGCCTTCCACATCATGGGTCCATGGTACAATAATGGTAACATCTTTGGCAACTACCCCGCCAACATCGCTCAAGCGGCCCGCTTCCCCCGCAGCCCGGTCGTCGCCACGCTTCCCAAAACTCTCACCGGAGGCGGCGCCATCGGCTACTTCGTGGATGGCGTTGCTATGTTCGACTCCCGAGATGCATTCTCTTTCATCGACGCTACGCAATCCGACGCCGGGCCACCCACCGCCCCCAACCGCGGCGACGGTATCTGGAATCGCGATGCCTACGTCAACGAATCCAACACCTTCGATCCCGCCAACGCCCACCAAGCTGGTGGAACCCACCACTACCACGCTAACCCCACTGGACTTCGCCACCTACTTGGCGATTCAGTCAGTTACGATCCAGTCTCAAACAGCTACAGCGAATCAGCAAACGGCAATCACTCTCCCATCCTTGCCTGGACCTTCGACGGATTCCCCATCTACGGTCCCTACGGCTACGATGACCCACTCAATCCCTCCAGTGGCGTCCGCAGGATGATCTCGGGTTACCAAACCCGTGATGGAAGCAATGGCTCGACCAACTTAGGCACCATTGGCCGGACCACCCTCCCCGATTGGATCACCCGCAATGAAGTAACCCGCACCAATCCGCTTGCGACCGCTCAATACGGACCAAATGTCAGCGCCGCCTACACTCTGGGCCACTACCTCGAGGACTACGCCTATAAAGGCGACCTCAGTTTACCCCTTGACACCCATTTCGACCTCAACGAATACAACGTCCGTTGGTGTGTCACCCCTGAATTCCCTAGCGGCACCTGGGCCTACTTTTCCTGCATCGCCACAGATGGCACCCCCGTTTTTCCCTACAACATTAGCCGCTACTACTTCGGCACCGTCCAGGGAGCTAACAATGCCACCCTCCCGGCCAACCGCGACATAATCTTCGAGGGCGGACCGGAAGCTACGTTAGAGGTCAAAACAATTGATGTCGATCAGGGCTCAGGTGATGTCACCCTCACCTGGTCTACGGTCGAAGGCGGTCAATACACCATCGAATCCTCAGATCTCGTTGCACCGTGGGTTCCCGTCGCAGCCCCACTCGCCGATGGCTCAACCACCACCATCACAGATGCTACCCGCGCCAACACAGACTCGGCCTACTTCTATCGCGCTAACATCGACTACCTCACACCCTTCGACGACACCGGCTTCGCCTACGACAACTCCATCGTTAGCGAGGGGCCCCAAAACAATGTTCTACTCATCATCCTTGATGACTGGGGCATCGATGCCTCCGAGCTCTACAACACCCCCGGCGCGGGCATCCAGCTCGCCAAGATGCCCAACCTGGAAACCCTCGCCGACGCCGGTCTGCTCTTCACCCGTGGCTATGCCCAACCCATCTGCTCTCCCACTCGCGCCACAACCCTCACTGGTCGCCAACCCTACCAGCACACCGTTGGCAATCCCCAGGGCAACGCCACTCTGCCTGCCTCCGAACTCACCTTCCCCGAAATCATGGCCACTGAAGCTCCCGACTATGGTCTAGCTTCCTTCGGTAAATGGCACCTCGGCTCCGGGGCCTCCGGCCCCTTCGACACCGGCGGTTGGCCTAATTTCTCAGGCACTCAAGGTGGAGGTGTCCCCGACTACGCCGCATGGACACGCATCAAAATCGAGAACGGCGTCACCACTGACACCGGCACCGACATCACCACCCTCGTCCC
>JASJLI010000102.1:0-18742 GCA_037620805.1 Akkermansiaceae bacterium
TTGGCGACCTTTTTTGCCTTTGGCATCATGTGGCAGACTCGGAACCAGCAAGACACCGTGGGTGTGATGAACTTCCTGTTTGGAAACGTAGGCTCTATCGATGCCAGCGACCTCCGTATGATGATGCTGACGACCGCGATCATCGTGGTGACTGTCTTTTTTCTCAAACGTCCTTTGTTGGTGATGAGCTTTGATGAAGGCTTCTCCCGAGGTCTGGGTTATCCTGTAAAGGTGCTCAACGGTGTGTTCTATTTTCTGCTGACATTCTCCGTTGTCGTGGCCCTACAAGCCGTGGGTGTGGTGTTGGTCTCAGCCATGTTAATTACCCCTGCAGCGGCAGCCTACTTGCTGACGGATCGGTTTGGGAAAATGCTAGTGCTTTCAGTGACGTTTGGCGTTATTTCTGGAATTGTAGGGGCTTTGATCTCAGCTACGATCAACGGAATGCCGACGGGGCCTGTGATCACCTTGTCGGCGACTTTTGTTTTTGGAGTCGTCTATTTTGTGGCACCTAAACACGGTGTGTTATCGAGAATTTTCCGTATCCAAAAACGTCGTCGGATCGTCAGACGGGAGAATACACTCAAGGCAATCTATCAGATTTTAGAATCGGAAGGATTTGTGCACGAGGAGGTCAGTATCATCATGCTCGCTCAGAAACGGAGACAGACGGAGGAGGTTGTCAGGTCTCGTTGTGCTTCTTTATTAAAGCATGGTTTTGTTGAGTTGTCGGCGGACAAGATCTCATTGCATCTCACCAGCACAGGATGGAAACGCGCCATGGAGTTGGTTCGTAATCACCGCCTGTGGGAACTCTATCTCACCAATGAGGCCGACTACGCGGAAGATCATGTGCACGATGATGCCGAGAAGATTGAGCACATCCTCGGGCCTAACATGGTTCGCCAGCTGGAAGAGGATCTCGATTTCCCCGCGCTTGATCCACACGGAAAGCCGATACCCAAACCCCCTCATCTAGTTACGCAACCGTCATGATGGATTATCTTTTAGTTCCTTGGAATGAGCTCGGTATCGGTGCCTTTTGGCTGATTCTGATGGCTTTTCTCGTGGCGCTTCCATGCTCGCAGATGGGGTCGTTTTTAATCCTCCGACGGATGGCACTAACGGGCGATGCAATTAGCCATAGCGTTTTTCCTGGCGTCGTGATCGCATTTTACCTGACAGGAGATTTATCGTCACCCTGGCTGATTGTCGGAGCTGGATTAGCCGGGCTGGTTTCGACCATTTTTATTGAGCTCATTCATAAGTGGACGAGGGTGAAGCAGGACGCAGCCACGGGAATCTCGTTTACGGCTTTGTTTGCCCTCGGTGTGGTGCTGATGGAAATGTTACTTGGTAAAAATGTCGACCTCGACCTCGAATGTGTGCTGCACGGTCGGTTGGGGCTTTTACTCGAGGATGATACCCTCGCTTTGTTTGGGCTGATGGTGCCTCAGCCTGTCGTGATTATGGCGGGTGTGGCTCTGGTGACTATTGTTTTGATGATGCTTTTCTACCGCGTGATGATGCTCAGTTCCTTTGATTCTGATCTGGCGGCATCGTATGGTTACAGGCCAGCCGTGATTCATTATGGCATGATGTTTGCTGTTTCCTTTATCGTGGTGGCCGCTTTTCAGGCCGTAGGGGCGATTTTGGTGATTGCCTTGCTGATTCTCCCTGGGGCAGCGGCCTATCTTTGCACTCACCGACTCAAGATGATGCTGGCGCTTGCAGCAGTGCATTGCTTGCTTTCAGCGATCGGTGGCCTCTACATCCACGTCTGGTTTAATACCAATATGGCAGCCTCCGTGGTGGTGTCAGGAGGGGTTTTACTCGTTCTGGCGTGGTTGCTGGGACCGGTCGACGGGATTATGTGGAAATGGCTCAAAGAAGACGTTGAGCACCCCGATGAGAAGGGTGAGGACGAGAACGTCACACATTCGGCTTGATCCGAGTAGTCGCTGGAGGTAGGTCAGTGCTCCCCGCATTAACGGGTACAACACTCACACCATTATGGCTATCCAACGCGCTCTTCTCTCTGTTTCTGATAAATCCGGTCTAATCGACTTTGCTAAAGGTCTGGTTAAACACAATGTTGAACTCCTCTCCACCGGCGGGACCGCCAAGGCTCTGCGTGATGCAGGTCTCTCTGTGATGGATGTATCCGAGTTCACAGGTGCTCCTGAACTTTTTGAAGGACGTGTCAAAACCCTTCACCCCAAGGTTCACGGCGGTCTTCTTCACAAGCGTGACGATGATCTCCACTTGAAACAAGCCAAGGACAACGATATCCCACCTATCGACCTCGTTGTCGTCAACCTTTACCCTTTTGAAGAAACCATCGCCAAGGACGGTGTTACTCTTGAAGAGGCGATTGAAAACATCGATATCGGTGGGCCATCTATGCTGCGTAGCGCCGCTAAAAACTACAAGAGCGTCACGGTGGTTGCCGATCCCAAAGATTACGACCGTGTCCTCGCCGAGATGGATGAGCATAAGAGTGATACCTCCTTCAAGCTACGTGAAGAACTTGCCGTCAAAGTGTTCCTTCGCACTTCGACTTACGACACAGCGATTACCAATTACCTTTCCCAAGCTGGCGAGGGAACTCGCTCGCAGTTCACTGTCAGCCTACCGCTCGATCGTGAACTTCGCTACGGTGATAACCCACACCAGCCCACCACCCTTTACGGAAACTTCAGTGACGTCTTTAGCCAACTTCAGGGCAAGGAGCTAAGCTACACCAATATTCTTGATATTGAAGCGGCCTCCGATCTGATTACCGATTTTGTTCGCCCAACTGTAGGTATTCTCAAGCACACCAACCCATGTGGACTTGGCCAGGACGATGAAGATCTGCGTAAGGCTTGGCAACTTGCCTTCGAAACCGACACCCAGGCACCCTTCGGTGGTGTCATCGTGGTGAACCGTCCTCTCACCGAGGGACTTGCCCGTATTATTTCCTCCATCTTCACGGATGTGATCATCGCTCCAGACTTCGAGCCTGAAGCGCGTGCGATTCTCCAGAAAAAGAAAAACCTGCGCCTGATCAAACTCAACGCTGAGGCTTGGGAAGGTGTCAGAAAAGATCCTGTGATCCGTTCCGCTCCTGGTGGGCTGATGGTGATGGGTCGCGACCACACCACGCTGGGACTTGATAACATCGAGGAAAAAGTCGTCACCAAACGTCCACCGTCAGAAGACGAAATCCGCGCCATGCGCTTCGGCTGGAGAGTAGTCAAACATGTGAAGTCAAACGCGATTGTCTATTCAGGAGCCGACCGAACTCTCGGTATCGGTGCCGGACAGATGAGCCGCGTAGATTCTTCACGTATTGCTGTTTGGAAAGCTAACGAAGCAGGACTTTCACTCAAGGGAAGCATCATGGCGTCTGACGCCATGTTACCATTTGCCGATGGCCTTCAAGCCGCAATTGAAGCCGGAGCTACCGCGTGTATCCAACCTGGGGGTTCCATCCGTGACGAAGAGGTGATCGCGGCTGCTGATGAAGCTGGTATCGCAATGATCTTTACGGGTCACCGCCATTTTAGGCATTAGGTGCATACTGCCCGATTCCAAGTCTTGCCAACGGCACGGTGAGTGTGAGAGAATAGCGCATGGCTAGGAAGAAACAGGTCATCGGAAAAGATGGACAACTGAAGACAGTTGTTCGTTCTGACCGATCGCGAGAAGATCGCATCGAGCAGCATATGCATGGCCGGAGCGATCACATTCGCATGGATAACAACGAGGTCAGATATGGAATCTACGCCTTCATGGTTGTTCTAGTGCTTGGGTTTCTCCTACTCATGTTATGGCTGATAATCAGGTAGTGATTGCCGTCCTAAAATAAATATTCTGGAGAAGATTAGTGTGATGTTAGAAGATGTCCATCACTGCCTTCCCGTGCCCGTCTTTGGTGGCGAAGAAGGGGCGTTTCTCAATCTCGTAAGCCGTTTTTGGGTTGATGCCCATGGCTGTAAAGATGGTGGCGTGAAGGTCTTCGACGGATACCGGATTTTCGATAGCGACGAGTGGACGTTCATCGGCAGTTTTTCCGTGGATGTGGCCACGTTTAACGCCGCCGCCAAACATCGCCACACTAGAACCTGCGGTGAAATGACGGTGTAAGCCGTAGTGTTTCATTTCCTGAAGTTTGTCAGTCTTGGCGCGCGACTGGTCTTTGGCGTTCGACCCTGTCGTTCCTTCGATCATCATGTCACGACTGAACTCACTGGCGATGACGACGAGGGTGCGGTCTAACAATCCGCGGTTTTCAAGATCGAGGATGAGCTGAGCAATGGGTTGATCGATTTCCTCTTTGAGGCGTTTGACGGTGGTATGGCCATTTTCGTGGGTGTCCCAGTGGACGAAGGGCACATACTCGGTGGTTACCTCGATAAAACGAGCGCCTTCTTCTACGAGGCGTCGTGCGAGCAGGCAGCCTTTACCAAATCGACTCTCGCCGTAGAGGTCACGAGATTCCTTGGGCTCTCGGGTGAGATCGAAGGCAAGTTTTTCTTTTGATTGCAAAAGCAGGTGGGCTGAATCCATTGAGCGGAGCATGGATTCTTGTTGGTAATCGCTCATCCAATCGCGGTTAGGATTTTTATCGATGAGTTTTTGGTAATGTTTATATCGATTTGAAAAGCGTCCCGGTTCCATTCCCTTAGGTGGTTGCACAGAGCGAACGGCATCCTGGGGGAAGGGGAGATTCATGGGGCCGAACTGGGTGCCAAAAAATCCACCCGTGGTGAAGGCTTTGAGCTCTTCTTTTTCACCAACGCCTTCGAGACGTTGGCCAATATTGATGAAGGGCGGGACGATCGGGTTTTTAGGGCCAAGAACCTTGGCCATCCAGGCGCCAATATGAGGTGCTGCGACGGTGAGGGGAGGGACATATCCTGTGTGCCAGTGGTATTGATGGCGAGAGTGGAGGATGTGGCCAAGGTCTGGCTGGACGGCTGATCGGATGAGGGTGCCTCGGTCCATGACCTTGGCGATATTTTCAAGTCCTTGGCTGATTTTTATATTGTCGACCGAGGTATCAATGGAGGGAAACGTGCTGAGGATTTTGTTGACCTCGAGGCCTTTTTTGAAAGGAAGGTAACGTTTGGGATCAAAGGTTTCCGGGGATGCCATGCCGCCCGCTAACCAGATGACGATACAGGAGTCAGCTTTGGCGGTGGGGTGCATTCCTTGTTCGGAGTTCCCCCAAGCTCGACCGCCGTTGGTGCCGAGCGCGGCTAGTGATGCCGCGCCGAGTTGCTTGAGTAGCTTACGGCGGGAGATGGCTTTGTCAGATGGATTCATAGGCATGATTGTGGGGTGGGGCTGGGTTCTCGTTTCTTGTTAGCGAATGATTTGAAACTCGGGCTGCATGAAGACGAGCCATAGCAGGTCTTCAACAGAGATGGGGTTTTGATCCTTACCTGCAATGGAGGTCAGGATAGATAACTCAGCGGCGGTAGGTGAACGCGAGAGAGTGTATCTGTAAAGCCAGGTGCTGAGGTCCTGACTGCTTTTCTTTTGGCTAATCAGATGCTTGGCACCCGACTGAAGGTAATTGGCAAGGGTATCACCATTGGCAAGGTCGATAGCTTGCAGGGTGGTCAGTTCGTTGGGGCGCGATGTGACTACTTGATCACGGTTCGGTCTTCCGAGTGAGCGCATCAGGAAATCATTTTTGACAAGTGCCGCTCGGACAGCTGCGCTGGGTCCTTTTCCTTTTGGATGAACCGATACAAAGTTAAACTGAGTGCCCTCTTTGAGTGATGATTTTATGAGCTTCCCATTGAGCAGGTATTCGATCTCCAGGGTCTTGTGGACGCCATGTGCAGGGTCTTTGCCTGCAAATTTATAGGAGGCGTTGAATGTGAAGTTGCCCCGATCCACTTGCTGTTGAATTTTTTGGGTCAGATTAATCTGTTTGGAGGCATTGCCCTTCACTCCGTAGAGAGCCTTCTTGATGACAATCTTCGGTTTTTCACGTTTTTGAGCTTCTTTCAGAGCTGATTGAGGTTTTAAAATTCGGTTTACTTTGGCGGTCGGATTTTTCGGATTCGTTGCGGTGACTTGCCAGATGGTATCGAGAAATTGCTCAGCGGTCATCCGCTTGGCGATGGGGCCATGGTAAACATAATCCTCACCGGGCTCTTTTTTTAATATAACACTTCTTGATTGGTAAGCCTGTGAGGTCATGACGAATCGGATAAATTTCCGTAGATCATAGCCGTCATCTGCGAAACGGACCGCTAGGTAGTCTAATAAATCTTCATTCCACGGTTTGCTGTCCATGGCATCCACTGGATGGACGATGCCTCGGCCCATGAGTCGCTCCCAGATTCGGTTGACAATGGTTCTGGTGAAGCGCCCATTTTCTGGGTGGGTCATCAGTGCGGCCAGTTGTTTGAGTCGTTCGTTTTTAGGTGCCTTGGGATCGATATCGCCAAGTTCGGGGAAAATCCATTTGGGAGTGGCCATGACCCCGGTGGGTTTGTCGCAGCGGTTTAACTCAAGGGGTTTTTCTGAATAAATCGCGGCGAGGTTGTAAGCTTCTGCTAGTTTCCATCGATCAATAAAGCTATCGTGGCAGCTTGCGCACTTCATATTGATGCCGAGGAAAACTTGTGAGATGTTTTGAGAGAACTGGATTTCTCGGGTCTGGCTGGCATTGACGTCACCGCGCCACTTAATGCCATTGATGAATCCTGCAGAATCTTTGTTAGGCGGGGCGATCAGTTCGCGTACGAAGACGTCGTAGGGTTTATTTTCCTGAAGTGATTTATAAAGCCAGTTGGTGATTTGGTTACGGCCGCCGGTGATGAAGCCTGTGCCTGTGTAGTCGTTACGGAGGAGGTCGTTCCAGGTGCTTAGCCAGTGATCCGCGTAGGCGATGTCGTTTGCCAGAAGTGAATCGATATACCGGCTTTGTTTGTTAGGGGCCTTATCGATCAAGTAGGATTGTAATGCTTCGGGAGTGGGTAGCAGTCCCACGGAGTCCAGTGTGGCACGTCGTAGAAATGCGGCGTCGGACGAGCGGGATGGGGTGGTCTGTTTGCGTTTTGCTAAACTGGCATCCAGGATCCGGTCGATCGGGTGAGTTCTGCCATTTGTCGCCGGTGGTAAGGTGACGGTGCGTGGTTTGAGAGGTGGTTCCCAAGCTGATTTTCCGAGGGTGATGCTGGCATCCCAAGGGAGGCCTTCGTTGATCCATTTTTTAAGAATCGCAAGGTCTTTGGGGGGGACGCGATCTCCTTTGGGTGGCATGTATTCCAAGTCATCCAATGATTCGATGAGTTCGATCATGAGACTTTTTGATGCTTTTCCAGGTATGACGACATCGCCGTTTTCACCTCCGGCGAGAAGCTCCGCACGGGTGTTCATGGCCAGTCCTCCCTTTTTCTTCTTACCAGTGTGGCATTTCGCACAGTGTTCCTTCAACACAGGCATCACGTCATGGGCGAAATCCACAGCATGTAGGGAAGAGGCGGCCAGCCCTATGGTGAAAAGTGCGGTCAGAATTCGTTGAATGATGGTCATCGGTACAGATGACTGTATCCTGATAATGAATCTTTTTCTAGAATAAGCTAGTTATGTTTTGGAACGAATTCGGCGTGAGACTTCAGTGACGAGGGCTGCCAGCTCTCATCACGTAACATGAATACCCTCTTCAGAGGAGGAGTTACCCAGCAAATTTAAAGTCGACCATCTGGCGTTCCATATCGACGTTGGCGACGTGCACGTCGTGCTGCTGGCCAACCTGGTATGATGCACCCTTGGGGCCGTTGAAACGGATCAGATTGGCTTCGAATTGCCAATCGACCCCTTCTCTTGCACCAGGGAAGTCTTCAGTCTTGATCATCCCCTTGGTCATGATGTCGATCGCTTCCACGAACAGTCCGAAGTGGCGCACGTCGGTGACCACAGTTTTGAAAACCGGTGGTTCGTCCATCAGTGAACACATGTGAAGATACTGAAGCATTTTCAATCTCCGTGACTCGTTTTCAGCCTCGGCGCTGGTGCGTTCGGTTTCAGAAATGTGCTGAGCGATTTGAGCTGCTTCACCAGGGCTAGGAACTCGATCGGCTTTCTTCGGCGGATTACCAAGATGTGTCTGGAGGCCGCGGTGGACAACGAGGTCGGCGTAACGGCGGATCGGCGAGGTGAAGTGACAGTAATTTTCTTTGGACAGGCCGTAGTGGCCTAACGGATCTTGGAAATAGGCGGCTCGTTTGAGCGACTTGAGTAGCCCGATCTTGATGGCCGGTTCCTCAAGGCTGCCTTTGGCATCATCGAGCAATTTTTGGATGTGCTTTTTATTGGTAAGGTCACCAGGTTTGTAACCGTGGAGTTTGGCAAGTTCCGCGTAATCATTCAGTCGATCCGGATCCGGGTCATCGTGGATCCGGTAAATGGTCGTTTGTGAGCGATCTTTTAACAACTTGGCAGCCGACTCATTGGCAACGAGCATAAACTCCTCGATGAGCTGATGGGATTCGTTGTAATCGCTTTTCACAATACCTGTGGGTTTTCCCTGATCGTCTAACACGACGCTGACCTCGGGCATGTCCAGATCAAGTGCTCCATTTTCAAAACGTTTCTTTCTGAGTAGAGATGCTAGGTTCCACGACTCGTGAAGCATGTCAGTGATTGTGTCTCCTGTGTTTTTATCTGGAGACATCAAAATGTCTTGGGCCTCTTCGTAAGTGAAACGTTTACCGGAATGAATCACGGCACGGGTGAAACGGACGGATCGGATTTTTCCATCTTTGTTGATTTTCATCAAACAGCACTGCGTCAGGCGATCCACCAAGGGCATCAGTGAGCAGAGGTGATTGGATAGTTCGCGTGGAATCATGGGGAGGACGCGGTCGGCCATGTAGGTGGAGTTACCACGTTCGCGTGCTTCCTTATCAAGCGCACTTCCGGGTTTTACGTAGTGGGATACGTCCGCGATGTGTACGGCAAGCTCCCATCCACTATCGGTTTTTCTGACGGAAATAGCATCGTCGAAGTCCTTGGCGTCATGGGGGTCGATGGTGATGACAGGGAGCTCTCTCCAGTCGTCTCGATCTTCAATGTCTTGTTTGGTGACTTTATCTCCAAAGGATTTGGCCTCTTTTAAAACATCATCGGGGAACTCATCGCGTAGTCCGTGTTTGTGAACGATAGCTAACATGTCGATTCCCGGTGTGTCAGGCCATCCGAGCACTTCGGTAACGCGACCAACTGGTTTTGAGTTCGGGTTTTCCCAGCTGGTAAGTTCGACAGAAACGATCTGGCCTGACTTGGGTCCGTCTTTTTTATCCTGTGGCAGGGAGTCTCGCTCGATGTTGACGTCGGGGATCTTGACGTCGTTAGGCTGGACGTGGGCGAATTTTCCACTGCGGAAATAAGTGCCAACGATACGGGCCATGCCTCGCGAGATGATTTTTTCCACGAAGCCAGCTGCCTCGTCGGCGGGTTTGGCCATGCCGGCGGCTTTTTGGCTGCGGCCCTTGCGGTGTTTAGTCCAGTCGGGCTGGCCAATACGGTCGATGCGCACAGCGACATGGTCGCCATTCATTGCGGTGGAAGTTTTCTGGGATGAGATGAAGATACGGGAGAATTTTTTTAGATCCATCCCGGCGGTCTCGTTGGTGGCATCGTTGGCATCGGGGTAGAACCATGCGTTGCCGGAGCCTTGAAAGCGGAGGGTTCCGATGAGTAGTGCGCCTGAGCCGGATTGGCGTTTTTTATGATCGGATTGGCGTTTTTTATGACCGGATTGGCGTTTTTTATGACCGGAATTGCCCTTGCCTTCTTTGCCCTCGGATCTGGAGCGAGGTTCGAAGCGGCCTTTTTCCCCGCGGACGATGTCGCCTTTGTTTTCGAGACGTAGCAACTCGGCGCGCAGAGCTGAGCGCTCGTTGGGCTTGACGTTAAGGGTGCGGGCGAGCTCAGATTTGTTGAGAGGCCGGTAATCGGGTGAATTCAGCAGCGTTTGGAATCGCTGTCGGAGGTTTTTCATAAGTTGATAGTGGGTCGAAATCTGCAGATGAACATGATTTTTTACGGAAATACAGGGGGTTAAAGCGAATTATTCGTTTGCAGGGGTATGATTACGGTGTTAATTATACTTATGAATGTATTTGCAATGTAAACTCACGTTTAAGTACGTGGTTGCACCGGCGCTTAAAATCTGTCTGATTAGACGCAGTATAGATACCGATCACACCATCGATTCCATATTCGAGACTAACAAGAAGCACAACCTATCCAATCATCTAAAAACCAAATTACACTATGAAATTAAAAACAAAGCTATCCAAGGGTTTTACACTCATCGAGCTGCTGGTGGTGATCGCTATCATTGCGGTCCTTGCCGCACTATCAACACCCGCGATTATTGGGGCATTGAATAAAGCTAAAATTGCTAAGTCAAAAGGTGTTTGCCAAGCATTCGAAGTTGCGGTGAATAACTTTGAAAACGAGTATAACTATCTACCTTACGATGGTGGTGGCAACGCACCTGATTCGGACTTATTAGCACAGCAATCAAACGATGGTCTTATGTCTATTCTAGCTGGTCGTGAAGACCAGATCAACTTTAAGCAAATCAAGTTCTTTCAACAACCAAATGCTAAAGCCAAAAAGGATGGAATGCTAATTACTGGTAACAATGTCGAGCTCTTCGATCCATGGGGTCAGAAATACTACGTCTCGATGGACTACGACCTGGATGACGAGCTGCCAGACCCATTTGGAGGATCTGATATTCAAGGTAAGAAGGTTCTCATATGGAGTAAGGGAGCTGACAATCTAGCTGGGGACATCAAAAAGAACAGGGATAACGCAAGTAACTTCTAGTAAGTAACGATCATTAATTTCCAAAGCGGCGCGGTTCATTCCGTGCCGTTTTTTTTTAGGGAAGCCCCTTTTGTAGGGAAGCCCTAGCCTAACTGCCAAATCTCAGACGGTGGATGCTTTTCCCCTGGCTTTCCCAGTGAACTTGGAAGTCGGTTTTGGGGTAGAAAAATGAGCAGTCTTCACCGTCATCTGGCCACGGGAGTGAGGTGAATTTGTCTCCAGATTGATTGTAAGACTCCATTTCCTCGCCTACCCATTCGAAGTATTCTGGGTGGTCGGTTTTAAAGAGGAACTCGCCATCAGGGCTGAGAGCGGTTTGAAGTATTGTTAGGAAATCTTGTTGGACCAGGCGGCGTTTGTGATGCCTCGCCTTTGGCCATGGATCGGGGCAGAGTAGATGGAGGCGTGAGACCGAGTTTTTTGCTAATAACCATTCAAGGGTGTATTGACTTTCGAGCCGTAGAACTTTGACATTGGTGAGTCCCAGTTCCTGGATGCGTTTACAGACACCACGGACCCTGCCGAGGAGTCGTTCCACGCCGAGGAAGTTGCGCTCAGGGTAGTGTTTCGCCATCTCGATGAGAAAGGTGCCATCGCCACAGCCGAGATCGATTTCCATGGGATGATCGTTTGCGAAGATGTCATTTGGCGTGTGCACCTGAAAATAATCATCAGGCATAAATTCACCTGATTCTGGGGTGCGGGTGCATTGGGAGGTGGCGGGCATGGGGGGAGAGTTAAGAATGAAGGGGTAAGAATCAAGAATTAGATGTGAAGTTCTGAAAAATAAGCTAGGGAGGGCGCGTGAACGTTGCCGAGCTGGAAAAAGCATTTCAGAAAAATTTTACCGATCGAGGAGAGCTCGGCGCCTCGGTGAGTGTCTGGAAACATGGCGAGGAAGTCGTTTCACTCAACCAAGGCTGGTGCGAGCGCGAGCACAAACGACCGTGGACGGCTGAGACGATCGTTCCTTTTTATTCTACCACGAAGGGGCTGTCGGCGGCGGCGTTGTTAATGATTTTAGAAGAGCAGGGCATGACGCCTGAAGATAAAGTTCGCAGTGTCTGGCCGGCTTTTCCCATCGAGCAGGGGACGTTTGGTCAGCTGATGTCACATCGTCTGGGATTAGCTGCATTGGATGTTGTGGCGTCGACATGGGATTACGATGAAGTTATTGCGGCCGTGGAAAAACAATCTCCCAATTGGCCATTAGACGGTCCTGGGGCTGGGCACGGCTACCACCCGAGAGTTTTAGGTTTTATTCAGGATGAGATTACACGTCGGATTACCGGAAAAACTCTCGGCGATATGTGGAGGGAGAAAATTGCCGAGCCTCTGAAGCTTGATCTATGGATTGGTTTGCCTGAGACGGAATTTGGTCGCGTTGCCCGTCTCTATCCAGGGAAACAGGACAAGTCGGATCTGGAGACTGAGTTTTACCGAGCATTCAACACGCCGGATTCTCTGGTGAAGAGGTCGTTTTTCTCACCCAAAGGGATGCATTCAGTGCGAGAGATGAACGAGGTGAGAGCCTGGCAGGCAGGTTTTCCATCGATGGGTGGTATCGGCACAGCCCATGCCGTAGCTAAGTTCTATCAGGCGGCTTGTGGAGAGATCGATTTCTTTTCCGCACAAGTCAGGGAATGGATGGGCACGGTGAGGTGTAGCGGTCAGGATAAGATTCTCCAAACGGCTACGGCATTTTCATGTGGTTTCCAGCTCGACCCCTTGGATAGTTTTGGTCGGAAACAGAGGCATCACTACGGGCTTTCACGCAGAGCATTTGGTCATCCTGGCGCCGGTGGGAGCCATGCCTTCGGCGATCCAGAAAACGGGTTGTCGTTCTGTTACATCATGAATCAGATGGAGCTGGCTCCGTTGCCAAAGGCGAAGTGCCTAGACATGATCAAGGCGATTTATGTGCTCTAAGACACACTAACCGGGAAATAGCACCGTGTAGATACTTGCATATTTCCCCGCGCTGGTACAAACGAGTGCATGCACTCATTCCATTACCAAAATGGCTCACTCCACTGCGAAGGCGTTGATCTGGCGACATTAGCCGACGAATACGGCACGCCCGCCTACGTCTATAGCGCAAATACGATCCGCGATCACTATTGCCGACTCGACCAAGCACTGGCGGAAATCGATCACGGTATTGAATACGCTGTGAAAGCGAACTCGAACCTCTCCGTGCTCAAGCTCCTTGTGGACGAGGGGAGTGGTTTTGACATCGTATCCGGTGGTGAACTTCGCCGGGTGATCGAAGCGGGAGGTGATGCTGGAAAGTGCACCTTTGCAGGTGTTGGTAAGACCCGTGAGGAAATCGAATACGCTCTTACGGAAGAGATTTACTGTTTTAATGCCGAGAGCGAGGAAGAGGTCGTCTTCATCAACATGGTTGCCGCTGAAATGGGCAAGATTGCTCCTGTTGCCTACCGCGTGAACCCAAATGTCGATGCCAAGACGCACAAGTATATCTCCACCGGAAAATCTGAAAATAAGTTCGGTGTCGACTTCTCAGTCATCGATGCGGCCTACGAACGTGCCGCTCAACTTCCGAATATTAAACTTCGGGGGCTTCAGATGCACATTGGCTCCCAGTTGACCTCGCTGAATCCATTTATCGAGGCGGTCGAAAAAGTCTCCCCGCTCGCAATCCGTCTCAAAGACGCCTACGGTATCGAGTTTTTCTCCATCGGTGGGGGCGTGGGTATTGTTTACGATCCTGCACTCGAATCCGGCAAGCCCGACTGGTGGCAAGCTCAGGACGATGAAAATAAGCCCCTCACCATCGAGCAATATGCTGCCGGTGTCATCCCCGTGTTGAAAGAAACCGGACTAAAAATCCTTCTTGAGCCTGGTCGCTACATCGTTGGCAATGCGGGAGTTCTACTGACAAGCTGTCTCTACGAGAAAAAGGGGTCTGCCAAGACCTTCCGCATCGTTGATGCCGGAATGAACGACCTCATCCGCCCTGCACTCTACGAGGGTCATCACGACATCGTGCCTCTTAAAGAGCCTACGGGTGGAAGCACTGCCGTTGATGTCGTTGGTCCAGTTTGCGAAACGGGTGACTTTTTCTGCCAAGATCGTGAACTGCCAGACTTTGCTCCCGGAGAAGCCATCGCCCTGCTCAGTGCTGGTGCCTATGGATTTGTGATGGCCTCAAATTACAATTCCCGTCCTCTTCCCGTGGAAATCCTCGTTGAAGGTTGCGAATCCCGTGTGATCCGTCCGCGTCAGACGATGGATGACATTCTAGCTAGCGAAAAAGGGGCTCTATAGAGGCAGGAATGCCCTCTATTGATTAACTTCACTTAACCATCGAGCTCAAAACGAGTAAAATAAGGGGTTTACAGCGAGAAATCGTTAATTCTCACTTGCCAGTCGGTGGATCTCTGCTATCTACCCCGTCCCGCGCGGTGTGCAGGATGTCCAGACGGACTATCATACAAGAGGATTTTATCCAGTATGAGCACGCCTACAAACTACAATAACAACACCACCTAATTAAGTATATGGCACGTATATTCGGCATCGAAATCCCGAATGAGAAGCGCATCGAAGCTTCTCTTCCCTACATCTATGGCGTTGGACCTCAAACATCCAAACGCATTCTCGAGCAGGCAGGAGTGGATCCTAACATCCGCACCGGTCAACTCACTGAAGAGCAACTCGTAAAGATTGCTCAAGTCATCACATCGGAAGCGATCATCATCGAAGGTGATCTCCGTCGTGAACAGCAAGCTGCTATGAAGCGCTTGTCGGCTATTAACTGCTACCGCGGGATTCGCCATAAGGTCGGTCTTCCTGTTCGTGGCCAACGCACCGGCACTAACGCTCGTACTCGTAAGGGTAAGAAGCGCACCATAGGTGTAATGAAGTAACCCACCAACTAGAATAGACCCAAAAATTTATTATCATGTCTGAAGAAGAAATCAAAGACGATGCAGCCACTCCTGAAGTAGCCGCAGAGGTTCCTGCAGCAAAAAAAGCTCCTGCTAAAGAAGCTGCTGAAGCACCTGCCGCCGCCAAAGAAGCTGCCCCTGAGGCCGCTGCCGAGGCACCCGCTAAAGAAGAAGCGACTCCCGCTGCTGAAGAAGTTCCTAAGGGACCTGAAAAGAAGCGCGACATTTTCGCCGAAATCGCAGGTGGTGAAGAAGAGCAAATCCGCATTCACAAAGCCAAGAAGAGCAAGAACATCCAAACGGGTGTCGTTCACATCGTCGCTACCTTTAACAATACCCTTGTTACTGTCACCGACGTCCGTGGAAACTCCATTGGCTGGTCCAGTGCTGGTAAGATGGGCTTCAAGGGATCACGTAAGAGCACCGCATACGCAGCTCAGGTCGTTTCCCAAGATGCTTGCCGCCAAGCAATGAGCCACGGCCTGAAAGAAGTTGAAGTTCGCGTTAAGGGACCTGGTTCCGGACGTGAATCTGCTGTTCGTGCCGTGCAAGGTCTCGGTATCAACATCACAGCTATCAAGGACGTTACTCCTATCCCGCACAACGGTTGCCGCCCTAAGAAAGCTCGCCGCGTGTAATTATCCATCATTTTAACACTCTAACTTATTTAATATTATGGCTCGTTACACTGGCCCCAAAGATAAAATCAGCCGTCGTTTCGGCGTCGCCCTATTCGGACCTTCGAAAGCTCTCGAACGTCGCGCCTTCCCTCCTGGCCAGCACGGTGTCCGTGCAGGTCGTCGTAAGAAGTCCGACTACGCAATAGCTCTCGGAGAGAAGCAAAAGCTTCGTTTCCAATTCGGTGTTCTCGAAAAGCAATTCCGTCTCTACTTTGCAGAAGCAAGCCGTCGCCGCGGAATTACCGGTGAGGTGCTTTGCCAACTGCTTGAACTCCGCCTCGATAACGTTTGCTACCGCCTCGGCCTTGGCAACACCCGTTCCGCTGCTCGCCAAATGGTGAACCACGGACACATCCAGGTGAACGGCAAGCGCGTTGACATCCCTAGTTTCCAATGCAAGCCCGGTGACGTAGTTACCGTGCAGGATAAACCAAGCTCACAGCAGCTCGGCCTCCGCTACATGGACCTCAGTCAAGCAGTGCCACTTAAAGAGTGGATCACTCTTGATCGTGCAGACATGAAGGGTAACATCACCCGCGTTCCTGAAAACGAAGACTTCGACCACCAGGTCAACGTTCAACTCGTTGTGGAACTCTACTCTCGTTAATCAACGAGTTAGAAACACTCACAAAACGGCGACTTGCTCAAGCAGGTCGCCGTTTTTTTGTAGATAAGGAGCATGGACAACGCACGATCTCATGCCAGCCCGACGGAGGAGGGCTGCATGGTAGCATAGCCAGAGCGGGCGAGGCATTTCTGTCCATGGGCAACCCAAGCACACATATCCTCCGCAGCGGACAGGAATGTCCCCACTCCCTAATCATCCAGAAACGATTGCTTGGAAAGCTGGGTGTATTTCCCATTAATAGCTAACAATTCATCGTGGGTGCCGCTTTCGATTACCTTGCCGCGATCAAGCACGTGGATCAGATCGGCATTGCGGATCGTGGATAAGCGGTGGGCGATGACAAAGGCGGTGCGATTTTCCATCAGGCGATCTAGAGCTTCCTGAATGAGGCGTTCTGTTTCGCTATCGACGGATGCCGTAGCTTCGTCTAACAAAAGTATCGGAGGGTTCTTCAAAAGTGCCCGTGCAATGGAGAGTCTCTGGCGTTCTCCACCGGAGAGTTTTACCCCACGCTCACCCACTACGGTGTCGAGGTCGTTCGGAAGTTCGCGCACAAAGCCATCTGCGTTTGCCGCGGCAAGAGCCGACCACATTTCCTCGTCACTGGCATCGCGCTTGCCGAGGTGGAGATTCTCGCGCACGGGTCCATTAAATAGAAACGCATCCTGCGTGACGTAGCCGATCGTGGAGCGTAAGGACTTTTTGGAAATAGTATTGAGCTCGGTGCCGTCGACCGTGATCGAGCCTCCGTCGTATTCATAAAAACGCGACAGCAGGCTGACAATGGTCGATTTTCCTGCCCCAGTGGAACCCACCAAAGCAATCGTCTGACCTGGTTGCGCTTCTAGGCTGATATTCTGAAGGGTTGGCTGGTCACCATAGGAGAAATTAAGCCCCGTGAATACGACGTGTCCACGGATGGGGTGCACGAGCTCGACTCCGTCAGTGGCGTGGATTTCATTGTCTTCATCAAGAATGGTGAACACTCGCTCGGCGGCGGCTCGGGACGACTGCGTCATCTGGTTGAGTTGGTGGAGTCGACCCAGTGGATCGTAGAGGGCCCAGATGATGGTGAAGAATTCTAACAAAACTGCGTTATCCAGTCCATTGTAATGGATTTGCCATGCACCCACACCGAGAACCAGTGCGTAACCAATCGAGTTGAAAAAGCTCATACTCGGCGAATAGATCGCCCAGGCTTTCATTACGATCAGGTTGGCATCTCGCACCTTACCAGATGATTCGTTGAAACTCGCGTGTTCATCGTCTTCTGCGGCGTAGGATTTAATCTGTCGGATCCCCGCAATGTTATCATGCAACATGGCGTTCATCTCACCTGACGCCTTCCTAACAATTCTATATCGGCCCGCCGCATGGCGTGAGTAGAGCCATGCTCCGATGATGAGCAGAGGGATAGGTGCCAGAGCAGACAAAGCTAGGATGGGGGAGCGGGTGATGAGGAAAATGGTAACGATTAGAACTTGGAGAACAGCGACTAGCCCCTGCTCAATACCATCGATGAGCACGCGTTCCATTTGCGGGACGTCCTCGGCCACCCTTGTCATGATGTCGCCAGTGCGGCGTTCATCGAACCATTTGAGCCGGAGTCGCTGGAGTTTGTTGTAAAGTTCTGATCTGAGATCGAAAACAGCCTTCTGTTCGAAGGTATTATTGATCAAAATTCTCAGGAAATTGAAGAAATCGCGTAAAAAGAAGGCGACGAGCACTATTGCGATGAAAGGAATCAACTTGTCGATTTGGCCTCCATCGATCACCTCGCGCTTGACCCGACCTGTCATCATGGGGAAGGCGAGTAGCATCAATGTCATCAGGATCGCGCATAGGAGCTGAGCTGAGGCGAGTTTGGGATACTTGCCAAGGTAGGAAAAGATACGGAAAATAGTCTTCATGAGTGGGTGGAGGTAATAAAGCCCTTGGACATGGCATTGTAAAGACAAGGAAAAATAAGAGGCAATTAGGTGTTTTTGGGATTGCCGCAGCCCCCCCTTGGCCTCTAGTTTATCAATAACACACCGCAAACCCACGATCCCAACACAATAGCAAACGATTATGTCAAAAGTATTTGGAACCATAGCAGCCGTATTCCTCGCTGCCTCTGCCTTCGTAGCATGGAAAAACCAGGAAGCATACAAGAAGGAAATTGAATTTCTCCACGGCGAGCAAGCCGAAGAGAAAAGCACCAAGAAGGAGCTAGCCAAACAGCAAAAACGCGTCTTTGACGCAGACGAGCTAAAGAAAGGTTACGTCACCAAAGCCGCCGAGGAGCAGACGAAACTCGATGCCGCCACAGCTGAATATGAAAAGGCAAAGAAAGCGGTTAATGCTCTCAAGGAAGATCACAAAAACAAGGAGGCCGAAATCGCTAACGCTGACGAGATTCTCAAGGAGCTTCCTAACCCAACTGAGCTTGTTCCTAAAATCAAGCGCATGCGTGCGCAACTTGCGGAAGCCACTAGTGGCATCGCTACCGAAGAAGCCCGTCTTGCTAACCTGACTCGTCAGGACCAGAACGGAAAACTTAGAATCAAGAAAACTCAAGAACTCATCGGCTTGCAGACAAGTGGAAAGTCCTTCCCAACACTGAAGACTCGAATCAGCTCTATCTACCGCAACTGGGGATTTGTTATTCTCTCTGCTGGAGACAAACA